>CAZGQK010000020.1:16680-33416 GCA_964527645.1 uncultured Legionellales bacterium | reverse complement strand
CGCATTAATTTTTTCTCAGCAGCGCTTGCCGGTTGTGCTTGTTTGCAATGATGACAGAGTACGCGGACTAAACGTTGAGAGGCAACACCAATAATGGTGGAGGATAATAAAAAACTCTCCAGCCCCATATCGCGCAAGCGGGTGATCGCGCCAATAGCGCTATTGGTGTGCAGTGTGGATAGGACTAAGTGTCCCGTTAAACTGGCCTGCACTGCCATTTCAGCGGTTTCTAAATCGCGGATTTCGCCGACCATGACGATATCTGGATCTTGGCGTAATATGGCGCGTAAGCCACGTGCGAAAGTCATATTAATTTTTGTATTTACCTGCGTTTGGCCAATGCCCTCTAAATAATATTCGATAGGATCTTCTACCGTCATGATGTTGCGCACTTTATCATTTAATTTTGTCAGTGCTGCATACAAAGTTGTTGTTTTTCCGGATCCGGTTGGCCCGGTCACTAAAATAATGCCGTGTGGTTTGGCAATTAATTTTTCCATGATGGCTTGGGTTTTTTTCGACATGCCCAGTTTATTTAAATCCAATGGGGCGTTTTTCTTATCCAGTAAGCGCAGCACAATTCTTTCACCATAATGGGTTGGAATGGTGGATAGGCGTACATCAACGGAGCGTCCAGCAATTTTTAAAGAAATGCGGCCATCTTGTGGCAAACGTTTTTCGGCAATGTCTAATTTTGCCATAATTTTCAACCGTGAAATTAATAAAGGTGAAAGCGCGCGTGGCGGTTTAAGTACTTCACGTAACGCACCATCAATACGAAAGCGAATGGTGAGATCTT
This sequence comes from uncultured Legionellales bacterium, assembly GCA_964527645.1. GTDB lineage: Bacteria > Pseudomonadota > Gammaproteobacteria > CAZGQK01 > CAZGQK01 > CAZGQK01. The sequence goes on along the minus strand of CAZGQK010000020.1, from coordinate 32,617 downwards.
GCTCGAATGTTTCAAAATGCAAATCAGAAGCATTTTGTTTGATGGCTTGTGTTAGTAAAGCATTTAATAAGCGAATGACCGGTGCATCGTCTTGGCTTTCCAGCAAATCTTCTGTTTTTGGCATTTGATTAATAAGCTGAGATAGGTCCATGTTTTCTTCAATACCAAAAATAGCTTCTTCGGCGGCGCCTTCACCGGCTTCGTAAGCCAAAGCTAAGCGCTTTTGAAATTCTTCTGGGGACAAACAAATCAGCCGCAGCGGTTTTTTGAGCGCTCTGCGCAACTCCGCTAAAATCTGGTAGGAAGTTTCTGGGTGATGAATAATTTGCGCTTGGTTAGCATCTACTTCAGCAATAATCACACCATTATTTTTGGCATAATTAAACGGCAAGCGAAGTTCTCGAGTCTTTGGTGCTGTTGATTGTTCTTGCTCTGGTAATTCACTCATCAGTTAGCTCGTTGCGTAAAATTCGGGTATTTTTTTTTATTTAGTTGTAAACGGGGAGGGTAGCCTCACTACGTTCGGCTTGCCGATAGCTGGCAATAGTGGTCCGGAACCACCCTTTTCCTGGGCATTAAAATTCATTTGTTGTTGGCGTGCGTAATTGTATTTATTTATAGTTGTAGCTGCGCGTGTTTTCTTGCTGTCTAAGATTACTGGGCGAATAAATACCAACAGCATTTGGTTGTCGTTTGAGCTGCTCTTATTTTGAAACAAACGGCCAATTAACGGAATATCGCCTAAAATTGGCACTTTGGCTACGGTTTGTTTTTTGTCTTTTTTAATCAAACCACCCAGCACCAAAATGTCGCCACTGTGCACCATGACATGCGTTTGAATACTGCTGGTGTCAGTGATGCTGTTGGTCGAACTGGCGTTTGCTGGGTTTTGTAGCTCATCATCAGATTGTTTAATGGTCATGCGCACCATATTGTTTGGGCTAATTTGCGGGGTAACTTCAAATTTTAATTCGGCTGTTGTTGGGGTATAGGTGGTAATGGGTGATAAATTAGCCGTTGAGGATGGATCAGTGCTGGTTGGATAATATTGATTGTCTTGCGCCTGGTATTTAATACCATTGGCCATTTGTGCTTTTTGATTGTTCAGTACCATGACAGAAGGTGTTGCTAGAATATTGTCATTATTGTTTTGATTCAAAGCAGTTAAGATGGCTGAAATATGTGTTTGTCCAAAAGGAATAATACCAACTTTTCCGGCTACCATTTGATTTTGAGTCGGTGCTGGAGTGGTGCCATCACCATCATCACCATCGTCAGTGGGGGCTGGTTGTACTGCATCACTTGAGCTTCCCCATTGAATGCCAAAAGAATTACTTTGACTGACATTCACTTGCGCAATAATAGCCTGCACCATCACTTGTTGTGGTCGCACATCCATCTGGCTAATAACGGCATTGATGCCTTGAATAATGGCAGCCGGCGCGTTGATAATCAATTCGTTGTTGGTTTTGTCCGCTTGAATAGAAATTGTTTTGGAGGCATCCGGGCTACCCGGGGTTGCGTTGCGCAACGCGCTGGCTGCGGCAATTTTGGTTAAAATAGGCGCTAGCGTTTTTGCGTCGGTATAATTGAGATGCTTCACTTCCGTGGTATTGGCATTGGTACTGGAACGATCCAATCTGTTGACTAGCAATCGCATCTGCAGGCGGTCTGCTGCATCACCGCTGATGAGCACACTGTTATTTTCACTATCAGCGACCACAGAAACATTGACGTTTTTACCTTGTTGACGATCGAAGTTTTGTAAACTTTGTATAACAGAAACCAACTTTGCCGCATTGGCGTGGTGAAGCGTCATAAACTGAATTTGTGAACCATTATCTTCGTCCATTTCATCAATCAGCTGAACAAGATGGCTAATGTTGCTTGCGCTACCGGCCAAAATTAGCGTGTTGTTTGGCGAATAAACCGAAATGCTGGCATTTTCAGGCATCATTTGTCGCAAAATAGGCAACAGTTGTGTGGCGGAGACATGCTTGACCTGCACTACGCGCGTGACAATTTCGTCGCCTTTGCCTGGGTGAACAGAAGTAGCAATCGGTAGTCCTAATTCTTTGGCGTTCATATTGGGAACAATTTTGATTAAATTACCCGAAGGTACGGCGGAGAAACCGAGCACCTGTAGCATAGACAAAAAGGCTTGATAGGCTTCGTCTGCAGACATCGGAGTATTGGTGACTAAAGTGATTTTGCCGGTCACCCGTGGATCAACCAGAAAATTTTTGCCGGTAAGCTTGGCAATGGTTTGGATAACAGCGCGGATATCCGCATGTTGTAGATTGAGCACCACACCTTTGGGCGGCGTTCTTTGCGTTTTGGCTGTTGGAGATTTGTGATTTGGCAATATTGTAGCCTGCGTCAACTTTATTTGGTTAGTTTGCGCATTTGGTGTCGCGTAGCCAATACTGGTGCTGATAAGCATGCTGGTTAGCAATGGTAGCATTTGAACGTATTTATTTCTCATCACAAAAACTGCCTCCGGGCACTGTAACTAATTGATAAGTTGCTGAAAGTTAATGTACTGACTCAGTCCCAAGAGCAGCTCTAGATCCCCCTAAGAGTGCTAGATTAGTGGTTATCATGCTACCTTAAGATAAAATTTTAGTCAAAGCGTTCCTTGTTGATTAAATGATTGAAATGCACATAGAGTACATAATAGCAGGTTGCTGTATTCGCTGGTGTCAGTCGTGGTCAATCTATAAAATTTTACTGCTTTTCCAAAGGGAAAAAGGTACAATACCGTACATTAGTTGAGCCATAGCATCTGGCCCGGCTTCCAACCAAATCTTTGAGAATAACCATGAAAAATGACGAATCAAGCAATAAGTGGGCGATTAACCCAGCTCTTAATACCCAAGCACAGTTACAACAACTACGCTCAGCAGCAGCTGATGTAGACTGGGAAAACTTTATTGCTATTACAGACGAAGATGTACAATACCTTTTGGATCGTTGCCCGTTTTTGCAGATTATTAATACTGCGGCAACCGAAGACGACGATTTTACCCCAAGTATTATTCGAGCTGATAGTGGTTGGTTGATTCATACTTATAGCAACGCCATGAGCTCTTCACCCGGGCATTTACTTTATCGTGATGGCTTCAGTGGCGCTCATGCAGACGATGATCAAGTCGGTGGTGATGAAGGCGGTGGAGCGGCACGGTCTGCCCCGGCAGGTGGCACCATCATTAAGCAGGCTTTTGATACGGCGGCACAAATGGTGGCTCTTGCTATTGAAAAATATGGCTGGCAAGCCATACGTATCGTTGATGGTCACCCCTTGATGAAGTGGGCTGCTTGGGTGAGCACTGCTGGCACAGGCGTTGATATATTCGGGTATAAGCCTGGCGATAAAGAACAAGAAAAATACAAACGCTTGGCGCGCAGTGATAGTGAGATTGAAAAGCTTCTGCAAGCTACACGTAAACAAATGGGTTAGTGGTCGTGTTTGATTCGCATTAATTCGACGGTATCAATGACGCATGGCTGGTGGTGTACCGCCGCCACCCTACCTCACCTTCATGGCGTTGATCGTCCCTTCCTGGCGTTGATCGTCTTGGCACGGGCTTTGGCCGTCGCACTAACAACCGGCGTGCCGGTCTGAATCGAGGCCTCCAACAGATCCTTTTGAGTGAGCGGCGTACGCTCCTTTCCCCCAGGAGCCGCTGCTGGTTGTTCTGCTGATTTTTTCTCTGACTCGTGTCCTTGATCCTCTAAAAATTTGTGGAACTTATCCATGCTCCCGCCTTTTAATTCGCCAGACGGGGTCAACGAGATGCGTTTTCCTGGGGGTACTGTCTTGTTGTAATTAAGTATGCTTTCTCTAAGCTCCCCTACCGTAAGTTTTAGCTCGAACGTCTCTTTGGCGGCGTTCTTGCCAGTGTTCAATATAAATTCGACGATTACGTTTTCCTTATCTAGTAATGGATCTCCCATTACCAATCTGGCTAAAAATATTTGCTCATCAACCGCGTTAGATTTTTCCGTTAACGCATCTGGTAGTTTTGCGGAGTTCTGAAGCTTTGCTTGAAATTTTTTGAGTTTGCCCAGTTCTTCCTCGTACTCCTCAACATCATGCTCTTCAAATCTTTTCTTGTACGCGTTGGTAGCCGTCGTGAAGAGCTTATCGAGCTTGTCAAAATCTACGGTGCTGCCTCTTTTTTGTTCCATCTCACTGGCGGCCAGCAGATAGTTCTCAAATTCATCAATCTCTGCCAGGTTAGGTGCCCCCCGCAGTTCGGCCAGTGCTTGTTCGTATTCAGTCCGAACGTTCTCCCGGTGTGATAATAGGTAGGCGTTAATTAATGCATCGGGGAGTTGCTCTGCAGGACCCAGATTTTCAGCTAGTTGGCGCCTTGCATCCGGCCCTTCCTTGCAAAACTGTATGATTTTGGCTTCGCGATGTTTTCGTAACCAGTCCTTGATTTCGGCGTCTTGCTCCTCTTCCAATTTGCCGTTCCATGTTTGTAAGTCTATTGAGGTGTTAGCACTCAGATAGGTTTTCCTATCTGGGCCTGATATACCATTCAATTGTTCCAGCTCCGATCGAAGCACGCCCTGTGTAACATATTTCTTCATAGTTTCGAGGTTATTCTCGCGTGATCTCAGTTCGAGAGCTTCTCTGTATTTAGCGATTTTCTCGACTTTTAGTCTTTCTATTGCTGCTGGATTTACATCTCCATCTCCATCTCCAGCTTCAGCACCCCAGTTTTTGGCAATGTTAAAATATGTTTGCGCGCACTTGTCTTTATAGTCCTCTCGAAACTGTTGTTGATCCCCCCCCTCGAGCTCATCCCATTCAGCCTCGCTCAAACCATTCAGCGCCATAACGTTTTCGTCGGGAGGATCGTCAAACTCTGCCACCGTGACAGGGTGCCCGGCGCGGTTAACTTCGTGAGGCCAAGCGGGTGAGGTGAAGTGAAGAGGGTGATCTAGGTTGGGATTGTCAGGAGCACTACGTATATCGAGAGCTTCTCTGTATTTAGCGACTTTCTCGACTTTCAGCTCTGCTATTGCATCTCCATCTCCATCTCCAGCTTCAGCACCCCAGTTTTTGGCAATGTTAAAATATGTTTGCGCGCACTTGTCTTTATAGTCCTCTCGAAACTGTTGTTGATCCCCCCCCTCGAGCTCATCCCATTCAGCCTCGCTCAAACCATTCAGCGCCATAACGTTTTCGTCGGGAGGATTGTTAAACTCTGCCACCGTGACAGGGTGCCCGGCGCGATCAACTCCGTTAGGCCAAGGAAAGGATCCCCATTTGCGCATCTGCGCTTGCAACTCCTTCTTCGCAGTAGCAGAGGGACGGCGGCCGCCGGCTCCCGCTAGGATTTTCAGGGCGGTTGCTATGTCTTCTGTCCCCATGACCCCTTTTAAGGCCTCAAGGTCAGAGATTGGTGGTTTTCCTGAGGATTCACGAGCTTGGTGGGAATATTCAACCAATGCGGCTACGACGGCTATGGTGCTCTCTATTTTGCAGTTAGCCTGGGGCTCTTCGCTTGCTTTAATAATATCACTGAGTTTTTGTTGTTCTTCAACCCGCTTGGCGGTGGACAAGTTTGTCCACTCATTTTGTCGTTTGAGAGATGAGCGTGCTAGGCCTACCGCGTTCTCCTCTTTCTTCGTCCAGTTACGCATAAGCCTGTCGTCTGAGCTTAATTTTGGCTGTACCCCTGGATCTAGCCGATTATCGTCTATCCATCCCACCCCTGTTGTCTTTGGAGCAATTTTCTTCCAGGGGCTGTCGACGGGTTTTGCGCAAAAATGACATTTGGCTAGAAGGTTTAAATAGGTGGTGCACAGATAATGCCGGTTATTACCATGCCCTTCAGTCAGGGTGTGATAATCATCTTTATCGCTAGTTAGCCCCAATTGACGTTGAGCCTCCTCAAGGTTAGCTATCTCTTCGGCGGTGGGCTGTGTTAAACCATTGTTGAGTAATTGACATCTCTGTTGGTTTGGAAGTACTCGTGGATCAAGGTTAGAGGGGTCGCCAGTGCTAACATATTTCCGGAAACTGTTTTCTCCTAGGGAGTGAGATGCGTCGTCTTTGAGCCAGTTGACTAGTTTGGTTCTGCGCCCGGTTCCCAGATCCCTATACGCTGCCTTTCTTTCACTTCGCGCTCGGAGAACCTCGCGCCTTTGCTCCCGCTTTGTTTTTTTTCCGGAACTGGCGGACATAATATCCCCTAGTATTGCAGTTGGACTTTGTTTAATCATACTATCACCGCAATATTAAGGATATCTTAAGGCGGGGCAGTAATTGTGATTCTGGTACTTATGTGGTAGTCAGGGGCGATTTTTTGTTGCCAATGTGGCGAGCATGCGTTTGTAATGTACAGATTGCGGCTGGTGTGATTGAGCTACTTTAGGAACAGGTCTGCGGGCGTTTGGCAGCTCATAGCCGTTCACCGCGACAAGTTGGTGGGGTGAAGAAGTGGAGACTAATGGGCGAAAAAAAACCAGCCCCTCAGTTTTAGGGGGCTGGTTTTTGTGATGTAAACAGCTTGTTATCAAGAAGCCATTTCTTTTAATTTTTTCAATGGACGAACTTTCACAATTTTGCGTGCTGGTTTTGCTTTGAAAGTAGTTGGTTCGCCGGTAAATGGGTTAATACCTTTGCGCGCTTTAGTAGCGGGTTTGTGTTTTACTACACATTTCATTAATCCTGGCACAGTAAATTCGCCCGCACCACCTTTACGTAGGTGGCGATGTATAATGCCTTCTAAAGATTCAAATACAGCAGCGACGTCTTTGCGCTTGAGATCGGTTTGTTCTGCGATTTCGTTTAATACGGCAGATTTATTATAGGCGCTTCTGATCGGCGTTTTTTTGCCAGTTGTTTTTTTAGCCACTTTTTTTACAGCTTTTTTGCGAGCTACAGGTTTTTTAGCGGTTTTACGCGTTGCTTTTTTGCGCGTTGTTTTTTTAGCAGTAGTTTTTTTACGAGCCATGAGATATCCCTCTTATTGTCAGTTAAAATCAATTTGTTTTGACCAAGTAGCAATTTTCAGTCAAACTAAAAATAGCATATTTTTTTAAGAAACACACTTTTTTCCGATAAAAAATAGCTTTTTAGGCTACTTTTGTTTCTTTTTTGCGCTTTTTTTTGTAAAAATCCCTATTATTTAAGGTCGAACAGCTCAATAATAAAAAAATCTACTTTTTGCTCATCTATATCCCGGTTTTTTTTGTTTATGTTTGTAGGTTGTTTTATCCTTCCAGTGCTGTCTAATTTTGTGTGGATAAATGAGAGGGAGCTGGTCCTTTTTATCCATTGTGTCGATGATTTAAAAACAGGTGGTTATGATGTTTTTGCGATGTGGTGATGCAGGACAATGGGGCGAACGAGCTTAGCTAATTTGGCAAATGATCAGTAGATGACGCCTGACTTGTAGGTGTAAAATGCCATATTTTGTATAACACCATGATTTTAATAATTTTTATTCCAGTGTCTAGGCAAAACGTGCCACGTGGTGGGGGCGAGCCTGCCGATCTTGGCTTGCCGTGGTTAGCAAAATAACGATTTCAATAGGAAATTTACGGGGAAAGCTTGTTTATTGCAGGTGACTGCGGTAAGATTCTGAGCCTTTCAATCCAACGGGTGAGCAGTGAATGAAGACATACATGGCAAATGCGGAGAGTGTAGCTCCGGCTTGGTATTTGGTGAATGCTGAGGGCAAAACATTAGGTCGTTTAGCGAGTGAAATCGCGCGACGCTTACGTGGTAAGCACAAACCAATTTTTACGCCACATGCAGACATTGGCGATAGCATCATTGTTGTTCGCGCCGAAAAAATTAAAGTCACGGGAACCAAAGGCGCAGGTAAAATCTATTACCGACACAGTGGCTACCCGGGTGGGATTAAAGAAGAGAGTTTTGAGCATTTATTAGCGCGGGCTCCAACTGAGGTTATAGAGCGTGCGGTTAAAGGCATGTTACCTAAGGGTCCTCTAGGACGGCAGATGTTTACTAAATTAAAAGTCTATGCGGGTAGTGAACACCCTCATCAGGCTCAACAACCCGAAGAAATTGATATTTAAAGGCGATCTTTTATGGCAACAACACCAAGACAGTATGGAACCGGACGACGTAAGACAGCGACAGCCCGAGTGTTTTTACAACGCGGCAAAGGCAAGTTGGTGGTTAATCATAAACCGTTAGAAGAATTTTTTGGTCGTGAGACGGCACGTATGGTTGTGCGTCAGCCATTGGAGTTGTTGGCGCTTAGTAATCAATTCGATATTTATGTCACCGTTAGTGGTGGTGGTATCAGTGGACAAGCTGGTGCTATTCGTCACGGTATTACACGTGCTTTGATTCGTCATGAAAAAACAGAATCTGGTGATGAAGGTGGCGAAGGTGGCCAAGGAGAATGGCACAGTGCTCTACGTAAGGCGGGTTTTGTTACCCGTGATCCCCGCAAAGTCGAACGTAAAAAAGTCGGCTTACACAAAGCTCGTAAACGTCCTCAGTTTTCTAAACGATAGGCCAACGAGTTGTCTAGGTGATGAATGCAGTGGGGGATCGTCTAGTGGTAGGACAGCGGACTCTGACTCCGCCAACCTAGGTTCGAATCCTAGTCCCCCAGCCATGTTATGGATTAATAGCATAATTAAACGAATTTTGTTAAGGCGATTTTTTTGAAAGGGTGTAATATTTTCGCTATGGAATTAATTAGATAGGTAAGGAGTTTAAGATGACCATGTTGAAACGCTCAGTGATGACGCTGTATTCCGGAAGTTTGAACATTTACTCTCATCAAGTCCGTATTGTCTTAGCAGAAAAAAACATTAGTGTTGATGTGTTAAACGTGGATGCTGCGCATCCCTGCGAAGATCTAATTGATTTAAATCCCTATAATTCGTTGCCTACTTTGGTAGACCGTGATTTGGTTTTATATGAAGCTCGTGTCATCATGGAATACTTGGATGAGCGCTTTCCACACCCGCCGTTACTGCCGGTTTATCCAGTGGCACGTGCCAAAAATCGTTTAATGATGTATCGAATCAAACGTGATTGGTACAGTTTGCTGGAGCAAATTAATGGTAGTGATGAGGTCAAGGCAAATGCAGCGCGTAAAATGCTTACTGAGAATTTGACAGCATTAGCGCCAGTTTTTGCTGAAATGCCTTATTTTTTAAGCGAAGAATTTACTTTGGTAGATTGCTGCATTGCGCCGATATTATGGCGTTTGCCTCAGCTGGGAATAAAACTACCTTCGCGTGCAAAATCCGTGTTGAAATACGCGGAGCGAATTTTTGAACGAGAGTCTTTTCAGGCCAGTTTATCGGAAGAAGAGCGAGAGTTGCGCGAGGAACTTCATGACTTCTAGTCGGCCTTATTTATTGCGAGCGCTTTATGAATGGTTGTTGGATAACCAACTGACACCTTACATTATGGTGGACGCTGCAATAGATACGGTGAGAGTGCCGAAAGCCTTTGTTAAAGATGGCAAGATTGTGTTAAACATTTCTCCACCTGCAGTTAAAAATTTTGAATTAACGAATCAATTTTTATCTTTTAATGCTTATTTTTCTGGTGTTGTTCATCATATTCACGTGCCGATTATGGCTATTGGTGCTATTTATTCTTTCGAAAATGGCCGCGGAATGGTTTTTTCTGCTCAAGAAGATGAAAATGATCCACCACCTTCTGGGGGCAAAACAGAACTGGTTGTGGAGTCAAGCAAAGATAATTCCAGTAAAAAGCCAACCAAGGGTGGTCCTCCGCACTTGACGGTGGTCAAATAAATCATTTTTTTAAGTTTCCTACACGCGGGGGATTCTTCCCTTGGGGTGTCTTGTAAGACTTTACGTCGTGCCGTGGTTACAGAAAAAAGTCTTGCGCATATAACTGTACTAAGTTCTTAAATCTCTACGTTGGTCAGGGCTAGGGATGTGTAATTACGGTATTTTTTTGCTAAAAAACTTCGATTAAACTGCAAATGACATAGGTCATTGAGGTGAAGCTTGGCTATTGATGCTTTTTTATCAGTTACAGGGGAGTCGGCAACGCCCTATCGTGTGTATGGTTTGACTTCGCAACAATTTTCTATTAATGGGGATTATAATTTTTTAATATCATGCCATGTCCCCGATGTCGATGTTGATAATTGGCTGGGGCAATCCGCGTGTTTGTTTTTAGCCGCGCACACGCAGCCTGTTTATATTCATGGGTTGATTACGAAAATTGATTATCCAGATACGCTTAAACTTCCTGCCAGCGTGGTTTGTCAATTAAACTCACCTTTGCTTTGTTTAAAAGGGGAAGTTAAAAATAGTGTTTGGCTAAACAAAAGTTATCCTCAGGTTTTGCTTGCTTTGCTTAAAAGTTATCCTGGCATGCGATTTCAGTTGGTGCTGAGGGAAAATTATCCTGCACAAGCTATGATTTTGCAGCAACAGCAAAATGATTGGGATTTTTTTCAGCTGATTTTGCAACGCCAAGGTTGGTTGTTTGCTTTGCAACAAAGACAGCAAGATTGGCAACTTATCGTGGTTGAGCACTCGGCGCAATTTAAGCAATTTTTTCCGTTGAATGCGTTGCGTTATCATGCAAATCATAACGCAGTACGCAGTGAATACCGTGTGGCCTTGATGCATGCTTGTCTTAAGGTGCTACCCGCCAACGTAAATGTTTACGATTACCAAGCACAGCGCAGTGATCTTGTGCGCTTATATTCAGGTGAGTTATCATCGACGCCAGGTTATGGCCAACAATATTTTTATGGCTTGGGTCTTAGCGATGAGCGACAAGCCAAGCGTTTTTTAGACTGTTATCAGGCGGCTGTGGTAAGTGATGCTGAGCAGTTTTACCTGGTGGCGGATGGTTTGCCGCTGGTTGCGGGGCAGTCCATCACGTTGCAAGGCCATCCTTTAGCATCCTTAAATGGCGTGTTTTGTGTTTTGCAGGTGCTTTATCAGTATGCCAGTGCTGCTGGATTGTCTCGTGTTCGCTTGCATCTTGCGCGCGTGGCATATCAACCGCTGTGTACTGGCTATTTTGCCTCTCCTGGTTATCAATCGGCAACGATCGATGGTTTAACGATGCAGGCAGCGGATTTAACGGCCGCGGGGGAGTATCATATTCGCTATCCAAAAGTACAATCTGCTGCCGGCTCACCTTATGTCAGTTGTGCAGCGCCTTTAAATAGCTTGAATACCGGGTTTGGGTTTGGTTGGCATTATCCTTTGTTGAAAAATACTAAAATAATTTATGCTAATCTGAATAATAATAACCATTATCCAATTATTATCGGCGCTGTGGCCTCACAGGCGTTGATTAAAGTTCAGCAAGCATCACAGCATGTGCTTAAAAGTTTTTCTGGGCATCGGCTAATTTTTAATGAAAAGCCGAAGTGTGCGCAAATTACCCTAGCAACAGGTGATGGGAACAATACTCTGGCTATGCAGGTTGGCGTATCACAACCCAGCCTTTCATTATTTTCAGCTGGCACGTTTTATGGTTTGGGCCAGCAGGGAATCAACATGACTTGTCGGGGGAGGTATCAGCAAGAGATTGGTGATAAGTGTTTGTGGCAGGTTAAAAACAATTATCATGGCGTTGTTACGTACGGAAATATGGTGATTGACTCGCAACAAGCGATACGTTTTTATGCTCAGAAAAACATTAATGTGATGGCCAGGCAGCTGTGTTGTGATGCTCAGTATGTACATATGAGTAATAGTGCGGCCTTAAATATCGAACTTCAGGCGGGCAGCGCTTGTTTTAACGCCGAGGAGATCATTGGTATAAAAGCGCAACAGCTAACCTGGAACGCGAAGCAGGCAATGGTGTTTCAATGTCCCGGGGCACGCTTGGAATTAACAGCAGATGGCCGTGTCTTTCTACGCGCGGCAACGATTAATGTGTTTGGGCAACAAACGCAAATAGCGGGGTATAAACCGAAGCTTTAGGGGGTTACGTGGGTGAAACTGCATTTTATTTATCAACCTAAATAGCGTATTCTCTGGATCTGGATTATTGTATTACTCAAGATCGAGGGCGATTCCATAGGGGAGTTGTTGAAACTCAGGTTGTAATGATTATATGAACGTACAAACTACGATACATTTTATTGCAGTGGCGGTGCTGCCGCTGTTGTTTGGTATTACCGTGCATGAAGTGGCACATGGTTGGGTGGCGAGCAAGTTGGGCGATAAAACGGCATTGATGATGGGTCGGCTAACCTTAAACCCGGCTAAACATATTGATTTGATCGGTACAATTATTGTCCCTTTGGTGTTGATTTTTTTGGGTGGTTTTATTTTCGGTTGGGCCAAGCCGGTACCGGTGACTTGGCAGAACTTGCGTAAGCCGCGGCGCGATATGGCCCTGGTGGCTTTGGCGGGGCCTTTTGCCAATTTGTTGATGGCGATAATCTGGGGAGGCATTGCCAAATTATGCTTTTTGGGGCTTAACGCTGGCGTGAGTAATCAGTGGCTCAAGCTAGTTTTGGTATTTTTCATGACCGCTGGGGCCTATGGCATCTTGATCAATTGTTTGTTGATGATCTTAAATTTGCTGCCCATTCCACCACTGGATGGTAGTCGGGTAGTCTCCAGTTTGTTGCCACCACGGTGGTCTGCGAAATATGACAGGATCGAACCCTATGGATTTTTCATCCTGCTGGGCCTGCTATTTTTTGGGGTGTTGCAGTATCTGATCGGGCCGCCCATCTTCGCCATGGTTGCCCTCATCAAAGCCTGGCTTGGCTTAGGATGACTGGCGCTCCAGGCAGTTAGCGATTGTTGGGGTGTTGTACTTGTGCACGTTTGACGACTTTCTTCCTTTTTTCACCAGTACAGCGTAATTACAGCCAATTTTTTTCGGTTTTTTGATCCTTTTAAGATTTCCTTAAGAATTTTATGGGCTTTTTCATAATAAATATCAATACAAAGTATTTAAAATGTGCATATATTTTGGTAACATTTAATGTAAGGAATCTCTCCCACTTGTGGACGAGTCAGGATCGAAGAGAATCTGCAGGTGAAATCGCATGAGGAAATAATCTCGGTGGTTTGCCTCGGAGTTGTTGGACATAGAATTTAGAGGCAATCAGCAATTGAGGTAATCATGGCCAGGATCAACAAAAGTCAGTATGCAATATTAGGTATGTTAAGTAAGGAAGCGATGTCAGGCTATGACATTAAGTGTCGTGTGAATAATGATTTGGTGTATTGGTCTGAGAGTAATGCACAGATTTATCCAATTTTAAAACGTTTGCAAGAGCAAGACATGATTGCTGAGCAACCAAGCAGCAATAATGGTAAGCGTAAACGCTGTGTTTATCGCATTACTACCACAGGAGTAGAGTACTTGCGCCACTGGTTGGCTAAGCCAGTCGCGGTATCACAATATCGTGAGGAGATGTTGTTGAAATTGAATTTGGCAAATTATTTGAGCAAAGAGCAGTTGATCGATCAGGTGGCGCACTATCGTAGTGAAGTTGAGCTACAGAAGAAATGTTTTGCTGAGATCACCAATATGACAGACGAGATTAAAGATACGTTAGGTGAGGATTTTTCTTATATTAAATTTAGTCAGCGTTTTGTTGAGTTGGATATTGACGCCAAATTGCGTTGGTGTGAAGAGACACTAGCTGAAATCAACTAGGCCTAAAAATTTTCTCTATTTTTCTTTTTTTTGAGCTCTAGTGAGGATAGGTAAAAATCTTCACTACCTTGGCAACTCCGCTGATTTTACTAGCTGTATCGGCAGCTAGGGCTGCCTGGCTGCGACTGACATTTCCTAATAAATAAACCACCTTGGCTTCAGTTACTACTTTAATTTGCGAAGAGCGCAAGCCTTTTTGTACTAGCATGGCAGATTTAACCTTGGTGGTAATCCAAGTGTCGTGGCTGCGTTGTTTGAAGGAGGCGGGTTTGCCAATCGTGATTTCGTTATAGATGCGTTTAATATGGGAAATTTTGCTGACAATTTCGTAAGCTTTGTCACGTAGTTCTGGTGTGTTGGCTTGGCCGATCAGCAAGGCGATTTGATTAAAGACTGAAACTGAAATATGGCTTTTATCTTTAAATGCAGGGTCTTTGTTAATCGCATTAATAGCTTTGAGTGCGGCATTATGATCTTGCGTCATGACTTTGACACTGCGTTTATCGTAGACGACAGCACCGCCGACGGTGGCACCGGCAACAAACATTAAAGGTATGCAGGCGCTTAAGGAAAAAGTGGCGAATAGTATAATTAAAGTGCGTTGCCAGAGTTGCATGGGTTTTATGCTCCGTTATCAAATAATTGTCGATCAATAATGTCGCACAGACAGTGAATAATAAGAATATGTGTTTCCTGAATGCGTGCGGTTATGGATGAAGGAACACGTAGTTCGATGTCATCATCACTGAGTTGCTTGGTCATTTCGCCACCGTCTTTACCGGTTAAAGCGATAACGCCTACGCCACGCAAATGCGCTGCCTCAATGGCAGCGAGCATATTGCCCGAATTACCACTAGTCGATATGGCCAACAATAGGTCCCCGGGTTTGCCGAGTGCTTTGATTTGTTTGGCAAAGACCTCTTCAAAGCTGTAGTCGTTGGCGATGGAGGTGATAGTAGAGGAATCCGTGGTTAAGGCGATGGCCGGTAAGCTGGGGCGTTCTGCTTCGAAGCGATTGAGCATTTCAGCAGAAAAGTGTTGGGCATCGGCGGCGGAGCCACCATTGCCGCAGCACAAAATTTTATTTTCGTTGAGCAAACATTGCGCCATACGTTCACTGGCTTGGGCGATGGGGTCCATTAATTCCTCAAGGCAGGCTTGTTTGGTTTCTATGCTCTCATTAAAATTGTGTTTAATTCGTTCAAATAATTCCATCAGTTCGCTTTAATAGACCTTAAATCAGTCTGTTAGTTTTCGTGTATAAAGTTGTCGAGTCAGTATTTTACCGTAAATGCATTCTTTATCCAGTTAATTTTTTGTTCGCCGTCGAAAGCAAGCACATCAAAGCGGCATGCTTGGTCTATTTGCTGATTTTGTTGTAAGTAGGTTAGCGCGGTTTTGATTAAACGTTGTTGTTTTCTGTGGCCAACGGTCTCCAGGCTTTGTCCAAAATTCGAACACTTGCGATAGCGAACTTCGACGAATACCAATGTTGTGTGGTGCTGCATGATTAAATCAATCTCGCCATAACTGCTGCGAAAATTTTGTTGAATTAAGGTTAATCCTTTTGCTTTTAAATAATGCCAGGCACGAATTTCAGCATTTTTTCCAGTATCAAGATGCGTAGCCATGTATTAATGGAGTACTTTGGGTCTACCGTTTTGCATTTGTGCCCACAAAAGTTTTCGATAGATAATACGATTATTTTGTAAATACAACAGACCAGTGGCGCCAGAGGTGCCAAACTGTGGTAGTAAGGCCATTTTATTTAGCTGAGAAGTAAGGTCGTAAGCATCTACACCCAGAGCATAAAGTTGCGGATTTTGTCGAAAACTCTCGGGCCAGATGGATTTAACACGCACGCGTAAAGAGGCTAGTTTGCTGCCCAGTGTTTGATTTGAACTTAGCTCCCAAGGGGTGTCACAAAAAACCACACCATCTAAATCACGATCTTGACGCGGGCGCACGATGCCGGTGTAAACGACTGATGGTGCATAAATGGGGATGTTGCCGGCATAATAATATTTTAATAAAGGGACAATTTGTCGCGCGGTATTAGGAAAGGCAACCAGAAAAATCATATCAAAGTCTTGGCGACGTTGTGGAATGTAACGTAACTTTTGCCCTAATAATCGTTTTAATGATTGTGCTTGGCCTTCAGCTTGGCTGATATTGAGCACTTGACGCACAGTTGCCGACAAACTTCTTTGATTAGTATAGTAACCTTGCGCGGCAATGCTGCCGCCTAAATGTTGCCATTGTTGTATCTCTTATTCAGCGTCATGCACCTGAAACTGA
>CAZGQK010000020.1:5309-16670 GCA_964527645.1 uncultured Legionellales bacterium | reverse complement strand
CCCAGCTATTTGCGGGAGCAATTATAATCGCGCGATTGTGATTATTGTTCCAGGCTTTTGTCGCTGCTTGTTTCGCATCGTCCAATGGAGATAGGCCAAATTGAAATAAATTACTAGGGCTGCGTTGATTAACGGTGTTTAGCGTTAAGGTTGGCACGCGGATATTGGCATGGGAGATAAGATTATTTACGTTAGTTTTTGTTAAAGGGCCAACGACAAAGTTGGCACCCTGCGCTAAGGCTTGTTGATAAAGTGTGGCAACCGCAGCACTGGTGGTGTCGTAAACACGAATGGTGGGGGCATTAGTGCGGTGCTTTTTATCGTAATAATACGCCGCAAAAAAACCGTTGCGAATCGCTTGTCCACTAGCAGCAAGTGGGCCGTGCATGGGTAGCAGCAGGGCGATTTTTTTCGGTTGGTTAGCAACTACCAGTGGATTGCTGGGTAAGCTGTGTGGTAATAAGCTATTTGCTGGATGGTTGGGGTAAGTTTGTTTCCAGGTATTTAATTGTTGTAATAAATTTTGTGGTGGTTGGTTGGTTTGCTTGGCGACAATAGCCAGGTGCAACCATCCTTGTAAAGCAGGATCCGTTGTTTGCTGCAATAAAGCTTGTAATTGGTTTATTGGCAACGTTTGTAGTGATTGCCAAATGGCATTGACCACTTGTTGCTTAGCGCCACTGGAGTTGAGCATACTCAAGCTTTGTGTTTGTTGCATAATGCTAGCCAGGACATTATTAGTTTCTAAGTACGCAGTGGAAAGCAAGTGTTGGATTTCAATAATATCTTTCTGGGATAAGGTTGGATCATCGGCTAGTGGTTTTAATAGGTTAATAGCGCTTTGTGCTTTTCCAGTCAACACCCATAGCCGTGCCTGCAAGATTTGTCGTTGCAGTGATTGTGGTGCAGGTAGATTGGCTTGCTTAATTTTACTTAAAACACGTTGCGCGTGTTGTAGCTGACGATCTTGTATTAGTCGTTGCACGGCTAACAATCGATAAGCACTGTCTTGGGGTGGATTGGCCACCTGTGCGAGTTGTAAGTAAGTTGCGGCGGATAGTAGCGGAGAGCGTGTGCGTCCGCTAAACTGACTGCTGCTGCAGGCAGCTAATAAACCCAGAGCTAAGGTTATGATTAAGATATGTAATGTAAATTTTTGCTTCATCTCTGGAGTCTAGCTTAAACTGTATTGTGCAACAATAGTTGAATAGGAAATACCCAATGCAACCGCTCGGAAAGTTATACATCGTCGCCACACCCATAGGCAACCTGGGAGATATTACTGGGCGTGCTTTGCAGGTGTTAGCTACAGTGGCTTGGATTGCAGCGGAAGATACGCGGCACAGCAAACGGTTGCTGGAGCACTATAATATTGCAACTCGCCTATTGTCTTTGCATGAGCACAATGAAAATGCACGCAGTGCACAGTTGATTAAATATTTGCAACAAGGTGAAGATATTGCTTTGATCAGTGATGCGGGGACACCGTTGATTAGTGATCCGGGTTATCGATTGGTTACTTTGGTGCGTGCGCAGGGGATTGAGGTGGTGCCGCTTCCGGGTGCTTGTGCGGCCATCGCGGCGCTGTCGGCATCGGGACTGCCGAGTGATCGTTTTGTTTTTGAGGGATTCCTGCCGCCGAAAGGTTTGGCGCGAGAAAAACGCCTACAAGTCTTAAAAGATGAGTCACGCACCTTAATTTTTTACGAATCAGTGCACCGTATCGAAAATTTTTTGCAACTGTTGCAACAGGTGATGGGTGAGGAACGTTTGGTGGTGGTGGCGCGGGAGCTTACTAAAGCTTATGAGTCGATTTTAAGCGGCAGTGCTGCCGAACTCTTGCAGCATTTTCAGGAAAACCCGCAACAGTGCAAAGGTGAGTTTGTGGTGCTGGTGCGTGGTTGCCGAGCATCTAAAGAAATAGACGAGCAGGTCATCCGTATTCTCAACATCTTATTAGTGGATTTACCCCTCAAACAAGCAGTGGATTTGACCACTGAAATTGTGCAGGGCCAACGTCAGGCCATCTATCAGTTAGCGCTTAAGCTGCGTGATGCTTGATAATCACACGTTACACTTTATACTGCTTGCTGAGTCAGCTAAGCAGTCGCTGTTTTGCGGTTTCGCATAACGGAGGAAAGTCCGGGCTCCATAGGACAAGGTGCCAGGTAACGCCTGGGAGGCGCAAGCCTACGGCCAGTGCAACAGAAAGTATACCGCCAGCAGCCTCGGTTGTTGGTAAGGGTGAAATGGTGCGGTAAGAGCGCACCGCGCTGCTGGTAACAGCAGTGGCAGGGTAAACCCCACCTGGAGCAAGACCAAATAGGAATCCTGGTAAGTTCGCTTGCCACGTGTGGTCCGCACGAGGATTCGGGTAGGTTGCTTAAGCCAAGTGGCGACACTTGGCTCAGATAGATGATTGCTCATGACAGAACCCGGCTTATCGGCTGACTCTTTTTTAATTTGTTAACCTAAGGAGAAAATGGATGCCTTCATTTGATGTAGTTTCAGAAGCCGATATGCACGAAGTGGCGAATGCCATTGATCAAGCCAACCGCGAAGTCGGCAATCGTTTTGATTTCAAAGGAACCGGTGCCAAGTTTACCCAAGCCGAAGAAGTCATTACCCTGCAGGCGGAAGCAGACTTTCAATTAAAACAAATGCTAGATGTTTTGCGCAACAAATTAAGCAAGCGTGGCGTTGAGTTAGCCCATTTGCAATACGAAGAACCCGTTATCCAACATAAAAGCGCTAAACAAATTGTAAAAATAAAAACGGGCATCGATAAAGATGACGCGCGTAAAATTGTAAAAATGATTAAAGATGAAAAAATGAAAGTACAAGCCTCCATTCAAGGTGAGCAAGTGCGCGTAACCGGTAAAAAGCGTGATGATTTGCAGGATGTGATTGCTTTTTTGCAGGAGAAGGATGTGAGTGTGCCCTTGCAGTTTGTGAATTTCCGCGATTGAAAAACGCCATATTTGCACGCGGACTTTGTCGCGAATATTTTGAGAAATCCTCATTTACCCAAAAGTAAATTCCGGTATTTTCAAAACATCCGCTTCGCGTTCACGCACAAATCTGACGTTTTTCCTTAATTTGCACGTGGACTTTGTCGCGAATATTTTGAGAAATCCTCATTTACCCAAAAGTAAATTCCGGTATTTTCAAAACATCCGCTTCGCGTTCACGCACAAATCTGACGTTTTTCCTTAATTTGCACGTGGACTTTGTCGCGAATATTTTGAAAGACTTGTGCCGCACTTGACGCGGTATCTACCCCGCACCGTCATACCGCGGCTTGACCGCGGTATCCAGGAAATCATAAAAAAACCCGCCAACTGGCGGGTTTTTTATAAAGTTTATAACCGATTTGGCTTAAACAGCAAAATGATAAGCTAAATTGGCATTAATTAAGTTGTTGCGCATAGAGCTGCTGCCATCATCAGTCTTCACCCAAACAAAGTGGTAATCAGCACCGATGCTTACTTTTGAATTAATGTTGTAATTCAAACCAACAATGCCTTGAGCTGCGAAATGGGAGCCGGCGTTAAAACCAGTGGCTGTCGAGTGATCGACACCTGCGCCAACACCGACGTATGGCGTAACTGGACCACCCATAGCAATATCGTAATAAGCATTAGCCATGAACAAATATTGGTTTAGGTGTAGGCTTATGCCTGTGAGGTTACCACTATTACGTAGCCAATTAAACGCACCCTCAAAACGAAATTGATTCCACTGATAACCAACAGCGGCACCGGCGTTCCAACCTGTATTGTGACTATCACTAGCGTCCCCACCGAGAAAGACAACCCCGCCATTGACGTTGACGTACATGTTGTTGTTATTTGCGTTTCCGGCTGCTAAGGCAGAAGTTGCGACGAAGGCTGCACCCGCGCCGATTAAAATAGCTAATTTATTCATGAATAATAATCTCCATTTTAGTGATTTTTTTGTTTACTCCCTATGAATGTAATCTAGGGGAGAATACATTCAGGAAGGAATTATATCAAATGCATGAGCCAATGTATGCTCTTTAAGCTAAATATGGCTAAATCACTTCCTAGAAAAATAATTTTTTCTAATTTTAAATATATCAAACAATGATATATATTGTATTATTAAAGTTAAAAAAAACTAAATTTTTGTATATTTTATATGCAAACATTTATTGTTACTTAGCCTGTAAGCAGGTGGTATAATGTGGGACTTTGTGGGGATGGAGCCATGTTTAGAGGATTACATGCCGTTAATTTAGACAACAAGGGACGCATGACGATCCCGGCGCGTTATCGCGCCATGTTGGAAGAACGCTATGAAGGCCTATTAGTCGCCACTATTGATACTGCGCAGCGTTGTTTACTGTTGTATCCGTTTGCTGAATGGGAAAAAATCGAAGCTAAGTTGCAAGCGCTGCCTAGTTTTGATCGGGCCTCGCGTCGCATTCAAAGATTACTGATTGGTCATGCGGCAGAGTTGGACATTGATCGCCAAGGGCGAATATTACTGCCAGCCCTGCTGCGCGAATATGCTGCTTTGGGCCGTGATGTGGCTTTAGTTGGGCAAGGCAATAAATTTGAGGTCTGGGGTCAAGCACAATGGGCGTTAGCACGCGAAGCTTGGTTGGCAGAAGAAGGTGTGGGGGCTGGGGAACTGGCCAAAATTTTTGAAGAACTGGCGTTGTGAGATGATGTTAATTCACCAACCGGTATTATTAAAAGAAGTCATTGAAGGTTTAGCCATTAAGCCGGATGGTTATTACGTTGATACCACGTTTGGTCGTGGTGGACATGCTGCAGAAATCTTGGATCGTTTAAGCGAGCAGGGGCGTCTATTGGCGATGGATAAAGATCCCGAAGCCGTGGTGGCTGCTATGCATGGAGTTTTTAAGGATCCACGTTTAAATGTCGTACATTCTACCTTTTCGCAATTAGAGTCGGTGGTAGCTACGCAAGGTTGGCAAGGAAATATCGCCGGTGTGTTAATGGATTTAGGTGTGTCGTCACCACAATTGGATGATCCGGACCGTGGTTTTAGTTTTATGCGCGATGGTCCTTTAGATATGCGCATGAACCCTACGCAAGGGTTGGATGCGGCAACTTGGATTAATCGTGCCAAAGAAAGTGAAATAGCTACCGTGTTATATGAATACGGGGAAGAGCGTTATTCGCGACGGATTGCCAAAGCCATTGTTAAAGCGCGAGCAGAAGAACCTTTTTCTCGGACCCTGCGTTTAGCACAAGTGATTCGCGCAGCACATCCTGCTTGGGAGGCTCATCAACATCCGGCAACGCGCAGTTTTCAGGCCATTCGTATTTTTATTAACAGTGAATTAGATGAATTAAAAACAGCCTTGGAACAAAGTTTAAACGTGTTATCACCTGGCGGACGTTTGTGTGTGATTAGTTTTCATTCCTTGGAAGATCGCATTATTAAAAAATTCATGCAAAAGCAAGCCAAGGGCGATCCTTTTCCACCGGATTTACCGGTGCAGCATGCGCAGTTATCGCCAACATTACGTTTACTGGGTTCACAGAAAGCGCATGAAGACGAGGTGAAAAATAATCCACGGGCACGTAGTGCGCGGCTGCGGATTGCGGAGAAAATAGCATGAGCCGCCATTCTTCGCATAAAATGAAAACACTGTCTGCGGTAATTGGAGAAAATTGGTCAGTGGTGTTGCTTTCTTCCGCTATTTTGATAACGTCGTTTGGCCTGGTTTATTTAAAAGATGTCAACCGGCGCTATTTTATTCAGTATCAGACGTTGTTGCACTCACAGCAGCAACAGCGTGTGCTTTGGGGTAAATTATTGTTAGAGCAAAGTACCTTGTCGACACAAGCCCGAATACAAACTTTAGCACAACGGAAACTGCATATGCGCATTCCAGTGGCCAAAGACATTGTGATTGTTGATATACCCAATAACACTAACCATTAGTTAAATATCATGATAAAAGCAAAAATACGAATTTGGCGATTTTATTTTCTTATCATTTTTTTGTTGCTCGCGTTAACTGGCCTAATTGGTCGTTTGGTTTTCTTGAATATTATTGATCGTTCATTTTTGTTAAAACAAAGTCAAGCGCGCACGTTGCGTATAGTAACTATTCCTGCTTATCGTGGCATGATTGCCGATCGTTTCAATGATCCATTGGCGATTAGCACACCAGTGGATTCGGTATGGATTGATCCTCAGCTTTTTGCTCCTACAGCAGCACAGTTGCATAAATTGAATCGCTGGTTGCAATTGCCTGCGGGTTATTTTAAGCAGCGTATGGCACTTAAGCAAAAAGAATTTGTGTATATTAAGCGTCATATTGTGCCATCTTTAGGTAACAAGATTAAACAGTTACGCTTGCCCGGGTTGTCTATTAAACACGAGTATCGTCGCTATTATCCCGATGGTGAGGTCATTGCTCAGGTTTTGGGTTTCACCAACATTGACGATAAAGGTCAAGAAGGGTTGGAGTTAGCTTATAACAAGTGGTTAAGTGGCACGGATGGCAAAAAAGAGGTATTAAAAGATCGCCTAGGCCATGTTATTTCTAATATTGCTTTATTAAAAAAGCCCAAGCAGGGACGAGATTTAATTTTAAGTTTAGATCAGCGCATTCAATATTTAGCTTATCGTGATTTAAAGGTGGCGGTTGATAAATACCATGCCAAATCAGGTTCGGTGGTGGTCTTGGATGTAAAAACAGGGGAAATTTTGGCGATGGCTAATCAGCCATCTTTTAATCCGAATAATCGACCAAAAATTCATAGTGGCCGTTTTCGCAATCGCGCTGTTACTGATGTTTTTGAACCGGGCTCGACGATTAAACCCTTTAATATTGCCTTAGCGTTGGAGAGTGGACACTATACGCCGCAGACAACTATTAATACGAATCCTGGATGGATGGTGATTGATGGGCATACCATTCGGGATGACGGCATGGATTATGGCGTCATTACCTTGACGCAGTTGTTGCAAAAATCAAGTAATGTGGGTGCAGCAAAAGTCATGTTGTCGCTAACACCAGAGGCTTATTGGGATCTGCTTAGACGTATGGGATTTGGACAGCGCACGCGCAGTGGTTTCCCGGGGGAGGCGAGTGGTCAACTGATTGCTCCACGCGTTTGGCGCAAAATTACGGTTGCCTCGTTAGCTTTTGGTTATGGTGTTTCTATTACAGCGCTGCAATTAGCGCATGCTTATGCAATATTGGCAGCTGGCGGCATTAAACGCCCGGTTACTTTTTTGAAAATTAAGACCCCACCAAAAGGTGTGCGTGAAATGAAAGCCAGCATCGCCCATACTCTATTACACATGTTGGAGTCAGTGGTACAAAAGGGCGGCACTGGGACGCGTGCACGGGTGCCGGGTTATCGTGTGGCAGGTAAAACGGGTACCGCCTACATTGCCGGTCCGCATGGTTATGAAAAAAATCATTATATTGCCTCATTTGTGGGTATTGCACCGGTCAGTGATCCACGTTTAGTGGTTGCTGTGGTGGTAAGAGACCCGCAGGGACAGCATTTTGGCGGTTTAGTGGCAGCGCCGGTATTTGCTAAGGTAATGGGCGGTGCGTTACGTTTAATGAATATTAGTCCAGACAGTTTATCAGCCGCGCAAGTACAGGCACATAATGGTATTATTCCACTAGTTAGTTTAAAACCGGCGTAATGTATTTACCTTCATCGGTGTTAATGGTGGGCCGATGTTTTGCAACCAATAAAAGCAATATTCATATGAAACGAGCGATGAAACTTTCTCAACTATTGGCGGGCACGGCCTTTGTTCCTGAAAATCAGGATTGTGAGGTGCGAGGCGTACAAAATGACAGTCGTTGTGTCGTTACCGGTGAGGTATTTTTTGCTTATCCCGGTGAGCTCAGTGATGGACGAGACTATCTACAACAGGCCGTTGATAAGGGTGCGGTGGCGTTGGTCTGTGAAAGTTTTTCTTCTAAGGCGCCGGCATTTTCGCTGCCTTTATTTGAAGTAACGGACTTAAAGCAAAAAATCGGTGAAATCGTGGCAATTTTTTATGGCCATGCCAGCGCTGCAATGCAAGTAGTTGGCATCACAGGAACTAATGGCAAAACGTCTTGTACGCAGTATTTAGCGCAAGCATTAACAACGCTTAATCGTGCCTGTGCGGTTATTGGCACGTTGGGTTATGGGAGTGATTTATCAAAATTGCAAAAAACGCGAAATACCACGCCGGGGGCTATAGAGTTACAACAACAGTTTGCCGATTTAAATTCGCGTGGACTGCAATATGTGGCGTTGGAAGTCTCGTCCCACAGTTTGGCGCAGTATCGTATTGATGGTGTGGCTGTAGATATCGCAGTGTTTACGCAGTTATCACGTGAGCACTTAGATTATCATGGCAATATGCAAAATTATGCAAAAGCAAAATCACGCCTGTTTTCGCTGCCTGGTTTGCGCTATGCGGTAGTGAATATTGATGATGATTGGGGTAATCAATTAGCGCAAAATTGTGCTGCTCGGTTGCCCACTTATGCTTATTCTTTGCAGCCAGAAAACACCACAGATTTAGCGTTAGTGTGTGCGCGGAAAATTGAAAAAACACAGCATGGTTTTTTGCTGGAGGTATCAACACCTTGGGGTGAGGGGCAGATTAACTTACCTTTATTGGGTCGGTTTAATATTAGTAATTGTTTGGCTGTGTTAACTGTTTTGGGGATTTTAGAAATGCCATTGCCAAAAGCTTTGTCTGCCCTATCACAGCTACAAAATGTGCGCGGACGCATGCAATTATTGGGGGGCGGTGTAAACCAACCCGTGGTGATTGTGGATTATGCGCACACGCCAGATGCTTTGGCGCAAGTATTGGGTGCGCTTAAAGAACACTATGCAAAAAAAATTTGGTGTGTTTTCGGTTGTGGTGGTGAACGCGATAAAGGTAAGCGTGCAGAAATGGGCGAAGTGGCGGAACGTTTGGCCGATTTTATTGTACTAACCGATGATAATCCACGTGGCGAATCGCAGCAAAAAATTGTTGCCGATATTTGTTTGGGCATAAAGCACCCGGATTGTGTCATCACGATTCATGACCGAGCGCAGGCGATTGCCCATGCTATTGCAAATGCTAGCGCTAGCGCAGATCAATTGGTGTTGGTTGCTGGCAAAGGTCACGAGACTGAGCAGGTAATTGGTGATAAAATATCGGCATTTGATGATGTTGTGCAAGTCGGATTAGAGTTAGCTAAACATTGAAGGTTAGATAGATGCAATTAAGTGAATTGGCGCGAATTTGTGCTACTACTTTAAAAGGCGAAGATAGCGCATTTACTTCAGTGAGCATTGATTCACGCACTTTAAAGCAGGGCGGCGTTTTTTTTGCTTTGGCAGGTGCACATGACGGTCACGATTTTATTGCCGCTGCCGAACAAGCAGGTGCTGTAGCTGTGGTGGTTAGTCGGGTAGTTGCGACCTCTTTGCCTTGTATTCAAGTGTCAGATACATTAAAAGCTTTAACCCAATTGGCACAAGCCAAGCGCGATGCGGTTCATATTCCCGTGATCGCCATTACCGGCAGTTGCGGTAAAACGACTATTCGTGCTCTATTGAGCCAAATTTTGCAGCAAGCCGGCAAGGTGTTGGCCAGTCAGGCTAGTTTTAATAATGAAATTGGTGTGCCGTTGACATTAGCGCAGCTGAATGCAGATTATGATTATGTGGTGCAAGAAGTGGGCGCTAATCACGCGGGTGAAATTCAGCAATTAACGCAGTTAATTAGACCGACGCTAGCGGTCATTAGTGTGGTGGCGCCGGTGCATTTAGCAGGGTTTGGTAGTGAGGATGCGGTTGCTTCGGCCAAAGCGGAATTGTATGAAGGTTTAGCGAGCGATGGTGTGGCGGTGATTAATGCCGATGATGCTTACGCTGATTTTTTTCAAAAAAAATTAACTAACCATCGAGTGGTTCACTTTTCAATGCAAAAAGCAGCCGATGTCTCTGCGCAGCATGTGCAATTAAATAGTGCGATGCAAGCTAGCTTTGATTTGTGTACGCCACAGGGTCAAACAACCATTAAATTGCAATTGCTCGGTGAGCACAATGTAGTTAATGCGCTAGCGGCTGCCAGTTGTGCTGTTGCTTTAGATATCGATCTCGAAAAAATAAAACAGGGGTTGCAGATGACGCAACCTGAACAACATCGTTTAGTGATACGCGAGGGTCGCGGTGGTGTGAGAATTATTGATGATACTTACAATGCCAATCCACGCTCTATGCTAGCGGCTTTGCAAATATTAACACAATATCGTGGCGAGAGGATTTTTGTGGTAGGCGATATGGCAGAACTGGGGGCCAATAGTGCTGAGTTTCATCGTCAATTAGGCGAACAGGCGCGGGATTTGGGAATTAAACGTTTATTTTGTTGTGGGGATTTAACGGCTTTAACCGCTGAGTCATTTGGTGCGGGAGCGCAATTTTATAAAGATCAACAATCCTTAATTAACGAGTTGCGCGCTTGTCTAACGGCAGAGGCGACGGTATTGATAAAAGGTTCGCGCTCAATTGGCTTAGAAAAAGTCGTGAGCGCATTACTAGAGGAATAAATTATGTTACTTTGGCTTACTAATCTGTTAGCACACCATTTTCATGGGTTTCGTGTCTTTCAATATTTAACCTTACGCTCAATTATTGCAGCTTTGTCTGCATTGATTATTGCCCTATGGAGTGGGCCCAAATTAATACAAAAATTGAGTAGCAAGCAAATTGGGCAAGTTATTCGTGGTGATGGACCTAGCGGGCACCTAAAAAAAGAAGGCACGCCGACCATGGGCGGGGCATTAATTTTATTTGCTATTACGGTTAGTATGTTGTTATGGGGTGATTTAGATAATCGCTATACTTGGTTGGTGTTGTTGACCACGTTAGCTTTCGGATTAATTGGTGGGGTAGACGATTATCTAAAAATAACACGCCGTAACAGCAAAGGATTAAAATCGCGCTGGAAGTTTTTTTGGCAGTCGTTTGTTGCTTTAGTCGTGCTGGTTGTTATGTATAAAACTGCCGTTGTGCCGGCGCAGTTGCAATTGATTATTCCTTTTTTAAAAAATGTCACGCCACATTTGGGGATATTTTTTATTGTGCTGGGCTATTTTGTTATTGTCGGTAGTAGTAATGCGGTGAACTTAACCGATGGTTTGGACGGTTTAGCGTTAATGCCTACCGTCATGGTGGCAGCAGGTTTGGGTGTGTTTGCTTATTTAACGGGTAATCATTTATTTTCGCGCTATTTGGCCATTCCTTATATACCTGGTGTAGGAGAAGTTTGCGTGTTTTGTGGCGCTATTGTTGGTGCTGGTTTAGGATTTTTATGGTACAACACCTATCCCGC
>CAZGQK010000020.1:3012-5299 GCA_964527645.1 uncultured Legionellales bacterium | reverse complement strand
GCACAAGTTTTTATGGGTGATGTCGGTTCTTTAGGCCTAGGTGCGGCTTTAGGCGTGATTGCGGTGGTGGTGCGCCAAGAGCTGGTATTATTAATTATGGGTGGGGTTTTTGTGATTGAAACCTTATCGGTTATTTTGCAGGTTGCTTCTTTTAAATTAACCGGACGGCGTATTTTTAAAATGGCGCCGTTGCATCACCATTTTGAATTAAAAGGTTGGCCAGAACCACGTGTGATTGTGCGTTTTTGGATTATTAGTTTGATTTTGGTTTTACTCGGTCTAGCGACACTAAAACTGCGTTAATTAATAAAACGCGGGTCCTTAAAGTTGGTTAACCCGGCTATTTCAGTTTAGGCTCAGGACCGCTGTTTTTCTCCTTCTCCTCATTATCACTGCCGGAAGGGTGAGGGGCGGGACCATCCGGATTATTTTCAGCTTTAGGACTAGCTTCAGGACTAGCTTCAGGACCATCAGCATCGGGTTTTTCATTGTGAGGCAGGTTAGGTGGTTCGGCTGCAATTTTTCCACCATGCGCTTTTAAATATTCTTTACATGCGTTGTTGGCTGCTCCGATCTTCTTAAATTCTTCAGCTGCTTTTTCCTCATTACCCGGATTTTTATCGGGGTGAAACTCTAACGCTTTTTTGTGATAAGCTTTCTGTACTGCTTTTGCAGTGTGGGGCTTATTAGTAGGCAAGCCCAGTGTCGCAACATGATCATGTATGTTAGCTGTTTTGTCTGATTTTTCTGCACCGGAATCATGAGAGTTAGGTTTTTGCTTAGATCCAGGGTTGTATTCAAAGTTAAACCCCTGCGTGTTAAAATATCCTTGTGCTTTCTGGAAAAAGTCCTCTGCTCCCATCTTAGGATCATCAAATCCTGTCCCGCCTTGTTGTTGCATAAAGTCAAGGAAAGGCTGGGGATTATTCTTGAAACTCTCAGTAAAATAATCTACATCACGAGGCTCCATTCCTGCCTCGTCCAATGACGCATAACTTTTGGCAGATGCAAGTAACACGACTAGGATTAGTTTCAGTAGCGCCGAGAGCTCATTTGCTCGTTCTTCCTCTCGCAGTCGCGCTTGCTCTTGCTCTCGCAGTCGCGCTTGCTCTTGCTCTTGCTCTCGCAGTCGCGCTTGCATTGTCTGATTTGCTTGTAGGCTTGTTTCTATCGACGTTTCTTGCGGCGGCGATGTTTCTCTTGGTCCTGCTGTTATCGCCGACGGTGTGCGTGCTCCGCTCATGTTTTTTCCTAGGTGTATGTTGTTAACAGCATTTAACATAAGGTTAGCATGGTTGTATTAAGGAAACATTAAGGCTTCATAAAAGAAATATTAAATTCTCTACTCAACACACAATTTTAAGCCCAATTTTTTGCGCTAAATAGGCGTCATATCACCACTAAAGTGACATTTGGCACGTTTGTTTAGCCTGTTAAGGTTAAGTGGACGTAAGGCTGTTTGATTGTCATACTATGGCGCCAAGTGGTTGAAATAAGGGTTGAAGTGTTGAGTGTTGGCAAGTTAGATAAAAAAATACTCTTGCATGTGGTGGTGGGCTTGGGATCCACGGGGATGGCGTGTGTCCATTATTTGCTGGATCAGGGGCTGCCAGTTGCTGTCACCGACAATCGCAGTGAGCCGCCGGGCTTGGCTGATCTTAAAGAGACGTACCCGCATGTAGAAGTGGCTGTGGGTGAATTTTCTTCTGCGCTAATGGCGCGGGCTGACGTGTTGGTGGTCAGCCCTGGGGTAGCTTTGGCCGAGCCGGCCATTGCTGAGTGCATGGCTCGGGGTGTACCCGCTATCGGCGATATTGAGTTGTTTGTGCGCCAGGCTAAGGCGCCGATTATTGCGATTACCGGTTCTAATGGCAAAACCACAGTGACGACGTTGTTGGCACAAATGCTAGAGGCGGCTGGGTTTAAAATTGAGATCGGTGGCAACATTGGGCGCTTGGTTTTGCCGTTGTTAAAGCTACCGGTGCCTGATTTTTATGTTTTGGAATTATCCAGCTTTCAGTTAGAGACAACGTCTTCGTTGCACGCCCAGGCGGCGGTCTTATTAAATTTAATGCCCGATCATATGGACCGTTATGTGACCTTGAATGATTATTTGCGCGCCAAGCAGCGGGTTTATAAAAATTGTTCGCATGCCGTGATTAATGCTGATCAGCCCGATAGTTGCCATGGCGTCCATCCACAAGCTGGCCGGGGGCCAGTACGGGTACCGGAACCACGTGCTGACCTTCCCTTTGGATGTTCAGCGCACGGTGGACCAACTGCCGCG
>CAZGQK010000020.1:0-3002 GCA_964527645.1 uncultured Legionellales bacterium | reverse complement strand
TGATTAATGCTGATCAGCCCGATAGTTGGCAAGGGATTGAATTATCCAAGCAGGTATTATCTTTTGGCCTACAAGCCCCGCAAGGTAAACAATTGGGCGTTGCATACTATCAGGGACAGCGTTATTTGGCATACGGCGATAAGCGATTATTGCCCGTGGCAGAAATGACAATTAAAACGCAGTTTTTTGTGCAAAATGCCTTGGCTGCGTTAGCGCTAGGCATAGCTGTTGGTGGCGAAATTGCGCCAATGGTTGCGTAAATATCAAGGGGTCGATTGGTATAACGATTCCAAGGCGACTAACGTAGGGGCAGCATGTGCGGCGCTGCAAAGTTTAGGTCAATTATTAAAGGCTAAAAAAATCATATGGATTGCCGGTGGCCAGGGAAAAAATGCCGATTTTGCGCCACTGTCGGCTAGTGTTCGTGATTACGTCAAACATGCGTTATTATTGGGCGAGGATGCGGGTTTGTTAGCACAAACCATTGACGGTTGGTGTGCGATGAGTCGAGTGGATGATTTGGCGCAAGCGGTTGGGCAGGCAGCACAATTAGCCCAGCCGGGCGATATTGTTTTATTGTCACCGGCTTGTGCGAGCTTTGATATGTTTGCTAATTTCATCGAGCGCGGTGAAGTATTTATGCAATACGTCAAAGAGCTTTGAGGGAGAATATGAAAAATCAGCGATTGCAGCGCGCGCCTCTTTGGTTTTATGACCGTTATATTTTATTTACTTTTTTACTGTTGTTGTGCTTAGGTTTGTTGATGGTCACTTCGGCCTCTTTGGTGATTTCCGAAAAACAATTTGGTTATCCTTTTCATTATTTAATTCGTCAGGTTATTTATGTCGCTGCTGGGTTACTATTGGTGTGGGGGGTAGCGCGTCTGCCGTTGCGTTTGTGGCAACAATACAGCGGTTATTTGGTGGTATTGAGTTTATTTTTACTGTTGCTGGTGTTGGTTCCCGGTATTGGTCGTGTGGTAAATGGTAGCCGGCGTTGGATTGGGCTGGGGGTTGTTTCTTTGCAGGTATCGGAATTAGCAAAGTTAACTTCTATTATTTATTTGGCAAGCTATTTACAGCGGCGTCATAAAGAGGTGCAGGGTGAAATCATGGCTTTTATCAAGCCGATGATTGTGTTGAGCTTGCTGGGTGTTTTGTTATTAATGGAACCTGACTTCGGTGCGGTAGCGGTTTTAACTATCACGTTTTTGGCCTTATTGTTTTTAGCTGGTGTACGTTTATGGCCATTTTTTCTATTGGTTGCTTTGGCCGCCACGGCATTGGGCTTGTTGGCGGTATTATCGCCGTATCGTATGCAGCGGTTAACGACTTTTTTAAATCCCTGGTTAACGCAGTTTGGTTCCGGGTATCAATTAACGCAATCATTGATTGCCTTTGGTCGTGGTGGTATTTTTGGTGTTGGTTTGGGCAATAGTATTCAAAAACTCTTTTATTTGCCGGAGGCGCATACGGATTTTTTGTTTGCTGTGTTGGGCGAAGAATTGGGCTTGATTGGTGAATTATTAGTGGTGGGCTTGTTTGTTGGTTTAATCGGACGAGTATTGGTTTTGGCGAAGCATGCGTTTAAATTAAGAGATTTATTTCCAGCTTATCTTGCCAGTGGCTTTGCTTTTTGGTTGGGCCTGCAATCGATGATTAATATGGGTGTTAGCACGGGAGTGTTGCCGACTAAAGGTCTGACTTTGCCCTTTATCAGTTATGGTGGCAGTAGTATGCTTATCAATTGTATTGTGATTGGCATATTGTTTCGTATTTCTTATGAGCTGTTGCATGGGAAAAAGGGGCTATGAAAAAACGTATTTTAATAGTGGCCGGTGGCACCGGCGGGCATATTTTGCCAGCTTTGGCGGTGGCAAAAACGCTAGAAAAACAGGGGGCTGAGATACATTGGTTGGGTTCTGGTGGTCATTTGGAGCAACAAATTGTTGTGCCCGAATTTCCTTTTACCGCCATTGCTATTAAAGGGCTGCGTAAATCGGGGTGGCTACGTTTATTATCCAGTCCGTGGAAAATTACACGCGCTATTTTTGCCAGCTGGCGCTTAATTCGGCGTTTTTCCCCCGATGTGGTATTGGCGATGGGTGGTTTTGTCAGTGGTCCTGCAGGCGTTGCGGCTTGGTTGGCACGTAAGCCCTTAATTATTCATGAACAAAATGCCAAAGCGGGTTTAACCAATCGTTATCTCGCTAAATTTGCTACCTCCGTTTTAGAAGCGTTTCCAAAATCTTTTCCCGCCAACGTAAAAACTTCTGTGGTCGGTAATCCAGTGCGGGAAGAATTGCTTGAATTAACACCACCTCAGCAGCGTTTTGCTGATCGTGAGGGCGCTTTGCACTTGTTAATTTTAGGCGGTAGCCAGGGGGCTAATTATTTAAACGAACAACTGATCAATGTTCTGACTAATTGGCCAGAAAAAACTTATCCGCGAGTTTGGCATCAAACTGGCAAAAAACACTATGAGCAGGTTTGTGCACGTTATCAAGCCTTGGGGATTGATGCGCGAGTGGATGCGTATATTACTGATATGGCGCAAGCCTATGCTTGGGCAGATTTAATTTTTGCTCGCTCAGGTGCTATGACTGTTGCTGAATTGGCCGTGGTTGGTTTGGCAAGTGTATTGGTGCCCTATCCTTTTGCGGTGGATGATCATCAATGGCTGAATGCGCATCAGTTAGAAAAAGTCGGTGCAGCACGGGTGATTCGCCAAGAGCAACTGTCGGTGGAGCATTTGGAGGCGACGCTGTTGGCTTTGAATTCACGTGAGCAGCTGTTAGAGATGGCGCAAGCCGCACAACGTATCGCACAACCGCAAGCAACCCTGCAAGTTATCGCCGAATGTGATAAATTGGTGCCAGATTCTTAAGCGAAGTAACTGTTCATGGTTTTTAGTAAGCATAAATTAAAACATGTGCATTGTATCGGTGTTGGCGGCAGCGGTATGGGGCCTATTGCCGAGTTGTTGTTGCGTCGAGGATTTT
>CAZGQK010000019.1:23993-36494 GCA_964527645.1 uncultured Legionellales bacterium | reverse complement strand
CCGTTAAGGTGAGGCTGAAGTCACTCGACCATGAAATTGGATCCCTCACAGTAATATTCCCTAGCTCACCACCAAGCAGTCCATTTGTCACACTGACATTCTGGACCCCTAATGCGGTGACAAGAAATGATATTTGCAAGTTCGCTCCAGTTGCAGATGGAGAATAAGTAGGCGATGATGCACAGAGAGCAGGAGTAATAGCAAAACATGCGTTCGTACTAATCGTCAAATTAAAAGGATCAATCAACCATTCTCCCGCCGCACCATTATCTGCGCCGGCATCGGGTACATTGTCCAATAAATAAGGAAATACCAGTGATTTTGCTGAAGTTTCAATAAAACCACCATCGCCACTAACAGCACCGCCACGCGCGATTAATTTACCGTAAAATTGTGTCAATTCATCTGCCCACACAATAATCACACCACCATTGCCTTGATTTATGGCACTGGCGTTAATTAAACTATCGGCACTTAAATAACTGGTTTGTGCGTTCGGTAATAATTGCGCACTAAATAATTTTTCCGTACTACTACCACGATAGTCACCACCAATAAACACCTGACCGCCACCGGTGTCCCCCGTAGCATCAATCTCCGCTTGTGCGATTAGCTCAACTTGTTCACCTAAAACTTGCACCTCACCGCCACGTTCACCTGAATTTTGACCAGAAACATCCAATTTACCAGCGACGGTTGCTTTGCCCTGCTCAGCCAATAAAATAATTTCACCGTTTTTCTCAGCAATCGCTTGCGCCTCAATGACACCGCTCATATTAATCACCTGATCGACCACATCATTGGCCGCTTTCGCTTTTAACCATACTCGACCAGCTGCCGCTTGTATGCTGCCAGATTGTGTAATCCCGGCTAACGCTTTATCTTCTGCCAACACGCTATCGGGCACTTTAAATTGAATTAATTGATCGCCATAAAAATCCAAAGTAAATGATCGCCCAGAACCCAAAGCGACCTGTCCTAAGCGTGCCTGAATCACGCCAGAATTTTCCACGCCTTGACCTAATAGTGCCACAACACCCAAATCTCCAACTTTAATTAAACCTTGATTGACTATTTTTCCCGAGCTGCCTGGCGCTTGTTGAAAATAATAATTGCCGGCTAAAAAATCACTGTCCTTGATATCAGCCGTTGAGGCAATTAATCCAGCCACATCCACACGCGAATTAGGGCCAAATACAATGCCTGATGGATTAATTAACATCACTCGACCATTGGCTGTTAATTTTCCAAAGATCTGCGAAGAATTTTTACCTTGAATGCGATTTAGAATAATCGCCGAGCTAGAGGGTTGTTGAAAATGCGTATGTTCTTGCGCGCCAATATTAAAACTTTGCCAATTAACAATCGCTTTTGCGCTACTTTGATTGACTTGCGTGTAATTGCCTTGCTCAGCAACACTGACATTTCCTGAAACGACTTGTGCACCCTGCGGGTTGGCAGTGACAACCTGGGCAATAAGCCATAAACAGACAATTGCGATGCTTTTACTCATAAAAACCACACGGCTATATATTGTTTTATCTCGCATCTAACCTCTCCCTTATCAATACACCCCTCACTGCTTCTACTCGTATTTATTAATTACAACTGTAGTTATTGCTGCTTTTATCAAAAGCACAACTAAATTTTTTGAATTGCAAATCTCTTGTCAAAGGAATCGGCTTACGCTCGACCAATAGTTTCTTTTTAATACGATATTTTTTGAGTATTTTACGATCACGATAGCGCACTAATGGCTTATAAAACCATCCTTTTAACAAGCGATAATTAAATCGATTTAACAACCGAGCCCTTAACGGTGAAATAGCATTAAACCCAATTATCACACGCTGGCCAGTATTAAGAAAAACTACTTGTTGGGCAATAGACCCGCCACCGGTTAAACTAATATCATAAGGCTGCCCAAATGTTATTAACCTCTCAATATCCAGGCGTCCCTGCAAACTAACCGCTCCCGTGGACGTGGCGGCATTTTCTTGCAACTGCAGTTGCCCAATGTCCGTATCAATTGCTCCAGTGATCGTGGTGGTTCCTGAACCTGATATCAACGTAATATCTTCACCATTACTTGTAGTATTATTACCTCTAATGGAAGCAACTGTAATGTTCCCCGCTCCAGTATCCGTAGTCAGCTTCAGCCAACCACCATCATAAATTGACACATCACCTAGTGTTAGGTCACTATTTGTAGTACTTATTACCCCCTCCCCCTTAGTTGTCGATGCTGTACTAGTCAAACCACCAACAAAGTTACTAAGATCGAAATTTGTTGAAGTTGGATCACTTTTCTTACCCAATATCACACCACCTGTATTATTTAATGTTGTCGCACTAGTAACTCGCCCCCCTCCATACAAAGCCAATGCATAAGGTTGCGCAAAGGTAATTAATTCATTCACTATGGCAGGCCCATGAATATCAACTGACCCCGTAGACGTAACTGCGTTTTCTTGCAGCTGCAGCCGCCCATTCCCCGAAAGAATGGCTCCAGTAATCGCAGTAGATCCCGAACCCGATATCAACGTAATATTCTCAGCATTACTTGTAGCATTGCTACCTGTAATCGAAGAAACCTCAATATTACCTACCCCAGTATCCGTATCTAACGTCAAGTGACCACCGTCAGGAATTAACACAATACCCAGTGTTAAATCATTATTTGTTGTACGCAAAAATCCTTGTGCAGTGGTTGTCGATGCGGCACTGGTCAAACCACTCACAAAGGTATTCAACGCAATGTTGCTATTACCCAATATCACACCACCTGTATTATTTAATGTTGTCGCATTAGTGACGCTCACTCCACTATGCAAAGCCAATGTATAAGGTTGCGCAAAGGTAATTAAGTCCATCAACGTGACTGCCCCATGCAAACTAACCGCTCCCGTGGACGTAGCGGCATTTTCTTGCAACTGCAGTTGCCCGATGTCCGTATCAATCGCTCCAGTGATCGTGGTGGTTCCTGAACCTGATATCAGCGTAATATCTTCACCATTACTTGTAGTATTATTACCTCTAATGGAAGCAGCTGTAATATTTCCTGCCCCCGTATTTGTGCCTAACGTCAACTGACCACCGTCAGGAATTAACACAATACCTAGTGTTAAATCATTATTTGTTGTACGCAAAACTCCCTGCGCAGTTGTTATCGATGCGGTACTGGTTAAACCACCCGCAAAGGTATTCAACGCACTGTTGCTATTACCCAATATCACAGCACCTGTATTATTTAATGTTGTCGCATTAGTGACACTCACTCCACTATGCAAAGCCAATGTATAAGGTTGCGCAAAGGTAATTAAGTCCATCAACGTGACTGCCCCATGCAAACTAACCGCTCCCGTGGACGTAGCGGCATTTTCTTGCAACTGCAGTTGCCCGATGTCCGTATCAATCGCTCCAGTGATCGTGGTGGTTCCTGAACCTGATATCAGCGTAATATCTTCACCATTACTTGTAGTATTATTACCTCTAATGGAATCAACTGTAATGTTGCCCCCCCCAATATTTGTGTCTAACGTCAACTGAGCACCGTCAGGAATTAACACAGCACCTAACGTTAAATCATTATTCGTGGTATGCAGCGCTCCCTGAGCCGTAACTGTTGATGCCGTACTGGTTAAACCGCCAACAAACGTATTCACAGCGCTGTTGCTGTTACCCAACGTCACACCACCTCTACTAATAAATGTCACTGGTTCAATAAACGTATTGACGTCGCCGCTGAAAGTGATCGCAGATGGTCCGGGACTATTGATTCCTATAAGGTTAATAGCAGCATTACCTGCAAATGTTAGGTTTTCTTGTAAACTTCTAATGAATAAACTCATTAAATTTACAGCTGAATTGAAATTTAGATTTCTACCTACACGAAAGTCCAAAGTGCCATTCCCAGACACAACACCATTAATAACTGTATTTCCACCTGTTCCACAGTTCAATATAAAATAATTACCTTGTGTATCCACAGTTGATCCAAAAGTAATATCAGCGCCTACAGGTGTTGGCCCTAGCGGCGAATATTTATTAGTAGTATCAACAACTGAGCGAGCAACCAAACTAATTGGCGTATTAACAAAATTAACAGCGCCGCCCGCGGTAATAATATATGCTCCTAAATCTAAGCCCCCTGATGGCGCATTAATCGTTATTGTACTACCGGTGCCATAAAGAACAACATGATTTAAGATAGAAATACGCCTACCTGCAGTTAATGTTAAATTACCTCCTACTCCCAAAGTTACCTGATTAATGATAATATCGCGATCAGCTTGCAAAGTAAGATTATTTTTAACCCAGTCAGTGTGTGAAATACGAGCGTCTACTACGATATCCCCGCCACTCGCGCTTCCACCACCAACCGCTGCAGTTGAAATAATTAAATTTCCATTCTCCAGCTGCCCCGCCAGAGACGATACACTAATCATTAATGTTTCTTTTTGTTCATCAATTGGCTGACAGACGAAGCCACCTGATCCACCGGAACAAGCAAGAGAAGCAAAATCATCAGGGGTATTAGAGACGATTCTTACATTAACAGGATCTAACAACAGCTCTCCCACGTCACCCAATGGCGCAAGCAAATCAACCACACCCTTAAAATCCAAATGCGCACCAGACACTTCTACAAAACCACCATTACCACCCAACGATCCTCCGCGCGCTGTAATATTGCCATAAAAAGCAGTAAGGTCATCCGCCCAAACAATAGCGCGACCACCATCACCTTGACCCAACGCATCCACAGAAATTTTTGCCTGCGCATTAACATAAGTGGTATTAGCATTTAATTCAGGCCCCAAGCCTTGGTAATTGCCGCCAATAAAAACTGAACCACCAGCTACATTACCAGACGCGTCAATATCAGCATCGGCAAGCAAACCCACCTGCTCACCTAACACTTTAATGACGCCACCGCTTTCACCCGTCTTCTTGCCAGAAACATCCAATTTACCAGCGACGGTTGCTTTGCCCTGCTCAGCCAATAAAATAATTTCACCGTTTTTCTCAGCAATCGCTTGCGCCTCAATGACACCGCTCATATTAATCACCTGATCGACCACATCATTGGCCGCTTTCGCTTTTAACCATACTCGACCAGCTGCCGCTTGTATGCTGCCAGATTGTGTAATCCCGGCTAACGCTTTATCTTCTGCCAACACGCTATCGGGCACTTTAAATTGAATTAATTGATCGCCATAAAAATCCAAAGTAAATGATCGCCCAGAACCCAAAGCGACCTGTCCTAAGCGTGCCTGAATCACGCCAGAATTTTCCACGCCTTGACCTAATAGTGCCACAACACCCAAATCTCCAACTTTAATTAAACCTTGATTGACTATTTTTCCCGAGCTGCCTGGCGCTTGTTGAAAATAATAATTGCCGGCTAAAAAATCACTGTCCTTGATATCAGCCGTTGAGGCAATTAATCCAGCCACATCCACACGCGAATTAGGGCCAAATACAATGCCTGATGGATTAATTAACATCACTCGACCATTGGCTGTTAATTTTCCAAAGATCTGCGAAGAATTTTTACCTTGAATGCGATTTAGAATAATCGCCGAGCTAGAGGGTTGTTGAAAATGCGTATGTTCTTGCGCGCCAATATTAAAACTTTGCCAATTAACAATCGCTTTTGCGCTACTTTGATTGACTTGCGTGTAATTGCCTTGCTCAGCAACACTGACATTTCCTGAAACGACTTGTGCACCCTGCGGGTTGGCAGTGACAACATTAAATAAAAATGAAAAAAAAGACAGCACAGCAAGTCTAAATAAAAATTTCATATCTATCACCCCCCGCGTTCTTCACCTCATCCAATAAAAATCACCTCAAAACACACACACTATATATATAGCACAACAACCCCGCACCTGCTCTTGCAACCTTTAAATATCAGCATAACTAACTGAATTTATGCATATATTATTAGCCAACTTAAGATCGGATCTGCATTAAAAATACCCAAGCACCAGATACAACGATTTACGCAAATATGTACCCCCAAAAAAAACACATAGGCTATAAAATTAAAAATAAATTGAAATATAAAAAAATACCTATTAGACTTAAAATTCAAAAATAGGCAATAATAAAAAATGGATAAAAAGAAATATGATTGCTGAACCCCCACCCCCCGATACGACAAAAGAACTCCATGCCTTGACAAAAAGACTCCATGAATGCCTTACAGCTGAATTATTGCTGAGACAAGCTTATGCCGGACAAATTATAAGTCCGAAGGACCTAAAGGAGCTGATTGGACGCACGGTCAGCAACGTGGCGCAGAGGGACCCTGAAGAGGAAAGCCTTTATAATTATAGGTATCCGGTCAAAAATTTTCATGATGAAAACGCTAAAACAGAGACAGAAAAGGACCTTTCTCGCGCGGGCCGCGGCAGATATTTTTCCCCCATAAATGAGTCCCAGCGCCCACCCTCAAAATACAAATCCTTCAAGCTCTGGTGTTGCTGCCGAGAAAAGCCAGACGCCAATCCGCACCAGACTGATAACGAAAAGATTGCGGATTGCCTAAAGGAAATTCGTAGTAGCAGGCCCGAGAACTGGCTCAAGATATTTGTCGACGCACTGATGCATCCAATTACATGCTGCAAATGGCAAGAGGGCCATTTTAATGGTGAGGCTCCCATAGCTGAGGCAGTTGCAGATAATATGTCAATAACGAGGCTTGCCCCTGGTATCCTTCTAACCAGGACTCTAACTGAGCTCATGGTTCTTCATTTGGTCCAATATTATGGTTTCACGCTACTTCCGTTTCATGCACTTTCCGAAATGATAAAAACTACCACTGGATCAAAAAGCATGCCGACCCCTCAATTTGGATCAACATCCGGACTCGAGCAAGGCAAAGTCATGTGTATTTCGATGATTAACCCTTTCGAAGCAGCAGTGACTACCGTTAAACTTTTCGATAAAGAAGGGGAAGTCTATACCCTGTTCTGTGATGTGAGCTATAAAATTGGTGTCAATGGATCTATTGCACCCACTAAAGTTAGCGCTAAATATCTAAAAGGAGATCATACCCAGAAATCGGTGAAAGAGTTAAGAGAACTCTGCAATACAACAAGAAACCGGAGGCATGAAACACCGTGGGCCAGGGATCCTCGAATGCAAAAAACATTTAGGAAAGCAGAGACAGAGGTGTGGTATGCGTGTGCAATAGCTAGCCTCTGCTTCAGTCGATCTAAACGGGATTCACAATCCAAGGGGACTGTGGAACTTAATGAGCTTCGAAATATATTTGAAAAATTGGATGGCAACAAGTTCGATGAAATGCAAGAAACTTTCTCTCCTGCAACCTGGAAGGAAATCTGCTCCGGTCCTGTTTATGAATTAGTTCAAGCACTTAAAGGGCATGCCACGCCCCCCCAGCCAAGTGCCTTAAAGAGGAAAGTATCCGCTGAGGCATACAAACTCTATAAAACCTGCTACGAGCAATTTGAAGGTGTAAAACCCCGCCGCCTAGATCTTGGCGGCGGCGGCAGCCCAGCAGCGAAACTCAGCATAACCTAAACCAACTCAAAATCAATTTTCCGTTCATCTAAATCCACGCGCGCCACCAATACTTCAATCGGGTCACCCAGGCGATAAACACGACCACTGCGGCGCCCTGTTAAGGTATGATGCGTAGCATCGTATTGGTAATAATCATTTTTCAATGCACTGATATGCAATAATCCTTCAACGTAAATATCTTTTAATTCAATAAACAAGCCAAAACCGGTAACCTGACCAATAACGCCTGAGAAAACTTTACCTAACTTGTCTTGCATATAATCGCACTTTAGCCAATCAATCGCTTCATAGGTTGCCTGATCGGCACGACGCTCGGTAAAAGAAAAGTGCTCACCCAGGCCATTCATAGCCTCAGCATCATACATAAATTTTTTTGCTTTTTTTTGTTGCAAATGCTTTAGTGCACGGTGCACCAGCAAATCCGGATAACGCCGAATCGGTGAGGTAAAATGACAATAACTGGGATACGATAAACCAAAGTGGCCCTTGTTTTCTACACTATAAAT
Organism: uncultured Legionellales bacterium; assembly: GCA_964527645.1. Lineage (GTDB taxonomy): Bacteria > Pseudomonadota > Gammaproteobacteria > CAZGQK01 > CAZGQK01 > CAZGQK01. The sequence continues at coordinate 28,428 of CAZGQK010000019.1, read as the reverse complement.
CGCACGTCGCAGTGAACGCAGCATAACCATTTGCAATAAATGTTTGTCTTCACGCTTAACAATGCGCTTTAATAACTTAGCATAATCTTTTGCCGTAGGCTCTGATCCGCCGGTCAAACGCAAGCCAAAGCTTTTTAAAAAATCTTTTACTGCTAATAGTTTTTGCGGATCCGGCCCTTCATGATTACGATAAAGCGTGAGAATTTCTGCCTCAGTTAAGCATTTTGCCGCACAAATATTAGCCAACAACATACATTCTTCAATAATCTTGTGCGCTTCATTACGTTCAGTTGGCGCAATACGATCAATTTTCCCACTGTTATCAAAAATAATTTTTGTCTCGGGCATATCAAAATCAATCGCTCCACGTATCTCACGCTGCTGATGCAACTTTTTATATAACTGCTGCAAATTTTTTAAATGTGGTAATAAATTTTTTGCCACACTATTCTCGCCTTGCAACGCAGCGGCCACTTGCGTGTAAGTTAAGCGCGCATGCGAATGTATCACCCCTTCTTTAAACACAAAATCTTTAACCGCACCTTGAGCATCCAATTCCATCTGACACACCATCACCAAGCGATCCACTTGCGGTTTTAGTGAACACAAACCATTGGATAAAATCTCCGGCAACATAGGAATCACGCGTGACGGAAAATAAACGGAATTGCCACGATCAACCGCCTCTTTATCCAAACTGGAATCGGGCTTTACATAGTAAGAAACATCGGCAATAGCCACGTAGAGACGCCAACCTTGTTGGCGCTTTTCACAATACACCGCGTCATCAAAATCTTTGGCATCCTCACCATCGATGGTAACAAAAGCCAATTTGCGTAAATCCAAACGACGCGCACATTCTTTTTCACTGATTTTTTCCACGGCTATTTTTTGCGTATCGGCTAAAATAGCTGAAGACCAAGTAAAAGGTAAATCATAACTGCGAATGGCCAATTCAACTTCCATTCCCGGTGTTAATGCATCACCCAAGACTTCAACAATCTCGCCTGTTGGTTGTCGTCTTAATTCAGGTTGCGCCGTTATTTTTGCTACTACGTATTGTCCGTGCCGCGCACCACCTTGCGCACCTTTAGGAATAATAATATCCTGGGTAATGGCTTTATGATCTGGATCAATATAAGCCAGCTCACCATCACAAATATAACGCCCCACCACTTGTTTGGTATGTCTTTCCAAAACGCGCACAATGACGCCTTCACGTCGACCACGCCGATCCGTTTCAGTCACTCTTACCAAGACTTGATCATCATTAAATACTTGACGCATTTGCCGCGCCGATAAAAAAACATCACTCTCACCACTGTCTGGAATTAAAAATCCAAAACCATCGGCATGCGCCTGCACATGACCGCGCACTAAATCCAAATCTTTCACCAATGCATAATTCCCTCGAAGATTCCCGATACTTTGACCATCACGCAACATCGCATTGCTGCGACGAAGAAAGCCTTAGTGTTCTTCTGGCGTATGCAAATCAAAGACTTTATGCAATTCTTTGCTGGTCACTGGATGACCACACTCCTTCATGTAATCGAGCAAATATTCACGACTCGGCACCGGATGGGCGTATTTTTGCGCTTCGCGCCGATGGTGGGGATCCTTTTTTTTCTTTTTCTTACTCACACTATATCCTTGAATTATAAACAATTTACAGTTGGTCTTGGCCAACTACTGGGCAGCCAACCCGCCACTTTGCTATAGTAATTATGGACGTAAAACCGCGAAGTTGCAGTATTTTTTTCAAAGCGACACAATGGCTAAAAAACGCAAACAGAAATTCAGAAAATCTAGACTCGGGAAAAAGTGTCAAACGCACTAAAGAGGATCAAAACATGAAATATCTATCCACTATGCTACTAATAGCTGCTGCACTGCTGCTAACCAGCTGCACGCAAACACAACACTCGCCCAAATACAAACACGATCGCAATAGCTGCGATTATTTAAAATATAAAATAGCAAGCAACACTGGCAGCATAAATCAAAACACGGAAAACCTACCCACCACCAAAGCACAAGATTTAAAACGTTACCAAGCACTCGGGTGCAGGGAGTGAAGATTTAAAAAAACTCCAGGTGATTGGCTCACGGATTACAACCACTCATTAGATATGCCACCCCCTCGGAGGGAGCACCTTCTAAGCGGTGATAAATTTCTTTAAATCACCGTTGGAGGCTTTTTTGCTACATTCAGTCTCGGGTCTCTGACGAAAAAATAAGTTAAAAATCTACTGCTATTTTTCAGTAATAAAGAACTTCTATAAAAAGATTATCCGATCGTATTGGAACTCAACAGCAAATTAATTTGCTTAAACGACTTGTCTTCGCCCATCCAGCCAGAATCCATTTCTGTGTATTTGCCGTTGTCTTCATAATAACAAAGACCTAATACTTTCGCACAACTGACATCACTGTAATGCCCTGAACTTACTTTGCTACATTTAATTAAAAAACCAGAACGATCTAAAGCTAACAACGACCAGCGCCCAGAATGCAATAATGACGACCACCCTGCACTAGCACCAGGATCAGGTTTGACATGATCGATCAAAATAGGCGTTGCCGAACGATTATAAAATAAAAACATAGCATGTGAACTCTTAAAGGAAAGATTAAAATGCAACCCCTGCACCACATTTGGAACCTGTACACAATGTGTCGGCGGCCAGAAGACCTGTTTCTTCACACCATCACGCTTGCCACACCCCACAACAAGGCAAGGAATGAAAATAAGTAAAAGAAATCGCCAAAAAATTTTTACCATTGTAGGATCCGTCGTTAAAAGCCTCTAACTTGCTGATACCATACTTTGTTCCTCCAGCATAATCAATTAGGCGTTACGCACTCGGATCTAGCAATGCGAACAGGGCACAAAACCACGCATCTGGTGCCGCTATGGCATTTGCTGGAATATTTTGCTTAAATAGCGGGGACGTATTTTAGGGATACACCTAGAATACAGCAAACAATGCCGAGATGGTGAAATTGGTAGACACGCAAGCTTCAGGTGCTTGTGGGGGCAACCCCGTGGAGGTTCAAGTCCTCTTCTCGGCACCAATTGTTAAAACCCACCGAACTATAGAATATTCTCACGCACAATCATTTGATCACGCTCAGGACCGGTTGAAAGCAAGGGAATTTTAGTATTCAGCAATGTCTCAAGACGCGTGACATAAGCTTGTGCGGCTTTCGGCAGTTTTGCCCAATCAGTTAAGCCATAAGTATTTGTTTGCCAACCCGGTAATTCTTCATAGAGGGGTTCGCATTGCGCCAAAACATCGGCACTAAATGGCAACAAGGAAAACTCCTGATCTTGATAACGATAACCAACACAAATACGCAGGGTTTCCAATTTATCTAAAATATCCAACTTAGTTAACACCAAATTAGAAATACTATTTACTAAAATAGAACGACGCATGGCCACCACATCAAACCAACCGCAACGTCGGGCACGTCCCGTGGTAGCACCAAATTCTTTGCCACGATCAGCAATTTGTTGACCAATAGCATCGTGCAATTCAGTTGGAAATGGACCGGCACCCACGCGCGTGGTATAGGCCTTAACCACACCCAATACTTCATCTAAATACAAGGGCCCAAAACCACTACCGGTTGAAGCCGCCCCGGCTGTTGTATTGGATGATGTCACAAAAGGATACGTGCCTAAATCAATATCCAATAAACTGCCCTGCGCACCTTCAAATAAAAGGTTTTTGCCTTGCTGATGATATTCCAATAATAACGGCATAATATCCTTAACCAATCCGCGTAACTGCTCGGCTTGTCTTAACAATAAATCATAGACTTCTTCATAGGCAATCGGTTTTTGCTGATAATAATGTTCTAATTGAAAATTATGGTACTCCGCCAACGGCTGCAATCTTTCTGCCAATTGTTTCGGGTCCAACAAATCCATCATTTTTAAACCACGACGCGCAACCTTGTCTTCATAAGCAGGACCAATACCACGGCCAGTGGTGCCAATGGCTTTTGCACCACGCTGCGCTTCACGCGCTTGATCAATCGCCACATGATAAGGTAATAACACACTACAAACGGGAGAAACCAATAAACGTTGGTCAACTGCAATGCCACGCTCTCGCAACTGCTCAATTTCTTTAAGCAGCGCATCTGGCAACAAAACCACACCGTTACCGATTAAACACATAACGCCGTCGTGTAAAATACCCGATGGAATAAGATGCAAGACTATTTTTTCGCCATCAACAATTATCGTATGCCCAGCATTATGCCCGCCTTGAAAGCGAATTACCGCCGCAACCTTAGCCGTCAACCAATCGACGATTTTGCCCTTGCCTTCATCGCCCCACTGACTACCAATAATTACACAATTTTTTGCCATATTTACACGTCCATTATTGACCCAACAAAATGCCTGAATGCACCAAAT
>CAZGQK010000019.1:21918-23983 GCA_964527645.1 uncultured Legionellales bacterium | reverse complement strand
CCGATCAACAAACTAATTAAGCCAGCGATGCGCACTCTACGCTCAGTTTGCATCATCCGCAGCATCATGCGACGCCACTTTGACGGTGCAACAAATGGCAATAAACCTTCAAATACAAACACTAACGCTAATGCTGTTAAAAAAATAGCCCATTTATTTTGCATATCACCTACTCTTCTAAAACAGCTTTATTCTAGCAACAACATTGTATGTGTCTGCTAGAAAAATCACAACCAGCAAGCGCTTCTAACTTAAGCGGGACCTGACTCCTTTTCAGCCAACAACAAGCGCTCATAATCGCGTCGCAAAATCACCAGGCGCAACAGCCAATGGCCTTGTTCATCCAGGCTTTCTTGCTCCACCACTTGCAACTCATAAAGCTTTGCGCGCAGCGCACCCTCCGTGGGTAATAAATGAATTTCACAATGCACTACCGCTTGCGCCAAACATTTAACAATACACTGGCGCAACTCAACAAAGCCGTCCGCTTTTTCAGCAGAAACCCACACGCGCCACGGCAACCCTTGATCGTCATAATCCACGCGCGGTGTGACATCTGGCATTAAATCAATTTTATTATAAACTTTTAATTGTGGCACATCTTGTGCACCAATTTCATGTAACACACGGTTCACTTCATCCATAACTGACGCTCGATCTTCGCGTGTTGCATCGACAATGTGCAATAATAAATCGGCTTGACGCGTCTCTTCCAAAGTCGCACGAAAAGCGGCCACTAATTCATGCGGTAGGTCACGAATAAAGCCAACCGTGTCAACTATATTTAATTTTCCAATTAAGGGCAAGCGAATTTGCCGCAAGGTTGGATCTAAGGTAGCAAACAATTGATCCTGCACATAAACATCAGCATGGGTTAATTGATTAAATAAAGTCGATTTTCCCGCATTGGTATAACCCACTAAAGACACCGTAGCAATATTTGCGCGAATACGTGCACGGCGACCTTGATCACGTTGACTCATCACTTTGGCCAAACGTTTATTAATCGATTTAATCCGCATACCCAACAGACGTCGATCCGTTTCTAATTGCGTCTCCCCCGGACCACGCAAACCAATGCCGCCTTTTTGCCGCTCCAAATGCGTCCAACCTCGCACCAAACGCGTCGATAAATGTTGCAATTGTGCTAATTCAACTTGTAATTTACCTTCAAAGGTACGCGCGCGCTGAGAAAATATATCTAAAATAAGACCACTGCGATCCAAAACACGGCATTGCACCAAACGTTCTAAATTACGTTCTTGTGCTGGGGTTAAATGATGATTAAAAATAACCACATCTGCCTTTAACAAACCCACTTGTGCAGCAATTTCTTCCGCTTTACCTTTGCCAACAAAATATTTTGGCCGAATTTCCACGCCGCGCCCTTTTACCAAGCCAACGCAATCAGCACCAGCTGATTGTGCTAATTCTTGAAATTCAGGTAATCGTTGCGGATCGGTGTTAGGAAATTCGATATGCACCAACAGCGCACGCTCGCCTCCCTGATGACGATCAATGAAATAATTTTTGGCAGGCAGTCGCTTATCCCCTATTTTAGACAAAGACGGCCATTTTCGCTGATTGGCCTATTTTTAGCAAGCACAAGTAAACCAGGGACCGCTTTTTGACATGCCGGGCCCTGCAGAGTGTGCTAAGATGCCCCTAACGCACAATACAGAAACAAGGATGAGCCTATGAGCAGCAGCAACGTCACCATGAGCCAATCAGTGGCCATTTTAGTCGACGGCAACAATATCGAACGCAGCATTCACGATCAATGCAAAGACTCCAGCGCCATGCTCAATTTTGATATTATGATTCCTGATTTAATCGATAACCGCGCCTTAAATCGCCTCATTTATTTTCGTGAAGGACGCCACATTTCACAAAAATTAGCCGAACGCTTGCATGAACTTTATCACGGTTCAGTTTGTCCGTGCCATAAAAGCGCTGACATCCCCTTAACCATTAAAGCCACACAATTGGCTAGCAAAGTCGATACCATCATTATCATGTCCGGCGACTCCGACTATGTGGAACTGGTGTGCCACTTAAAATCCGA
>CAZGQK010000019.1:0-21908 GCA_964527645.1 uncultured Legionellales bacterium | reverse complement strand
GTGCGCAAAACTACATCCAAAATGCTGATAGAAGAAGCCGATTATTTTCACCCCATCACCGACAAGTATTGGTTTACTTATACGCATAAAAGAAAAAGTCCTGCAAACAAACCTAAGACAAAGTCAGCAAGTAAAACTAAACACACCAGTCCTGCTAAGAAAAAATAGTAAAAATTTTTAATATGGCCATAATGTTTGCCCGGTAAACTCCGCCTTTTTTTAACAATTATTTAATGTCATACTCACTTTTACTTCCATTAACAGGCAGTTTATGCTTATATCGCACTAGTGTTAAATGTTTAGAGGAGGTTTGCAATGCTTCGCAAGTGGAAAAACCAGTCAATTGGTGATCATAAAAAAACCGCACGCACTGCTTTACTTCTGAGCCTCTTGGCAACTATTTGTCAAAAGGGATTTTCACTGTATCATATACCAAAGGCGCTGCTTAGCGAGATCCCTGTATGTAACCTAGCAATATTCGTCTGTTCGCTATGCGATATGTTGGTTAAGGGTAATTTGTGCCTTGCCCCCAGCATTGCTCTTTGGTTTTATGCTTTAATAGTACAAAGAGGAAAGGAGCACCGCCTTGACGAAACCAGTCTGACAGGTAAAAAACGTCAAAAACTGGGAAAATTTTTATGGCTATTTCTTTTACTCTTCGCGCCAGAAGCGTTAGGGAAATTCGAACCAAAAGAAGCAACGAAAAAAAAACTTGGGGAACTGTATGAGATATGCATGAATAGATTTGCCAAGATCGTCTTTACCTATATTTGTATATGGATCATTACGCAAGCTATGAACGGGAACGGGAAAGCTTCGAAACAACACCCTGGTTTTACTCTATAACTACACAATTATCTTCAACGCCGCTTGCAGCACATGATCATCTTCAATCGATAACTTGTGAAGATTTTCCCAACTACGCAGCCAGGTTAATTGACGCTTCGCCAATTGCCGCGTGGCGACAATGCCGCGCTCTTGCATAGTTTTGTAATCGTATTCGCCGTCTAAATAACGCCACACTTGTCGATAACCGACACTGCGCATCGACGGCAGGTCTGTCGTTAAATCCTCACGCTGATACAAACCTTCCACTTCTGCAACTAATCCTTGCTCACACATTTGTTGAAACCGCTTGGCAATGCGCGCATGCAAAAGCGCACGATCACTGGGTAATAAAGCTAAATTAATAAATTCATAGGCTGAGTTAGCCTCAGCTTGCTGTTGATACAATTGGCTGGGAGGCTTGCCAGTTAATTCTATAATTTCTAAGGCGCGTTGAATCCGTTGTGCGTCATTAGGGTGAATAGTTTGTGCCGCCTTTGCATCCTGCAAACGCAAACGTTCATGCAATGCCGACCAACCGATTTTTTCTGCCTCAAGGGTAATTTTTTCTCGCACAGTTTCGTCAGCGGTAGGTAATTGCGCCACACCTTGTTGCAGACAATGAAAATACAACGTCGTGCCGCCAACCAACAATGGCACACGCCCTGCCGAGACAATAGCTTTTATTTCACGCTCAGCATCCGCTATAAATGACCCGGCCGAATAAGGTTCGGCTGGATCACAAATATCAATTAAACGATGCGGCGCTAGGGCAAGTTCTTCTTTACTCGGTTTGGCCGTACCAATATCCATGCCAATATAAACCATCGCCGAATCGACACTGATAATATCCACGGGTAGTCGCTGTACCAATTCGATCGCCAATGCAGTTTTGCCACTGCTGGTTGGCCCCATTAAGCAAATAATTTTTGGTTTTTTCTTTGTCATAAAAAAGTGACATTAACGCCCACGTAAAAATAATTTATCCAACTCCGTATGTGTCAACTGCACCCACGTAGGTCGCCCATGATTACAATGCCCGGCATTTTCAGTCGTTTCCATGTCACGCAAAATGCCATTCATTTCAGCTATCGATAACGTATGATTGGCACGCACTGCCGCATGACAACCCATGGTGCCTAAAATGGCGTGCATTTTTTGCTGAATGCGTGATGAATTTTCATTAACCATAACGTCACTTAACACATCACGCATTAACTGCGCAATATTACTGTTTTGTAACAACGCCGGGACCTCACGCACAATTAATTGCTGCGGACCCAACTGCTCAACAGCAAAACCCAGCAGACGAAAGGTTTCGATTTGGCTTAAGGCAACCTCCATTTCCTTACGATTTAGATCTAACGTAATCGGCACCAATAAAGGCTGTGTCACCAAATCGCCTTCGCTATGTTGTTTTTTAAGTTTTTCATACAAAATACGTTCGTGCGCCGCATGCATATCAACAATAATCAAACCTTGCGCATTTTGCGCTAAAATATAAATGTCGTGCAACTGCGCAATAGCAAAACCTAAGGGCGGCACAACCTGCTCAGTTGATGCTGAGGCTTCCTCGGCTAACGCCGCACCCTCATCTAATAAAATAGCATATTGCTGGCTAGTTTCAGCGACTTGATGTTTATTAGCCGATTTTTCTGGCATTTTATAACGTTGCGTTGGCACAGAACTAGGCGTTGAAAGCACAGCTGCTGTCGGTTTTTCAGTTTGCGTAGCTATAGAAACAGTTTGTTCCGTTGCCGGTGACAGTTGCGCTAGTATATCGCGCAAAGTATGGCGTACAAAATCATGCACCATGCGTGAATCACGAAACCGCACTTGTTGTTTGGTCGGATGCACATTAACATCAACCACTGATGGATCAACTTCTAAATAAAGCAAATAAGCTGGATGCCGGCCATGAAATAACACATCGTGAAACGCATCTTTTGCCGCATGTGAAAGTATTTTATCACGGACAAAACGCCCGTTAATATAGAAATACTGCATATCCGTTTGGCTACGGGTGAAACGCGCATCGGCAATCCAACCAGTTAAACGCATACTTGCGGATTGATTTTCCAGTGCTACCGCATGTTGCATAAAAGCCTCACCCAGCACTGCAACAACGCGTTGTTCGCGCTTAGCTTGTGTGTTGGCCGGTAAACATTTTAATAGTTGACGTTGATTGTGCTGCAATTCAAAACCCACTTGAAATTGACTCAAAGCAATACGTTCAACCATCGTTTGAATATGGTTAAACTCGGTGCGCACGCTGGCTAAAAATTTACGCCGCGCTGGGGTATTATAAAAAAGATCAGCCACTTCAATAGTGGTGCCAACAGGATGTGAGGCCGGCAATAATTCAGGTGTTTGCGACTCGTTTAACTGTAATTTAAAAGCATGCTTAGCCTCTAGCGCACATGAACTCATGGTGAATTTAGACACGGCAGCAATGCTAGCTAACGCTTCGCCACGAAAACCCAGTGTCATCAGAGCTTCTAAATCGTGTAGGTTTTTAATTTTACTGGTTGCATGGCGCGCCACCGTTAATGGCATATCATCTCGCTCAATACCTCGCCCGTCATCGCGCACGCGCATTAATTGCATGCCCCCTTGCTTAACCTCAATATAAATGTTTTTAGACTTGGCATCTAAACTGTTTTCCAATAACTCTTTAATAACCGACGCGGGTCGCTCAACCACTTCGCCTGCTGAAATTTGATTGGCCAACTGTGGGTCTAATATTTTAATTCGCATTATTATTTCCTATTATTAACTCGTTTTAGTAGGGATGCGTAATACCTGACCTATTCGCAATCTATTACTTGACAACCGATTATATGACTTTAATTTTTTCATCGATACACGATAGCGCAGCGCAACACCCGACAAAGTATCACCATTTTTAACCGCATATAAAATCTTACCTTCGCGCAATTGTGCCAACAACGTCCCTCGGGGCGGATGCTGGTGATAATATTCCACAATACCTTTCATTAACGAATAGGCAATTTTATGTCGATAACTTGTCGTGCGTAAGCGCAACTCTTCGCGCGGATTGGATAAAAATCCCGTTTCCACCAACAATGATGGAATATCCGGTGACTTCAATACCACAAAAGCAGCTTGCTCCACACGATTATGATGCAAACGCGTCACTTTTTTTAATGACCCCAATACATCTCGACCAATAACCAGACTAGCGCTAATGGTTGCCGATTGTGATAAGTCAATCAACACTGATTTTAACATATTACCCTTATCGGCTAAATTAACGCCACCCATTAATTCAGATTTATTTTCTTTTTCCGCCAGCCAACGCGCCGCTTCACTGGTCGCTCCGCGCTCAGATAAAGCAAAAACCGAAGCGCCCTGTGCGCTCCGGTCTTTATAAGCATCTGCATGAATGGCAATAAACATATCGGCCTTATCACGACGTGCAATATTTAAACGTTGCCGCAAATGCAAATAATAGTCACCATTGCGTGTTAGCAAAGCTTTAAAACCAAACTGACGATTCAAATCTCGCTGCAAATCTTTGGCTATCCTTAATACCACATCTTTTTCATGTGTGCCCCGCGGGCCGGTAGCGCCTGGATCTTTACCACCATGGCCGGGATCAATAACAATAATAATTTTACGTCCCGGCTTATTGCTTTCGCTGGCGGATTTTATTTTATTGGCAATAATCACTACAGATGATACATGCTCCGTAGAATTTTTTAACAACCGCTGAGACATTGGAAAATTGACGGTGAAGGCAACACGACCATTTTTAGCTGTCACTAGATTAATTGTAAACTTGCTTTTGCTGCGCAGATCAAGCACTATGCGCCAATTTATCTTTTTACGACGCGAGCCGCGAACGCTTTTAACTACTGCTCCCGCAAAATCTTGATAACGCAATGATGTTTTTAGCTGTGTTTTTTTGAAATCAATTACCAAGCGTTGCGGATTGCTTAATAAAAAATAACGATAGTCGGGTTTTTTATTGAGCTCAAAAACAAGGCGCTGTGAATTAGCGGTTTTTAGCTGACGAAAACCTAAAATTCTAACCTGGCTGGCGCCCCAAGCACACGACAAACACAAGCCCATTAATAACACAGCAATACTTAATTGACCCAACCTAGTCCATGTTTGTTTATATTTATCCTTTAACATCACTTATCCTACTTATTCTGTTCTACTAATTTCCTTATAATTTCCACAGCTTGGGCTTGCTCAGCGAAAAAATTCACGACACGCTGATGCTGCTGGTGCTTAATGTCACAACAGAGCGTCGCTGCTGGCAGTTGCGAAAACCCATTTTCTGGCCATTCAATAAAACTAATGACCGCATCGGAAAAATAATCGTGAATCCCAACATTTATTAGTTCCTGTGCACTTTTGATGCGATATAAATCAAAATGCAACACTTCTTGCTGCCTCACCTTATAATTCTCAACCAACGTGTAAGTAGGGCTTTTAACTAGCCCTGCATAACCAAACCCGCGTAAACAACCGCGCACCAAAGTGGTTTTACCTGCGCCTAATTCTCCGCGCAAATAAATTACCGCCCCCGGCAATAGCAAAGCAGCTAATTGCCGGCCTAACCTTAACATGCCCGCTTCACTATCAATTAATAAAGTATCGTTCACATACCAGCCTTTATTCTAAACCATCATCCGGATTAACCGCGCGACGCAACCATGATAATAAATCTGTTGCCATTAATCCACGTTCTCCACACTGTGCAACAGCACGATCAGCTGCTAAGGCATGCAAATAAACACCGGCTTCGCTAGCCTCAGCCAATGTTAAACCTTGCGCCATTAATCCAGCAATCACGCCACTTAAAATATCACCCATGCCGCCAGTTGCCATGCCAGGATTTCCTCTGTTACAAACAGCTGGACTTTTATCTTCACTTTTAATTAAGGTGCCTGCACCTTTTAAAACAACCGTGCCTCCATATTTTTGCTGTATTTGTGCTAACGCATGAAAACGGTTTTCCTGTACTTCTGCGCTAGTCATTTCTAAAAGACGTCCCGCCTCTCCTGGATGCGGCGTTAATACCCAATCATTACACTTGCTGGGTTGTTGCGCTAATAAATTTAAACCATCAGCATCAATTAATTTAGGCAGCGATACCGACGCTACTCTTGCTAATAAATCCCGCGCCCAATCTGTTTGCCCTAAACCAGGACCAATGACCACCACTGTTGCACGCTCCAATAAAGGCTCAAGCTCTGCTGCTTGGCGCACTTGATGCGCCATAATTTCTGGACGATGACCGGCAACAATGGCCACATGCTCAGGACGCGTAGCAACGCTAACCAATCCGGCACCCACTCGCAGCGCAGCTTCAGCCGCCATGCGCACAGCACCCCCCATACCATAATCGCCACCAATCACTAACACATGACCATAACATCCCTTGTGCGCCGTGCGCGCACGTCGCGGCAACAATTGTTTCACTATCTCACCACAAAGCAAACGCGCCGCCGGTTTTAGCGACTGATAAAATTCAGCATTCAAATTAAGTGAGTCAACCACAATCCGGCCGCTGTGTTCAGGACCTTGCGCGGTGTGTAACCCTTGTTTGTTGCCGATAAAAGTGACGGTTAAGTCGGCTTTAACCGCACAACCGTGCACACAACCGGTATTGGCATCTAGGCCAGAAGGCACATCCAATGCCAACACCGGCGCAGACGCTGCATTTATTTGCGCAACGCAGCCAGCAAAATCATCACTGACTTGCCCACGCAATCCCGTACCCAATAGGGCATCAACAATAACATCCGCGTCCAAGGTTAGCGCCTCATGCCAAGCCACCTGGGTAACTTTTTCATCGCTACAATCAGCGAGCGCTTGTTGCGCTGGCCCGGATAAACTGGCCGGATCAACCAAATAAATCAGCTGCACCCTCATGCCTTGTTGTGCCGCCATTTGCGCAAGCACATATCCATCACCCGCATTGTTGCCTTTGCCACAACAAATACACAGTGTTGTTGCCTTTGGCCAAGTTTGTTGCAGCCCACGGAAAGCTGCTGTGGCAGCGGCTTTCATCAAATCATAAGCAGATCGCCCCGCGTTGATCGCCAACTTTTCCAGTTCCATAACCTGCTGAGTTTGATACAATGCATTTTCTAACATGATCTATACCCTATAATCTTATGAAGCATGCTCATAATTCTGGTGATTTTACCCAACTCTCTCAAGACATCAAACGCTGGGCTAACGCGCTTGGTTTTCAACAAACCGGCATCACCGGCACAGATCTCAGTCAGGCCAAACAACGCCTACAACAATGGCTAGATAAGGGTTATCAGGGTAAAATGGCCTATTTATCAAACAACCCCGAACAACGCACCCATCCTGAGCAATTAGTACCCGAAACCTTAAGCATCATTTCTGTGCGCATGGATTATCTACCAGCCAATAGCGGCATGCAAGCGACATTAGCGAATAAAGTTAAGGGCTACATCTCACGCTATGCCTTAGGACGCGATTATCACAAACTCATGCGCAAACGCCTGCAAAAGTTAGCCGATAAAATTACTCAAAGTGTTGGCCCTTTTGGTTATCGTGCCTTTACCGATAGCGCACCGGTCATGGAAAAACCGTTGGCAGAAAAAGCAGGCATTGGCTGGATGGGTAAACACACCCTGATTTTAAACCGTGAGGCGGGCTCCTGGTTTTTTTTAGGTGAATTATTCACCAATTTACCCCTGCCACACGACAAACCCATCAGCAATCACTGTGGCTCTTGCCAAGCGTGCATTGATATTTGCCCCACCCAAGCGATTGTTGCTCCGTATCAGCTAGATGCCCGGCGCTGTATTTCTTATTTAACCATTGAATACCACGGATCCATTCCCATAGAGTTGCGCCCTTTAATGGGTAATCGAATTTTTGGCTGCGATGATTGCCAACTTATATGCCCGTGGAATCGTTTCGCCAAATACACGCAAGAAGACGATTTTAAGCCAAGACACCACCTGGAAAACCAAGACTTGGTCAATTTATTCGCCTGGAGCGAGGCAGAATTTTTACAAAAAACAAAAGGCTCCGCCATTCGACGCACCGGTTATACCGGCTGGCTACGCAACATAGCCATCGCTTTGGGCAATGCCCCAACAAGCAAAGCAATCGTAGCAGCGTTGCAGCAACGCAGCGACCACCCTTCCGCAATCGTGCGTGAACATGTACAGTGGGCACTAAAGCGGCACAAGGCCAATTCAGCATAGTGCCGAATTGACGCTGGCTGCTAACAAAAGTATGCTGACGTTAGCCAGACACGCAAGGGAACCAAGTGAGTATAGTACAAACTTATAAAAAAACAGGCTGGATGATCTGGGCAGCCGCCATCCTATTTTATTGCTACAACATTATGCTGCGCATGTATCCCAGCATTTCTGCCGGTCAAATTACCCATTTATTTAATATTAACGCCACGCAGTTTGGTTTTTTGACCTCTAGTTTTTATTACTCTTACACCCTCATGCAAATACCAGTGGGTTTAATCGTTGATCACTACAAAACTCGCTCCATTTTTTTAATCGCTTGCGCCATCTGCATTATTGGGCAAATATTATTTACCTTTACACACGACTTTTATTTAGCCCTTGCCGGGCGTTTTATTATAGGATTTGGCTGCGCTTTCACCTTTGTTTCCGCACTAAAAATGGCAGCCCTATGGCTACCTAAAAATTATTTTGCCATCACTACCTGCATTACTGATGCCATGGGCATGCTAACCGCCATCTTTGTCGACACTAAACTCGATACCTGGTTACAAACACACGGTTACCCTAAAACTATGTCGCTTATTATTGCGATTGGCGCTGCCACCTTGTTACTGATTTTTTTCTTTGTACGCAACCACCCAACAAAAAATGAAATTGACACTGAAGACACGGTAAAAAAACAAATCAAAAAATTGACCTCTTCAATTAGCAGCATTATTAAAAACCCACAACTGTGGTTGGCGGGCTTAATTGGCTTAACTTCTTATTTGCCTTCATCTGTACTAGGCGATGTTTGGGGCGTCTCTTATCTGCAACATGTGTATAAATTGCCACAACATCAGGCTTCATCAACCATCTCCATGCTTTTCCTCGGTTGGATTGTAGCCAGCCCCTTCGTTGGCTTTCTTTCCGATTACTTTAAAAAACGTCTGCCGCCACTTTGCATTTCCTTTATTTTATCCAGCATATTATTCGCCTTGATTATCTATACCCCCATTCTCTCGCATTATCACTTTTTGTTTTCCGCTAAAGAGATTGGCATTTTATTCTTTGTCATCGGCATGTGCGCCAGTACGCATGCACTTTGTTTTGTACTAGCCAAAGAAAATTTCACCCCGGCAGTTTCTGGTACCGTCATTGCTGTTACCAACATGATTATCATGATCGGTGGCATCGTATTTCAGCCATTAGTTGGTTACATTATTGATGCTTTTTCTAAAACCACTAATGCAGCTGGCGTGCAACAACTTTCTGCTTCTGGTTTTTCCCACGCCATGGCCATATTGCCGCTGAGCTTTTTTGTCAGCTTAATATTTTTATTTTTCATGCGTGAGACCGGCGACACCCTTGATAACCCTTAACTGGAGAAAACCATGGCCAACAAAAAATCCTTAGTCGTGAGTGAAATTATGACCCCCAACAAAGCCAACTTCAGCGGCAATATTCACGGTGGGCATTTAATGTATATGTTTGATCAAGTCGCTTATGCTTGCGCCGCACAATACGCCGGGCATCGCATTGTGACATTATCAGCCGACCGCATTTTATTTCGTAAACCTGTGCATATCGGTGACTTAGTGACTTGCCACGCCAGTGTGAATTTTGTTGGCAACACCACCATGGAAATCGGCATCCGTGCAGAAGCCCATAATTTAATTAGTGGCGACAAACGCCACGTCATCAGTTGTTATTTTACCATGGTGGCACTCGATGAAAACGGCAAACCCACGCCGGTGCCAGCTTTAGAAATTGCAAACGAAATCGAACAAAGACGCCACGATGCCGCCAAAAAACGCCGTGAGTTTAATAAAAAGTTGTTTTAAGAAAACGTGTTATTACGGCTTAGCTGGGGATGCCCCAGATAAAGCGTATCTTTTGGGTCTGCTTGCTACCACCGATAAAAAGCCGGGTGCCCTTCTTTAACCGCAACAAAAACACCCTCGCACGTGTCACAGACTTTATCGTTAGCGATTAATTCGCCGTTTATTTTAGCGGTATTTTTGTCAATGCCAACCAAGCTAGCGATTAATGTTAATTCGGTTCCCATGGGCGTGGGGCGCAATAATTTAATTGAATATTCGCTGGTTACTGTGCAAGGCATCTCTTGCTGCTGTTGTTCTTGCATTAAATACCAACAAGCAGCCCAGTTACAATGACAATCCAACAAGGTGCCAATAATCCCACCATTGAGTATATTTGGAAAAGCATGATGATGTGGCGCCGGGGTAAAATGCGCGATAACTTTATCACTTTCGACAAAGCTTTTAATTTGTAACCCTTGAGAATTGGCCGGACCACAGCCGTAACAAATACTTTGCGCGGCATATTGGTCCTGCAATGCTTGCTTCATAAATTATCCAACCGTAAAAAATGCTCACGATAATAACGCAACTCAGCAATTGAATCACGAATATCATCCAGCGCAATATGACGCGATTCTTTTTCTGCCTGATTAGCAACATCAGGTGCCCAGCGTTGCGCTAGTATTTTTAAGGTGGTGACATCCAGGTGACGATAATGAAAATAACTCTCCAGCTTTGGCATATAGCGATACAAAAAACGTCGATCGGTACAAATGGAATTCCCACACATCGGTGAGGCTCCCGATGCTACATGCTGTTGCAAAAATGCCAGGGTTTCTTCTTGCGCTTGTGCCTCGCTCACTCGGCTGTTTTTAACCCGCTCTACCAAACCTGAGTTTGTGTGATGCTCGCTATTCCAGCTGTCCATTGCCGCCAATAAATCATCCGACTGATGAATCGCAAACACCGGCCCCTCAGCAACTGTGTTTAGGTCTGAATCGGTAACAATGGTGGCAATTTCAATGATGCGTTCTTTTGACAAATCAAGACCAGTCATTTCCAAATCAATCCAAATTAAATTCGTGGCGTCCATTGCTAATACCTCTGCAAAAAGAGATTACTGTAACGCAAAGTTTATCCCTTAGCAAAATAGCGGATTTTTGCACAAACAAGCACCTTCAGAAATAAAAACTTTACAATATCCAATAAGTTACGTTATGATGATGTGAATTTTATAGAAAATAACACAGACAAGGGGACTATTATGAAATGTTTATGTCGAGGATTTGTTTATTTGGCTTGTTTTTTAATCTTTTTAATCCTACCGGTTGTTGGCTTAGTGTTTACCTTTTTTCTTGGTAACCCTGGAGAATTTTTGCTCACATCAATCGCTATTAGCGTCCTGTGGATTAGTCTGGGCGTTGGTGTATTTTTAACCAGTCTGGGTCTTTGCAAATGCTGCCCTGCTTGTAAATAATAATAAACACGAAACCAATCACGGCAGTTCGTGGTTGGTTGCTGCTAAATTTAAAGGAGCACGCACATGGTCGTCATTATTTGTCTGGTAATCGGTTATCTGTTGGGATCATTATCCACCGCCATTATTGTTGCAAAACTTACCAATCAACCCGATCCACGTACCCAAGGTTCCGGCAATGCGGGCGCCACCAATGTGCTGCGCAGCAGTGGCAAACAAATGGCTGCCCTGGTGCTGGCAGGTGATGCCGGCAAAGGCTTTGTCGCCACCTGTATCGCTTGGCTGCTGGGCTTGCACGGTTTTGCCCTCGGTTTGGTTGCCTTGGCTGCCGTTGCTGGGCATATTTTTCCCGTTTTCTTCAAATTTAAAGGCGGTAAAGGCGTGGCCACTGCCATGGGTTGCTTGATTGTGCTATCCCTGTGGACAGCCGTTATCTCCATCATTGTTTGGATTGCCATTACCTACATCACACGCTACGCCTCATTGGCCTCCATTTTAACATTGGTAATTGCCTGGGTCTTACTATTGTTCTCTGGACATGGCAGCTACCTAATACCCATGCTTGGCGTAGTCATACTCATCATCTGGAAGCATTGGGAAAATATTCAACGCCTGCGCAATGGCACCGAAAGCAAAGTACAGTTCTAACACAAAAAAATCCTTAATTATCAGTAACCACGGCTAAAGCCGTGGTTGTTGATGTGCCAATGCCCCCCCAAAAAAAATCTCTCAGCCTCTTAAGACTTTCTTAATATAGGTTTGCTATGCTTATTATAAAAAGCAAACGGATGGCTTTTAAATAAGAATTGAGGTAATTACAATGCCGTCCTTAAGACTTGATGTAGCTAAGACAAAAAACTCAATCGACCTTTTTATCGTAGTACTTGAACAAAAAATTAAAGAATTAGAAAGAGCCCGCGATGATTTACCTAAATGGCGATCGCTGTACGAAACCATAAAGAACCAAGTTCAGCATACACAATCCAATCCTCGCTCTTGCTTTATTGATGAACAACGCCTCAGATATAGCTCGCCTCCTGACGTCTACAACAGACAAATCTCAAACCTAGATACTATACTACAGAAATTAAGACATTTTAATAAATATTGTTTATCAAAATGTTCAGATCCCCATCTATCCGTGCGTCTTGAAGATTTTCAATCCGCTCTCCCGCTAGAGGAAATTAAAAGATTTCAATGTACCTGTTTGGAAACCAGCAATATACCCCAAGAGATAAAAGAATTTTTAGCGAATTTGCGACCAGGAGTTACCGTGGCCTCGACCTTCATCGGTCTCTTCAATCCTCTCCCTAAAATTTTTGATGGTTTGGATAAATATTGCCAACAAATACAAAATAATCTGCAGTCGTCCTTGCGAGTTGTTCAAGTTCGGTGCAAAAGGGATTTTTCTCGATTATTACTTAGAATGAAGCTCCATAGAAGAATAGACCACGCTAAAAGTAGAGATGCAAGCACCCAAACTCCAACTCATATGCTTCTTGACTGTACGGAAAAAGGTACCCGAGGGCCAAAACGAATTGGAATAAAAACTGCAATAAAACAAGAAACGCTAGTTCTATCTGCTGAGCCAATATGGCGCGAAAACAACCACCCCTTTTGCCCTATTGCGGTTTTCTTTGCTACGCTGTCTGAGCATAAACTCCAAACTAGAATGCCACTTTTGCAAAAGCTGATTGCACATAAGCTTAATTGTAACCCATCTCAGGCACAGGAGAAGGTAGCCGAGCTTATACAGTCAAATGCTGCTTTCGTTAATCAAATGAAAGAAATAATAGAAAAGATGACTCGTCAGAGTGACGGGTACACTTCATGGAAACACAGAAGAAGAAACCCAAAAAAGAAAAAGTTTATGACAGAATTTGCAGCTGAAGCCAAAGCGATACGGAATGCATTAGACTCAGATTATCCTGACGCCACTATGGCTTACTTTAAACTAGATGTAGCGATAAGGACACTAAACCAAAAGTGTAGTCAGCATTCTCACAACACAAGAACGGACCCAGGCACGCTTTGTGAACTTACTAATGGATTTGCCGGAATGCTATCTAACCTGAGTAAAGTAGAGTCTAGCCCATTAAATTATCTTGGGATGTCACCCCTCGTATTAGCAAAACTACAAAAAGTACAAACCCTTGTTCCGAACTCTGAAAAAGATTGGGAAGCTTTCAAATTACCCATCTCGGGGGACAGGTACACTTTGGATTACTTGCAAAAATATGCCATTGATCCAAAAAAGGTCAGCGAAGAGCTCAGAAAGCTGGAGAGCAGCGGCGGGGGCGGGGGCGAGGATGAACCACCACCCATCATTCTCTCAAGAGAAGTAGCTAAACTTCTAGATTTGCTGCCACTTGCCGAAGATCTGACTGACGTTCTTACAGCATCGGCGCAAGTGGGCACAACGGAGGCGCAAGGGAGCACAGCGGAGGCTTGCCTTGCGTGTTGTTAAAAAATAACGCAACAAAGAAAGCTAAGGAAAAGAAACAAAATAATAGAAATGTTTTATTTTTTCCGCTAGCGCGGCGCGTTGTTTTTTAAAATACCGGAGCTTATTCAACATAAGTGAGGATTTTTAAAAAATAACGCAACAAAGAAAGCTAAGGAAAAGAAACAAAATAATAGAAATGTTTTATTTTTTCCGCTAGCGCGGCGCGTTGTTTTTTAAAATACCGGAGCTTATTCAACATAAGTGAGGATTTTTAAAAAATAACGCAACAAAGCTAGAGGAAAAAAGAAACATTTCTAAAGTGGCCAACGCGGATTGACGACAATACTCAAAGACTCCCGTTCCCCCCGCAAAAGCCGCAAATACCCGGTATACGCCACCATTGCACCATTATCGGTGCAAAATTCATGGCGCGGATAATGCACTTGCACACCTGCTTGAGTGAACGTTTGGCTAAAAACATCACGTAATTTTTGATTGGCGCTGACACCACCGGCGACCACTAAAGTAGTTAAGCCTGTTTGCTCTAGTGCGCGGGTGCATTTTATTTTTAAGGTATCAATCACCGCCTCTTGAAAAGCGGCTGCGACTTCAGCTTTATCCACACTTTGGTCTGTTTGTTTAACCAAATTCACTACTGCTGTTTTTAAACCGCTAAAACTAAAGTCTAAGCCGGGACGATTAGTCATCGGTCGCGGTAGCTTTAAAGTATGTGCTCGCGCTTTTTGCGCGAGTTTTTCCAACGCTGGGCCACCAGGGTAACCTAAACCCAATAACTTAGCGGTTTTATCAAATGCTTCACCAACGGCATCATCCAAACTTTGGCCTAAAACTTGATAACAGCCAAAT
The DNA here is from genome assembly GCA_964527645.1 of uncultured Legionellales bacterium. GTDB lineage: Bacteria > Pseudomonadota > Gammaproteobacteria > CAZGQK01 > CAZGQK01 > CAZGQK01. Next base: position 7,262 of record CAZGQK010000019.1, on the reverse strand, counting down.
TCACGCACCTCGACTAATAAAGTGTGTCCTCCAGAGACTATTAACGCTAAAAAAGGATAACTGGGCGGGTTGTCTTCTAACATCGTTGCCATTAAATGCGCTTCCATGTGATGCACACCGATTGCGGGTATTTGCCAGGCAAACGCCAAACTCCGCGCAATAGTTGCGCCAACTAACAAAGCACCGATTAAACCTGGGCCTTTAGTGTAAGCTATTCCTGATAAATCGTGCCCAGCACTCGCGGTTTTTTTTAGCGCCTCATCAATTAACGGCAAAGTTTTGCGAATATGATCACGTGACGCCAACTCTGGCACCACACCGCCGTATTTGGCGTGCAAATCTATTTGACTGAATATTTCATGCGCGATTAAACCTTGATCGCTATCGTAAATAGCGATGGCACTTTCGTCACACGACGTTTCAACCCCTAATACACGCATTTAATCAATCAAACCCATTTCTTTAATGGCATCGCGTTCATTACGCAGCTCTGTTAATGTTGCTGCTAATTTTTCTTGACCAAAAGCATTGTGCTCAATATCAGTAATAATCTTAACTTTGCCTTGCTCGGTTCTACATGGGAATGAGAAAATTAAGCCTTCATCCACGCCATATTCACCCTGCGCATGACAGCACATAGAATAACTTTCGCCCGCTGGTGTATCATGATTTAAATTATAAACCCCGGAGACAATCGCATTGGCTGCCGATGCCGCAGAAGAAGCGCCACGTGCTTTAATAATCGCTGCTCCACGTTGCTGAATGGTTGGAATAAAAGTCTCTGACACCCAGGCATCATCATTAATCACAGCTGCTGCTAATTGATCATTAATTTTTGCGTGATAATAATCTGGATATTGTGTGGCCGAATGATTACCCCAAATAATCATGTTGCTAATGGCGGTAATATCAACACCGGCTTTTTGCGCCAACTGTGTGCGCGCACGCTTTTCATCCAACATGGTCATCGCGTAAAAACGCTCATTGGGCACATCTTTAGCGTGATTCATCGCAATCAAGGCATTGCTATTACACGGATTACCCACCACAAATACACGCACATCGTCCGCAGCATTATCACTAATTGCCTTGCCTTGCACATTAAAAATTCCGGCATTTATTTTTAATAAATCAGAACGCTCCATGCCCGCCTTGCGTGGCACGGCACCGACAGAGATAACCCAATTGGCATCACGCATCGCGACATTAATATCGTCAGTGGCGATAATGTTTTTTAATAAAGGAAAAGCGCAATCTTCCAGCTCCATCACAACACCCGCCAAAGCTGGCAAGGCTGGTGGGATTTCTAGTAAATGTAATTCAACCTCGACCTCTGGACCAAACATTTCACCGTTGGCAATGCGCGGCAATAAAGCGTAACCAATTTGTCCTGCAGCGCCAGTAACAACAACCTTTACTCGTTTCATTTATCATACTCCTGTTTTGCTTTTTGAATTCTTGTTAAAACCAAATCTTTGTGTCGTGGATCACCCAAAGCAATAAACGCCGGATTATCCAAACTCTCTTTATTGTAAGCCAATGCATCACCGTTTAAATCCAGCAATAACCCGCCCGCTTCTTGCAAAATACATTGGGGTGCGGCCGTATCCCATTCTGAAGTTGGGCCAAAACGCGGGTATAAATCGGCAAAACCTTCGGCTATGCGACAAAACTTCAGGGCGCTGTTCATCGCTATAATTTCGAATGGCTCGAAATATTTAAACAAGCAATTAATTTTCTTATGATTAAATCGATACCCTGCCAACACTTTTTCAATATGTGCGGCACCCGTGCGTGTATGGATTGGCTGTGGCTGGCCATTTTCTTGTTGGCGAAAAGCACCGCCATCTTTAACCGCATAATAACATGTTTTTTGCACCGGCAAATAAACCACACCTAATACCGGTTGACGATTAGCAATTAAGGCAATATTAATCACAAATTCATTGCGCGCTTCAATAAAACCTCGCGTACCGTCCAAAGGATCCACTAACCAATAATTTTCCCACGGTTGGCGTTTATGGAAATCTATTTTTTCACCTTCTTCAGAAATGACAGGATAAGAGGGCAGTACTTTTTCTAATTCGGCAACGATAACTTCATGCGAGGCTATATCGGCGGAAGTTACCGGTGTATGATCGGGTTTTTTATTAATTTCAAGCGCCTCACTCGGCGGGTAATATTGCATGATTGCCCTACCAGCTGCTTGAGCAGTGGCGATTACGGCCGGTAGAAAATCGGATAAATCAGCCACGCAACATCCTCTCTACCAAACACAACGCCGCAATACTGCGCGCTTCATGCATATCTTCACGGGCAAATAACTCATCTAGACGATCAAATTGCCACGGCACCACTTCAATTGGCTCTGGCTCATCACCTGGCAAGCGTTTTTCATAAAGATCACGCGCTAAGACAATATCCATTTTCGCGCGCGAATACGCCGGCATACCACTTAATGCCCCCAAGTGTTGCAGATCGTTTGCCCCATATCCCACTTCTTCCATCAACTCACGATTAGCCGTTTGCACCGCTGTTTCGCCTTTATGAATACCACCCTTGGGCAAGGCCAACACGTATTCATCAACACCCGCACAATATTCACGCACCAACAAAACCGTATTGTCATCGAGAAAAGGCACCAACATCACTGAGCCATAAGTGGGCCCACGTAAACGCTCGAAATGGCACTCTTGACCATTGGCGTAACGCAAATGCAGGGCATCGACGGTAAAAAGCTTTGTTTTTGCCACCTCTTCACACGCCAATACTTCCGGTTTATGCTCTGCCATGATGTTCCTCAATTGCTCTGAAGATAGTTTACCGACTTCCCAGCCAAATGCCTACTCCTGCAAATAATGCGTTATACTTCCCGCATGCCAAAGCAAAACGACATACCACTGAGCCTCTACATCCACCTACCCTGGTGCGTGCGCAAGTGCCCTTATTGCGACTTTAACTCGCATGCTTTACGCGGCGAGAGCATTCCTGATGAACTGTATGTCGATACGTTACTGCAAGAACTGGATGCTTTTTTGCCAATGACACGGCCGATTCACAGCATCTTTTTTGGTGGCGGCACGCCGAGCTTGTTTTCGGGTGATGCGATTACACGCCTACTCCAAGCATTGCAGCAAAAACTCACCTTTTCAGCAGATATCGAAATTACACTTGAAGCCAACCCCGGTACCGTTGAGCAAGATCATTTTCACGCTTATCGAGCGGCCGGCATCAATCGTCTATCCATTGGTGTACAAAGTTTTCAAGATCACCAACTCAAGCAACTGGGACGGATTCATGGTAGCGATGAAGCGAAACAAGCTTTTGCTACTGCACGCAAGGCAGGTTTTGATAATATCAATATTGATTTAATGTTTGGTTTGCCCGGGCAAACGCTCGCCGACGCACAATTCGATTTAAAAACAGCCATCGCGCTGCAACCACAACATATTTCTTGGTATCAATTAACCTTAGAGCCCAACACTTACTTTCATCGATTTCCACCGACTTTGCCAGATAATGACGCTATTTGGCAAATTCAGCAAGGCGGACAAAGTTTATTGCAAAAAAATAATTACCAGCAATATGAAATTTCTGCTTATGCGAAAAACAACAAGCGTTGCCGACATAATTTAAATTATTGGTTGTTTGGCGATTACTTGGGGCTAGGCGCCGGCGCTCACAGCAAGCTAACATTAGCAGACAACAGTATTCAACGCCACTGGAATATCAAGCACCCAAAACAATATTTAAAACGCAACCAAGCATTTATCGCCGAGAAAAAAATACTGCCGCCCAAAGATTGTGCTTTTGAATTTATGTTAAATACCTTAAGGCTGAAACAAAGTGTTGCCGTCGAACTATTTGCACAACGCACCGGTTTAACATTAACAAGCCTTGAGCCGGCTCTGCAAAAAGCGCAACAACAAGGCTTATTAACCTACGATACTAAACAATTACAAACCACTGAGCATGGGCAACGTTATTTAAACAACCTTTTGGAGATCTTGTTGCCGGATTAACAGATGACAACCAGCGCTGCTTATGAAACAATAGCTCTAACATGCATGTAGAACTTTTAACCACACTCGTTGCAATCGGCGCACTTAGCTTGGCCTGTCAATGGCTATCATGGTTGATTCGCCTACCGGCAATTTTGCTACTGATTCTTTGCGGGCTCACCATTGGTCCTTTCACTGGTTGGCTGCAACCAGAAGCCGTGTTTGGCAACTTATTGTTTCCCATTATCTCATTGTCAGTTGCTATCATTTTATTTGAGGGTAGCTTAACGCTCAATTTCAAAGAAATTAAAGGCTCTGGCGCCGTGGTACGCAATCTAGTCAGCCTGGGTTTAGTTATTACCATAATCATCAGCACCCTGCTGGCACATCAATTACTACATTTTCGCTGGGAATTAGCCGCTTTATTTGGTGCCATCAGCGCCGTTACTGGACCCACCGTTATCATGCCAATGCTACGCGCTATTTCACCTACGCGACGAATCGCCAACATTTTACGTTGGGAAGGCGTCATGATTGATCCAATTGGAGCTGTAGTCGCTGTAGTTATTTTCAGCTTTATTGCTGCTTCCATTGGCAATGCGCCAATTCAACAAGAAGTGCTCACTTTTTTTAGCACCATCATTTCCGGTAGTTTGTTAGGGCTGGGTTTTGGCTATGCGCTGGCACTAGCTATGTCACGACAATGGTTACCAGAATATTTATACAATGTCGCTACCTTAATTTTTGTATTTGTCGTTTTTGGTTTGGCACACCAAGTATCGGATGGTGCAGGCCTACTTGCCGTGACCGTTATGGGTATTTTGCTAGCAAATATAGAGGGTATTAATATTGAGTCCATTTTAAATTTCAAAGAAAGTTTAAGCATTTTGCTCATTTCTGGATTATTTATTTTATTAGCCGCACGCATTCAATTTGTCCACCTGCGTGAAGTGGGTTGGGCAATGGTGACGATATTGCTGGCTCTGCAATTTATTGTACGTCCTTTAAGTGTGTTTTTATGCACTATAAAATCTGGCCTTAATTGGCGCGAGAAAATACTGCTTGCTTGGATAGCCCCGCGCGGCATTGTCGCTGCTGCGGTTGCCGCGATCTTTGCTCTGCGATTGCACAGCATTGGCATTCAAGGTGCGCAGTTACTTATTTTAACCACTTATCTGGTTATTATTGGCACGGTGGTTTTTCAAAGCCTAACTGCCAAATGGGTAGCTAAATTACTGGGTGTCTCGCAACCTGACGCCAAAGGTTTTTTAATTATTGGCGCCAATCCAGTGGCACGCAAAATTGCAAATATTCTCAAACAACAAGAAATACGCGTGCTCCTCACCGACACCAATTGGTACAACGTTTCTTTAGCGCGCATGGAAGGCTTAGAGTGCTATTATGGCAACCCGTTGTCTGAACACGCAGAACGTCATTTGGATTTAATTGGCATCGGTCACCTGCTAGCACTAACCCCGCAGCGTGACCGCAACAGCTTAAGCTGCATTCACTTTAAGGCCGACTTTGGCAATCACAATGTTTATTTATTGAGTTCCGCTGCTAAAAGTGAAAAACACGAAGCAGCCATGCACCAAAAACAACATATTTTATTCGGCGAAACTATTAATTACTCAAAACTAGCCAACCTAATTAGCCAAGGCGCTAAAATTCGCAGCACGTTATTAACTGAAAATTTTAATTTCGAAAATTACAAAAAAGAGCACAGTAACAGCACTGTTTTATTTGCTATTGGCCCCAAAGGTAGATTACACATCATCTCTGCTGCTAAAACACCACCCATGGATGCACAATGGACCTTAATTAGTTTGGTGGCAAAACAAAATTAGAATTTTTTTTAATTATAGTGCAACCTGGGGGTAAAGGCTCCAACCTTAACTTTTTTTATAATACTTAAAGATGCGCGCTATAAAATATTTTCCCGCAAAAAACAATCTAAAGTATGATCATTTACCATGCCAACGGCTTGCATAAAGGCATAGCAAATAGTTGGACCAACAAAATTAAAACCATCTTTTTTTAATTGTTGCGAAATTTCCTCTGAAATTAAAGTACTAACGGGCACATCATCATGATGTCGCCAATGATTAATAACTGGCTGACCCGCAACAAATCGCCATAGATAGTCAGAAAAATCAACCCCTTTATTTTTCAAATCTAATAAGGCTTGAGCATTATTGCGTATGCTATTAATTTTTAGTTTATTACGGATTAACTTAGGGTTAGCCAGCAGCTGTGTTAACTTTTTATCGCTATAGCTGGCAATTTTTTCAACAGAAAAATTATCCAGTAATTCGCGATAAAATTTTCGTCTTTTCAAAATAGTCAACCAACTTAAGCCTGCCTGCATCCCCTCTAATATTAAAAACTCAAATAATAAGCGCTCATTGTAAATCGGTATTCCCCACTCATTATCGTGATAATTAATATAAAGCGGATCATCGCTGACCCAACAACAACGTTTTTTTACGTTAGACATCGCCGCTATCCTGCTTGCTAAAAATTAAATCCCAAACCCCATGACCCAAGCGACGACCGCGTCGTTCAAACTTAGTCTCTGGCCGATCAGTTGATACACTAAATTGCTTATCTCCAGCCATATTTTTTAATTTCGGCAAAGAACTTAGCACATCCATCATTTGCTCAGCATAATTTTCCCAGTCAGTGGCTAAATGCAATAGGCCACCTGGCTTTAATTTTTTAATGAGTAAATCGACAAACTCAGGCTGAATTAAACGGCGTTTGTGATGGCGCTTTTTCGGCCAAGGATCTGGGAAAAAAATTAAGATCTTAGACAAACTCTCATCGGCAATACACTGACTCAATACTTCCTTGGCATCGATTTGATAGATGCGAATATTATCAACTTCTTGTTCGACCATACCTACCAACAAAGCACCAATACCGGGACGATGCACTTCGACACCAACAAAATCTTGCCCCGGATTTTGCTTAGCCATTGCCAGTAACGATTGGCCCATGCCGAAACCAATTTCCAACACCAGATCAGCATCACGGCCAAAGACTTTTTTAGGATCCAGCAAGCCGTCAGTCACTTGTAGCCCATAGCGCGGCCAATGCTCTGTCAGCGCACGCTGCTGGGCAGGCGTCATGCGTCCTTCACGAAGGACATAACTACGAATCGGACGATGAGACTTTTTCATAAATTCACACTGGATTCTTGTTACACGAAGCGCTAGCATACCCAATATCGCGGGTGTAGTTCAATGGTAGAACTTCAGC
>CAZGQK010000018.1:30637-38385 GCA_964527645.1 uncultured Legionellales bacterium | reverse complement strand
CGGCGCGTTGTTTTTTAAAATACCGGAGCTTATTTGGCATAAGTGAGGATTTTTAAAAAATAACGCAACAAAGCCAGCGAGAAAAAGAGACATTTCTAAAGGGAGTTCCACCAATGTTTTTTCGGCAACTTACCCCTACACCGCAACAACTGCCCATGATACAAATCAGCAAATCGCTGCACTTTGTGAGAAACTTTAATCAACCAAGGTTTACGCAAATAAGATTTTCGCATATAGCCACCAATGCCTTCGTGATACGCTAAATAGACTTCATAAGCATTGGCCCTGGAAATACCCGCACGACGATGCGCGCGCGTTGCATACCAACCAATAAAATGCACGGCAGCAGTAAATGAAGTTCGCCCCGCCGTTGTGCCTGTTTCTTTTTGAAAGGTGCGCCAGGTACGATTAATCGCTTGTGTGTAACCTCGCGCAGAAGTCGGTCTGCTCCAGGGAATAAAGCCCAGTAGTTTTTTACGTGGCGGCTTTGCTGTGCCATTAAAACGCGATTCTTGATGCACAACAGCCATCTGCACACTAATCGGCACATGGTATTTCTTTTGCGCATCTTGCGCAGCCCAATACCATTTAGGATATTGCTGGAATATTTTACAAACATTGGTTTTACTATGTGGAGGAGGAGGCACGCAGCCGGATAAACATAGACTCGTTAAGATAAAGGCAGCTAAAAACACTGAGCGCTTATTGATTGTCATCCCTGCTTCCTAAATTGAAAAATGCGTGACCTATACTAACAATGAACCAGCAAAATGCCAATTATTTTTGATCAACTTCTCGCATAAACTTATCAGCAATTTCTTGCACCAATTCACTAATGACGCTCACCTGTACATCATCATCAATAATACCACCGTCTTCTTTAATTAAAGACAAACGCTCTTCGATCACTTTTCTTGCCGAACCTGAAGGAAACTGGATTGCCAAGGCCTGTCGTGCTGCCCGGGAACCAATTCGCATATAAAGCTGGTTGCGGATATTCACATCTTCAGCCGTTGTATTTAAAGCCCACAATTCTATCGGACCTAAGGTTGAAGTCAATAATTGTGTATTCACCCCATTTTTTGTGGCAAATTGCGCTAAGAAAGTTGCACCACCTTCACGTGGACCATGCACACGATTTTTTAAGGCAAGCCTTTCGGTTTCGGATAAACCAAATACACCCGCTGTTTTACGCACCGCTTGCTCTGGACCAGCATCCATAATAAAAACGCTAGTAGCAAATTCGACCATCACCGAATCAAAATCTTCTAAAGACTGGGACAACAGAGCAACCTGCACATTCCACTTGCGCCCCTCACGCATGTCCTGAATAACCTGGTCACGCACCGCTTTGACATTCGCTGTACGATGAAATTCATCAAACACAATACGCTTAGGATCTTCGCGAATTTCTGCAATTCTAACCTGGTGATAATTTTGATAGGGCTTCGGCATATCCTTAACATTTTCATTGGTTAAATAATAATGCCGCGCTAACACGTAACGCGCCAACATATACATAACCCCAGTTTGACGATTCGCCGAATCACCACCACTGCGAGCAACTTCATCTAAATCTAGGGCAACCACTCTAGCCTCGCCCAAATCAAAACGTGTTACTTGTGAGATAATCGGATACTCACGCACCGCACCAGAAATCATGCGGGCAAAACTTTCAATCAGCGGCTCACCCGTGGTTACAGTAATTTTGCGGTAAAGATCTTGAATTGCTGACAACCGACAAATGGAAGTAACATCCGCTAAAACGGGCATAGCATGTCTTTGTGCCTGCATGGCTTCGTGAGGAAAACCCGCCATAAATAAAGCATCGGTCACTTCCCACCAAGTCGTGTGTTGATCGGTAACAAAACCAATCTCTTGTAAAAGTACATCAACTCCTGCTTCCACACCTGAGGCATAATTATTAGGATTGCCACTGTCCGCTAAGCTCTTGTATAACTCATCAACGACCAACCCCGCCATATCTGCAACACCATCATACGGTTTTTCAGAACCCACCGCCGTGGCTAACAAAGTCAAAAAGTTAACTAAAAAACTACGTTCCTGTGGTGTTGGAAAACGACAGCCCAATTGTGTGTCAAATGGATTAATGGCAAATTCTGGACGCATGCGCAATCGATGAGAAGCCACTAAATGTTTTTTCCCTGCCGGCAAGGCATCTTTTAACAAAGATATTAAACCACTACTGGAGGGCCCAATATCAATAATCGAAATGCGTGGCAGACGCTGAATACCACCTGATAGGCAAACTGCTAAATTAATAGCATTGGATAGCACCGACTTACCTGAACCGGGCCGCGCATAAAAAAGATCAATCCACGTAGCTTGTTGTCGTGAACCGGGTTGATAGGGCCACAATTTACCATCTGGCGAACGAAATAAAATGGCCCCACGCTGCCAAGGTGATGCCGGTCGAAAAAATGGCAGCATATGCAATACATTCGATAGCGGCGCAATAGACTGCGATGCCACACTAGTACCTGCAATGCCTAGCATGCTTGATACCACGCCCGCAAAAGCATCACCCGATACTTCTGAGGTATCACATGAACCCCAACCTTGAATAGCACGCGCCAATTGTGCCGTACGCGCACGCAATAATCTTTCATCACCTACCGGAGCCCAAGTCGCAGCTGCGACACGTAACTTAACCACCGCATCATCCGTATTTAATTTAATATAATTCAATAATCCCAATGAGTTTGCCACCAAGCGATTTTGTTTGGACGTAAAAGCTAATACAGAAGCTAAAGCGCCACGCAAACGTGTTGACGACAACCCATCACTGGCTAGCAAAAAAGAAATCCGCCAGGGCAGATGTGCCGGAATAGTACGCGATAATAAACGTGCAAAGGTTTGCACTTGTCGCGGAAATAAATCGATAAACACAGAAGAATAAATTCTGTCCCCAACGCGACAGGTACGCAGGTTTAAATTTTCCGCATCTCGGGGTATTAATTGGCGCGCCAAAGGCGCCCAAGTAATATCCGAAATTTCACCTGTTAAAATCTTTGGCTCTTTAACAACACTCAGCTCATCGCCTGGTAGCTGCGGCCGCCAACTAGCGCTGGTAAAATCTGGATCAACCTGCGCACGCATAACCTTAACCGCTTCGTGAACCTCTAAGACATTGGTTAGCACTCCCGCGGCATTAAAATCACTAACCACTGAGCGCACAAAGGCATCGTGACTTTCTCGCAAGTCAGACACGGCAGCTAATAAATTTTGTGTTTGATAAAAAGGCGGCATTTTTCTTTGCCGCACTTCTTTCATCTTATCCTTTTTGACACGTTTATTTTGCTCCGAAGTTAATGATTTTATTCGTGTCCATAAAACCATATACACTTCTTCATGTGCACAATAACCAGATAAATAATTGACTCGTTCGTTATATAAGTCTTCCAAGTCTAGGTTGATACGTCGAGAAGTTGCATGCGCAGCAGCAAAAATATCTCTGATGCGCGACTTGATTCCGTCTCTTGTGTAAGTGAAGAAGACCTGAACAACATGGCCCGGCTGATTCATAATGGTTTGCAAAGACTGCTGAATTACATTATTAACGTAATCGAATTCCTCAGCACCAATTAACTCTTGCACCCCAGAGATTCTTAACACTGACAGCAATGAACCATCACGAGCAACTAGCACCTCAGGACTATCCGCAGTTTCCAATTCACAATAAGAAGAAGTGGTTTGACGCAACGACGTACTAAGCCACGACAAGAATGGATCAACTGCTTTTAAAAATGCTGTAAAAGGATTAATCATAAGCACAATACACTTTAAAATTATTAATCGTACAGGAGTCTCTCGCTTGCAAAGTGCGAAACCCCTGCTGTAAATCAAGCCGCTCTACAAAATATTAGCTACCGGCAAACCCCTGTATAGCCGCATCAAGCCATACTCTTGCCTGATTAGAAAATTTTGCTAAGCTCGGCAGTAGCCTTAAATCACGCACAATGTCTTCTTGCTTATAGGTTTTTTCACCTAACTGTGCATCAATCAACAAACGCCCCAGAAAAACGGGATTACTCATGCCTTCACCCATCTGTTTTTCTACTAACTGCGAACGCAATTTTAGCGAACGGTAAATACTTTTAGCTTTCACGCCAGCTTGGGTGGCACCTGCAATAGCAGCAAAGGCGGTGTGACACCAAGCATTTAATTGAGTTTGCTTCATTTGCGGCAAATAAATAATACTGCCACCACCTAATTCACCGATACCCACTGATTCAAGAAACAAACATTGTGCACAAAAACAGCAAGTGGTCACTAAATTCGAGCGTCGATTATCGAGATAATTACCATTCGCATTGACTACTTGCTGAAACTGCTTAGCCTTAAAACCGCAATAATGACACTGAAAATGATCCCTTACCAATATCTTACGCCAAAAAGTAAGGAAGGCTGGATCAGCCTTCCTTACCGAGAACAAGCGCCAATTACTTTCACTGGCAGTTAAGCGAATGTCTGTAGACATCCTATAGCCCTCTACTGGCCAATGGTTATGAACCGCCACCAAACAGGCTAGTCATAGCACTATCACCCATCTTGGCATGGTTACCTGTCAATAAGCTGGTTACAGCACCTATAAAAGATGGCGCAGTACATAACAGCGCACCAACAACTATCATGCCAATTGATTGACCCCAGGTAACCTGTCCACCACCTTGCTGACCCATTTTCGTAATATGATGTCCTTTCAAAATACCACCGACAATCAAGATAATACCCGCCGCCAAAGCAACATTCTCAGAAATGTTGAGAAAAGTTGCTAAGCTTTTTTGCAAATTACCAGCAATGGTGCCCATGGAAACACTGCCACCTGCGGCAAACACTGCACCAGAAAAAACCAAAGCTCCTCCAGCAAAACAAAGAGCAATTAGCCACTTTGAACGTGGTTTCTGGATTTTTTTATCATTTAATTGTTGCATAGTCTCGTCCTCTTAATAAAAATCTTTGTGAATCAAAATACTTAATCTGATTATTCTACTATAGCCCCGCAACCTTAAGGTTATATTAAAATAAAGGGGTTCAACTAATATTTAATTCTTCCATCTCTTAGGTAACAAACGTTATGATCTCTAAGAAAACATAAAATAATTGATATTATCAATATGTTACATTAGGAATCGATAATCAAGCTGTTACCAACCTATCAAGCACCCGTATTAGCAAACAACGTGTTAAAAAAGCCTTCGAGAAGCTGTGTCGTACCAACAACATGAACACAAAGAACGCCAGCAAAGAGAAAAATAAGGCCTTTTCCTACCGTGCCAGGCTGTGCCTGTGATTGGCCGGCTTTATTTAGCAGAAAAACACCCCTAACAAAGGCACCTGCTCCGACCACTCGCACCAAATCAACCACCGGTCCCAGCATTTGTGAGTAAGTAGTCCCCATAGTAGATAAGTAGGACAATGGGGTTATTTGGCCACTGCCCCAAATTAGAAACCCTGCCGCAGAAAGAAATCCAGCAATGCAAGTCAGTATCACACCGCACAGCAATGTAATAAAAGGCCCACCAAGACCACCCTGACCATTCATCCCACGCTGTTCACTGTGTTTTTTAAACCCATTAATGGATGCAAAAACCATTCCTACACCCGAAACAATGGAAATATCTTCTATAACATTTAATATATTGGCCAAACTAGTGTTTAACATCATAATCTCTTAGTTATCATACTTCATTTAATGCTAGCTTGTCGCTCAACTATCATTGGGGCCAAAAACAATGCTCTTTCCCGAACTAGTCTGCACCACCCCTTGATTAGCATTAATTTGAGTAACTTTTCCATAATCAGAATTGGGTACAGAATCACCCACCCTCAAAGAGTCTGTTGTATTATTAGATCCTTGAATCCAAGCACGCCCTGGCACAACGGCTTTTAATACATATACAATTTTTACGGGCTGATAATGTGTTGTTTTACCAACGGCAGATTTTTTAGGAGACTGCTGCTTAATTAATGCTGAAATGTGTGCTGTTAACTCTTTAATGGATCGATCCATCTGGGATTCATCCGCACCAATTTGTTGCACGCCACCCTGCAACTGAGCGACTTGCTCATTAAGCTGCTCAATGGATTGTTGATTTTGACCCGTTTGCTGCGACAATTGACCATATTGTGTTTTCATCGCAGAATCCATTGCGCGCAGCGTGCTGCTTTGTTGCGGTGACTGAACCATTGGCTGAGCCGCCGGCTGTTGAGTGTTTGCTACAGCTGATTTTGCTGACGAACTGGCGTTATGCGTAAAATGATAAAATAACAATATCATTAAAGCAGCAAGCAATACCATAAAAATACGCTTGTATTTACTAACAAATGCTAATACATCCGTTATAATTTGCGAACGCTTAGATGATCCACCCTCTGCTTCAGTCGCAGAGTGCTCTGCTGCCTGCTCGTCAGAACTTTTCTCTGTTACATCGTCTGCCGAGCCACCAACATAATTTTTTTCAAGATATTCTTGCTCCGGATACTGATACTCATCATCACTTTGCATAGTCATAGCTTTTACTCTTTTTTAGTTATTATCATTAAGTCCCGTTAGAAGAAGCACGTTTAGGTAATTGAAAATCACTCATTACCAGAATACCCATCCCAACACCTGAATTAATTGTAACTGTCGGCGGTGTATCGAAATTTTGACCCATTTTCTGAGCATACTGCGAACCAACATTTCCAGCAGCTACTGCCATCTGCTGTTCAGTGGTTAGCTTCGTCGTCGATTTTACGCTAAATAATCCAAGCGGCCCGGTTACTGAAGTGCTGCCTGCATTAGACAAAGCATCTGCATAACCCGATATAAAAGACGAAGCAAACAATGTGCCATAGCGCAACAAGTAATGATTGTTAACATGCCCACTAATGGCAGTTTGCGCTGTATTTTCATCAATAGCCACAGCATTAATGGACACTGAATTTTGTACTCCTGGAATATTCAACACATTAAAAGTTAGGAGTAATTTTTTCTTGGTAAGCGAAAACTGACCAATAAGTTTCGCGCCTTTTAATTTACCTGCGACAATAGTCGCCATAATAGGACCGGGATTATCACTATCAACAGAGGTATCTAACACGGCAAACAAAATAGAGCCAGCCTTAATAGTTGGGCCGTTGTTAGCATTCATATTGGGGTTCATGTCCCCACCAGCACCCGTAATTGCAGGGTTTTTATGCGTAACCACCTTTTGTATTCTCTGAGGATTATTCGTGCCCCAACCCGTCAATAATTGATTGGCCTGTGTCATCATTTGATTTTGCATTTGCCCCATCAACATTCGTTTCTGTTGACGTGACATTTCTTCGGCTTCCAATTGACGAATCTTAGTCAATCGATCTGCCTCACTATTTGTACCAGCTATAGAAGGTATCATCGCACCAGTAATCGAAGCTTTTGGCAAAGCCGAAGGCTGCTGTTGATGATTAACCACCCTTGCTTGTGCTTGCACAGGCTGAATGCCTGCTCTCAGTAAATCACCCTCCGTGTACCCTGCAGCCTTTAATTGTGCTGCCGTAAATCCAGCCGCTTTTAATTGTGCTGCTGTGAATCCAGCCCCTCTTAATTGTGCTGCTGTGAATCCAGCCGCTCTTAATTGTGCCGCCGTAAATCCAGCCGCCCTTAATTGTGCTGCATTAAATCCAGCCGCTTTTAATTGTGCTGCTGTGAATCCAGCCGCTTTTAATTGTGCTGCTGTGAATCCAGCCGCTTTTAATTGTGC
>CAZGQK010000018.1:0-30537 GCA_964527645.1 uncultured Legionellales bacterium | reverse complement strand
TGAATCCAGCCGCTTTTAATTGTGCTGCTGTGAATCCAGCCGCTTTTAATTGTGCCGCCGTGAATCCAGCCGCTTTTAATTGTGCCGCCGTAAATCCAGCCGCTTTTAATTGTGCCGCCGTATAGCCGGCGGCCCTAAGAGCTGCTGCACCACACCCTTTATTCTTTAGTTCAGCTGCAGAAACACCTGCCGCATGTGCTTTTTTCAACGCTACAATATTACAAGCATCGAGCCCTTCTTTCGCTGCCACAGAAAAACCCGCTGCACGTAGCTCAGCCGGAGTAAACCCTGCCGCTAATAATTGCTTAGCTGTAAACCCTGCCGCTTTTAATTGTGCTGCTGTGAATCCAGCCGCTTTTAATTGTGCCGCCGTAAATCCAGCCGCCCTTAATTGTGCCGCCGTAAATCCAGCCGCTTTTAATTGTGCTGCTGTGAATCCAGCTGCTTTTAATTGTGCTGCTGTGAATCCAGCCGCTTTTAATTGTGCTGCTGTGAATCCAGCCGCTTTTAATTGTGCCGCTGTGAACCCAGCCGCTTTTAATTGTGCCGCCGTAAATCCAGCCGCTTTTAATTCTGCTGCTGTAAATCCAGCTGCCACCAGCTGTTGCAACGTATAACCACATGCCCTAAGAGATTTTGCAGTAAAACCTGCATCTTTCAAATCACCAGCATTATAACCCGCCATTCTCAGTGCTGGACAAGCACAACCCGCACAGCGTAATTCTTGTGCCCTTACCCCTGCCTTACGTGCTAAATGTAACTGGTGTACTGAACAATCCTCTGGCGAATGTTTCATCATTGGATAGGGACAACTGTTGCCCATTACTTGATCCGGATCAAACGCTTGTGGATTACCAATAAAACTCGGACGTGTAATAGTTGGAATAGCACTAGTCCCGGTTACTGCTGCGTGGTGTGCAATATCGTTATTTTGCTTTACCTGTGCTTTCACATAATTATCAGAAGGATCTCCAGCGCCAGGAATAGACTCAATTGAGGGTGCAGAGACTAAACTAGCACTGGCTGGTGATATGTCAGCAACCACACGATGTTTAAAATAAAAAACACTGCCGAACACTAAACCAACTACAGCAATAAATGCGGCAAAAATACGCAGTTTTGTACCTGCCAATAAGGACTTTTTATCAATCATTAGTTGTATTCCCAATTATAATTTTAACGGTTTCACCATGTTGCGAGGCCAAAATAATAGGTGTATTTGGTAGCTCATAAGCGTGTGTGCCATCAGAACTATCCATGGTCGCTATCCACGCTGGTGACAATACAATTGCACGAGTACGTAAATATAATTTATCACCTATTTGCCAAACCTCACCACTGGCACCACTAACGGACAACTGCGTAGCACCCTTCGGTGGTACACCATCCAATACATTCAATAAAACAGCATTACCAGAAGCAGGCAGCCCATTATTGGCCAATCGTGCATTTGGACCCAACTCAGGAACTCGCATATCCACACGATAGTCAACTGCAGATTGTCCCGGCATTAATGTCACCATAATAGCTGTATTTAAGCCTTTCAAGAATACTGCTAAATTTCCACTAATAAATTCTGATAATGCCTGCACTTGCAAACTGTTTTTAGTGCCATTGACAACATTAAAATCTTTTCGATTACCAATATCATAAGCTTTTATTGGCCATGGTGCGCCAGTTGCATCAACAAAATCCACCGTGCTAATAAAACCTTGACTCATACGGATAATCGGTGGGGTCGACCCTGGTGACAAATTAACAGCAATCGATGTAGAGGTTGGCTTCGGTGGTGAATTGGGGGAAGATGCTGCTGCTTTTTTACTTTGCGAATACATATAATGCAAAACTTTTATTTGATCTGGTGTCAATGGCATCAGCATATGCTCTGTATTGGCAAAGGCTTGATCACTCAATGCATTGCTATGCTTGCCAGAAGATTTTGAAAGTTTAGATAGCTGTGAGGCAGTTAACGGTTGGCTTGCTAAAGCAGCCGGTTTCGATGCTGCAAAAACTGAGGCATTCGCTTTGCTTATCTTTTCCATAGTACTGGCGGCATTAGCACCACCAACTAGCACTAAGGAAAGTAAAATCAATATATTTTTCATGTTTAATCTCTTTTTCATCTTACCCATATCCTAACACGATGAAGCCTGTTGTTCCGCTCTATACATGCTAATAGCAATCCTCTGTGGAGCTGCAGTAATTAGCATCCTCTCAATGACCATAATTAATACTACTGGTTGCCGAATCGTATGATTCCCATTGGTATAAGTAATTAGTAAAGGCATTTTCAGCTTCCACTCATACTTACCATCCACTACCCCTTGATTTAACATTTCAGGTGCACCGGTTATCGTAGCAGTAGAAACCATCTCTTGATCCTTAATGGTTTTTAAATTATTGGACTCCTTCAGCGCACTAATAAACCACGCCCATCCCTGTGGAGAAAAATAATTAGAGGCTTCCTGCAGCTGATCTCGCCAGTGAATAAAATCCAGTTGATAGACAGAAATAGCTGCCTTAGTTGCCCACTGTATAATAAAGCGATTAGAAAATACCGGGTCACTCAACGAATGCAAGGTAATAATTCGCCCGTTTGCTGTAACCGGGAAATATTGCGGTGGAGGTGGATGCAATAGTTTGTTAGTCAACACCGCTACAAGCGCACCATTCACACACAACATCAGCAATAAAGCTATCAACGCACGATAGTAATAATCGCGGTAAAAGCTATTCCGCAGCAAAACCAATTCTACCGAGTTTCGTGACATTATTTTAAGTCCACATTAATCATTACTCATCCACAGCATTAAATACCCTGGGCCCTTTTCAACCATCCTTAGTCTAATAACCGTCGAGGACTCCTTAGAAGCTTTGCACTTGTCAGTGCTATCCTTCTTCCTGTATAGAATTTCGCAAATAAAAGTGCAAAACCTCTATTCCTAACCTTCAGATACACTTCCAAGTCTCATCCACACACCATGAGCAAGCAATCCTTCGTCACTTTCTATTCTACGCAATCAACCTTAAGGAAGTATTAACTGACCTGTCGATAGCCTAACGTTCAATTTTCCAGCAAGTTAGCAGCCCTCCAGCTCAAGCTAGGCTTGGGCACTCTTCACTATGAAACTATCAACACGGATACCCTGCGCAGCCCTTAACACAGGTACCCTAATAATTTTCATAGTTACAATAAGATGACGTTTGATTTGCTGATTGGCACTGGTATAGGTCAATAACAAGGGAAGCTGCACTTTCCATCGATAGTGGCCAGCCAATACACCTGCTTCTAAAATAACGGGCGGGCCGGTCACCACTGCAGAGACGATCAATTTCTTATTCTTCACTGTCTGCAGCAACTTAGACGCTTTTAGCTGTTCCATAAACAAATTCCAACCTGACTTAGTGAAAGTGGGCGACAAGTTATGTAAATCTGCTTGCAGTGAGGAAAAATTTAAAGAATAGGCGGTTCGTACGGTAACACTTGCCCATTCCAATAAATAATCCCTAGAAATAACAGGTTCACTCAACGATTGAATCGCAAACAAATCCCCTTGAGCACTCGAAGCAAAATATTGCGGTTGAACACGGAAAAAAGTCAGATAAAATATCCAAACGGACAAGAATACCGCCAGCGTGGATAAAAAAAGCAAAGTTTTAATACAGCGCCTGTAGTTATCTCGATAGCGATTTCCACGCATGGTTGAAGTTTCAAAAGTCTCACTACTCATAATAATTCACCTAAGGTTACTCATCCCGCCAATCAGAAGGGGAGAAATGAAAACTAATTTCTATCCGTCGATTTTCAGCTCTTCCTTGGGTGGTGGCATTATTGCCGACAAAGCGCTCACTGCCATAACCCTTGGCATAGATAAAACGTGTATCAATATTATGTGCCCATAAATAATCTACGATCACTTCAGCTTGTCGAACCGACAAAGCTTTCAGGTGAGCAGCATTACCACGACTGTCCATATAAGCCGCCACCTTAATCGATACCATATCGTAACGACGAATCAAACTGACCACTTTGTACAAAATCGGGCGATAATCACTACGTAAATTTGCCGATGCAGCTTGAAAAACACGATCACTCGGCAATACGATAGTAAGTGTTTGCCCCACTTTAATTACCTGCACACCTTGTTGTTGTAGAAATTTCGACAAATTTTGGCGAGTTGGAGCAAGCACATGTTTGACCGGCGGCTGCGTTCCAGGACTATGCGTACATCCCGCCAAAGCGAGCAGCAAACACCCTGAAAAAAATAAACCAAATTTTTTAAAAATATCTTTAATATATAACATAATTCACCCTATATTATTTTTTATCGTCTACATTTTCCTTTTTCTTCAACGAAATTTTATCAATTAATCCTTCAATCAATTGCCCCAACTCTTC
The DNA here is from genome assembly GCA_964527645.1 of uncultured Legionellales bacterium. Classification (GTDB taxonomy): domain Bacteria; phylum Pseudomonadota; class Gammaproteobacteria; order CAZGQK01; family CAZGQK01; genus CAZGQK01. Next base: position 26,138 of record CAZGQK010000018.1, on the reverse strand, counting down.
TCCAGATGGTTTTTGAATAATCTCAGGAGGATAAACTGTACCTTTTTGCATGTCAGCGATCAGTTCCATCGCTATATTCATAGATTGCTGAGAATTTTTACCACACAGTCTCTGTAAATATTCAATTTGATCACGAGTATTTGCCCGTTTTAATAACGCACGAGAAAATTTATCAACATCATTCGCGAGCAATAAAGGTTGCAAATAGGCCGTCATTTGCATTGGAGTAAACACATGCAAATGCCCCTGTTTAACATTAACAACCTCTTCCTGCTTTTGCGGCCCAGCTGCGTGTGTTTGCTGCTGATTATCGGGAGAGTTTAAAAATAACTCTATTGGCAAAACCCCATCTTGCGATGCAATACTTTCAATTAATTCACCAACTTCTCTATCCACCCCCACCTCGCTACCAATACCAAATCCTGAAGCCAGCAACTGATTAAATTTATCAAATCCCCCACTTAATATTTCAAGTTCAGCCGCAGTTGGCACATCTACTTTGAGAAACTGGTTAACACATAATTTCTTAACCGGCTTGGGATTAGCAAAATAAGTTCTAGCACGGATAATTTGAGATTTGAAAAAAATATGTGCTTCACCCACGCCTTGTTCTTTCAAATCTAATAAATCAATACGCGCACGTTTTTCCAAACGTGCCCCCGCAGAATCATTATAAGCTACTGACAAACCATCTGCTCGCGACTGAAAGCTTTCTACGTGAGAAACATACGATTCCCCCGCGGTTTTCATGAAAAATTCCCACGTTTCCATCGGATCTTCCAATTTCATACAGATTTTGATATTGGTGTTTGCACCAATAGATGCAGCTTCTTCTTTAGATGCTTTTTGAAAAGCTGGTAAATCCTGTCCAGCAAACACAACCGAAAAACCTAATGAACGCGCCTGTGCCGGCACAACCGCAAAACCCTCTACGGCATAATAACCATACTCATCTAAAATACACAAATAAGGTGTTTTTGCATTGGTCGGTTTACTGTCAATTAAATCAGCAACCTCACCTTCAACGCTATCACCCAAGCCAGAAGCCATCATCGCTTTTAATGAAGCAATCACCACTTTACCCAAGTTCGATAATTCATCTGGCGATTTTTCTAAAGCCGGAAGCAACACAGCTAATATACGACGATTCAACACCACATCTTTTAAATCAACTTCGCCCAATTTGGTACGTAATATATGCCCATAGGTGTCAGCTAAAGAAGTAAATACACGTGTCAACTGCATGGTAATAAAACCATGCTGCTCCAACACTTGTGATACTTGTTTGCCTTTTTTGTCTTTGTTATAACCTGGCAACGTCAGTAAATAGTTATTAATTGGTTCTAAAACAGCTGCCGGCATCGCTTCAATATTTATTGATTCCTGATTATCTCGCACAAACAATTTATCCAAAACCATCGATTCAATTCTATCCAAATGAAAATAATTTCTAATTGTATTCGCATCTAACAAAATATAACCCGCATCGCGCATCGCCACCAATGCTTTCATTAATGCTTCAACAAAAGCAATTGCACGTCCTTTCCACATGTCACCATCACCAGATTTAGATCCACTATCCATCAAACTAACAACCAATTGCGTCACCATCGACGATGAACCATCGGCAAATGGATTCATAGTATTCGACAAGCGACTTTTCTGTGGCCCAATAATATCTCGCGCACCAGTCATAAAGTTTATCAGTAAAAGATCATCTAAACGCCCCATTGAGCGTGTCATCGAAAATAATTTGGCAAACAATCCATTATCACCCTTCCCATCGACGTAAATAAATCCACTAGCCTGCACCAACGCATTATAAGCTAAAGATATCAACACTTCGGTTTTACCACTACCGGTCGAACCAAAAATCAATACGTGTGTACGCATATCTTCATCGGAAAACCACAGTTCTTCCGTGCTGCGTCTATCATTACCGAAATAATAAATACCACGTGCCTTTCTAGGCTTAGGTTTCGCACCAGGGAGCATATCACCATAATCTTTTCTATTGGATCGCTGCGGCATGCGAAAAGGCAATTTTTGTTTAGGCAAAAAACCAGCAATAAAACAAATAATCCCTAAGAAAAGTAAAATATCAGAAAAAAAAGCTAGCACTAAACTGACCACCGCAAAAATAACTAATAACGAGGCGATGCATCTTGAATCTTTGAAAAAGTCAATAATACGCTGTGATAAATGTCGCGTATCCCGAATGATACCTTGCTGGTCGGGTTCGTGGCGAGCTTCAACGCCTCTTATCTTTAACTTAGCCATTTGTCTTCTTCCTTGGTAAAAAGTATTTCAGACAAAGCTACTTTAAGCGCACTCGTTGCTTCTTGAATCATCGGAGTCTTCAACTTTCTTGCCAACTTCTTCTCAACCAACCAGTGCGCAAAAATACCGGAGACTTCACAAACTGATGTTTTTCGACCAACGGTGTTTAACACATACCACAAGCGTCGATCCAAAGGCTTTAACCATAAAAATTCTGACGACGCTAACACCCCATCTTTACGCGCCACCGCAAGTAAAGAAGCCATAAAGGTCATCACATAAGCATGACGCATCGACAACCACTTCACCACTTCCGTTTTTTTATACTTTGCAACTAACTTTTCTACACCCCCAAAATCCAACTTTCCACTGCGTCCCGACGCGGAAATTTGCTCAAAAATTTTATTTGCCACTTCGCGCTCGCGTTGACTACAAGCAACAAACCCGACAAACAATGCCTTTACATGAATAGGCAACTTGTCAATGCCCTCCCACAAAGGTCCCAACTGAATGGCAAACACACGGTGAGCTTCGGCCTCATCAAGCGTTAACTGTTCACCTGATTTTACTTGAGAAAAATCAACTAATTTATGGCGCAAACAAAAATTCTTTGGCGAATCTGCCACCGCCCAGGATCCCTTATAAATATCCTCTTTCACTAAATTCAAACCCACGACCGGTGAAATTTGCGGCCAATTTTGCACTTCCAACTTGCGAAAATCATTCATGCCATAAACATGATTATAGCTAGACGCACTAGAGCGCCGATAAATAATTACAGCGAAAGTCGCAAGAATCAAGGTTACTGGGAAACGTAAATAATCCCCCACCAAATAGCTCATCTTTTCCACATTGTCTATCCCGACACTACTAGGTGTATTTGTAGATATAAAAGCATTCCAATAATTTAATTTATTGAAGTTGGGCTGTGGTAAATGCAACCACTGAGCTACGTCAGACCAAATCACTAAAACATTTTCAATTATTTTGATTTCGAAATGACGAACATAAAACACAAAGCCAACAATCGCACCGCGGCAAAGCCACCAAGCAAGCAAGCCAAGCACAAAAACACTCACCACCAACCATAGTATGGTACCTTCTCCACCATTGGATTGCTGATTTTGCACGAATTCAACCTCTAATCACTATTTTAATCTGTTTCTATTTCTTTTAGCTTCAATACTTTTTTAGTTATGTTGTAACGTTTTTTTAAATGCACAAATTCAATTAAGTTTTCAAAACAAACGGCATCTTTTGCTAACACCAGCAATTCATTGCCAAATTGATCTTTACGCCGCTCCCCTTCTGCTGTCGACAAAACATCTTCTTCTTTCACCTGTCCTATCGCATAGGCATAAGTAGACTGCCCCACCTTGGCGCGCATAATCTCCTGAATGGGTGCTTCTTGCGTATAAACAGGTCGCGATAACGTATAGGCAAATAATGTTTTCAACATGCGCAACCATTTTTCCAAATCACGCCCCTGTGATTGGTACAAAGAAACATAAATCAAACGGTACCCCGCTTTAGCAACCACTGGCTTATCAGTGACTTCACTGTCTAATGCTGATTGTTGCAATAATTGTGTTAGTTCCTCACGCATCTGCCGATAAGGTTTAATTAAATTCTGTAAAAACGGCGAATCATCCCACGCACCTGCTTGTTCTAAGCGCGTAATCATGTCAATAATTTCCCGCGCCATTTTTTCACACAATTGTGGCGACTGATAGGCTTGCTGATAAAAAGTATCGAGCGCCTGTTCAATCTGCTCTTTTTCTTGCTCAACGCATTGCAATAAATAACTGCGCAGCTGTAGGTCTTTTTGTTGTTTTACATTGTTGGTTAAATTAAATGACATTTCTATTATCTGCCTAGCAATGAGATGAGGGCTTGACACCTGTCAATCTCGTTTTTATGTAATCCACGCAATCATGAATAACCAGACCCTCCCGGACCATCACCTTCCTCAACTCAGTGTTGACCTCAGCGCCAAAATTGGACGGATTGACTGGTTCATGCTTATCTGCCATCTTTTTATTCCTTACCAACGTAGGTTCGGTTTATGTTGCCAATCTGTACGTGCTTGGCGCCTGATGCTAGGGCTATCCCTATTGAATCCTGATCTCTCCATTCTAGGCAATCAAACTTAAGGAAATATTAAGGGAGGGGTAGGGTTTCATGAAAATTTTACTTTACTACAATCACTTGGGTAATATTTGACCTTCAATGCCGTTATGTTATGATTAAGTTTCAAACAGTTAGGTACTTCAACCAGGTAGTAGCGTATGCAAAACATTCCCAATGCCAGTTGGCGCGATTCTGCAAGGCCCGTGAAATTCTTTCTTTGGGACGCCCAGACATCTTTCCCTATGTTATTGTTATTGATACATTTTCGGCTATGGACTTTTGAACTAACTCTGGCTATTACCTGCTTTTTTACCATACTAAATCGCTATGGTTTCAGCATCCATGTATTTGGTCGCTGGCTACGCAGCGTGGCAGCTGGACGTCGCAAAATGTCAATTCCATGGTGGTTGGACTAATGCCAGAAAATCAAACTGTTACAGCTAAAATTTCCTCTCAATTGTGTGCCATTGCCAAGCAAATGTCCGCGAAGTTTACTTTTAAGGGACGAGTAACCTCCCATGAAGAAGTCTTCTCCGCCACCGGATTACTCCCTGGGTTAGCACGCCGCGCCGATCAGCTATCCTCTCTGTGCTTAGGCTACGGTCTGGGTGTAAAATTTGAAGATGCCGAATCCACTCTATTGGGCAAACAGGTTATTTTTGATGAATTTACCCCTGATGTATTACGCCTGCTATGCATCTTAGATATTTTATTTGAATTCGTTAAATCGAGCTCATCGAAAAATGAGATAGCCCTCGATGAGTTATTATACGATTAATAGCAAACTCAGCTTCAATCATGATGTTAGCACCTCAAAGGTAGAATTATAACCAGGAGGAATCTCATGCTTTTTACACATTCAAGCTTTCTTTAATATTTCCTTAAGATACGACCTCTATACTGAACTTATCATGAATAAAAACTTTTTTTACTTAACTCCAATTCTATTTCTGCTTGCAGGTTGTAGCTCACCGCAGAAGCCGCTGCAGGTTAGCTATATCACTACCAACAGTGCACCTGTAGCTGCCGTGGATATCCACGCACAAGCACAACTAGCACAAGCGGCTCAATCAATCGATAACTCACTTAATAACTTATCTGCCATCGAAATGGCGTCCCATCCAAAAGCACATTTACCTCATCTACTAAATGCCCAGAACGTCGACATGACTCAAATTGCTTCTCTGCAGTGGACTGGACCGATTGAACCTTTGTTAACAAAAATTTCTGCCGCTACTAATTATCAATTTAAAGTCGTCGGTAGTGCACCTAATCCTCCACTTATTGTTGCAATCAATACGCATAACAAACCTATTGTTGCTATTGTTAATGACGCTATTTTGCAACTCAAAAAACATGCAACTATTCGCGTTAATCCAACCACCCGTGTAATAGAACTAGATTATCTTTAATGGGCGAGCTGTATGACGCAGATAATATTAAAAAAAATCGGACAATTATCAATACTTGCCGCTGCAACACTTTCTATGGTTGCATGCGCGCCACCTAAAGTAGCTTCAGCAAAATCCACAGCAGCTTCTACAAAAGATCGAACCATCTCTGCTCAAGCAGGTTATATTGAAAAATCAAACAAGGAATTTAGTGGCGAGATCAGTGCCATTCGCCGCGAAGCACTGGTGGAAACAGCAACAACCCTTGGCGCACAAGGGGGGCTAGCGTGGCGCTCAGAGCATATTGATCAAGCACTCACAAAGGAAGCCAGTTACCTAGATCGTATTTTTAATTTTAGACGCCTAATGATTAACAACAGAATTGTGCCGCCCGTGTTAGTATCCGCACAAAATACTATGATCCAAAGCAACGCGGACACTCTACGTCTAAATAATCAAATGTATAAAATCCTAAAGCAAGCACACTTTTCTACCACATCTCCTAACTGGCGCAATTATTTGTGGATGCGGTTTGCCAAACCTGACGCTCCCAATCACAGTCTGTTGCCACGCAACAATGCGGAAACCACCGTCTGGAACGATGCTTTGAAAAAAGGATGGCGACAGGGGCTTACTCAAGGAAATGAAATTTTTTCCGCCAATCTAAATCGCCTCAAGCGCGATTATACAGGCATGGCGCTGTATCGTAAATTATTAGCCCAAAAAATGGTTAGCGCACCGTTTATGTCACAATCAGACCTCGGGGTGACCGGTAACAACAAGCAAATATTTATTGGGGATCGTATTCTACGCATTACTGCTCATTCTAAATTGCAAACGAATAGCAATAAATGGCACCCCGTGGTAACCAAATAATAAAAAGCGAGAAGCCCATGTTTTCATTTCCCCAGGAACCCGCTCGCTTTGAACCCAACCACTTGGAACCACTATTAATTTATTGTCACGAAATTAATGCCTCCGACATCACTATCCAAACTAACCAATCAATCATGATTGAAGTTTATGGCAAGTTACACAAAATTACACGACGAGTACTTTCAAATACCGAGGTTAGCGAATTACTAAACGCCATTTACGGACCCAATGCAACAACACAGATTATGTCCGGCAAAGACGTCGATACCCATTACGAAATTCGTCCACACCGTCATCAACGCTATCGTCACCGTGTCAATGGTACCGGTTGTTATGTCGATGGCCATGAAGGCATTCAAATTACCCTGCGTACTATTCCTTCTGAACCGCCAACGCTAAGCTCTTTGAACGTACCTCAAGAGGTATTAGAAAGTATGGATCCTGAAGAAGGCGTTGTTTACGTAACCGGGGCCACAGGATCTGGTAAATCTACTCTTTTGGCCTCTATTATCAAAGAATTAGCTGAGCGGGTCGATGGCCATCGCAAAATACTTACCTACGAAGCGCCTATCGAATTCGTCTACGATACCATAGACGCGCCTTCCTCTATCATCAGTCAATCCGAAATACCACGCCACTTGCCCAGCTTTTCGGCAGGTGTGCGCAACGCACTACGCCGCAAACCGCGCTTGATTTTGGTTGGTGAATCTCGAGATCCAGAAACCATTTGTTCCGTTATGGAAGCAGCACTAACCGGACATCCGGTGTACACCACTTTGCATAGCAATGGCGTCGCGGAAACCATCCGCCGCCTGGTTAACAGTTTCCCGCGTGATGAGCAGCGTATGCGCAGCATCGATATCATTGAGACTATGCGCTTGATATTATGGCAAAAACTTGTACCCTCCATCGATGGAAAAAGAATTGCTTTACGTGAATATTTGGTATTTAATGAAGAAATTCGAGATCTCTTGTTAGATAGTGATCCCGATCAAATTACAGCAACCACACGAACTTTATTACAAAAATATGGACAGCCCATGATTAATGATGTCGAAGCCAAATACCAGCAAAAATTAATATCAGCGCGTACCTATAAAATTCTCATCGCTGGCTTAAGGCAAACTGAAAAGCCAGGGTAAGTCGGCATGAAAATCATTGCAAAAAGACCAGACCTGTTAGTAAAACTTTACCCACCTTTATTTATCGTATCCGTACTGCTTATTGTGTTCTTTGAAAAACAAGTCCCCTATGTGTTTTATATAAACTGGCTACCTTTAGTGGCAACTATTTACTTATGGTTCACCCCTTTTGCCAACATACGATTACAAAACTCGACCCTGCAACGCACCCCCCTCTCGCCGCTACGCTGGTTTGGATACATCATCCTCCTAGAGTGTTTATGTTTTATCATTTATTATGGTCTAAGCACATTCACAGTCCAGTTGTTTCCAGTGATCGGCAAACCACATTTAATAAGTATTCCTCAAATACTACAACTACCTTTATTAAAGTGGGGATTATGCCCATGGCCCTTAGTGAGTCTTATTGCTATCAGTTTCGGATTCATGGCCTTTTACAAAAATGAAAATGTAACTTTAATGAGCCTACACACACAAATTAAACCTTTTAGACACAAAGATTACCAAATCGGATTGAGCTTTCAATCACGGCTCGTCAATAGCTACGCCTACATCATCATCATTGCATTCGCCATTTTAGCAACCAGTTACTTGGTTGCTAAACAAATCCACCTAACCATAAGCTCAGGATTAAATGTAGCCGCCCTATTAATCACCTCTTTGCTGCTGGTAATGAAAAACTTCAAAAATTATAAAAAACACTTGTATAGCGCACTAAATCAAAATACACCTTTTGCCATTGTTACCACGCTACTGGGCGCAACACTGGTTTTAATTATCCTAGCCATGAGTATTTTTTTACAAAGTCAAAATATAGGGCAATATCCGCTGACTAACGGACTTAGGAAATTCCTTTTGCAACTCAATTGGTTCAGTGCTTGGCAAATATTTATAGGTATTTGGTGGCTTTGTTTAAGCACATCGCTTGGCATTTTTATAGCTAGAATTTCCTATGGCTACTCCATTCGCAAGATTATTAGTGCAATTTTATGCTTACCCCTGTGTTTGGCCATTGTAACCGTCTTCTTGTTATACGGCAAAAGCTCCCGGAATTTTGTTTTGCACTCCGATCAATTTAATCTTATATTGCCGATAATTGCGGCAATAATTTTTCTTTTTATTGTACTACAATTAAAGCATATAAAATCCATTCTACGCATTCAAATTACTCCGTTTAAATGGGAAAGAAAACGCCCATACTTCAGAGAAGTGCTAAAAATATTACAAAGCTCGCTGGCCGTCATTGGCCTGTATATTTTACTCGGCTCAATTGGGTTCAATATGCTCTTCTTTGGCCTAACCTCAACTGTGCTATTAAGTAGCGTGTTTAGCACGATTGCCGTTTGGTGTATGCGCAAAAATCACAACTAAAGCCGAGGGCTTCGCTCTAGAAACTATTGCGGCTTAATCTCCTATCACTGCCAACCACACCATCGGCACTGCTCATCGCTCCGCTACCCCCTTCCGAAGAACCTTTAATAATACCACCAAAATAGGAACTCTAAGAAGATAGCGTTTTTGCGAGAAACGCAGCAACAAGGAAATTTAAGAACTATAAAAGAGCATTTATTTTAATTTTCTAGACCCCCGATCACCCCATCCATTGCCACCCGTCATCGCCTCCCGTTTCAACGGCGCTTTTTAACGCGGGCCTTCCCACCACCACGCTTCCCCTTCCTAGCCTCCCAAGCTCTCTTTACCATACCTGGACCCGCGCTTGCCTGGTCATTAGATTGATACACACCCGAGCCCGCCGCCGAACCCATCTGTGAAAGACCACCCTTCATTTGCTGTCCCGCCCCTGCCGCTGAAGATTGCTCGACTGCACCACCTATCCAACGACCTACTTTATCCGGCAACACATGAATCAACGTAAAAGATTCGCTCACCACGACAAACACCATCATGGTATAGGCAACAACCATCATCGGCACACAAAAAATAAAAAACACCAATCCCGCTAAAGGATTCAGGGACACCGCCATAACTTGCGTACCCATTGTCCCGCCAGCAGCCATCAGGCCAGAAATCACGCTCACTTGGTTGTTCGCTCCCCCCCCCGGAGAATCAAGAGTCCCCATGGCATCGTGAACAATACCACCAAAAGTCGCATTCACCATTTTCAACATCACGTAGCTGACAATAATCGCTGCAATTAAACCGATAATCATCAGTACTGGACGCAAAAATACCGTCAATAAAAGTATAACGCCTTGCTCGGCTTTACCCAGAAAATCCTGTCCTTGGGGGTGTGTTAATCCTAAACACACCAACGGGGCAGCAATCATAGCCTCAATGACCAGAAAAATCCAACTAATAATACCAAAGCTAAACAATATATAAGGGTAAAGTGGAATATAAAAAATTAATAATACTCCTGCCATCATTAACGGTGCCACGATAGCCAGGAAAAATGGCTGCATCCAACTAACCACCTCGTGCAACATCAATCCAAAGGGATTAGCAGCATCGCAGCTACCAGCGGGGAATGCTGCTATCCCGATGCTTAAGGCACCACCCATCCAAACCGACAAAACGACCGAAATACAATCTATGCCTATCCGGTGCATAAAAACCAGAGGGTCCATGCCGGGGGTCCCCGCATCCATTGCCAAACTTGCTATCGGCCCTACAACCACGGTAATCAACGCTTTGATAATATCATAAAGAAGGCCCGAGCCACCTACCGTAGGGGGGGCGCCCTGCCCTGCATTGTTAGTATTATTATAGTTATTTAGTTGTGTCTTAATGGCAGCAACAATTGGTCCTTGACTGCCACTACTACTAACAAGCCCTGCGGTATTATCAGCATAAGAATAACTAGGGTTATTCGGCGTGTTAGTGAAAGGTTGGGTCGTGGTTATGACAGTGGCATCGCTATCATTCACACCCTTACCGGAAGAGTGCGTTAAATCGTAATAAAAACGCCCGGCACTGGCCCAACCTTCTGATTCTGCTTGCACTGAATAGTTTGCAGAAGTATGGGGCGACACAGAGCTCACAACAGGCGTCATTAAATTATCATAATCTGCTATCGCCATCACAAAAGCTGATGAGACTTGTGAAATTATTTGGTTATCGCTAGCATTTGAAGCAACCAATGCCCCTTTACTTGGATGGTTATTATAGTACTTTACATAAGCCATCGCTGCTGGTAGCTCATCTTGCACGACCGCCAATACTGCCGCCTTACTCGCTTGTGATTTAATAATTGCTTGATTCTGACAAGATTCATCACCATTACAAGCAGCCAGGTTATCCGCCGGATTAGTACCATGAATAAAAAAAGAAACCGATAATGGTTTGGCCTGAGTCCCGCCAGAAAAAAGCACTTTATCGTTATCTATCGTATAAAGTGGCGTAAAAGTATTGCTGCAATCACCCACGCTTCCTGCATTTAATTTAACACACTTATCGTAGTTAGCCTTTTGGAGCAACACTTGTCCGGCTGATTGAACTTCATCTTTCAAAACATTATTAACAAATGTTACAGCTGGGCCAGCTGATCCAATCGTTGTAGCTGGGGTTTGATGCTTAGATGGTGCGTGATACACTTCCACACCCGCCAGAATGGAATCCAACGACCGGTTCCAAGTATTATCAGCCAACACCACGCCTTCCTTAACCACCTGCATGACCACGGTTTGATAACCTGAATAGCCCGTCCCCAAAGGAATCATCAGGGCAACACCTAAGCCTACCTTCAAAAACGACATGAATGTATTACCGCCCGACCCCGACGCGGTCAGCGTTGCTGTAGTAAGGACTGTAACGAGATGGTTAGCAATAATATAAATTAAATAAACCGCCATCACTCCCAGAAGACCTTCGTTGAATTTCAGGAATAACATCCCCAGCATCTGCCCGCCACTGCCGTGGAGACTGTTATTACCGACCGTGCCAAAAATTTGGCCCAACCAAGACAAAGAAATATCGGTATTGTTGGTAACCGCACTGTTGGTGAAAACAGCAGAGACCTGGCTGAATACACCACCACTGCTATCAGCCCAAACAGCAGAAGACATCAGCAAGGATAGCAATGTGGCAAAAAAACGCTTCATGAATTATCTCGATAGCAAAGAAAATACAACCACTCTTTAATAGAAACACTGAATTGTCTTCTTTTAAGTTGAAAATAACCGTAGTGTTCGCTTATGCTCAATAAGAGCACCCCTGAGAAAAGCGCAACACAAATAACAACGGAAAAAAGATGGTGAATATTAAAAACATAAATCGTGTACAACAACAATAAAAAACTCAAACACAAGTAACCCACGGCTGACAAATATTTAGCATGCATGCGTTTTTTTAAATCTGCCTCACTTAACCCTAAACGCTTAACACAGTCTGCAAAACTCTCTTGGCTAACAACCAGGTCGCCCTCCTGCTGCTTTGGCGCAAGATCACTGTAGAGTTGCTTGATCATTTCCACGTTTTCTAAATGCCCCTCCATATTAACCCAACGCTTTAGGTTATATTTCGAAAGAAAGCCTTTTTTGGCCGATTGTTTCAAACCCATCTAAACCTCAAGAAAAAATATTTCCCAAACACCTCCCTGCAGCGTCCCTCTGATAAGGTTAGCATTACTACCTTAAGGAAAGATTAAAGTTAATTATTTATTCGATAAAAAAACCTATCCCCCCACAATTAATCCAACAAGTTGCGAAAAATATCTCACCCAACAGGCCCAAAGACGCCCTGCGAAAAAGGAAAATTTTTATTAAAATCAATGACAAAGAGAACTAACTGTACTAAATGTGCATTGAGGAAATAATGAAGCACACGCCAGTCACCTTAATCTTTCCTTAAGCTTAGTTGCGTACACTGTATCTATATCGAACCCAACAGGTAGCCAGAGAACTCATGCCAAACTTAAGCCACCAGGCCGTGCATCAATTTTGGGAGAAATTTGACGATCCCTTCATCTATCGCGTCATCAGCTTTATGGAAGCTACCGAAGAATGGAGCCTCGACAGCAACCCCAGTCTCGAGCAAGCCCTGGAGAAATTCGGCAAATCCCTCGATGATATCAACAACATCGATCTTAAAAGCCCAGAAGACATCTTAAAAATAATTACTTTTATCAAAACCGGACGTGGGCTACGTATCCTGATGTGTTTGGACACCGCTTATCCTGGCGCTGCTGCAAAAGTCATTATGCATGCCGAAGAAATTACAAAATCAGAAAAAGATCCAGCCGGCTTTTTCTTAAGACGCAATGTGGTGTTTGAAAGATTACGCCTGTTGAGCCGCGTTTTTTCTGAGGAACGCATGGAGTTATTACAAAAATCACTTGAAGAAGGTAATTTATGAAAAAGCCATTGTTAATTGCATTGAGCATCAGTTGTTTTAGCTTCATTTGCACAATACCTCCTGCTTTCGCTCTTGACTGCAGCGCCATCACCACGATATGCCCAAGTAACCCTACTACTTACGCTAAAATCATGAGCGCCGGCGTCTGCCTTGTCATACGTGCTTGCTATCAATGTGGCTACAACCCGTACGATCAGCTGGCCAATGATGACTCCCTCCCGACCATCACATTTATCTCTACTGCAACAAATTATGCTAACACCCTAGCTAATCTAAATTTTAAATGTTTATCTCTACCAGCCACTCCCCCACCCGGAGGAAATGGACTCTCATCCGCTCCGCCACCAAAGGGAAATAGATTCTCATCCGCTCCACCACCAAAGGGAAATAGATTCTCATCCGCTCTACCACCAAAGGGAAATGGAGTTTCATCCGCTCCGCCACCAAGCACTTACTCGTGGCAGCCGAAGACTGACAAATTGAAAAATAAAAAAATAAACTGGTTTTAAAACGAGGTCATTTAAATGCGAAAAGCCAATAAAATAATCATCATCATAACATCACTGTGTGCCATGTTATTTACCACAGCTTATGCGGATGGAGCAGCCCAGGACCCCTACGCAAGCATTTTAGCAACCATTAGCCTCTTATTAGCTAAGATACCACAAACAATAGAAGCCGCTGTTCTCTCTTTTAATGATGGTGTTTATCAGGTTGATCGAAACCTCACCACCGTCATTCTCCGCCAACAAGCAAACCGTGTTATCATACAAAATACTATAGATAATACAAACCTAGCAACGGCTAACGCCATAACCGCTGCACTAACACCACAAGCCACGCAAACACAAAAAGATAATAGCGCAGCCAGCCAAATTTACTTGCTTGACGGCAGTGATTCCCCAAGTTCCAAAGGCACTCCAGCTCCCCCACCCTTACTGGGAGGAGGTGATCCAAACGACACAGCAAACAGTGGGTCCAATACCTATTTTAATTTTAATACCCTATTCTCACCAAAAGCTTATAACGACCAACCATTAACCATAACTTTTAATAAAGACGCTATTACACAAGATCAAAGTAATCCTGCCGGCAAAACGCAAACCACAATAAATCTTGCAACCATCTGCATAACTGATCTTCATGGTACGCTGATAGACAATGATGGCCACCAACAATGTATCTTTAGCCAACAAGGAGCAGCCAATACTTTTTTGAAAATACTATTGCAGGGTTATCCTCTCGCATCAACTTCAGGAAGCTCAGGCGGTTCATCGCAACAATCCAATAGTACAGAAAATAAAATAGCTATGGCGAGATCTTATATAGCCGCAAAATCAATTATTATAAGCAACTTTAACTATTTAATGGCAGAAAGAGCTCCTGTTTCGACTAAATCAATCCCGTCGAATCAGCTACCTGCATTAGTAACCTTATGCACGAAAATGCAAAGGCAAGGTGCAACACAAGCCAACTGTAAGACATCCCTACCTAGCGCAGTGGAAATGAAAAATTATTCATCCCAGAATCCGCCTTCCTGGTACTATCACATGGCTAGCGCTTCGCCAACAACAGTCAGTCGTGAAACCTTATTTACTTTGGTGAACATACAGCACAAGTTGTATAAAAATCGCTTGCTGGACGAACGTCGTTTGGCAACCTCTACGTTGATTGCCCTGAAAATAATCGAAATGACACATTTATTGCAAAAACTTATCCACAAAATACCAAAAGAACCTGCAAAATAAAAATGCAGATGAGGCAAAAAAGAAGGCAGGCGACGAAAAAAAATAAACACAAAAATGACGACGACGGAGATGGTGGCAGCGGATGGTAAAATCAACAACAACACGGGCAATCCCGTGTTGCTTTCCTGTTCGGGCGTGTCTCTAAAGTCTCAGCGAGTAAAAATCAAAAACTTTACACCAACTCTTCGACAGCCGCTTTCGTTAAGCGCGCAAAATATTTTTCCAAGCCTTGTTCCAACGAATAAAAAGGGATATTGTATCCCTCCGTGTGTAACGCACTGACATCTGCCTGAGTAAAACTTTGATAATGACCTCGCAATTTCTCCGGAAACGGCACATATTCAATCTTACCTGAACCATGCAATTGAATTAACGTATTCGCTAATTCATTAAAACTACGACTAGTGCCCGTGCCCACGTTATAAATACCGCTGCTTTCTTTATGGCGCAAAAACCACAAATTTACCTTCACCACGTCATCAACAAAAACAAAGTCTCTACGCTGTTCACCATCCGCATAGCCATCGCAGCCAGCAAATAATTTAATAACACCTGTTTCTCTTAATTGATTAGTAAAATGGTAAGCAACACTTGCCATACCGCCTTTATGTTCCTCTCGCGGTCCATAGATATTAAAATAACGCAACCCAACAATTTGTGACTTAATGCTGGATAGATGCTGTAGAACATACTGGTCAAATAACCACTTGGAGTAGCCATAAACATTTAACGGCATTTGCTTTTCATCCGCTTCTTGACAATTTTGATTCAGTCCATAAATAGCCGCACTGGAAGCATAAATAAAAGACAAACGATTATTAACACAATAGTGCAGAAGTTTTTTCGAATAGTCATAGTTGTTTTTCATCATATAACGACCATCCCATTCGGTCGTTGTACTACAAGCACCCTGATGCAAAACTGCATCAATCTTCATAGATAACTTATCCTGAGAAATTTTCTCAATAAAATCGGCATAGTCCATGTAATCCGCAATTTTAGCATCGGCCATATTTTTAAATTTTCTACCATCGGTTAAATCATCCACCGCAAGAATATCGGTAATTCCCGCTTGATTAAGGCCTTGTAAAATGTTGCTGCCAATAAACCCTGCAGCACCTGTTACAATAATCATGCCACCTCCTTCTGAATTTTGTGAATTAATTTTGTCGTAGAATATCCTGGCTTAAAGCTCAATAATTTCACTTCGCCACCATTTTGTAACACGGCCTGCGCACCGGCAATTTTATTGATCTCTTCATAATCACCACCTTTTACTAAAATATCTGGTAACACAGCAGCAATCAAACGCGCCGGTGTGTCTTCGGCAAACGCAACTACCCAATCAACACAACGCAATGCCGCTAACATACTCATCCGTTCCAGCAAAGAATTAACCGGACGATCCTCACCTTTTAATCTTCTAGTAGAAGCATCATCATTAACCGCCACTACTAATCGATCTCCCAGCAATTTAGCTTCTTCTAAATACTGAATATGCCCAGAATGCAATAAATCAAAACAGCCATTGGTCATCACAATCCGCTCACCGGCGCTACGTTCCTGCGCTAAAGACAACAGCAGTTCAGTTTCACTCAATACTCTATTTTGCGATGAAT
Source organism: uncultured Legionellales bacterium (assembly GCA_964527645.1). Taxonomy (GTDB): domain Bacteria; phylum Pseudomonadota; class Gammaproteobacteria; order CAZGQK01; family CAZGQK01; genus CAZGQK01. The sequence goes on along the minus strand of CAZGQK010000018.1, from coordinate 9,639 downwards.
CCCCACGCATTACCTGCTGCAATTCAAATAAACTTACACTAGCAGAGCCAAGCTTAGTCACCACGATCCCCGCGGCAACATTCGCTAATTGGGTTGCCGCTACCAAATCACAACCCGCCGCCAACGACGCAGCTAGTACCCCAATAACCGTATCCCCGGCACCTGTCACATCATAGACTTCACGCGCTTGCGCGGGCATATGCATTTCTTTGGCATTGGCTGGCACCAATAACATGCCTCGATGCCCTAACGTAACCAACAGCCCTTGTAGCTGATGCTTTTTCATAAGTGAGCGTGCCTTCATCACCATATCGGCTTGATCCACACAAGGGCCGACAATGTTTTCAAATTCCTTCAAGTTTGGCGTCACCAAGGTCGCACCCTCATAACAACTGAAGTCCTGAGCCTTGGGATCAACAATAACAGGAATTTTGGCTTCCTGAGCCATATTTATGTACGTCTGCACATCTCCCAGTGTTCCCTTAGCGTAGTCGGATAACACGACAACATCACAATTTGCCAATCCCTGCCGATAGGCCTCTAACAATAGATGATGATCCACCCCTTGATAGGATTGCTCACGATCAACACGCACCAACTGCTGCTGCTGAGCCATCACACGCTGTTTGGTTACCGTAGTAAACGTCTCCAAGTGCTGCAAACGGCTCGAAATGCCACTCTGCTGCAACAAGGATTCTAGCTCGCAGCCATTCAGATCTGCACCTATCATGCCCAGCAACTCAACCTGCGCCCCTAGAGCAGCAACATTCACAGCGACGTTGGCAGCTCCACCGGGTAACTTTTTTGTGTTGTGAACTTCAATAACCGGTACCGGTGCCTCAGGAGAAATTCGCGAACAACTGCCTTCCAAATAGATATCCAGCATGACATCGCCAATCACTAGTACACGTGCCGAACTCAGCCGTTGCTTCTGCAGTTTCTCTATCAACCTAAATCTCCACTATCCATCAACATGAGCCGCAATTATGCCTCCAAACGGACTAAAATACTAAGATTTCGACCCACAAAACTCAAAAATACACTTCCTTAACAGGGGAGACTAGCCGGGGCAGGCCAATCTAAGTTATGATGCTTGCGCAATAGCGCGTATAACTTGGGTAAAAGAATGGGTAAACAACCAACCTTAGACCAGCCAACCATCATCATCAGCCGCACAGACAACATCGGTGATGTGGTGCTCACCCTACCCATGGCTAAAATTCTCAAGCAACATTGGCCCAACTGTAAGATTTTATTTCTGGCGCGTGATTACACCCAAGCCATCATTGAAGCGTATCCAGCCGTTGACCAATTCATCTCCTGGGACACACTAAGCCAATTACCTAGAAAAAAAGCTGTAAAACAATTAATGACCTATCAGGCAACTGATATTCTCCACGTCTTTCCACGTAAAGAAATTGCCAAGCTAGCCTTATATGCCAAAATCCCACAACGCATCGGCACTTCGCATCGCTGGTATCATTGGCTCTACTGCAATAAGATGGTACGCTTTAGCCGACGCAATTCATCATTGCACGAGGCACAACTCAATTTATCCCTATTACGCGCATTTGACATAAACACAGAATACAATTTATCAGAAATAAAAACTTTGATAAAACTTGAGCGCCCCCAATCCTCTAAAGCAGTAAACGAATTAATTGACCCTAATCGCTTTAATTTAATTATTCACCCCGGCTCCAACGGCAATGGTCGCGAATGGCCAACGAGTTCGTTTATACAATTCATGCAGAAACTCGATCCACAACAATTTCACGTCATGATCACCGGTTCAGATAAAGAAGCGCTACGCTTTGCCAACTTAACCCAACAATGCTCGGGGGCAAAAAATTTAATGGGTCAATTAACCCTGCAAGAATTACTAAACCTCATGGCACTAAGTAACGGTTTAATTGCCTCTAGCACTGGCCCATTACACATGGCAGCTGCCCTGGGCATTCATTGTTTGGGTTTGTACCCACCACAAGCCGGCATTAGTCCAACACGCTGGGGACCCATCGGCGAAAAAGCAGAAGTGTTAGTCACTGATAAACTTTGCCCAGGCTGTACTAGCAGCAATGATTGCGCGTGCTTACCCGCGATTAGTGTGACTAGCGTTTTGCAGCATATCCAGGCATGGCAACAACAGCTAAGCTGCACTGCAACTGAGGAAATGGCATGACACAGTTAAGCGCCATCATTATCACTAAAAATGAAGCGCACAATATTCGACGCTGCTTGGAATCCATCAAATGGGCAGATGAAATTATTGTAGTTGATTCAGGCAGCCAAGATGACACTTTAGCTATTTGTCGTGAATATACTGATAAAATAATAGTTACCGATGACTGGCCTGGTTTTGGCCCACAAAAACAACGCGCGCTCGATCAAGCCAACGGTGAATGGGTATTATCAATCGATGCCGACGAAGAGGTAAGCGCAGAATTACGCAAGGAAATAATACACGCCACTTTGCAAACACATTATTCGGGATTCACGCTATCTCGCCCCGTCATATTTTATGACCAAATTATTAAGCATGCACTGGGTTCTAATCGCACACTGCGTCTGTTGCAACGTAAATGCGGTCGTTTTAGCGAAGATAAAATTCACGAAACCATCCTTGTCGACGGCAAAATAGGTCATTTAACCCAGCCTCTTTACCATTATTCTTTTCGTTGTGTCGATGACATTTTAACAAAAATGAATCGTTATTCATCCCTCAGTGCCAAACAAAAACATCAGCGCAGCAAGCGCAGTAGTTCGCTAAAAGCTATCGTCAGTGCGCTATGGATGTTTATCCGTGTTTATTTTATTAAACTAGGATTTTTAGATGGCCGCGCCGGCCTATTACTTGCCGTTTCATTTGCCGAGGGTGCTTTTTATCGCTATATGAAATTACTTTACTTAAATGACTCACCCGCAAGCGAGCGAGATCATTTCCCATTTTAATTTCGCCTACGCGGGAAACCCGCGTCCCCGGCGACCAAAGGGGAACACTGCCTTTCTCCCCTTTGGAAACCCCGTCGCCTTTGACTCCGGCGCAAGCACCGGAGATTCCTTTGAAGGCTCTTTACGCAAAAAATAGGGCGTGTCCCTAAAGTCTCGGCGAGCACGATTTGCAGGCCGATGACGACTTTAGGGACGCGCCCCTCCAAGTGGCAAAGATTAAACTCGCGAACAAAACATAAAAATAACCCGTTACTGACGTATACAAAGACGCATTGCAACAACAAACCACGACAAAAGAAAGCACCAATGCTTGTGCCTCATGACGATAGCGCGGCAAAACAAAGCTCATTCGCCATTGTTTATAAAAGAAATAGATAAGCAATAAAGCCCCCAGCAACCCTAATTCTACCGCTATTAATAAAAAATCATTATGCGGTGTATGCAACGTGGCCTGACTCGCCTTAGGCGCCAATACACTGCCCCATCCCGATATGTGCCCATAGTGCGCATAAAGATAGGCAAAACTACCCGTACCAAAACCAAAAAATGGCCGCTGCTTGATGAAATGCCAACTCAGCTTAGCAAATTGCAAACGATAACCAAGCGAGGTATTTTTACTACCCCCACCAAAATAGCCATGTACATTTTTAAAAGAGAAGAGTAATTTTTGGATTACTTCAGCATGAGCAAAAAACGCCAATACAACTAATAAAATACCGACACCCACCAGCGCAAAGAAAACCCGCCAAGACTTAATATATTGACAAAAGAACAAGACGGCCAATACTGAATAGACCAAGTATCCAGTTCTTCCTTGATTAATAAAAAATTCATAAAATGTAAACGCCAACCACAAAACACCGTACAACCATCGTTGTTTGCCAGATCCCCAAGCACGAACAGCGAAAATATAGGCTGAAAAGGCCACAAAATAGCTCGTTTCAATATGACTGTGAAACACGCCATCGCCACTATGAATTGGACCCAACTGCCACCAATGCCAATAATTACCAAAAGCCAACACTACGGTTATGACCATGGCCAACAAAAAAGTGTTAATTCCCCAACGCTGCCATTTTTCCTCGACAAAAAGGGGTAACAGAAAAAATATATACAACAGTTTCCCATATTTATGCAGCGCCGACAGTTTCCCTACCCATGGTGTGGTTCCCCACAAGGTTCCCAGCAATACATAAAAAAACAATAATAAAGATAGCCATAAAAAAGGATTGGAAAAATGCACAGAAAAACGTTGTTTGAACTGACCGGCTAATAATGACAGAAACGCCGCCAAACTAATGCCAATGTTGGTTAATGAAATGCTGATGGGTGAAAAAAATAAGGCTAATAGCACGCAAAAACAAGCCATATTTTGCAAACGCCACTGCATACTTTGCCCAAAGGTTTTTTCGCTCGCCAACATTGATGTTTTTCCCTCTTGCTTGCGTTAGCTAGTCACTGTCAGTTGCGCATCAATCGCAGCCATGACCTGCTGTGGTTTTAAATCACGCATACAACGATGATGTTGCAGCGGGCAATCCCGTTTAAAACAAGGCCGACAATCCATGGCCAATTGCAATAAACGCGCGCGCTTAGATAACGGCGGCGTGAATTGCGATGAAGTGGAACCATACATAGCCACTAAAGGTTTGTCCAATGCCGCTGCAATATGCATCAGCCCTGAATCATTGGTCACTACAAAATCAACCACAGATAATAAATCAATCGCCTCATTTAATTGTGTTCTACCGGCCAAATTAACACTGCCCGGCGCTGCCAAACAAATCTCATCGCCCACTGGCGCGTCTTTTTTAGAACCAAGCACCCACACGTCAATACCGCGTTTAATAAGTGTTTTCGCTACTTCGGCATAATAAGCAATCGGCCATTGTTTGGATGGACCAAATTCTGCGCCCGGACACAAAGCGACAATACGTCGATGGGTGGATAATTTTAATGACGCTAAACTTTGCGCAACCTGTTCGGGTTTAGTCTCGAGCCGTGGCCAAGGCAATTCTTCGGGCAACGCTGCATTGGGCGGTAACCCTAAAGCAGCAAAGCGCTCAATCATCAAGGCATAGCGCTGTTTATCCAGATAACGCACATCGTTTAACAAACCCCAGCGACATTCACCGCGCCAAGCGCTACGCTTCGGGATTTTGGCCGCCCAAGGAATAACGGCAGATTTCCAGGAATTAGGCAGCACAATGGCCTGCTGATAACCCTGATCCACCAATTGCCGCCCCAACTGGCAACGTTGGCGAAAAGACCACTGACCATGGGCAAAAGGTGATGCAATAGCGCCGCGCACTTCTGGCATACAAGCCAACAAGGGGCCGCTCCATGCAGGCGCCAAGACATCGATGTTGGATTGTGGATAACGCTGCTTGAGCACTTTAAACAGCACTTGCGCCATCACCATATCACCGACCCAAGAAGGTCCAATAATGAGCAGGTTATGTGCTTTCTGTGTGGACGCCATGATCTGTTAGGCAACTTCACTGCGTTGTAATTGGGCAAAATCTTTAAGCGTATAGCGCGTCTCACAATAAGGGCACACCACCCGACCCTCAGCGGCAATCGGTAAATACACGCGCGGATGCGCATCCCACAAGTGCTGATCCGGCAAAGGACAGCACAACGGCAAATCTTTTTGCGTAACCTCACATTCACGCTTGGCACAAGAGGCTTGTTTTTCACTCATGATAACTCTCCAAACCAGCAATGGGCGCATTGTAGCATATTCAGGCAAAAAAAAACGGGAAGCCTAAGCTTCCCGTTTGTATTAATTGCTGAGCAATTAGACCTTGAATTTGTATCCAACACCGATTGTTAGCAAGTCTTTTGGCATTATCTCGTCGCCAATCAACGCACTTGTAGATGTCACTGTGCCGTTAATTCTGTGAGCCACATGCATCCACTGAGCCGTCATGTAGAAATTGTTGCCAAAATCATACTGACCTTCTAAGCCAAACACAGGCGCCCAACTACTACCCGTTTGAGAACTTGTGCCTGCAGTAGCACCCGGTAGAAGGGCGGCAGCTGCAGCAGATAGGGTTCCCGACGCTTTCAGGTGGCTATAAGCAACACCAAATTTACCAACCAACGTGAAGTTGTCATACACCATGGCTCTTAAAGTGCCCGCACCGTACATGAACCAACGCCCTGAATAATCCATGTTGGATGAGTCGCCAGTAACGGTTACTTTCGTACTGGACATCCAGTTACCACCAAACTCAGCACCCAAATGCTGGGTAAAGTTGTAGCCTAGGTTACCACCGAAAGTATAGCCCCAATTTTGGCCTTTAACGCTAAGACCGGCAGGGATGGTGCCGAAGACTTTCTGCCAACCATGATAAACCGCACCACCATTAGCTGCTACGTAGAAGTTTGGCGCAAATGCAGCAGGTTGTGGACATGCCATAACAGTAGTGTCACCCCCCGCCATTACTAAACCAGTTGCTAACAAACTAGCCGCACCAGCAGCCATAATTAATGTTTTCTTCATTGTTATTTCCCCTCTTCAATCAAAAGTAAACCATTTTATAAGTTTCAGAGCGCGCATCTTAGCGAGCGCTCCACAAGAATGCAACCCCAAAAGAGGTTTGCAAATTAACAGAGCCAGGATAACTAATTCCTATCTCCGAGACAAGTTTTTTTAAATAAACCATTAATTATTCGCTTAAAAACGTAGTTTTGGGAAATAACTGAACATTGTGCGATTAATTATTGAACAATAATTTTACAAATAGTAAAGAATTAATCTCGCTAAAACAAAAACACACCGTCTAAAACCGCAAAAAATACATCATTTTGTTTCATAATTGATCTTTATTGCCATTGGATTTTATTAAATAGACTTTTTATTGAAACGTTATCCAGCCTATCGCAACTTTGCATTTAATTTATACACTTTATATAAATACGCCTCTTATACAGGTAATCCCAAAACACGCCACCCCTGCTTATAAAAAAACTAAAAAAATATTTAACCTCTGTGCAAAATATTAACCACACAATACTAAATAAAAAATAACCCCCTGGCTGGATATTTTCTAAATTGCAACCAAAATTTATGGTTACAAAAACCAACAAAAGAATCATTATTTTTTTGTTTGTATTTTTAAAAGCGAGGAAAAAAATCGATGGGGATACCACAGGGGATGCACGCAACACTCCCTTTTGGTTGCTGTTAACACAGGTCTCTCAACCGGGCATTTATGCGAACTTGTTTTGTATAAACTAAGTCTGATAAAAAAGTAGGGATGCACTGAAAATGCGAAACGCCGGCAAACAAGAAAACAATCTCGAAGGCTTGGTGCTGAGTTGTTTAAAAACACAGCGTTATTTTATTTAACCTCCGTTTTATATTTCGCATAAAAAAAATCACCCGGCACCACGAGCAAAGAAAGTGTCTCTACAGAAAAAAACAACACCCGCATAGTCGCTGCTGCTGCGAGCGTACGCAAGCTATTGTATTCGGATCAACGGCAGATAAGCGCTATTTTATACTCAACCAAATTCACAGAAGAGTCGATAGGTTGGTATTTTCTTTAACTCAAACAAAGGAAGTACGGCAACGACGGTAAAAAAAACGGGAAGCCAAGGCTCCCCGCTTATGTATAAGACTAATGCAACAAATTAAGTATTGAATCTGTATCCAAGACCAACTGTAAACAAGTCTTTTGCTGTTATACCTAAAGCCGCAACGTCAGCTGCGTCAGCATTACCTTGTGCCTGCGAAGTAGGACCTTGTTTAGGGTGATCAAGTGCCTTATCGGAGTGAGCTACGTGTGTCCACTGAGCGGTCATGTAAACGTTAGGACCAAAACTGTACTGGCCTTCTACAGCAAACATCGGGGCGAAGTCGTGAGCTGCACCTGTAGCAGTTTTTAGGTTGCCCACGCTCGGGGTGACCGTTATAGTAGCCTTTTGATGATCATAAGCCATACCCGCCTTGGCAATCACAGTCAAGTTTGTAGCTACCTGGGCTCTTAACGTACCAGCAGCATACATCATATAACGTGAACCAACTGCTAGCTTAGTTGAAGCAATACCTTGGCCTGACACTACACTATCAGGCACAGTTACTGATGAACCCTGCATCCAGTAACCGCCAAATTCAGCACCTAAATGCTGAGTCGCGTTGTAACCTAAATCGCCACCAACAGTGTAACCGTAGTTACCGTTTTTCCATTTAATATCTGCAACATCTTTTACGTCTTTTGTTTGTATCGCGGCTTTAAGACCCGTATGAAGCAATCCACCATTAACCTCAACGTAGACTGGTGAATAACCTGACACGTTGTTAACGTTGTTATCAGCATTCGCAGCCATAGCCGCACTAAGAACTACTAGACTAGCAGCTGTAACTATAAGTTTTTTCATGTATTTTCCCCTATGTTTCTATATTTTTTTAATTAAATTAAAAGTTTAGGAGTCGATATTAATTATAAAAATTAAACTTTTCAAGCATTAAATGGTTTTTTTTTAAACAAGAATGTCCGTTGTTTCTGTAAGGAACAGCAACGATCATGCGCACTTTATTTACGTTTTGTACATATTGTGCGAGAAAAACGCCACTAACACCCCAAGGTAGGTCGTAATACCTGAATAGGCAAAGTGGGATCTACTCCTCAAATGCGCGGGCCATACAGATTGTTTTCTTCTTTATAATTCCTAGATACCGCCTCAAGTGCGGCACAAGTTTTTCAGCATCCCCGTGACAAAGTTCACGTGCAAATATAGCGTTTTTTATATTTGTGCATACTGCTGTGCCCCAGCCAACCACCGCTCAATCAACGCCTCAACACAATGCGGATATTCCTCCAGCATCGTTTGGTTGATCTGCTTCACCAGCGGCAACAGCGCCTGATCTCTTAGCAAATCAGCAATCCGCAGACGCAACAACCCCGCCTGACGCGTTCCCAAGAGCTCCCCAGGGCCACGAATTTCTAAGTCTCGTTGTGCAATCACAAAGCCGTCTTGCGTGCTACGCATCACCTCTAAACGTTGCCGTGCCAACTGTGACAAAGGCGAACGATATAACAACACACAATGACTCGCTATCGAGCCCCGTCCAACACGGCCCCGCAATTGATGCAACTGTGCCAACCCCAAACGCTCAGGATTCTCAATAATAATCAGGCTGGCATTGGTCACGTCGACACCGACTTCCACCACCGTTGTTGCCACCAAGACATCGATGTCGCCCTGCATAAAAGCACTCATGGTTGCTTGCTTTTCATCCTCGGCAATACGCGAGTGAATTAAACCAATCTGTAATTCTGGCAAGGCTAAACGCAATTGCTGTGCACTTTTTTCCGCTGCCTGAGCCTGCAGCACTTCCGACTCTTCTATTAAAGTACACACCCAATAAGCCTGGCGTTTTTGCGCACACGCTTGTTGCAACCGATCAATCACCGACAGACGACGTTGATCGGAAATAAGCGCCGTTTTAATCGGCTGTCGACCCAGCGGCAACTCATCTATCACCGAATAATCCAATTCAGCATAGGCAGTCATCGCCAATGTTCGGGGAATAGGCGTAGCTGTCATAATTAATTGATGCGGATAAAAACCTTGTTGCACGCCTTTGGTTTGTAAAGACAAACGTTGATGCACACCAAACCGATGCTGCTCATCAATAATAATATAAGCCAAGCGCGCAAAGTGAACGTCTTTTTG
>CAZGQK010000017.1:0-38522 GCA_964527645.1 uncultured Legionellales bacterium | reverse complement strand
GGGGAGCGCCTTCAACCGCTCGGCCATCTCTCCACAATAGCCGGAGCATGATACCATCGTCCGGCTCAGAGTTGAACCTGAATGAATATGAAAAAATGAAAAGATTGGCAAAAAGAGAAGGTTAACCCTTCCCCGCCAAACAAATGAAACGGGTGTTAGCTCTGTGAGTGGAACATGGCCGATGCAGACTTAACACATCGCGACTACTCTTCATCGTGGCCTGATGCATCCGGCTGACCTTTCTCCTGCTGAATCCGTTCATAGATCTCTTCACGATGAACCGAAACATCTTTGGGTGCATCAATACCAATACGCACCTGATTTCCTTTCACACCTAGCACAGTAATTTTTATGTTGTCCCCAATAATTACTGACTCACTTATTCGTCTAGTTAAAATGAGCATCATCTCTCTCCTTCATCCTATTCCCGATATCCCTATCATGTGGCGAGTATATCACCATCTGAAGATTCCTTCCTGTTATAAGTTTAGTACAAAATTTACCAAATTGTAGCAGCACACCCTTAAGGAAATCTTAAAAAAATATATAAAAATTTATATTTAGGGGCATAGCCGCCCTTATATCTTTAAGTTTCATCTTCAACCAATTGATTTAATCAAAAAATAATTTTTATTTTTACTTTAGTAAAGTTCCGGCCCTTGGCAAAAGATTGCTAAGCAAAAAAATACTATCAAGGGGTTACTGTTTACTGCCTGTATTAAGCTCAAAAGCCGTGTGTAACGTGCGCGCGCCCAACTCCAGGTACTTTTCATCAATCAGTACGGATATCTTAATCTCTGAGGCTGAAATCAGGTGAATGGGTATCCCCTCATGGTGCAAGGCACGCAACATCTTAGAGGCAACCCCGGCGTGAGAGCGCATCCCCACACCCACAATAGAAAGCTTGGCCATTTTGTCATCACCAACAATGTCTTGTGCCGATAGTTCATCAGAGATTTTTTGCGATAATGCATAAGCAGATTTGTAATCATCACGATGCACGGTGAAACTGAAGTCAACAATCGGATTTTTATTCGGTACATTCTGCACAATCATATCCACTTCAATATTGGCTTGGCTCACTGCGTCTAACACATGGCTGGCTAACGTTGGGCGGTTGGCCACACCCTGGATAGTTAACTTTGCTTGATTAGCATCAAAAGCAATCCCGGAAACCAGTGGTTGCTCTAATAAATCTTCTTCAAAAGTAATTAAAGTACCCGGGCCCTGTTTAAAACTGGATAAAACACGCACCGGCACATTGTATTTACCAGCAAATTCAACAGCCCTGCGCTGCAAAACTTTGGCGCCTAAACTGGATAATTCTAACATTTCTTCGAAAGTAATTTTTGCCAACCGGCGTGCATCGTGTACCACTTGTGGATCAGATGTATAAACGCCCTCAACATCGGTATAAATTTGACATTCGTCCGCACCCAAAGCCGCAGCAATAGCAACTGCAGTAATATCAGATCCGCCACGCCCAAACGTAGTAATTTGTCCACGCTCATCAACTCCCTGAAAACCAGCGACAATGGGCACACGCCCTTCATCGAGATCAGCGCGTAAATTATGAGTGTGAATGTCCATGATACGTGCTTTTTTATGATGGCTGTTGGTTTTAATTTGCACTTGGTGCCCAGTATAAGAACGTGCAGGGCAACACATTTGCAATAACAGCATACTCAATAAAGCTGCTGATACTTGTTCACCCGAAGCAACCAAAGCATCATATTCACGCGAATTCGGTTCTGTCACCACACCATGAGCTAAATCAATTAAACGATCCGTTTCGCCGTGCATAGCAGAAACAACCGCTATGACATCATCTCCCAATGCACGCCGATCAGTAATAATTTTTGCCACACGACGCAGGCAATTTAAATCACCCAACGAACTACCACCAAATTTTTGCACGACTAACGCCATAATTTTACTACTCTTGAGTTTATAGTTTCTTTTGCATCCATTGTTTTACACTTTTTAAAGCCTCGGCTAAAGCGGCAGGCTTTTCCCCACCACCACGTGCCAAATCAGGTCGTCCACCACCTTTGCCATCCACTTGCGTAGCCACATGATTCAATAACTCAACCGCATTAAAGTGTGCCAACAAGTCCTGACTGACACTAGCAACCAACTGCACTCTATTATTATTGACCGTTGCTAATACTATAGCACACGGGGCCAATTTATCTTTAAGCCGATCGAGTGTAGTCAACAAAGTCTGCTGATCAATCTCGGGCAACTCAACCACTAACAGCTGATAATCGCCCACTTGCTCAACTTGCTGTGCTAAATCACCGGTTTGCTGGCCAGCCAACTGCTGTTTTATACGCGTTAATTCACGTTCTTGGTTTTGTACTTTGTCGAGTAATTGCTGCAGTTTTTTATCAACATCTAAGCGATTCGTTTTCAATAAGTCAGACACATGTTGCAATTGTTGTTCGTTTTCATCCACCCAAGCTAATGCACCCACTCCCGTCACTGCCTCAATACGCCGCACACCTGCAGCACAAGCCGTTTCATGTGTTATTTTAAATAAACCAATTTCGCCGCTATTAGCAACATGCGTGCCACCACAGACTTCTGTGGAAAATTCACCCATGGTAATCACACGCACTTCTTTGCCATACTTTTCACCAAACAAAGCCGTTGCACCTTTGTCTTTCGCTTCATCCAAACTCATCACGCTTATTTTCGCTGGCAAAACAGCACGAATTTGCTGATTGACTAATTGTTCTACCGCCTGTATTTGTGCGCCAGATAATGCTTGCGAATGCGCAAAATCAAAACGTAATCGCCCCGCTTCTACCAATGAACCTTTTTGCATCACATGTTCACCCAAAACTCGGCGCAATGCTTCGTGTAATAAATGCGTAGCCGAATGGTTTGCCATAATAGATAGACGCTCTGAGCCCACTTCAGCGGTTACTTTGGTATTAACCTGCAAGCAACCTTCTTGCACTTGCCCGTGATGTAAAAAAACCAAGCCTTGTTTGGTGGTATTTGTGACTTGAAAACTCCCCTCCTCAAATTGCAAACTACCACTATCACCAATTTGTCCGCCAGATTCAGCATAAAAAGGGGTGCGATCCAAAATCACAATGCCTTTTTCCCCGGCACGCAATTCATTCGCCACTTGATTTTTAGCAATTAAAGTCGTCACCGTTGCTTGACAATTTAAAGCTTCATAGCCTGCAAATTCAGTTTCGCCACGAATGTGCAATTGCTGTGTATAGTCTTGATTAAATTGACTGGCTTGTTGCGATTGCTGTCGTTGTTTTTCCATTGCTTGCTCAAAGCCTGCGTAATCCAGCGTTAAGTCACGTTCACGTGCAATATCTGCCGTTAAATCTGGTGGAAAACCGTAGGTATCGTATAATTGAAAAACTACCTCACCAGGAATGACTTGCCCCTGCATTTTTGCTGTCGCTTGTTCCAAAATGCGCAGCCCTTTACTTAAAGTTAACGCAAATTGTTTTTCTTCCTGCTTAATTACCTGCTCAACTAAAGCTTGTGCTTTTCTTAATTCAGGATAAACATCACCCATAATAGCCACTAAGGCCGGCACTAATTTATATAAGAACGCACCAGACTGACCTAATTTATAACCGTGACGCGCCGCACGACGCAAAATACGTCGCAATACATAACCTCGTCCTTCATTGGATGGCGTCACGCCATCCACAATTAAAAAGGTGATCGAGCGAATATGATCGACAATCACGCGCATGGAAGTATCTTGTTTATCGCTTGTCGCGGTTATTTCACTTAAAGCAGACAATAAAGATTGAAACAAATCAATATCGTAATTGTTATGCACATTTTGCATCACCGCAGCGATGCGTTCCAAACCCATGCCAGTATCAACGCAAGGATTCGGTAACGGCGTAAGTTCCCCGCGCACATTGCGATTGTATTGCATAAACACTAAATTCCAAATTTCCACATAACGATCGCCTTCGTGCCCACGACTAGTCGGCGGTGTGCCGGGGATATCGCTACCATGATCGTAAAAAATTTCCGTGCAAGGACCACACGGGCCGGTGTCGCCCATCGCCCAAAAATTATCTGCCTCGCCACAACGTGAAAAACGCTTGCGATCAATTTTCATTTCTTCTAACCAAATTTTTTCACTTTCTGCATCATCGCGAAAAATCGTGACCCACAAACGCTCCGGTGGCAGACACAAAACCTGTGTTAGAAAGTTCCAAGCAAAATCAATCGCGTCACGCTTAAAATAATCGCCAAAACTGAAATTGCCCAACATTTCGAAAAAAGTATGATGACGTGCGGTAAAACCAACATTTTCTAAATCGTTATGTTTACCGCCGGCACGCACACAACGCTGCGAACTCACAGCGCGTGAATAAGCCGGCGTTTCCTGACCTAAAAACACTTCTTTAAATTGCACCATGCCAGCATTGGTAAACAATAACGTCGGATCATCCGCAGGAATTAAAGAGCTGCTGGCTACGTGTTCGTGTCCTTGCGCTTTGAAATATTCAATAAACGTCTGACGTAATTTTTCACAACTCATAAATTTCATGTTTTATTCAACACCCTTTTTGTACCCTGTAAGTGGCCCGCCAATAACTGTGCTATTGCCACAGGATCAAATCCCCGCTGCAACAAAAAACGCGCTTGCCTCGCATAGTCTTGCGCATCTTGTGGAAAAATATTGGCAAATTTCTTCTGCCAAACCTCTTCCAATTTTATTTGCCAACACGCCGCACGTGGCTGCAATTTTTCTGCCATTAACTCCCGATTAATGCCACGTTGCGCTAATTCTTGCGCAATACGACGCGGACCAAAACCAGCCGCTCGCCGATAACGCACATACGCCTCGGCAAAACGACTGTCACTTTGCCAACCCGCTTGTTGCAATTGCAACAACACCGCGGCAATTTCATCTTCAGCAAACGCTTTTTTGCGTAGCTTTTGGCGCAACTCTTCGCTGGCATGCTCACGCCGCGCAAGCAAATTTAACGCCGACTCATAAGCGTTCATTAAGCCGCTGCGGTTTCCGTTTCCGCTTTTGTTTCCGCTTTTGTTTTCGTTTTTGTTTTCGTTTCTGCTTCAGCTTTTGTTGCCTGCGCACGCGATGGCAATAATTTTTCACGCAACTGGCTGTCTAAATTCGCCGCCAATTCTGGATTATCTTTAAAAAATTGCCGTGCGTTTTCTTTGCCTTGACCGATACGCGTGCCATTGTAACTGTACCAAGCGCCAGCTTTTTCAACTAAGTCTTCTTTGACACCCAGATCGATTAATTCACTTTCACGAGAAATACCTTCGCCGTATAAAATGTCAAAATGCGCCTGGCGAAACGGTGGCGCCACTTTGTTTTTAACCACTTTCACGCGTGTTTCATTCCCCAAAATTTCATCGCCTTTTTTAATAGCACCGATACGACGAATATCCAAACGCACAGAAGCATAAAATTTTAACGCATTACCACCGGTAGTAGTTTCTGGATTACCAAACACCACACCAATTTTCATACGAATTTGATTAATAAAAATAACCAGCGTATTGGAACGTTTAATATTAGCGGTTAATTTACGCAGAGCTTGCGACATGAGACGCGCTTGTAAGCCCATGTGTGAATCGCCCATATCACCTTCGATTTCCGCTTTTGGCGTTAACGCCGCTACCGAATCAATTACCACCATATCCACTGCACCCGAACGCACCAACATGTCGGTAATTTCAAGTGCCTGTTCTCCAGTATCGGGTTGCGATACCAATAATTCGTCCACGTTAACACCCAGCTTTTCAGCATAAATAGGATCTAGCGCATGCTCGGCATCAACAAACGCTGCTGTGCCGCCTTGTTTTTGGCACGAAGCAATTGCTTGCAGAGTCAAAGTTGTTTTACCCGAAGACTCTGGACCGTATATTTCCACCACACGTCCGCGCGGCAAGCCACCAATGCCCAAAGCGACATCCAAACTTAGCGAACCAGTCGAGACCACTTCAATGTCATTAGCAATGCCGGTATCACCCAAACGCATCACTGAACCTTTACCAAACTGACGCTCGATTTGACTCAACGCCGCACCCAATGCCTTTGCCTCATCACTCATCTCTACTCCTTAAGTCTTTACTAGTCTTCCAACAGCTCAACGGCTTGCCGCCGGGATTGTTTGCTTATTTGATTTCGCCTGCGCGGGAGGCCCGCATTGCCGGCGACCAAAAGGGAGTATTTTACAATTCCCCTTTGCAATCTCTATCGATATCCCCCCCCCCGCAAGCGAGGGAGATTTCTCGAATTGCTATTATTCCACAAAATCAGCTCAATACCATACCTTTATATATACTGGGTTCAAATGGTAGAAAATGCACAGATTTAGCAACCCCACTTCTATGCACGCATCAGGATATTAGTTTTTTATTTACATGATGTTAATGATTTAAGTTAAATTAAAATAAAGGAAGCAGGAAGAATAAAAATCAAGAAGATAGGCGATCAATTAATAAACGCAAAGCATAAGCGGCTGCTTGCTCACGCACCATACGACGATTACCGGTGAAATTGGCCAACAATGTCTGCTGCATGCCACGTTCATTGGCCAGACCAAACCAAACCGTACCGATAGGCTTATCGATCGTGCCACCAGTTGGACCAGCCACGCCGGTAATGCTGATGCTCCAATGTGCATCGCTGTGTGCCAAAGCACCCATCGCCATCGCCAACGCACAAGCCTCACTCACAGCACCCTGCTGCTGGATAATTTGCGCACTCACATCCAACAGATCCGTTTTCGCTTCATTGCTGTAGGTCACATAGCCACGATCAAACCACAACGAGCTGCCCGCCACCGCGGTGACCAGCTGCGCCAACAGTCCACCCGTACACGATTCAGCCACTACCAAACGCTGCTGCTGCTCAGCTAACAGCTCACCTAAGGTTTGGCTTAACGTTAATAAATCCTGTGCCATCGAAGCCCTCCTAAGTGCAGTATAGTGCGCGGATACCCGCATCGCCAGTGTCGCTTTGTTGTCGAGGGAAAAAAAGGGGGAAATAGCTTGAGCATTCTTGTACTGGTAGGCAAGTTAATAAACACCACGACTAACTCAGTGACATTTTACTATTCGTATCACTTGTACGGAAGCCGGGACCGGCATTCTGCGCACAAGAAACCTTAAGGAAAGATTAAATATAACTTAAATAAAAATATTTTTAACTTTTTAAGCACTTTAATTAATGATATATTCAAAAAACCTTAAGAGAAGATTAAATATAACTTAAATAAAAATATTTTTAACTTTTTAAGCGCTTTAATTATGAGTCTTCATTCTTTTAATAGTATTTTTTTTATAATAAAGAAAAAATAAAAAAAATCTCCTCCGGTGTCATAAATAACTTGCCAAGACTCATAAAAGTGGATATCATGGGCACAATCTAATTTGAAATTAGAGAATATAATCCCTCTTGGTGAATGGAAGCTTTGACAAGGATGTTACTTTAATCCTCGGTTCACGTGTTTACGGCATGCAAAGAAAATAAATTTTCGTATAATTCTTTTTTAAGTTATCAATTATCAAGCGGTTCTGGGTAAAATTTATTATTATTCTCCGCAAAATATTACCCCAATATCGTTTTAATTTAAACTAATAACTGGAGTAAAATATGAAAAGATTAAAAAATATAGCATTAACCTCAATCGTTGCTGTTTCTATTGCGGGAGCTGGATTAGCTTTGGCGAATAGCTATAACCACAGCTGCCCAACAAGACAACAACTAAAAACATATTTAAACCTCCACCCGTTCGTTCAGGCAGGTTACGTAACTGAAGGTAATAATAATATTGCCTGGAACTTTTGGGGAGACACAACCGACGGCAACACCACGGATCTTTTATTTACAGGTATAATGGGACTAAATACTAATAACCATCAATCATCGTGGATTCCAAAGGCCACCAAGCTTTTTAATAACGGAACCATTGAGTTCACGTCCAGATCTATCCAACCGCGCCTTCAGAAGATGTGCTGTAGCTACACTCTCAAACCTAAAGCAGGAGGAAAAATTTCTTGTCGTTTTAATGATAGTTGTGAAGTAACCTATGTAAAAAAAATAGGATCATACACCTAGGAAGTTAAAAATAAACTAAAATTGTATCTAGAATAGATGCACGATTTTTAGTAAGAAGGTCGGCTGCGGAAAATAACGTTTTGTTAAAATCCTTATGCTGGCCTTTTTTTTCAAACATACATGAAGTTTTTCCACCAATCGAGCGGTGCTCATAGCGAGCAACGCAAATCAATGCCAAGAAAAATCACGCAATCAGGCCCCTTGAGAGACACGCCGAGGAGAATAAACTTTCCAAGGAGAATAAACTTCCCTGGGGATCACGACACCACCTCCTCCTGCTCTAAACATTCCCGCATCAACAGTGGCCCCTGTAATCGCAGACACCCTCCCCGCACCTTTACTTTCAATAAATCTTTGAAAATGTTTTTCCGGTTTTCCCACCTTTTTTGAACTCCAATGTTCCACATCCTCAGGACTACCCAGCAAACCTGTCAGCGCACTTTTAGTTCGACGCTTAACACCGTCTTCAAAATCTCTCACAAGCTCCATGTTGAGTTGAAATTTAGGCGCTGTGGTAAAACTTTCTAATATTTTTACCGCGTCACCTAAAATGTCAACAAAACCATGGCCGTGTCTTGATGCAAGATTAAACGGCCCTTTAGAATAGAGTTTCTTTTTTTCTGAGTCAAAATTATGTCGTAACTTGGAAATTTTATCAAAAAAAGATTTTGAATCACCTGAATAATTAGTCCCTATTTTACCCTGAAACGCTAAAAGGGTCTCTTCATTCGTTTCAGCACACAATAATAGCTTAAGCAACTGGGCAAAATCAGTAAAAGCTGTAGCTGGATTAACCTTACACATGCATGCAAAAAGATCTTGTAAGAATCCCGACAGTTCCTTTTTATCACGACCTTTCTTACTCCCACTCTTAGCTGCATAATTTTCAAATAGACCTGACACAGAACTCTCAGCCTGTTCACGCCCACCACCTCCACATTCTTTCAAAGCAGCAATGGTGTCGCAAAAGGACAGCGTTCTATCATCCTTATTTAGAAATGTTCTACGCAAACCATTAAATGTACTCTGTACAACACTTGATGAAAATTCAGAGGGAACCTCTAGCCCAGACAACATCTCCCAGCGGTCTATCTGGCTCATAAATATGGCACGCGTGCAATCTTTTTTGACACGACTTATCTTAACCTTCTTTTCTCTTCCAATTTTAGAATTGTTAATAGGTTCATAGACACTTTGCTTAAACATAACCAATGTATCCGCTGCAGCTTTTAACTGCGGGGCTAAAGTACGCAGATGTTGCTTAAATTTATGACCGGTGTTTCCGTATTTTTCATCAAGCCTCTGCAAAACTTCATCTAAGTTACCACATTTTTCTTGCAATTGATCAATGGTAATATTGTTACAATCAATTGTCTGGTGCAGAGCACATCTAAACTGTTCAGCTGTTTTAAAACCATCAACCTGATCTCTCCCCCAAACGCTAATTGAGGTTAAAAAGTTTTTTACAGCCTGTCTAAGCTCCTCGCGTTTTTTCCTTCCTTTTTCTGCAAAGGGCCCCCTAGCAGTAGATGGCTTATAATCATTAAACAAGCCACAAAACATCGGCGCGTACCTGTCAACCCATGCATGTAAAATATCTTTATCGCTAACGTCAGAAGACTCATTTAAAATCGCATTCGCATCCTCAAGAGTGGTATAAAATGTTGACCCATCGTTTGCTTCAACTTCAACACGCCCAACTATTTGTAGTCCCAAACATTGCATAGCAAGATTTAATTTTACGGAAGCAAAACCCAACTCACTGGCATTAGAATACTCATTCTCTAAATATGCCCCCTTTATCTTTGGCAGGAATGTCTTTCTTTTTTCCGCACACAATGTCTGTAAGGCTACTATAATACTCTCAGCGCTCGTCTTAAAATCACTCGTTTCGTTCAATCTCTCAACCTGCGCTGCAATTTTATTACAACTAAACCCAAGATTTTTAAACGCATCCAGAACGATACGAATAATTTGTTCTTGCTTAATTTTACCAGGTTTATCACCACCAGTTAAACGACGAAGTGGATCTGTGCCATAGCTATAACTAAGCAATTTATCTAGCGCTGCAAACAAACACTTAAGACGATGCTCCACTTCAATTTTACGAGGTAAATAGACATCTACCAGCATATCTGCCTCAATGAATCGATAGCTAGCCTTATGTGCTTTACCGATGGCCCAACCTTCACTGTTACATTCATCTGCAA
This sequence comes from uncultured Legionellales bacterium, assembly GCA_964527645.1. GTDB lineage: Bacteria > Pseudomonadota > Gammaproteobacteria > CAZGQK01 > CAZGQK01 > CAZGQK01. Next base: position 28,211 of record CAZGQK010000017.1, on the reverse strand, counting down.
TTCGTTTTAATCTGTTAACTTTCTGTTGTTGCCGCGCTAAAACACCTAGCTCAGCTAATGCATCATTTATCTTTACAGTATTATCTTTAGTTCCACCTAATAAATTGAATATATTCTTGCGCAATGCGCCCGTTTTAGATTGTTCGTCAACCAAACTAGCTACGATCTCTAAATTATCCTCATTTAGACTCTCTATAAAACAATCAACAGTAGATTCATCATCGGCAGTAGATGTAACGAACGCCCTTACTGCTTTTACAATGATATATACAGCAAGCGCCTGTGTGTTTTTTTCTCGAACATACAGCGGTTGTGCTCTGGCCATTACAGAGGACAACTGCTGGCCTCTAGTTTCCGCAGTAATAGGTTGGACTTGTTGCAAGGCTGCAAAGAGATAAGGAAACAGGCTATCTTCTGTTTTAATACTACCATACATTTTAATTCCTGGCCTATCACGCCACAACTGAACAAGCTCCGCGGGGGTTAAAAAACCCATATTAAACTGACCTTTTGGCATCGTATAGTTATAAACAAATTTTACTTCTCCACCTCCACACCCGGCTTCCATAACTCCACACAAACGATCACCAAACCCTCCCTTTTCGCACCATTTGTCCTTGTTTTCCAACCAAACTTCCGCTTTTGGATAAACACACTGAATGAATCCTTTTAGCATTTTTTCTAAGAGTTTATTACCCATCTTATAGTTTTTATAAATTCTATTAAACATCCTCAGGGCAAGTTCAACGTCTTTGATAATAATAGTCGGTGCTAAACCACCTTTTAGGTCAGCCTCAAACTTGGAAAATAACGCATCTTCATCTACTGTCACACCCTCTTCAATCACAGCCCCACCAACATCATCAAAAGAATGTTTCAGCACTACACGATGGTGCTCATCATCGTGTGGCAGCATAACATTATCTAAAGTAACTGATTGTGCCTGCTCTATTTGCAAACCCGGCACAATAGCCTTCTTTATCTCTACAGTAAATTGTGCTGAATTAACATGTAGGACAGGAGCCGTGGTAGCTTCAATCTGCAAACTTCCCTCAACCTCAGGCGCTATATGCAAACAATCAAGACGAGAATTTGCTGAAGCTTCTATATGGCAATCCTCACACGAGCGAACCAAGGTCTGAATCAATGCTCCCTTGTCAACATCAACTTTAAATTTTCCCCCGGTAACTAAGGTTTTTGTCATTGATGAGAGTTCATCAAGTTTAACATCAAAAATTGTACCTTCTGCAACTTCAATATCTTCAGTTACAATAGAGGCACAACCCTCTTTATCACTATATTTAAATTTTTCTAGTTTCATATCAGAAAAATTAAAGCAACTTCCTACTTCAGGTTCCTCAACTTCAATATTTTTAACATGGATTTCGTCTTTACCTGTCATTTTAATGTCCCCAAAATAACAGTTTTTGAAAACAATTTTTGTGTCCGGATTACGCGCTCTAATTACGTTAATGGCCTCAATAAGATCATCTTTTTCAGAAATAATCATCCTCTCAATAACAACTTCACCACTAAATTCAACCTCGCCTAGGCAGGCCATAAAATGGCCGAATTTCTCGACATCCTCGAATTCAAAAGTTCCTGAGCCAAAGCAAGAGCAAGTTGAGCTTACACTGAGTTGTAGCGAAGAGGCTGTGCAATGGCGAATTTCAAAATTATCCACTATTACGCCATCAATTATAGAAGTGTCAGAAAAATCACAGTAATCAAGCTGCAAACTGCCTATATGTGCCCTCACGCAGCGTAGATCTGAAAATTTAGCATTTTTTGTGTGCAACTTACCAATTTTAGCATTATCTAAACTAACACCTGCATATTCGGACAACTCGGCGTAATTAAGACCTGGCTTAACCATAAGGTTGCCAATTGTGGCACCTTCAAAATCATCACCATCACCCAACAATTCTATCTCATTAACGTCTATTCTTTGTAAGTTTGTTTTTTTCTGTTGACCAACCCTTGTTATCTTTCCGAAAACTGTAGATCCATAGCTTGATGCACAAAAATGGGGAACCAATAATTCTTCAATTTTTTGTCCTTCCCTCATTTTCACATAAAAATTATCTTCTGATAGATTCTCTGCGCTGACATCACTTAAATCTAAAACAACCTTAGTCCCCCCCGGCAACTGACTAATGTCTAATTCAAACTTTCCACCCGCTACTAAAATATTGCGCAACTTAATAGTAAGAAACTCACAATTCTCATTGGTTTTAAGCGTTAGTGAATTCTTTAGATGGCAACCACTAAGATCCAACGTAAAATCTTTTCTACCAGCAGCAAAAAATTTATCCACGAAAAAAGTTGGACGCTCAAAAGTAATTCCGCGTTGTACTACTTCAAAATTTGTCTGCTCTAGATCAGACACTTCAATGCAGCCGTTGATAAAATTAGTCCCCCAAGCTTCATTAATCTTTGAAATACCAACTGTTTGTCCAGTCAGATCTATGGTCACAGCCTCCACAGTGTACGCTACCCTGTGAGCTTGTGGCCCAACAACTTCAACTTGGCCAGCTGCTGTTAAACTTTCTGCAAGCTCACACTGCAAGCGATTGCCACAGTCCCACACTTCTTCATAAAGATCGGGTGCTTCACGAAGTGCTGCCTGTGCTGCCTCAAATTCGGAAAAACTTCCTTCGGCTAATTCAAAATTATCAAGAAGACAAACTAACCTCATTAACTGGACACTTACCTTGGCAGCCATTTTTTTAAATTTTGTGCCACTGGAATCAGCGCCTATTTTTTTCTTTACTAGAGCAATTGAGACTTTTATTTGAGTTTTAACATCACTCAAATCACTAAGATCTAAAACGAGAAGTCTTTCTACCTCAGTAGCTATGGCGCCTTTTGCCGCGTTTTTTTCTTTGCTTCGAGATTGATGAAGGAAGCTTGTTGAAGCGTATCCATTAACACAACGTAAAGCCGCCCTTAGACTTTTCTTAACCTCTTGCTGCACAACCAAACAAATATCATCCAAATCAACCCACAATTTCGTGCAACTATTTGTGCAACTATAAGCATCAAGATTCTTATATGGCCTTAACCATTTATCTACTTGCTGTTGATTCTCGTTTCGCCTATCTATCTCTTCAACAACCTTTCCGACATTTTCCACAGCAGCCCGCAAAGAAGGACTTGCTGGTTTATCTCTGCATTTTTTCCAACCTTTAAGAAAACTCCTAAGCTCATCTTCGTTAAATCCGTCAATTGCGTTAATTTCGTACTCACCCGCTAAATCAACAAAGTCTGACGCTTCTGGATCAAGATAACCCGAGACCTTTCTTGTGGGAGTAAAGGAACGTTGCACTAAACTTCCGCCCAAGACAAGCACCACCTTATCTAGCTTACCAATAACATCGAATTCTGAACTATATAATTTTAAATTTATTGACGCAATTGACGAAGTATCTTCTTTATTCAATGGGCATTCTTTAAACTCAAGCCTTTTCTTGAGCACAATCCCAATAATAACCTCAAGGCCTTCAATGACATCTTGTTTTTGTTTTTGAGTTTTAAAAACATTAGTAGAATCCTTACGCAGAAGCACAAGAATTTTGGTTAAACTTTCATACAATTCATGGGGATTGGCGCTTCTATACTCCGCAGCAGATAACTTCATTTTTTCTTGCAACGAACTGAAAATAAATTCAAGCACACCGGCAAAGCTTTCCTGCGCTACTTCGAAATCAGCACCATCAGTTCCGACAGGGTTTTTCTGCTGTACTTTTACTACCTGACCTACTTTGCAATTAGTTGTCAGCAACTTAGTACCCCTGGCTTTTTTTTTCAACCTATTCTGTATCTCAAGCTGCTGCAATAAACCAGCTATTTCAGCATCAATAACTGCAATGGAACCTTGGAAATCTTTTAAAAAAACGGATTCACGTATCATAACCACCTCCACAGATAGAAACTATCTATAAAAATATTTTTTTCTTAAGAGATGTTGACAGTGGGTAGACTTACCGGCATAATTACGACCTTCCTACGGGTGCGTTGCTGGGTTTGTCTTAACGGGCTTGGCAACCTCTCTTTCTAATAACTCATAATCTAAAACTGTTTTATTCAATTGTTATATTTACTAAAGAAAATTAATTTTTTTTATGTATATCTACTAGACTACACCCGCGATATTAAAATAGTATTAAGTTTTCACCATTTTTTATTATATTTTCATTAAGATAAGAAGTTTTTACTTAAGGAAACATTAAAATATGTTCTCAACCTACTGAAAATTACCCTTCGTATTTTCAGTTGGTTATGTACATAATGTCTTTAATGCTATTAAAATATCTGTCTGTGGCTAAGCAATCACTGGTCAAGATGGGCTTTTTCTAGGCATTTGTTTGAAGGATCCCAGGAAAACGAGTACCGTATTACTTTCAATCAACAGTGAGCAAAAACATGATAGAAGCCACACCCAAACGCTTAACTTCGCAACCCAAGCTATTTTCCTCGCTTATCGTACTGTTCTTCATTTGGGGGTTTATCACGCTGCTCAATGACTTGCTGGTGCCAGTCCTAAAACAAAGCTTTTCTCTCAATTACACGCAAGCTATGTTGATCCAGTTCGCATTTTTCTTGACCTACTTCATTATGTCACTGCCAATGGCGAATCTGCTCGATCGCTGGCAGTATAAAAAGGCCATTATCATCGGGCTCATCATCATTGCGGTGGGCAGCTGTTGCTTTATCCCTGCGGACCTCATGCATACTTACCCACTGTTTTTACTCGCCTTGTTTGTGTTGGCCACCGGCGTAGTTATGCTACAGGTGTCTGCTAACCCTTTAGTTACATTACTTGGTGCAACCGACACAGCCTCTGCTCGCTTAACACTGGCACAAGCCATTAATTCATTCGGTTATGTTATTGCCCCTATCATTGTCGCCGGCATTATATCCGCACAAAATTTGCCTTGGATTTATCTCACCATTGCCTTAGTTATGCTACTCACGGCGTTATTTATTATTGGGCGAAGTAATTTTACAAATTTCTACACAACGCAAGAAACGGTTGTAAACGATACGCAAACAGCTGGATCTTTGTGGAAAAATACCCCCTTTGTCTTATCTCTCGTAGCTATTTTTCTTTATGTTGGCGCGGAGGTTTCGGCTGGTAGCTTGGTAGTTAATTATTTAAAATTGCCACAAATTGCTAATTTTCATTTAGAGCAGGCAGCAAAATATTTATCCTTTTTTTGGGGCGGCGCGATGATAGGACGCTTTATTGGTTCATACGTGCTTGCTAAAATAAAAGCACCCCGTGTTTTATTAGTCCATACCATCGCCAACCTTTTGTTGTTAATGGGTATCATTTTCGCTTCTGGAAAATTTGCCATGTGGTGTTTGTTATCGCTAGGATTATTCAACTCAATTATGTTCCCAGCTATCTTTTCGTTAGGTATTCTCAGTTTACCTGGCAAGCATCTAAAAAATAAAGGCAGCGGTTGGCTAATCATGGCTATTGTCGGTGGAGCAGTTATACCCGTTATTCAAGGCTATTTTGCTGACCACGTGGGATTGCAACATTCCTTTTTTGTGTTGCTCTTTAACTATGCTTTTATTGGTTTTTTTGCGATTTACTACTCACGCAAGGCTAAGTTTATTTAACTTTTCTTCGCAAGAAACCCCAGCGCTTTTAGGCGATGGGCAATATTGGGATGCGTGGATAAAGCATCGCTCATGGATTTAACTGGCTCGACCCCTGCTTGCACCGGATCAAAAATATAAGCTTGCCGACGCACGGATTCGTGTGCCGTTTGGCTATAAGCTTGCGAATAGTTTTCACGATTAGCTTGATGATCATCTCTAATTTTTAACAAAGCGCGCGCCATTGGTTCATTATCCCGCATTAATTCCACTGCGCCGGCATCAGCCATATATTCACGTGTACGACTTAAATATAACATTAATAACACCGTCACTAAGGGCAATAAATAACGCAACAAAATAATGATAATAAAAAGCTGGTTGCGCGAACCATTGTTACGATCATTGCGTCCAAACAGCGCACTCCAAAATAACACATCAATAAGCATTAATAGTAAATTACTTAACACCGAAGCCATCAAGGTTAATTTAATATCACCATGACGAATATGGCTTAGCTCATGTGCCATCACTGCTTGCAATTCATCGCGATCAAGTTTTTGCAACAACCCTCGTGTAATTGCTACCATGGCTGATTTTTCACTATAACCACTGGCAAAAGCATTCATATAGTCGGCTTCGATAATATAAACCTTGGGCATATAACGCAAACCGGCGGCAACTTTCATTTCTTCCACTACGTTATAAAGCTGCTGTTCTTGCAGGTTGGTGGTTTTATTCGGTAAGATTTCATGATACTCGGTGCCGAGCAACATCAAACGATCGTGCCAAACAATGGTAACCCACAGCGATATCACGGCAATCCCCGCGGTAATTAACGTTACCCAAGGAAAAAGCTGCCCGGTAATTAACGCAGAAAAAATCTGCCCTAAGCCCGCGTGTGGATAAACATCCGTTAACCGATAAACATCAATCAACAACCCGATGGCGATATAAATTAATATAAAAGTTAGCATCACCAAGCGGGTGCGCCAGGTGTTGCGCGCTAAGGTTGCACGCCAATTCGCGGTTGCTCGCTGAAAGTCGTTAAGCGCATCACTCATCGTTAGAATTTAACCGTATAATCTTCTTGTTCTTTGATTTTTGCTGCATCTAATTGCCAATAAGCAAAATCAAAATCTAACTTACTCTTCGCTATGCTAACCACTACCGATGGAAATAAAGATTTTTTCTTGGCATTGTAGCGTTCAACACTGTCATTATAAGCTTGTTTGGCATAAGCCAATTTATTTTCGGTGCTAACAATTTCTTCTTGTAATTGCATGGCATTTTGATTGGCTTTTAAATCCGGATAGCGCTCAAAAACCACGTTTAAGCCAGAAGCAATTTGCGAAATTTGATTCTCTGCCCCCATCCGCGCCTTATCATCGCCTTTGCTTTTTGCTGCCTGCGCCTGATTACGCAACGCCACCACGTCTTTTAAAGTGGTCTTTTCATAGTCCATGTACTTTTTAACCACTTCAATCAACGACTGAAAGACCTTATAACGACGATCCAACTGGATATCGATTTGTTTGTTGTTGTTGCGCACCGCCTCGATCATGGCAATCAATGCGTTATAAATTAGTACAAAATAGCCCAGCAGAACCAGGATGATGACAATGGCAATTAACATGGAAGACTCCTCAAACTCGATCAATACAATAGGCGCCCATTCTACCCTTTTTTACTCAGCTAACCAACCTGGGTCATAAACAGCCTCTCGGGTGACGGTGTCAGGTAGATCTACCCAAGGAGGGCACAGGCCGCGATCAAGTCGCGGGACATGTTTTTCCTGCTGGCGCGACGCGTTGTTTTTTAAAATACCGAAATCTTCTATAATTATAAATGATTTATTTTTCGTCAAGACAAGGCGTGGTGCTTTTCGAGGAACGGATTTTATTCACATAAATGAGTACCGCAGAAAAGCGCTACAACACAGTATTGGCGGAAAAGAACCATTTCTACGTGAGACGCAATAAGCCAATATAGACCCCCTGCACCCTAACCCGCTGTGCCGCATAAGTCATCGGCTCTAGGCTTTTATTGGCGGGAATCAATGTCACGGTGTTATCCTGATTGGATTTAAATTGTTTTAGCGTGGCTTTTTCAGAATCAATTAATGCCACAACAATTTGTCCATTTTCCGCTTGTTGTGCTTGCTCGCAAACCACTAAATCACCATCCAAAATACCTTCATCAATCATCGAATCACCCTTCACTTGTAAGGCATAACGATTCTGCCCTAAAAAAAGATTAATCAGATCTAGGCTATCCTGCTGTTCAATTGCCTCGATTGGCTGACCTGCAGCAATGCGCCCAATCAAAGGCAAGGTGTTTTCCGCAACTACAAGCTGAATATTACGGTGACGTTTGGCTAATAAGCTAATCTGCTTAGCCTCCACCAAAGCCTTGAGGTAACGATGAACAACGCCTCGCGAACGAATACCAATGCCGGCAGCGATTTCAGCCGCTGTTGGCGCATAGCCTTGTTGATGAAAAAATTGGCGGATAAAGCCAAGAACCTCTTCCTGCTTGCGTGTGAGCATTCTGTACTCCTTTTGTACTCAAGTTAGTTCAGTGTAAAACAACTATCCGCTAAGGTCAACACTAGTTAACAAAACTACAGACAGCCCACCGGCATCTTCAACATTTTATACAGATAATCTAAAATTTGCTGTGCCACACGCAGCTTGTTGGCTTTGGCTATTGGATACGTAGAATCTGCGGTTAAAATGGTGACGGCATTTTCATCAACCACCAATCCCTGCCCCTGGGAAACATCATTAGCGACCATCATATCTAGATTTTTTTGTTGCAATTTTTCGCGTGCATTGGCTAACAGGTTTTCTGTTTCCGCAGCAAAGCCAACTAGAAAGGGTCTATTTTCCAGTTGTGACACAGAAAATAAAATATCTCTATTACATTCAAATTCAATGATTAAATTATCTGCTTGTTTTTTTATTTTTTGCTGAAAGGTTTTTTTGGGGCGATAATCCGCAACCGCTGCAGCAGAAATAAAAACATCACAGTTTTGAATATACCGATGGACCTCATTAAACATATCCTCTGCAGAAATAACCGCAACAAAATCAAGGCCTGTAGGTGGTGATAATTGACTAGGGCCGGAAATCAAGCAAACCTCAGCACCTAGCTGCACTGCCGCTTGCGCCAACGCATAGCCCATTTTACCGCTGCTACGATTGGTGAAATAACGCAGCGGATCAAGCGTTTCTTGCGTAGGACCCGCCGTTATTAATATTTTCTTACCAATGAAAACTTTTGGTGACAAGAATCCTTGCAGATAATGAATAATTTCCTCTGGCTGTAACAATCGCCCCGGCCCCACTTCACCACAGGCTTGCTCACCGTGTGCTGGTCCACAAACTGAAATGCCGCGCTGTTGTATTATCTGTAAATTCGCTTGTGTCGCCGCATGCTGCCACATTTGTTGATTCATAGCTGGCGAGATAATAATGGGCGCCTGTGTTGCCATACAAAGCTCGGTTAATAAATCGTAAGCAAAACCCTGAGCGATGCCCGCGATACAATTGGCCGTAGCTGGTGCGATTAACACACAATCGGCCCAGCGCGCTAAGTCAATGTGATCCATGTTTGCGTTAGTATTATCAACAAAAACCGCCTGATTGGATAGCACCTCCAACGTTAATGGGGTAATAAACCGCTGTGCTGCTTGTGTCATAACAACTTTTACCACAGCACCTTGTTCACGTAACCCACGCACCAATTCTGCCGCTTTATAAGCAGCAATTGAGCCAGTCACACCCAGTACGATTTTTTGGTCTTTTAATCTTGTCATCATTCACTCGCATTGTATTGCAAGGCAAACAATAAACCACGCAATACCAACTCTGATTCAACTTTATCAAACACGCCTTCATCCGCAAATAAGTGAGAAAAACCACCCGTAGCAATCACCAGAGGCTTTGATGTTTTGAAAGCTTCTTGCTTTAAACGCTGAGTAACTTCTTTAACTAATGCTAGTTGCCCATAATACAAACCCGCTTGAATATTTTCATCGGTAGTTCTTCCTAAGGCTTTTTTTGCTTTAATAATTTCTACCGATGGCAATTTGGACGCATGGATTTGTAGCGCTAACATAGAAATACGCATACCCGGTGCAATCACTCCACCCAAATAAGCTTTATCGGCCGTTAATGCGCAAAAAGTAGTAGCGGTACCAAAATCAATAATAATAGCATCCTGCTTGGGGTAAAGTTCAGATACCGCAATGGCATTGGCAATGCGGTCGGCACCCACCTCCGTGGGCTGCTGAACTTTTATTTTTAAGCCGGTTTTTACGCCTGGCTTAATGACAAATGGTTCTCTATTAAAGTATTTAATAAATGCAGAACGTAAACTGTAATCAAATTCGGGCACCACCGAAGCAATGGCAACCTGTTCAATAGCAGCTGGATCAATCTCATTTTCTTTTAAAGCTTGACGAAAGAAAACGCCTAATTGATCAGAGGTACCCAAATCCTTACTGTTATAACGAAACTGCAAAAGTAATTTATTATCAGAAAAAACTCCGGCAAAAATATGTGAATTACCTACATCTAAACATAAAATCATATTACAACCCCTCTTGTATACTTAAATCTAACATAGCTGGCTCAATGGATTCTTGTCGCGGATCTATCAAAGCATAAGATAAAATAAAAATTTTATCCCCTAACTCAACTCTTCTGGCGGCAGGTCCATTTAAACCAATAATTTGACTGCCAGAATCACCCTTAATGACATAAGTCTCAAGTCGCTCACCATTATTTAAATTAACAATTTGCACCTTTTCGTGTTCAAAAATATTAGCACGCTGCATAATATTTTCATCAATAGTGATACTACCCTTATAAAACAGCTCTTTTTGTGTAACTGTGGCATAAGATATCTTTGATTTCAAGCTATTAATCAGCATAATTTCAGCCCCCCTCGTTTTCTACTATTGGCACATTATCAATTAATCGCACATTATCTAGCCACACAGCAGCACAGCGACGCCCCTGCCAGTCTTGCACATAATCAACCTTAAAATTTGCTCTTTTCAATTCTTGACGTATAGTATCCAATCCATTATCTGATTGTAATATTTTAGAGAATAAGCGAGCTTGCGGTATTTTGTTATCGGCCAATAAATTATTACGTGAACTCAACGCTAACCCAGCCGCATCCCTTAAGGTTGCACAACCAATAACTTCTACATCGAGAAAAAAGGCCTCGACCATGCCCTGCACCAAGCGCAATTGTTGATAGTCTTTTTCACCAAAATACACGCGCTGCGGTCGCACCAACTGCAACAACTTCATCACAATAGTCATCATGCCGGTAAAATGACCTGGTCGCGCAATACCTTCTGGCCCCTGGCTAATTACTTGCTCTTCAATGCGATAATGATAGTCATCCGGATAAAGATCGGCATAATTACCCTGTAAAACAAAATCCACTCCCAGCGCTTGCGCCAAAGCTAAGTCTTCGTTAAAAGTATTGGGATAATTTTGATAATCATTGTCTTCGTTAAATTGCGTCGGATTGACAAAAATTGATAACACGGTCATGTTATTTTCAGTTAAAGAACGCTGCAGCAAACTGGCGTGCCCATTATGTAAATTACCCATGGTTGGCACAAAACCAAGGCTTTTATCGATTGGCATTTCAGCTCTATGAAAGGCACGCCAACTATCAATGTTGGAAAAAACCTGCGTCATGATGCTACCTCATCAGTAAAACAATGTTGTGCTGCCGGAAAATCAACGGCTTTTACCGCAGCATCATATTGATTACAAGCATCGAGTATTTGTTCATACCCGGTCATAAATTTTTGCGCGCACTTCAAGCTAAAATCAGGAATCATACCCAGCATATCTTGCAATACCAATACCTGGCCATCCACTTCAGGTCCTGCCCCTATGCCAATCGTTGGAATGGACAAATCATTAGTGATGTTGGCAGCCAAAGTTCTCGGAACATATTCTAAAACTAAAGCAAAACAACCCGCCTGTTGTAATTGTAGCGCTTGCTCACGCGTTCTTTTTGCAGCCAGCTCACCTCGACCTTGCACTTTAAATCCACCCAGTTGATGTACAGACTGTGGCGTTAAGCCTAAATGACCCATCACTGGTATGCCTGAATCAACGAAATGCCTGACTGTTTCTAAATTACCCATAGCACCTTCTAATTTGACCGCATGAGCGCCCGCACACATTAACGCTTGTGCCGATTCCAAACTGGTTTTTAGATCTTTGCGATACGATAAAAATGGCATATCGCCAATAATAAATTTATCTGGCATGCCACGTGCAACGGCTGCGGTATGTATACGCATTAACTCGACCGTTGCATTTAAAGTGCCCTCATAACCATGCATGACCATAGCTAAACTGTCGCCCACCAACACACAATCAATCTGACTTTGATTAATAATTTTTGCAAACGTGTAATCGTAACAAGTAATCATGGTGATCTTATCATTTAAATCCTTCTTTTTTTTAAAATCAAAAATATTCATAATTTAACTCTCCTTAATTAAGTTATCTTTTTCTTGAAATGTGGCGACAAAAGCCTGGTAGACTTGCTGAAAACTATCCTGATCAAGAGCCACCAGATTGGCTTGAATAATTGTTTGATCACCACGTGCTAATGGCCCCGTCAGAGCCTGCTCACTATCCTGCATTAAATTAGTAAAAACTTGCTGCAAATAAGGAAAAACAAGCGCTTTGGGCAAGCCTAAGCGCTGCTCAAAATCAGTGAACATTTTCTGCCATAACAAACAACTAAAGTTACCCGCTAACACACACAAACTGTGGTACAACGGTTTATCCTCCGCTTTAATATAAGCCCGTGGGTTGCTTAACCGTGGGAATATATCAGAAAACAATGGACCTGCTTGCTGCAGAATAAAAGGAATTGATGCATAGGTCTCTAATGAATAAAGCTCTCTGGCAAAGGTCATTAATGGATGTGCACTATAAGCCAAATCAGTAACCAGGCTGCCCGAGCAATGGATTAATGTTTTTTGCTGCAAACACACGTGTGTGGCAATGAAATCTTCAATGGCATTGTCAGAAATCAGCAGCAAAACAAAATCACAGGCCGCCACTCGCGCCGCCAACTCATCTGCTTGTGGATCTTCAGCACGTGACCAAGTCATAATCGGTATTGAAAGTAATTTGAAATAATGCAACAAATGCCGAGCTAAACGACCAGAGCCTATTAACAAATAACGCGGGTTTTTTTTCATCCATTATTCTCCAACCAATAAATTACACCACCCCATATTTTTTTTCAAACTTGCTTAGCACAGCATAACCACTCAATAACAAAGCCAGCAAGGTGAATCCTGCCGCTGCCAATAGCGGTAAATTCGCTTGAAAATAAGCCAAATAGCCTGCCAATAACCCGGTAATCGCAAAAGCCAAAGATAACACCGCATCAGTTGCTCCCATCAATAACCCTTGACCGGCCTGTGCTGCCATATTTGATATTTTGGTCACTAGCGACGCATAAATAATACCCACGGCAAAGGTTGCTGGAATAACCATTAACCACTGCAACGGCAATTTATTAAAGCAATAGGCAACTAACAAAGCTGCTACCATAACTAGCAAACTATAAAAAACAATTTTAATTAACCCAAAACGATGTGTTGCCCAACGCACCAAAAACAATAGGCTTATCGACAAGCTCACACCAATATAGGCTGAAAAAATACCAATCATACCGTGCGAATAGCCAAAATCTTTGACCAAATAAAGCGCCATAGATTGAAAATACAAGCTCCAACCCAGCTCAAACAAAAAGAAAATTGCTACTAAAAGGCTAACTCCAGGGATCTGTATAAAACCCAACAATGCCTTTAAAAATTTAGTTTTATTTTTTATTTTTTTCTCAAGTAACGATAAGTTAACTCGCGGCACATAACGCCACAGCAAATAAATATTAAAAATAGCGAAAAAAATTGCTACTAAAAATGGAGTTTTTAGTGAAAACCAAGACACCAAAGCTTGATCGGAAAATACGCCGCCCAAAAATGGCCCGGCCACCAAGCCAATAGTCATCGCTGTGGCAATCAAACCAATATTAACCGTTTTGGATTCACCACTGCTCATATCTGCCATCACCGCCTGTGCGATAGCTTGACTACCTGTGCTAAACCCCAACAACATACGGCCGAAAAATAATAGCGTTAAACTAAAATAAATAAAACTCAAGCTATAAAAGACATATCCAATTAAAGTGCCTAGCAAACAAACCAATAACATACGGCGCCGACCGCAATAGTCCGACCAATAGCCAATGAGTGGCGCACCGATAAAAAAACATAAGGGAGAAATACCTAATAAAATGCCATAAATTAGGTGCCGAGCCTCATTGCTGGTACCCGCTGCCCATAGTGGACTGTGTGGTTGCATAACCAACGGTGCCAATACCGGTGCCACCATACCAAAACCCATAGCATCGATAATAATAACGACAAAAAAAGGCAGTATTTTTTTCTGCATGACTATTCCTCAAACAATTACCCAAGCAACTATGTAGTAATTAGAGGATAGACAAATAAGGTGAAGTATTTGCAATAGATTGGTACTCGTCGTTGCATGATCAAGTCCTCTTGGTGTATTTAACTCTAAAAACCATGTCGCTGCCATCAGGTCAACGCATATGTGGGCATGCTAGCGCATAATGCAAATAAGCTCAAGCACTCAGCTCAATGCAGAGTAACCCTTTGATTTCGAATGAATAATTCTGCAATTTGCACGGCATTCAAAGCCGCACCTTTGCGCACATTGTCAGCCACCACCCACAAGTTGATCCCTCGAGGATGACTAATATCTTGGCGAATACGCCCAACAAATACATCATCCTGACTGGCAGCATGCGAAATTGGCGTAGGATAATCATCGCCCGCAGCAACCGTTATCCCCGGAGTTTGTGCCAATAGGTGCCTAACCGTTTCCACGGCAATTTCTTTTTTGGTTTCTATATGCAACGCTTCTGAATGACCGTAAAAAACAGGCACTCGCACTGCCGTTGGATTAATACGCAGGGACTCATCCGCCAAAATCTTCCTGGTTTCCAACACCATTTTCATTTCTTCTTTGGTATAACCATTTTCTTCAAACACATCAATTTGTGGAATAACATTAAAAGCAATTTGCTTATCAAATATTTCTGATTTTGGTTCTTCTCCATTGAGCAAGGCTGCCGTTTGTTTGGCTAGCTCCTCAATGGCTTTTTTTCCGGCACCAGAAACCGATTGATAGGTTGCTACATTTACACGCTCAATCCCAACGGCGTCATAAATTGGTTTCAAAACCAACACCATTTGTATAGTTGAACAATTGGGATTAGCAATAATTCGAACCTCTCTCTGCTGCATTAAAGCTTGCGCATTTACTTCAGGAACAATTAAGGGCACATCTTTGTCATAACGAAAATAAGAAGTGTTATCGATAACAATGCAACCACTGGCTGCTGCTTTTTTCGCGTATTTGGCTGATATTTCTGCACCTGCTGAAAAAAAAGCAAAATGCGTCAAACTAAAATCAAAATCCTCTAGATTAGTAATCTCATAAGAGCGCTCACGAAACTCCACTGACGCACCCACTGATCTTTCACTGGCCAGGGGATATAAATTATTGATTGGAAAACCTCGCTGCTCTAGTAATTCAAAAAGCACCTCGCCTACCACGCCCGTTGCACCAACCACTGCCACATTATAATGCATACTCACAACCACTCTTCCCCGTTAGTTCCTCTCACCATCTTAACAGTTGCCACCCGAGCCCAGCTACCGGTTTGCAATGTTCTGCAAACATTATACGTCAAAAATTTTTAACTGACAGCACAACCTCCTGATTCACCAGATAAATTGGCAAAAATAGTAGATTTTATCTCAAGTTTGTGTAAGGCTTAGGCTCATGGGCAAAAAAGATGCGATCAAACCGGAAGACAAAGATCTATTTCGCCAAGCATGTGCGAATGTAAAACCTATCCACCAAGACAAGATCCTCACACAACAGTCTGATAAAAAAAGAAAAACCCACGATATGCGCCGCCAGCAAGTAAAACTTGACCCGGTTCCAGAGCAATTTTTAGAAACCAGCAACTGGCTACCCGGTGAGGCTAGTTTAGAATTTAAACGCGCCAACGTGCGGCCAACCGACATCACCAAGCTACGCAAAGGAACACTAGCCATTGATGCGACCCTGGACTTGCACGGTCTTACCGGCGCAGAAGCCATTGCCACGCTCGATGACTTTATCGAATACGCCCGGCAATCCAACTGCCGTTGTGTACTTATTATTCATGGTAAAAGCCACATCAGCGGCAAACCCATTCTAAAAAACATTGTCAATCAATATCTGCCAACCCAGGCAAACATACTGGCTTTTTACTCAGCCAAGCCCAAGCACGGTGGCAGCGGTGCTATTTACGTATTACTTAAACGCAAACAAGGATAATGACCATGCAAAAAAACACCATGATTATCGGCATCTCAGGGCCTTCAGCATCGGGTAAAAGCTTGCTTGCCAACACTATTGTCAATGAACTTGGCTCAGACCAGGTTGCCGTGTTGCATGAAGATTCTTACTACAAAGACTTAAGCGACATGCCTTATGCACAACGCACCAATGTCAACTTTGATCACCCTGAATCACTGGATCATGACTTGCTTCACAATCAACTGATCGCGCTACAGAATGGCCAAACCGTTAAGGTGCCCTGTTACGATTTCAATAAACACATCCGCAGTACAAAAATACGAACTGTTGGCCAGCACCGCATCATCGTCATTGAAGGTATTTTGTTATTTTTTGAAAAAGAGCTGCGTGAACTCATGGACATCCGTATTTTCATGGACACACCCTTGGACGTTTGTTTACTGCGCCGCCTACACCGTGACATAGTCGAGCGCAGCCGAACATTAGAATCTGTAGTACAACAATACGAAAAGACGGTGCGTCCTATGTATATGCAATTCATCGAACCGTGCAAACGTTACGCGGATATCATTATTCCTCGAGGCGGAGAAAATCGTATTGCCATTGATATGATCAAGGCTAAGATTCGAGAGCTACTATCAAAATAATTTTCAGTGTATGAAAAAGCTATGCGGCTATTCGATCCGTTGTGTATTGTACAAAATTAATCCACAAAAAGTTCATAAAATAATGCCAACATTGTCATGAAAAGATAGAAAAAAATATCTAAATTGAGCGATATAAAAAGCTTGATATCAAAGCCCAAGTTATGCACAATAGCGATAGGATTTCTGCTTAGCTGGTCAGTAATGGGCATGGAGCACCACCACCACACAGATACCTAAACTTAAAAAATTACTTTTTTTATAAGTAAATAGAAATAAAAAGTAATGTAATGTCTAAGGAAAGGACGAACAATTTACCCAACAGGTACTGCAAGGATTGCGATATTTTTATTTCGCGAACAATGGCAACAAAGGAATGAGTCGCGTATATGGTAAGCACATTGTTTTGTTTACTTTTTCACCCGAACGAGTTCCTAATGCTTAAGTTATAGGATCAAAACCAATGATGGATGATGGAGCTCGCCCTCTAGTCTAGCTTTCATGAGTGAAGAGTGCGAGTTAGATAATGATTAAAAACCAAGAACATAGCCATCATCGTCAGCTGCTTAACCAGGGTGTGTTAAGCCAGTTGCCTAACTTGGTTTTTTGGAAAGACCGTAATCTGATCTACCAAGGCTGCAATAACAATGCCGCCAAATTCCTTGGGCTACCCTCCTCACAAGCCATTATAGGTAAAACTGATTACGAGCTATGCTTCAACACTGAGTATGCCAGCAAAACGCAATACTACGACCAACAAGTATTGCTATCGCAACAGGCGCAGCTAAACATTGAAGAACTCATACAGCTCAATAACGGCACTGCGACACAAGTACTCACCGATAAATATCCTCTGCTCGGGGAGAACAATGAAATCAACGGTGTTTTAATCATTTCCTCGCTGAAAACGCACACTCACTTGCTTGATCCCAATATTATGTCACATATATTAGGCAATCTGCCGCAATATATTTATTGGAAAAACAGTCATGGTCAATATATCTTTTGCAATGAGCATTATGCAAAATTTGTCGGTTTAAATTCCGCTACAGAAATTATCGGCAAAACAGACGCTGATTTAAATTTCTCAACCGCTAACATGGAAACCTATCAAAAAATTGATGCCGAGGTTTTAGCCAAAAACAAACCAATTAACCAAGAAGAGACTATTCACACCCCAGAGGGTCAAGAAAAGTTGATGTTGTTGAGTAAAATTCCTCTGCGCGATGAAATAACCCAACGAATTAGAGGTGTTTTAGGCATCTATACTGACATATCCCAAATCAAGCAAGCCGAATATACTTTAAAAGAATCAAAAGAAAAAGTAGAGTTAATTAGCCAAGCAAAATCAAATTTTATTGCCAGCATGAGCCACGATCTGCGCACACCACTTAATTCCATGCTTGGCGCTGCTGATATATTACGCATTCGTCGACTACCGCCGGAACAACAAGAATTAGTCGCTATCATCCTCAAGTCGGGGCAAACATTGCAACGACTTATTGAAGATATTCTCACCTATTCCAAATTTGAAACCGGTGCCTACCAACATAAGCTTGAATTATTTGATTTGCAACAAGCCACCAAAGATATCGTCAATATTATGGATGGTCGCGCCCAAGATAAAGGCTTAGCACTAACTTTTTCCTATTCTCAAGAAACGCCCCGTTATGTCATCAGTGATCAAAAGGCTATTCAGCGCATTATCACAAATTTGATCGATAACTCAATTAAATTCACCGATACTGGCAGCATCGAAGTTAAAATTGGCACTGTAACCGTCACAAAAAATGAAGTCTTATTAAGATTATCCGTGCAAGACACTGGCATTGGTATTCCCGAAGATAAATTAGAAAGCATTTTTGAACGTTTCACGCGGGTTGAGCCTTCCTACAAAAGTCAATACGAGGGTTTAGGTCTTGGCTTGAGTATTGTCAAACAACTCACCAATAATTTAGGCGGTGATGTACATGCCAACAGTATTATGAATCAGGGGTCTATTTTTTATTGCTCGATACCTTTTAAATTACCCATGTCAGCCAATCAACAAAACCCGCAACCCAACCGCCAATTTGGCTTACGCTGCCTGATTGTCGATGATAATAAAATACGTGGCAACTACGTCAAAAAGCAATTAAATGAGTCCTGTTGCGTCAGCTCCAGCAAACTAGCCTTAAACAAAATCGAAGCGGCCTATAACGATAACGAGGCCTTTAAAGTCGTTATTATCGACGATGAAATTACCAGCGACGAGCCAAGTAATTTTGTCAAAGAAATCCGCAGAAACTCCTTTGCTAATCATGTGATGATTATCATTTTCACCAAACCAGCGACCAATAACGTCTACGCCCAATACCAAGAAGCCGGCATTAATAAGCATTTTGTCAAACCTGTTTTAACGGTGGGCTTGCAGCAAAAAATTTCCACCTACTGGAAACAATGGCAAACAGACAATACTCCCGAAAAGACGACAAGGTTTGACCATATCAAAGTGTTATTGGTAGAAGACGATGTGTTATCACAAAAAGTATGTGGTAGTTTATTGCAAGAACTGGGCTGCGATGTAGAGCTCGCACACAATGGCCAAATCGCCTTAGAAAAATTATCGCAAACTTACGATTTAATTTTTATGGACATTGGTCTCGATGATATCAGCGGATTAACCGTTACCCGCAGCATACGTCAACGTGAACAACAACAAGCCACACCGCCTGTTCCTATTGTTGCCTTAACGGCACACGCTTCCGAACAAGACAAACAAGAATGCTTAGCCGCCGGCATGACCGGGTTTTTAACTAAACCTGTCATGCATAACGACTTGCAACAGATTCTAGTGAAATTATTTGGCAGCGCAGTGAAATTGTAACCACTGCTTCGTCATTTTAATTTTCTGGATTGCCACGCATTCGCGCGTAACGCCAGATTTTTAAAGCGCCGTCGTTGCGAGGAGCATAGCAACGAAGCAACCCAGCAACCCAGCAACCCAGCAACCCAGCAACCATAAAATAATGTTGGCGTCAGGAATATTTCTGCAACAATAATAACAATTGTTTTTCATCTATCTTTTTAACACCTAAACTTTTAGCTTTAGTATATTTACTGCCTGGATTTTCGCCAACGATAATATAGTTCGTTTTAGCAGATATACTGGAGCTGGCTTTTGCGCCGAGCGCTTGTAATTTTGTTTTTAATTCTTCGCGCGAAAAATGTTGCAACGTGCCAGTTATGACAAAAGTTTGGCCCTGAAGTGGTGCGTTTTTTACTGATACTTTTGTTGGTTTTGGCCAATAAACACCGTTTTTTTGTATCTTTTCGATTAATTCGAGATTATGTTGTTGGCGAAAAAATCCAACGATATTTTCAGCAACTACTGGCCCAACATCGGTCACTTCGCACAACATAGATTCATCAGCTTTTACTAGTGCGGTTAAATCCTGAAAATGATTGGCTAAAGACAATGCGGTTGCTTGCCCCACTTCACGAATACCTAAGGCATATAAAAATTTAGCTAAGGTTGTTTTTTTACTTTTATCAATTGCCTGAAGCAAATTATCCGCTGATTTTTCACCCATCCGCGGCAGATCTGCTAAATCCTCTTTTTGCAAAATGTAAATATCAGCGACATCTTTAATCAGTTTTTTCTCTAACAATAACTCAACCACTTTTTCACCCAAACCATCAATATCCATGGCCTTGCGTGCGACAAAATGTTTAATCGCCTCGCGCAGTTGTGCCGGACAATACAAACCGCCCATACAACGTGCCGCCGCTTCGTCTTCAGGTTTTATAATTTCCGCACCACAAGCAGGGCAACGCTTGGGCAAACGCACCTTTTGCGTTTTTGCTGGACGTTTTTCCAAAACCGGGCGCACCACTTCGGGGATGACATCACCGGCACGACGCACCACCACCGTATCGCCAACGCGCACGTCTTTGCGCCACAACTCGCCCATATTGTGCAAGGTCGCATTGCTCACGGTAACGCCACCAACAAACACGGGTTTTAAACGTGCCACCGGGGTTATCGCACCGGTACGGCCCACTTGAAACTCAATGGCTTTGACTTCAGTAAATTTTTCTTGCGCCGGAAATTTATAAGCAATCGCCCAACGCGGCGCCCGCGAAACAAAACCTAATCTTTTTTGCAGTTCTAAATTATTAACCTTAAACACGACGCCATCGATTTCAAAAGACAATTTTTCACGCTCACGCATGCTAGCTTGATAATACTTCTCACAGGCTGCCACGCCCTGTACCACTTTATTTTGTGGCGGCACAGGAAAACCCCAATGCTTTAATTGTTGCAAAATCTTTGCGTGCGTATCCGCTAATGCGCCACCCTTCACCTGCCCTCCGGCATAAGCAAAAAAGGCCAATGGCCGTTTAGCGGTAATTTGCGGATCCAATTGTCGTAGGCTCCCCGATGCCGCGTTGCGTGGATTAGCGAAAGTTTTTTCTTTGCGCTGCGCCAGGGCTTGATTCATTTTTGCAAACCCTTTTAAGGGCATATATATTTCACCACGCACCTCTAACAGCGGCGGATAACTCTTGCCACGCAAACGCAAAGGTATACTCGAGATGGTACGAACATTTAACGTGACATTTTCACCCGCTTTACCATCCCCGCGCGTCGCCGCACGCATTAATTCACCTTTTTCATACAGCAAACTGATTGCCACACCGTCTAATTTTGGCTCGCAAGCATAACTAATGGCTTGTTTTTCTTTTAGGCGCTGTTGAACACGTACATCAAACGCTGAAAATTCATCGCTGTCAAAAGCATTATCGAGCGACAACATAGGCACGGCATGTGCCACACTGGCAAAACCTTTGGCTGGCTTAGCCCCAACGCGCTGAGTTGGTGAACTAGACATAATTAATTCTGGGTATTGCTTTTCAAGTTTTTGTAATTCCCGCAACAGCGCATCGTATTGTGCATCAGAGACGCTAGGATCAGCCAAGACATAATAACGATAATTATGCTCTTCTAATGTTTTCGCTAATTGTTCCGCTTGGCGCTGTGCGTCTTTTGGCGCTGGCATTTAAGCATCCTGTGAATCAAAAGAATAATCACTGGCTGCGCCAGAGGTAGAAAATTGATGTACTTTTTGGCGTAATTCTAGCATTTTTTCTTTAGTTAAAGGTTTTTGTTGTTCGTCCAACACCTGCCCACCTAAATCATCGGCCAATCCAGCAGCCAATTCTAACATTTTATCAAATGCCTTATTGACATCAACGTTAGGATTTAAACGCATAAAAAAGCATAAGCCAAAGCAGGAAAAACCACCCATATTTGGCAAATCAAACGTACCGGGCTCCTGTGCTGAAGCCAAACTAAACAACACTTGCTTGCGTTCATTTTTTTGAGCGTAATAATGAAAAACATTCATCTCACCATAACGCAAACCTGAGGCCAGCAAGGCTTGCAACAATTCATAGCCCTGAAAAGGATGGTGTGATTCCGATCGTAAAAATAAAAATAGCATTTCTTGTTTATCGGTGGCTATTTCTCGTTTATTTTCACTTTCTTGTGCCTGTTGCGCTGACACCGCAACGGCTTTTTCAGTAAACTTTTGCGCTGAAGTGACAGATTGCTCAGAGGAAACCTTTAGACCTAGCGCATCGTACTCAACTTCTGCTGTTACCGATGATTCTCTCACTGACTGGACCTGTTCAACCTCTAACTCTTCGGTAAACACATCCTCTTGTTCCTTAAACTGCGGTTCACGTCGTACTCTACGCGCCTGCGCCGAACTATATCTACGTAAACGCCAACGATAATAAAAAATTCCCGCAGCAATCGCCACTACCAGTAGAATAATAAGCTTAATCATCGCACACCTCACTGTTCATAAAAAACCACATAAAAAAACGCGGTATTTTTTCTATTTCAGTAGCATGCAGCAAGCGATTGACTACTCCACCATAGAAACTGCTTCCTGCATATCTACAGACACCACGCGAGACACTCCGGGTTCTTGCATGGTTACACCCATTAAATAATTCGCCATTTCAATAGTCACTTTGTTATGACTAATGACAATAAACTGGACCTCTTCCGCCATTTTTTTCACTAACTGGCAATAGCGGCTAACATTAACATCATCCAGTGGCGCATCAACCTCATCCAAAATACAAAATGGTGAGGGATTTAAACTAAACATAGAAAAAATTAGCGCAATAGCTGTTAGGGCTTTTTCACCACCAGAGAGCATATGAATGGTGGTATTGCGTTTACCCGGCGGCTGCGCCTTGACAATAACACCAGATTTTAATAAATCATCACCGGCTAATTCTAAATTGGCACGACCACCACCAAAAACTTGTGGAAACAATTCTTGGAATTTTGCATTTAACTTTTCAAACGTTTCTTTGAATTTTGCACGTGTTTCCCGCTCAATTTTGCGCATCGCACCGCCCAGCAATTCCAATGCTTCAACCAAGTCTTCATGTTGCTTATCCAAATACTCTTTGCGCTCACTTAGCGTTCTATATTCATCAATAGCGGCTAAATTAATCGGGCCAAGACGTTGAATGCGCCGCTGCAAGGCTTCTAATTTTTGCTCCCAATCACTGACATTCGCCGCTTCTTCCAGCTGCTCAAGTAGCTGCTCGGGATCATAGCTGTCTTGACTCAGTTGTTCTCTAATAGTTTTTTTGCGCACGACAATTTCTTGGTTATCCATGCGCAACTGTTGAATTTTTGTTTGCTGTTTTTGCAATTGCGTTTGTCCCGCAGAACGTTGGTTTTCCAATCCCTCTAATTGCTGTGTAAAGTCATCCACCACCGTTTGTGCTTGTTGCAATTTCTGCGCCACCACTTCGCGTTTTTGTAAACGCTGTTGCAGTTCGGAAGTAAGTTCATCTAATGGACCGCTGCCCTGCGATAAACGTGCCGTTAAATGTTCGCGCCGCTCGCCCAATTGCTGCATTTGTTTTTCTGCTTGCGCAACCGTACGCTGTAATAAGGCTAATTGACTTTGATTAGCGGTTAAACGCACCTCTACTTCATCGGCTTGTTGACGCCCCTGCTGCGCAATCTCGCGCGCACTTTGCAATAATTGCGTTTGCTCATGGCGTTGTTGCTGCAAAGTTTGGCGCTGCTCCAGCAACTCGCTTAACTTTGCTTGACACTGCGCATGTATTTGTTCATTACGCGATAAATTCGCTTGCGCTTGCTGTAATTGTTCTTGGTTATTACGAATATCCTCTTGCATACGTTGTTGCTGCGCAGTTACTTCATCTAAACGCGCTTGTTCTGAACTCAAGCGTGCTTGCACACTAGTATGCTCACTACTGGTTGTTTGATAACGCCTATGTTGCTGGTCACGCAATAACTCTAAATCCAGTAAACGTTGTTGATCCACTTTTAGAGCATCTTCTTGTGCATTTAACTGCTGCTGTTGCTGCGCGACAGTTTGTTGCAACTCAGCCAGTTCATTTTCACGTAATAACACGCTCTCAGAATTTTCATGCGGTTTGTATACACGCGCCCAATTAACGCCCAACCAAACACCATCTGCTGTAATAATCGATTGTTGATTATGCAAAGTAGCACGTTGTTGCAACGCTTGTTGTAAATTATCTGCCACAAAAACTGATTGCAACCACGACAAGGCTGACCAAGGTTCCTGTATTTTGCTAGCTAGCGTATTCGCTTTAATATCGGCTGAGTTTTTTGGCAACTGCACCAAACTCACACGACCTTCTGACAACGTATTTAATTGTGCCGCCAAGCTAGCATCATCATCGACACAAATCGCATCAAAATAACCGCCTAAAACCGTTTCAACGGCTAATTCCCAGCCGTGCTCAACCTTTATCGATTGGCCTAAACGCGGTTTATTAGTTAACGTGTGTTGCTGCAGCCATTGATCCACCGCGGCATTATCTTGCGCCAGTGCTGCTTTTTGCAAAGCTTCAAGGGAGGCAAAACGTTGTTGCGATTTTTGTAAGCTAACACGTGATGCCTGCACATTGGCATCCGTCGATTGATTATCTTCACGTTGCTGCTGAATTTTCGCAGTAATTTCAACCAATGCTTTTTTCAGCTGAATTAATTGCCCACTGACAGTTTCAGCTTGCGTTTGAATCGGTGAGAGTGTTGCGGTTAATTCATTAATAGCTATCGAGTCATCCGCTGGTGGCAATAATTCACTACGTTTCTGCAATTGCGTAATTTGGCGTTGATAATTCTCAACACTAATACGGCTCACTTCTAATTGTTGGCGATTAGCAGATAACTCTTCTTGAAAATTATCCCACTGTTGCTGAGAAGATTGCATCGCTGATTCTGCTTCGAGCAACGCTTGCTGCGCTTGCCCCGAGCTTTCGCGCAAGAGCTCTGATTTTGGCGAGAGCTCATTGACTTCCGTGGTAAATTCTTCTATTTCCTGCTGTTGATTTAAAGTGCTTTCTTGCACCTCTTGCCACATTTGCTGGGATTCTTCTAACTCACGCTGGTAACGCTTGGTTTGCTGTTCAATATCCTCAATACGCTGCTCTAGGCGCGCGATTTCTTCTCCCATTCCATAATAATCGTGCTGCACTTCAGCTAAGCTATCGTTGCCTGCACGCAAAGCTAAACGTTTTTTCTCAACCTCGGCTTCAACTTCGCGTAATTGCGCCATTTGCTGTTCATAAAAATTTTGTTGTTCTGCAATTTCACGATTTTGCTCATCGGCTTGCTGCTGCATGCGCTGCCAACGCAAAGCCTCTAATTGTGCCGCCGACAAGGCCTCGGCATCTTTTAATTCTTGATAACGATTAGCCGCATTGGACTGACGTTTAAGATGTCGCAGTTGCTTTTCTAACTCTTGACGTAAATCTTCCAGACGATCTAAATTATCTTGCGTGCGCGCCATACGATTTTTAGTCTCTTGGCTACGCTGTTTGTACTTAGAAATACCCGCCGCTTCTTCAACATAAACACGCATCTCATCGGGTTTTGCTTCAATCAAGCGCGAAATCATACCTTGCTCAATAATCGCGTAACTGCGCGAACCAAGACCCGTGCCCAGAAAAATATCGATAATATCGCGCCGGCGACAAGGGGCACCATTTAAAAAATAATCGGATTGACCATCGCGATAAACCTCACGCCGAATAGCTAATTCGGCATAACCGGCATATTCACCCGCCACTCGCCCATCGCTGTTATCAAACACCAATTCAATGGCCGCTTTACCCACTGGCTTACGTTGACTAGTACCGTTAAAAATCATATCTGCCATCGTCTGCCCACGCAGCTGTTTGGCGGAGGTTTCACCAATCACGCAGCGTATCGCATCCACGACATTTGATTTTCCACAACCATTGGGTCCAACGATTGCGGTCACCTGATCTTCAAAAGGTACCGTCGTCAGATCAGCAAATGATTTGAATCCTGTTACTACTAGTTTCTTTAAATGCATAAAATTTACTTATTCCCCCACTAAGACGCACCTAGTTTACCCCAAAAGAAGCCCACATGTGTAGCTATACCTCTACCACGGCCTTATAAAAAACAAGGCCGGCAAAAAAGATGAAGGAATTGGGTGTTTTTTTTCCAAAAATGGCTGTTACTGACTCCATTTTAAGCATAAACGATGCAATCCCTTGCCCCGCGTATTGTAGCAGATATTCAAAGATGCACTAGGGTGAATACTTCAACCGAGTGGATATATGGTGGGACATAAACTTTTCAAACGCCAAGTTCACCCAATTCATATCCTAAATATCGCAAAGGCACTACCCCACCCCCATTCACAGATGACACGGATGAGTCAAGTCACACAGGCACGCTACCGAGGTTAAACCGCGTGACCCATGTCATTATCTCACACCCGTATTTTAAAAAAATTTAGTTTATTTCCTTACATTAAGGAAATATTAAATATAGATATATTTTATCTGCGCCATTAATATGCCTTGCATAGGCAACTTAAATAAGGGGCTGAGGACAACGCAGATTGTATCAGTCTTAAAAGTTTCTGCTAAAAGGACATAAAGTGTCTAGGATTTAAACTCCTAGAAGACACGATGTTTATAACAAAGGCCTGGATGACATAGTATGGACGATATTCTTATTTTTTGTAAAACCCGTTATGTTTTAAGAAAAATAATTAAACAAGTTTATGGGATTTTGGATAAGCTGAAACTAAAACTGGCCTATACCAAAACCTATATAGGAAAGGCCCAAAAAGGATTTGATTTTCTGGGATACACGATAGAAGCTGAAACACATTCGGTTTCATTATCAAAGACAACCCGCCAACGTTTTCACCAACGTCTGCAACGGCTTTATGAGCAGCGTGCCGCCAAGGCGCGTGTTGCCGCGTATGTGACGCATTGGTGCCGGTGGGCCAACAGCGGCTTGCGTGATCTTAACGTTAAGATCCCACGCCAAATTTTAACTTTAATACACAATCCAGACGATTTGAACAGTCCGGCCTGGCTTGCCGAATAGGCTGGCGTGGCTAAACATCAAATCGGAACATGGTAAAGGAGCAAACTAGATGCCTGATTTCGACAACCCACGGTCCCGCGCTACCACCCACGACGTAGACAACACCGAAGCCCCTAACCCTGGTGGCCTCCCATACCCGCCACAATCACTACTGCCGCCCGAACCCCCCACGGCACGCGTGGGTCCCCACGCCGACGCCGTGCGCTCCGCCACACAAACCACCAACCCCGAACATTCACCAAACACACAAACCGGCCACTCAACCTTGACAGTGAGGGCGTGGGTGCGCGCCGCGCGAGCTCCCCTCCCGCCCTACGGCCCAGCTTCATACGACACATTCACGACAACCCATTGGAGCCCGCGCATCGGTGCCCCCGACAGCTGGGCTCCCTGGACCCGGGTGCAGGGCGACTCGAACACCATCACGTACTATGCATGGAACGACTACGGACAACCACCCGCCCGCCTCCTGTTCCAACGCGCCATGTTCTACTCCGCGGCCGCCGAACTCGCTGTCTTCTTAGCAACGGCCCTCCACCTTGGTCTCCAGCTCTCCTGGCGCCTGGTCAGTGGCGGCGCATTGTGCATTAGCCTCCTGCTGCTCGGCCAGACGGCCACTACACTTCACAGGCGCTTTCCAGGCGGCCCACCTGAGCAGGACCCACCCATATCTCCAGTCCTTAACCCCGCCCAGGCTGCGCGCGCCTACGCATACTTGGTAGCCCTCACCTTCGCCACGTGCATCTGGGCTGGCCAAGCCAGAACAAGCACATCACTCAACTGTGCCCTGGTACTGCTCGCGATTTTGCAGCTGGCTTCCGCCCTGGCGGGGTACCAAACCCTGTCGTACCTTCCCACACCATAGGGCAATTCGCTTTGACTGGCCCAAGATTCGGGCGCAATTGCAATCTACTTTATTGTCGGGTCGATATTGCCTATCGCCCGCTACGGCGCGCCGCATTGACAACCATTCTATCCTACTCTGGTCAGGCATCGACACCCTGGTTTTAAAAGCTTTAAGCTTAGTCTTAGAAGAATCGTTGTACC
>CAZGQK010000016.1:21693-39234 GCA_964527645.1 uncultured Legionellales bacterium | reverse complement strand
ATGTCGCGTTCAAGCCTACAGGGATGTATTTACGGCGTGCGAGAAAACAAATATCACAAATACGGCTAACCCCATTTCTATTTCCCCGCCGCAGGCGGGGACGACAGGCACGGAAAAACCCGCGCTGTCTCCTTATTTGATTTCGCCTGCGCGGGAAACCCGCGTTATCGGCGACCAAAAGGGAGCATTGCATAACTCCCCTTTGGAATCCCCATCGATTTTGCACAAGAAATAATTAATGCAACAAAGCCAGCGAGGAAAAGAAACATTTTTAAAGGTTTTCAGCATTTTCAGCTAGATACTCCGCAACCCCCGCAGGCGACGCCGACATACCTTTATCACCTTCTTTCCAATTTGCAGGACATACTTCGCCGTGTTGTTCGTGAAATTGTAACGCATCAATGATACGCAAAATTTCATCCATATTACGGCCTAATGGTAGGTCATTAACAATTTGCGAACGCACATTATTATTTTCATCAATAATAAAGGCACCACGCAATGCCACACCAGCTTCCGGATGTTCAACCCCATAACTGCGACAAATCGAATGTGTCACATCAGCGGCTAAGGTATATTGCACCGCGCCAATACCACCATCATTCACTGAGGTATTGCGCCAAGCATTATGGGTAAATTGCGAATCAATAGACACACCAATTACCTCTACATTACGCTTTTTGAATTCAGCCATACGATGATCCAACGCGATTAACTCTGAAGGACAAACAAAGGTAAAGTCCAAGGGATAGAAGAAAATCAGCGCATATTTGCCCTTTTTCGCTTGGTACAAATTAAGTTGGTCCACAATCTCACCCGAACCCAATACCGCAGCTACGGTAAAATCAGGGGCTTGGCGACCTACCAACACAGTAGGCATTGAACAATCAGCTGGTTGCGACATTATACTCTCCTCACGGTCTTTAATAGCCTCAAAATAAGGTCCCATTGTTCTTAAAAATCAACAAGTTGTCAACTACTGGCTAACTTATTGAAAGTTTGCACTGGTGTTTTTGAGAATCATTCCTATTAGCCATGATACCCCTCGGTCATAGAGAACTCAAGTGATATCAATGCTTATTTTTGCCTAGGAAAAAGCCCTATTCATTGCCAAAAACGTCCACTTGTAAAAGAAATTCTTGCACCATTTACTAGAGCACAGGTTGACATTATGTACCCAAGCCCTAAACTCTTGACACATAGTTATAAACTTAGAAAAATACAAGGAGAATAATATGGCTTTTGAACTACCTGAACTGCCTTACGCAAAAAACGCATTAGAACCTGCTATTTCTCAGGAAACTCTCGAATATCATTACGGCAAACACCACCAAGCTTATGTCAACAAATTAAATAATTTAATCAAAGGCACAGAGTTTGAAAAAGCCAACCTAGACGACATTGTCAAAAATGCGCAAGGTGGCGTTTTTAATAATGCCGCACAACATTGGAACCACAGCTTTTATTGGAACTGCATGTCACCCAATGGCGGTGGAAAACCTACGGGCGCTTTGGCCGAAGCGATCGATCAACATTTCGACTCATTCGATAATTTCGCCGAAAAATTTATGAACGCAGCTAAAACACATTTTGGCTCTGGCTGGGCATGGTTAGTGCGCAACGCTGATGGCACACTGGAAGTTTCCAGTACCGCCAATGCCGGCAACCCTCTCACTGCAGATAAAACACCTTTGTTAACCTGTGATGTCTGGGAACATGCCTATTACATTGATACCCGCAATGATCGCCCAAAATATGTCAGCAATTTTTGGCAGTTAGTAAATTGGGACTTTGTGGATAGTAATTTTTCAGCTTAATTAACCCTCAGGCTCATGCCACACAAACATGAGCCCTTATTGTAGGAAAATAAAATGGCGACTCGTGTTTTAGTTAATGGCGCTCAAGGCAGAATGGGCAAAGTAACCGTCATCGCAATCGAGCAGGCACCGGATTTTGAATTAGTCGGCGCATTAGGTCATGGAGATGACTTAGCAACCGCGATACAAAAAAATAAAGCGCAAGTCGTTATTGATTTTACTACGCCCGCAGCTGTCTTCAAAAACACCCAAACAATCATTGAGAATAATGCACATCCTATTATTGGCACCACCGGATTAACCGCGGAACAAGTCACACAATTAACCACAGCCTGTGAGGCTAAAAAGTTAGGAGGCATCATCGCTCCTAATTTTGCACTAGGTGTTATTTTAATGATGAAATATGCCCAAGATGCCGCAAAATATTTCTCAGATGCAGAAATTATTGAATTACATCACGACCAAAAAAAAGATGCTCCATCTGGTACGGCAATTAAAACCGCACAAATGATGGCTCGCAATCAACAAGAAATAGAAGAATCTGCCGATACAACGCGTGGCACAAAATATTATGGCACCACCATTCACTCGGTTCGCCTACCCGGTTTAATCGCGCATCAAGAAATCCTTTTTGGCTCTCCTGGTCAGTTGCTCACCATTCGCCACGATACACTGGACTTAAAAGCCTTTATGCCAGGTGTGTTATTAGCCATTCGTGAGGTAACAAAACTCAAAAGTCTGCTTTACGGTTTAGAGACACTTTTATAGTTACAATTGCTAAACAGCCATTGTTAAAAAAAATATTTGGGCAAAATTTACTCTAAATGGTTATGCTAGTTCATAAAAGATGCGATTTTATGAGCAACTATTACACATCAGTAGAATTATTTTTAAAAATCGTTATAATAACTCGGGTAAGTTATTAATTTATCATTAATTACTATTGGAGGGAATCATGAAAGGACTACACTGGATTTCAGTAATCTTATTGATTATTGGGGGATTGAACTGGGGGTTAATTGGTATATTTCAGTTTAATGTTATAACCACCATTTTTGGCGATGCCGCTATTGTTACTAAAATCATTTATATCCTTATCGGCTTATCCGGTCTTTGGGGTATTTTCGATTTATTCGCCAGCGACTAATTAGCTGCGATAGTACTCAAACTGCTCATTAGCATCAGGCTTTTGGGCAGTTTTTTTATGGCCTGGATGCTCTCGGCAACAACAGCCAAAATGCACCCGGATAATTTTGATAACTGGCCAGCGTTTCCGCTCTTTTACCCGTACCCCAAAAGATATCCCCGTGTATGTTTGTAATCGCACCGCCGGTATCTTGCGCTACCATTAAACGATGAAACGGCTGTGAGGTTTGCGGATTTTTCACGTTGGCAATGCGTGTAGTTATCCAAATCGGTGCGCCCAAAGGAATTAAGGCATGATCCACTGCCAATGAATACCCGGGTGTTAACTCCACGCCTTGGGTGCCCAACGGTGACTTCGTCGATAATATTTTAAAAAATACAAATCCTTTATTAGCATTGAGCATTTGCTGCGCTTGTTGTGGATGCTGATACAACCACTGTCTCACTTTTAAAGCAGAAATGCCTTTTAGTTTTAACAACCCACGCCTGACTAAAACACGCCCTATGATCGTACTAGAAAAACCATTCTCACCCGCGTAGCCTAATAAAAGTTGTTTGCCATTTTTTAGTTGCACATAACCCGATCCTTGAATCTGCAAAAAATAACGACCCACTCGATTATTGGTCCAAAACAAAACTTTGGCAACTTTTGACAAAGCCCCCTTATTAATTTGCGCACGCGTGATGCCATAAGGATACAGTTTTCCATCTTTAATTCGACCGCTGATTTTAATCCCCGTTAATTTTGGGTCAAACGCACCTAAATTAACCATGACCAAATCACCGGGACGCCCATAAAGCGGCAGCTGATAATTGCCGGTGCGCTTCCGGCTTGCTTGAATAACCGGCAAATAATAACCGGTAAATAAACCAGGCTGCCAACGTTTTTTAACCCGATAAACCTGCAGCCAACGCTCAAAAAAAGCACGGGCTCGCTTAGCATTTGGATTTTTTAAGCGCATCGCGGCATGACAGGCCGGATACCAAGCACTTGCCGTTAAAAAAAATTTTTGCGAACCCACATTTTGTCCGCCGGGTTGTGAAAAAAACTTTTTGCAAGAAATTTTAAATGCCGCCAACGTTTTATTCTGCTCACCCTGCTGCCAATGCGGTAACTGCCGATAAGAAACCGGCTTAATTGATAACGGATGCTGACGGAAAATAAAAAAACTAATCCCTAAAAGTAACACAAGTAACACAATAAAGCGCAAAAGCCAAACTCGTGAAGATTTCCTACTTTTAGACATCCGCCTCGCCCCAAACCAAATTCAATTCGCGTGCTGCTTTGACTTCGTCCAAGCGCCCAACTACTTGATCATGCGGGGCGTTACGCACTTTATCAGGGTCGGTTTTTATCTCTTCTAAGATGGCCGCCATCACCGCAACAAAATCATCACAAGCTTGTTTGCTTTCAGTTTCTGTCGGCTCAATCAATAAGCACTCGGGTATTAACAAAGGAAAATAAATGGTCGGCGCATGAAAGCCATAATCCAATAACCTTTTCGCCACATCAAGTGCCGTAATGCCGTATTTTTTTTTGATCTCTGCTAACGTAATAATAAACTCATGACTAGCTAGACGCTCAGGGTATGCCAAGGTGTAACCTAACGCTTGTAGACGATGCATTAAATAATTGGCATTTAATGTCGCGTGTTCTGCAACGCGCGTTAATCCGCGTTGTCCCAATAAACGCACATAAATATAAGCGCGCAATAACACACCGGCATTTCCCATAAAAGTGCTTAACCGACCAATACTTTGCGGGCAGTGCTTTTTTGTTAGCCAATAATACTTATCCTCAGCTTTACCAACCCTAGGCAAAGGTAAAAAGGCTTGTAATTTTTCATTAACGCCAACCGGTCCAGCACCAGGTCCGCCGCCACCATGCGGCGTGGCAAATGTTTTGTGTAAATTTAAATGCATGACATCAAACCCCATATCACCAGGACGCACTTTTCCTAAAATGGCATTTAAATTAGCACCATCGTAATACAATAAACCACCAGCTTGATGCACTAAATCAGAAATCTGTAAAATTTGGCGTTCAAAGACACCTACTGTCGACGGATTAGTTAGCATAATCCCCGCTGTTTTATCGCTTAATAACGCTTTTAGGGCGTCAATGTCTAAATCGCCGTTTTTTGCGGTAGCTACCTCACGCACTTTAAAACCACACATAGCAGCGGATGCGGGATTAGTGCCATGTGCTGCATCGGGTATCAACATTTCCACGCGCTTATCATCACCACGTGCTCGATGATAAGCTGCAATCATGGCCACACCGGCTAATTCACCTTGTGCACCAGCCATGGGTGTTAGACTCACCGCCTGCATACCGGTAATATCGGCCAACATCGTTTGCAATTCATACAAACATTGCAAAAAGGGTTGTGCGTTGTGACTATCGCTTAAAGGGTGATGCTCTGCAAATCTCTCCAGCAAAGCTAAGCGATGCGCAATACGCGGATTGTATTTCATGGTGCACGAACCCAGCGGATAAACATGCGTATCAATTGAAAAATTCTGCCGCGATAATTGTGTGAAATGGCGCAACACTTCTAATTCAGACAATTGTGGCAACAAGGGTTTTTGTTTACGCAATAATTGTTCGGGCAAATCATCGGCCATCACGTGTTTTGAATGATGATGTGCGTGTGCGCGTCGATGCAAAATAGATTTTTCAAAAATGGATTTAGACATCGGCCACCTCGCAATTCTCTAACACTGCAGCCATGCTTTGTGCATAATGAGTGATATCTTGCACAGTTTTAACTTCAGTCACACAAACCAATAGACTATTTTTTAACTCAGGATAATAAGGTTCCAATAATAAACCACTTTGTATTCCCGCATTTTGCATGCTAGCCAATATTTTTTCGGCAGACGCATCAAATTGCAAAACCACTTCATGGAAATAGGGCGATGGAAAAGCGCGATGAATACCGGGTAAGGCTTGTAAGGCTGCAAGTAACTTGTGTGTATTGGCATGGCTCGCCTCGGCCACTTCTCGCAAACCCTCTGCCCCCAATAAACTCATATAAATAGTAGCCGCAGTTACCAGTAACCCTTGATTGGTGCAAATATTGGATTTGGCTTTGGCACGCCGAATATGTTGTTCCCGCGCCTGCAGCGTTAGGGTATAACCGGTCTGTCCCTGTTGATCCGTCGTTTTACCAACAATCCGCCCCGGCATCTCACGTACTAATTTTTGCCGAGTGCACAAAAAACCAAAATAGGGACCGCCGCCCGACATCGGAACGCCCAATGGCTGACCTTCACCACAAACGATATCCGCGCCGTGCTCGCCCCACTGTCCCGGTGGTTTTAATAGTGCCATAGCAATAGGATTAACCAGAGCTATGGTCAAAATATTATGTGCCGCCGCCCAATCAGCTAAATCATCAACCTGTTCTAATACACCAAAAAAATTGGGTTGTACCATAATTAATGCCGCCACGTTATCGATATCAATTGTTTGTAATTGCTCTACATCTATGCGCCCTTGTTGAGGACAATAGGGTATTTCCTGCAATTCAATCTGTTGAATTTTTGCATAAACATTTAATACTTGCCGATAATGCGGATGTAAAGTTGCTGGCACTAAAATACGATTGGCTTTGTGGCGTTTAATACGCACCGCCATTAACATAGCTTCGGCTAACGCCGTTGCGCCATCGTACAAAGAAGCATTGGACACTTCCATTGCCGTTAATTGCGCCATCATTGTTTGATATTCATAAAATAACTGCAAACTTCCTTGGCTGGCCTCGGCTTGGTAAGGTGTATAAGCCGTTAAATATTCACCGCGACCAGTTATCTCCCATACCGCTGCCGGAATATAATGTTGATACGCGCCAGCACCGATAAAACAATGCTGAGGATCTATTTTTGCGGCACATTCACGCATCAAGCGACTAACTTCCATTTCATTCATAGCCGTGGGGATAGCCATAAGTTCTGCAACAGGAATAGATTTGGGAATTTCAGAAAATAAATCATCCACACTGTCAACACCAATGGTGGCCAACATAGTTTGCAAATCATTTTCTGTGTGTGGAATAAATGGCATAAACTTTCCTAATCACCTTTTATTGTATTTTGATATTCTTCAGCGCTGAGTAAATTTGCCAATATATCGCCATCTTGCACTTTAATACGCAATAACCATCCCGCACCATAAGGATCAAAATTAACCGCCCCCGGTTCATCGACTAAATTTTGGTTAACCGCAATCACTTCACCGCTAATAGGACTATAAATGTCACTGGCCGCCTTGACCGATTCAACCACTGCAAGCTCATCACCCGCACTAAAGGTAAGATGCAATTCTGGTAAATCGATAAAAACCAAGTCGCCTAAACTTTTTTGCGCATAATCAGTGACGCCCACGGTACAACTGCCATCGGCTTCGCGGCGCACCCATTCGTGGCTTTTGGTGTATTTTAAATCTGTAGGACATTGACTCACTGCACCCTCCTTGTAAATTTAATTTCTCAAGAGTCGCGCACATAACGCTGCAAACCCCCTGTTTCTATTATTGACTGACAACCTCTCGACCGCAACGCACAAAAGGTGGTTTCCGAATAACAACGCTAATTTCTTGAGCACGTCGTATCACTTGCGCATTCAATTTAGCCTCAATTGGCAACCGCGCCAACGCAATGGCACAACCCAATGTTGGGGAAAATCCACCGCTGGTAATAACACCTTCACCGCAATCGGTTAATACTTGCTGCCCGTTACGCAACACACCTTTCTCCCGCATCAATAAACCAACTAAGCGTTGTGAAATACCCGCAGATTTTTCTGCCAACAAAGCCTGGCGTCCAATAAAATCACGATCATCTTTAACAGAAACTGTCCAACCTAAATTACTGACCCATGGCGAAGTAGTTTCATCCATATCAGTGCCATAAAGATTTAATCCTGCCTCTAAGCGTAACGTATCTCTGGCACCCAACCCACACGGTTTAACCCCCAGCGCTAAAAATTTTTGCCACCATTCACCAACGGTTTGTGCCGGGGCTATTACTTCAAAACCATTTTCACCGGTATAACCGGTACGCGAAATTTGCACCTCACCCGCTAAGTGTGCATGAAAGTTTTTTAATCCTGCGGCTGCATCTGCATCGATGTTATTTATTTTTGTTAAAAATTCTTCAGCCCGGGGGCCTTGCAACGCCAACATATTTAAATCATGACGCACTTGCAAATCCACTTGATAAGATTGCGCTTGCTTTTGTAACCACTGCAGATCTTTGTTAAAGCTACCGGCATTAAGCACCAAACGAAACAGCTGATCTTGTAATCGATAAATCAGCAAATCGTCGATAACCCCACCGTCATGATTTAACAAGCACCCATAAATAGCCATGCCATTTTTTTGCAATTTATGGATGTTATTAGCAAACACATACGCTAAAAAATCTACCGCCTGCTCACCGGATATATCTAAAATTCCCATATGCGAAACATCAAACAAACCCACCTGCTTGCGCACGCTGTGATGCTCCTGCAATTGCGAGCCATAATGCAACGGCATTTGCCAACCACAAAAATCAACCAGTTGAGCATTGCTTTGTACGTGTAGATCGTAAAGAGGAGTTTTTTGACCATCCATGTAATTGTACATCCATAAATACAGTTCATCGAGAGGTCAATTGATACAACAATGCGTGTTGAAATGCAATACCAACTACGCGGGAGATATCTGATTTTCTACAATAGGCAGACAAACTGTCACACACAGCCCGCGCGGCTTCACATTGCGCAACTCGATGTTACCACCGGCGGCAAAAACAATGTCACGTGCTACAGCAAGTCCCAACCCGGTGCCCGCCGTTTGTGGCGAACGCGAAGGATCAACGCGATAGAAAGGTTCAAATACTTTTTTCATTTCCGTCTCGGGAATACCAGGCCCTTGATCTTGCACGGTTATTTGCATGTCCTCACCTTTTTGCTGCAAGCTCACTTCTGCCACTTTGCCATATTTAATCGCGTTTTCAATTAAATTACTAAAAACCCGTTTCAGGGCATGCACCCGACCAACAAAAGCTAAACGCTGTCCCGGTCCCTGATAAACACACTGATGCCCAGCATCAACCATGTCATCACACAAACCTTCTAATAATGCATTGAGATCAAAACGCTCCATCGCCTCTTCACGCACGTGATCTTTGGCGAAAGATAAAATTGATGAAATCATACGCTCCATTTCATTTAAATCAGCTTCTGCTTTTTCATATTGTGGATTACCCTGCAAATATTCCACACGCAAGCGCAAACGTGTGAGCGGTGTACGCAAATCATGCGAAATAGCAGCTAGCATTTGCGTACGATCGTGCAACAAACGTCGCACCCGCTCCTGCATTTCATTAAAGGCCTTCACTACTGATTGTACCTCTTCTGAACCCACTACAGCTAGGGGAGGTGATTGCACATCCATACCAAAACGTTTAGCCGCATCGGCAAACTGACGCACCGGCATCGATAAACGCTGCACTAGGGTATAGCACAAAAAAATTAAGGCCATCAACAATGCCAGCGCAGAAAAAATCAATCCCATCAACAGCCAAGGATGCATTCTGTTTTTTACGGTTCTTACATGCAGCCACTGCCCATCACTTAACTGCAAATCCAGTTTTAAGTCATACGGCTGCGTAGAGACCAACTGCTCAACCTGTTGTTTGGTCATCGACGTGATATCTTGACCCTTCGCAGAAGGCTTTTTCCTCATATGAATAAACAAACCGCGATGAATATATCTATTTTTCGTAAGAAAAATTTTTAAACGACTCACCGGCCACTTTCGAGCGATACCTACAACATGCACCACTTCATTTTGTATACGTTTAGGATTAGCTACTCTATGCATATCTGAATAAGTGGTAAAGATAAATAGAGCCGCCACTTGAATGACCAAAAAGCCAAACAGCAATGTCCAAAAACTACTTTTTGCTAAATGACTCGGAAATGATAAAAATTTTCTCGACATGCTCTTAGCCTACACTTGCTCAACATCAGCTTCAAAACGATAACCACCACCACGTACGGTGACAATAATTTTGGGGACTTTAACATCTGTCTCCAATTTTTTGCGCAATCTAGCAACCTGCACATCAATGGTTCGATCGTAAGGACCCGATTCACGTCCCCGCGTTAAATCAAGTAACTGATCACGATTCAAGGTACGCTTCGGATGTTCTAAAAAAGCGACTAATAGTTCGTATTCACCACTGCTCAGCGGCACAATGACATCATCCGGCGCCAACAACCGACGACGATTACGATCCAACCGCCAATCGAGAAAACGAATATCGGGTAGCGAGGCCACATGCTTGGCCTGGCGCTGCTCAGCCAACTTGCCTGTACTACGCCGCAACA
Source organism: uncultured Legionellales bacterium (assembly GCA_964527645.1). Classification (GTDB taxonomy): domain Bacteria; phylum Pseudomonadota; class Gammaproteobacteria; order CAZGQK01; family CAZGQK01; genus CAZGQK01. The sequence goes on along the minus strand of CAZGQK010000016.1, from coordinate 28,888 downwards.
CAGCCTTGATGCGAGCCAGTAGCTCTCTGGGGTTAAACGGCTTAGGTAGGTAATCGTCAGCACCAATCTCCAATGTCACAATGCGATCCGTCTCTTCGGCAACTGCACTGAGCATAATGATGGAAACCGCAGAGGCTTCACGCAAACGACGGCACAAACTAACCCCATCTTCACCCGGCAACATGATGTCTAAGATGACCACATCCACGGAGCTTTTGGCCAAGACCCGATCCATCTCCCGCCCATCTTTAGCGTGTGAGACGCGAAACCCATGATTGCTCAGATAATCTCGTAGCAAATCACCGATCTGCTGATCATCGTCGACAACTAGTATGTGTGGTTGTTTACTCATAGCTGACATTTTTACCCTGAAAAGCACCAATGTGCAAGTAAAACGCTGTAACAATGTTGTTACAATGTCATGATTTTTTGTCATTAAATTGTAATATAGGGGGAATAGAATGATCTTGTGTTTTGATCAACGTCTTGAGTGGGTGTGCAGATTATTCAAGCAGATAGGTGGGATAAATGATCAAAACATCAGGGACACGCCCTAAGTTCCTCCACCTATTGATGAGAATAACGCGCGCACCAATTCAGGCACTGTTTTTAGTAAAGGCGATTAATCCGCAATAAGCTCAGGCAAATCTTTGTGTTGACCCATGGCATAGCGCATAAAAAAACGTTTTAAAAAGCCTAGTCGATCCGCACAATTAAAGCCTAAACTACGTAATTGCACCAAGGGCACCGACTGACTGGAAAAACCTTGCTGAAAGGCACGCATCGCTTTTAACATTAATTGATTATTACCTTTGCGCCAACGTTCATAACGACGTAATACACGCATACTACCAAGGTCATAATTTTTTTCATCACCATCAATAATACATTGCGCCAAACACGCGGCGTCTAACAAGCCTAAATTGGCACCTTGCCCAGCTAAGGGGTGCAAAGTATGTGCCGCATCACCAATTAAAGCGAAACGTGGTTGCACGTAGGCGCTCACATGCCCTTCCATTAACGAGATAGCACGCGGCTTGGTTAATAAAGCCAATTGCCCAGCACGAAACTGCAAGGCTTGTGATAAAGCCTGATTAAACTCATCTTCCGACAACTCACACAAACTTTGCGCTTCAGCAGTTGACCAAATTAAAGCAAACTGATCACCATGGGCCAATGGCAAAATACCCAACGGACCGGTTTTTAAAAAATTCTGCCAAGCAACCATTTGATGCATTTTTGTTGATTTAACCACGGCAACTACCGCTGATTGTTGATAATCGTATTGTTGCATATCAACCGCCATTTGTTGGCGCACCCAAGATCGCGCACCATCAGCACCCACTACTAAATCCGTGGTTAATATTTGCTGATTATCCAAAGTTAACTGCACCCAATCTTCGTGCTGCAATAACTGCGCAACGGTGGCTGGCGCTACAACATCAACGGATGCCAATTGCTGTGCCTGCTGCCACAACAAGCGCACAATTTCACGATTCTCAACCACTAACGCTAATTGTGGTACTGAGATGTCATCACCAGAAAAACTAATTTCACCACCACCGATATCGTCCCAAACACGCATTTTTTTAATGGGGCAAAAGGCTGGTGAAGCTGTGTCAAAGCCTGGATCAATGTTTTTTAGAAATTGACAGGAAGTTGGGTTTAACGCACTCACGCGCGCAACTAAATCATCCTTTTGCCAACGAAGTGGGGGCTGCTTAGCTTCAATTAACGCCACTTTTTTACCCGCCCTCCCCAAGGCACAAGCCAAACTTAAACCAACCATACCACCACCAATAATAATCACAGAATAATGATTTGGGTTAGACATCTGTTTTCTCCGCCCGATGCTGATGAGTCGATGCTGAAAAGCTACTCCCCAAAGCTCGCTTAGCTATTTTTTGTTTCCACGGTCCGACTAATTCTGTGGTCAATAATCCCAGACCTAACAAAGATTTTAAAAAAGGCATACGCATACTGAACAAGCGGTGTGTTTTTTGCACCAATTTTAATACGGCTTCCTGATCTGGCTTGCGTTTTTCAACATAGGTCTGCAACAAAGACAAATGTCCCAGCACGTTTCCCTGTTGATGCGCAGAAATTAGCAGTTGCGCCAACGCCATGACATCACGCAAACCTAAATTAAATCCCTGCGCAGCAATAGGATAAATAGTATGTGCAGAATTACCCAATAAAACCCAACCTTCACCGACTTGTTGTTGCGCTTGGGTAAATTGCAGAGGATAATTTTGCAATATTTCGAGTTCTTCAACCTTTCCACAACGATAACCAAAATACTGACGTAATTTTTCACTCCATTGCTGAACATTAAACTCTTTATATTCTTGATATTGTGTTTGCGTCATGGTCCATACTAATCCGCATTGACGCTCCGAATACGGCAAAACGGCAATAATCCCGGCATCGGTAAAGCGTTCATAAGCGCTGTGCTGGTGATCGTGATTAAAACGCACCCGTGCCGCAATCCCGACTTCCGCATAAGCCTGCTCATCCACCGCCACGCCCAATAAATCCCGCGTATTTGAGCACGTACCATCGGCCCCAACCAACAAGGCTGCACTTATTTTTCGCTTACCAGCTGCGGTTTGTAGCTCAATTTGTGCGCCTTTGTCATTACACTGCAGGGATATTATTTTCTTGCTTTCGATAATTTCAACATTTTTTTGTTGTTGTATTTTAGAAAAAAGCGCCCATTTTAATTGCGTAAATGGCACCACATAACCCAAGGCTGATAATTTCTGTTGCTCAGCATGAAAACGCATGGCACCCATGGCACCTTGGCGTGACACATGCACTGTTTTAATGGCACAGGCATTCGCCGATAAATCTGGCCAAATAGCTAATTGCTTTAAAATGTCATAACTGCAATGGGACAATGAAATAGGACGACTATAAGCTTCGCCTGCCGGCGCGGTGGGTAGTTTTTTTTCAAGCAGGGCAATGCGCAAAGATGAATTTTGCAAAGCAACCGCTAAGCTACAGCCAACTAATCCGCCACCAACTATAATAATATCGTAATGATCTGACATATTTTATTTATCAACCTGCATTAATGCTTCAATTTCCACAACTGTTTTTGGCACATCTCGACTTAAGACCTCACAACCATCCGCGGTGACCAATACATCATCTTCAATGCGAATGCCTATTCCCCACCATCTGCTCTCAATCCCGGACGTATTGTGTGGAATATAAATACCCGGCTCAATGGTTAATACCATACCAGGTTCAAAGCTACGCCACTGACCTTTCACTTTGCTCGCCCCGACATCGTGTGTATCCAACCCTAACCAATGACCGATACCATGCGGGTAAACTTTCCGATAAGCTTCCTGCTCTAATAACTTGGCCATATCGCCCTGCAAAATACCCAATGCAAGCAAACCTTCTGTCATCATTTGAGCCACTAGCTGAGCCAATTGATCCCAATTCGTTCCCGGACGCACTTGTTCAATGCAACTGGTTTGAATTTTTAACACCAATTCATATAAAGCCTGCTGATCCTTACTAAAATGACCATTGGCCGGAAATGTGCGGGTGACATCTGAGGCATAATACTGATATTCGCCACCGGCATCGATAAGCACCAATTCCCCATCATTAATCTGAGAATTGTTATCCACGTAATGTAAGGTACAAGCATTTTCGCCGGCAGCGACAATGCTGGAATAAGCTGGTTCGAAACAACCCTGACGCTTTATTTCATAAATAAGCTCAGCCTCTAACTCACATTCATTTTTCTGTGGGGCACAAGCTCGCATGGCACGCTTATGCGCCGCGGCCGATATTTGTGCCGCTTTGCGCATGCAAGCGATTTCCGATGCATCTTTGATTAAGCGCATTTCTGATAAAATTTCACGTATTTCAAAATACGCCATCGGCACAACGACACCTCGCCGCCAAAGTTTACGCAAAGCACTACTGGCATCGACAATGCTTTGCGCCAAAGGCCCATCGTCAATTGGATAATAAATGCGCGCTTTTTCCTTTAACAGCTCCAACAGCAACTCTTCAAAATCAACGATGTCATGGGCTTCATCCGCACCGTATTTTTCACAGGCTCCTACCTGCCCAGCACGCAGACCTGTCCATTTTTCCATCACCTCGTCACGTGGACGGTTAAAGAGGATGAACTCGCCGTTCTCACGTCCGGGAACCAGTGCCAAGACTGCCTCAGGTTCACTAAAGCCGGTTAAATAATAAAAATAACTGTCTTGACGATACCTATAGGTGTTGTCCCAGTTACGATCCACTTCCGGTGCGCCGGCCAGCAATAAGACGCTATCCGGCTCTGCTTGCTGCATTAGGCACTTTCGGCGAGCAGCATAAACGTCCGCATCTGGTATTAGATTACTCATATTAGTCCTTATTCGTACTCTTTGGATGTCCATTCTAGCACCAATGGAGTGGGACTCAACTATTGACCCGTAGCCAGTAACAAACTATTCTTATAGCATTGAATCATATTCTTATGATTACTGTTTGAAAACATAAGGACGAGCTGAAATGGATGTTGCTGAACTTGCAAAACTCGAATACCAAATAGATGCCTTGCTGGCTCAACTTGAGCGGCTGCGTACGCAGAATGTGACACTCCAGCAAAAAGTGAAAGCCTCCACTGAAACCGAACATTTACTAACGCAGAAGAATCGTTACTTTGCCGACAAGATCCGCCATATTCTGGCACAATTAAAAGGTGAATCCGCATGAGCAACCACGAGCAGATCATTGCCATCAACATTCTTGATCGGGTCTATAAAATCAAATGCCAACCGGAACAAACAACTGAGTTACAAGCCTCAGCAACTTTTCTCGATGAGGAAATGCGCAAGGTACGTCAACACGGCAGCACCATGAGCACCGACCGCATCGCTGTGGTCACATCATTAAACTTAGCCCATGATTTACTCGTCTTACAAAAACAAAAAAGTGGTTACTTTGATCACGTTAATGATAAAATCAAAGAGTTGCAATTAAAGATCCAAAATGCACTGGCGACCGAACCCGAAACTACGCTATAATAAAACTGCCTCCAGGATTGTCGCAGCAAGATATACATTTTGAACCGATAATAATAGCCAGGGAATCAATGTGATACTGCCGTTGAGCAAGTCCAACAGAGACCCCAATATAATTCTAGGAACCGTTACCTAAACCCTAAAATTATATTGGGGCCTTTCACGGAAAGCCTGAAGCAGTACCTAGCTTCCCACCTGAACCTTTGGGTTCAAATAGGCTCTTGCTGCGACATTTTGGGGGCATTTTTTTATGATGACATCTAATCAACAACGCGCCTTAATCCGGCAACAGCGACGCCAATTGTCCACTGAATTTGTGCAACAGACCACGAATCTTATTTGCCAACAAATCATTGCCACCGATATTTTTAAAAAAAGCCAGCACATCGGCGCCTATCTTGCTCACGATAGTGAAGCCAATACCACGGCATGCATTCAACAAGCCATTTTAGAGCAAAAAAAAATCTACTTGCCGGTTATTAATGCAAATAAAACGTTTCATTTTTATCACTATTATGAAAACATGCCCTTACTTAGAAATTGCTATGATATTTTAGAACCTGACACCAAAAACCAATCTCCCATTGAAACGCAAAGTCTAGATTTAATTTTAATGCCGTTGGTGGCTTTTGATAAACACGGACACCGCCTGGGCATGGGACAAGGTTATTACGATCGCACGCTGCAGTTTTTACTTAATCAACCAGCAAAAGAAAAACGCCCGTTGTTAATTGGACTCGCTTACGAATTTCAAAAAATTGACACCATAGAGGCCATGGCCTGGGATGTGCCTTTAAATGTAGTAGTGACGGAAAAAGAAATTTACAATTTCGATACTTAGCCAATGACCTAGCACAAAGACAACTATAGGAACGCCGTCTAACTCAATGAATCATTTTGCCCACAGCGAGAATTAACCTGCAACACTTTGGCTGAATGAGGCGGTAACGGCAACGCTAACTTTTGCATCAAGGCAATAAATTCTTGGCGATTGCGCTGAAAACGTCGGTTGCACTTTTTTTCTTCCCCAATAGTAGAAGAAGCACGGCCCTGATCATCACGCCCCGGATAAACTAATGTCATCTCTGGCAGGTGAAATAATTTTGCCACCACCGAATCGTACAACAACCCCGCATCACCATTTTGCTGATCAGTGCGACCACAACCGCGAATTAATAAACCTTCGCCAGTTAACAAGCGATCATTATTGACATAAAAAGCCACATGCGCGTCGGTATGCCCAGGTGTCGCGATAACCGAAATAGGCACAACACCGACTGACATGCACTCATTTTCATTCACATAAACATCAGCACCCGTGACTTTGGAACCTGCTGGTATAATAATTTGACACTGCGTTGCTTGACGCAACCAAAAAGCACTGGTAACGCGATCTGAATGCACATGGGTTTCCAGCGTATAAATAAGCTGCAAATTTAAATCGTGTATTAACGCTAAATCTCGCTCCAAGCAAGTCATAACAGGATCCACAAAAGCGGCCTGTTTGGTTTTTTCATCGGCAATCAGGTAAGAATAACTGGAACTGACTCGATCAAATAGCTGTTTAAATATCATCCTACATCCCCCTGTCAATCTTTGCACAAAAAAACAAAGTCGACACTAGCACCTTTCTTGGTTCGCATAAAAACATAATCAACAACGACATGCAAGTCTATTTTGAAAGACATTTAAAAGCGATAAATTGCCCCTGTTTTTTGGATTAATTTTAGACCACAAAAGATAAATAATTAATCAGCGGTTATTTTTGTTTAATTAAATAGCGGATAAAAATACTACAGAAAAATAAGCTTTATTTCAAAAATTAACCACAACCTCAGCTTAATTAAAAAAAATGCGTAAAATTCTTTCAAAAAGCAGGAGAAAGATAAGCACTGGTGCCGATGAGGTGATTCGAACACCCGACCTACTGATTACGAATCAGTTGCTCTACCAACTGAGCTACATCGGCAAACTTTTCAGAATGTTTTTCGTACATCCCTGTACTTTTTTATTTATTTTTCCGATCGCACCCTGCCATACATCCTGTACGGCGTGCGTCACGCTGCGATGGTCCACTGGACCATCGGTCCCTCCTTACCCAACTGAGCTACATCGGCAAACTTTTCAGAATGTTTTTCGTACATCCCTGTACT
>CAZGQK010000016.1:0-21593 GCA_964527645.1 uncultured Legionellales bacterium | reverse complement strand
GATCGCACCCTGCCATACATCCTGTACGGCGTGCGTCACGCTGCGATGGTCCACTCCACGCCAAAGTGTAAAATATACCGTATTGAAAACCAACACAAACTAGCTTATAAAGGGGGGTATAGCAATAGTTAACACACGGAGGCATACGTTGATGAAGCAACATCCCCAGGGCTTTACACTGATCGAACTCATGATCGTGGTGGCCATCATCGGCATTCTCGTAGCCATTGTCATCCCAACTTATCACACTTATACGCGTCGAGCGCATTATGCTGAAATTGTGCAAGCTGTAGCGCCCTACAAAATTGGTGTCACTGAATGTTTTCAGCGTACCGGCAACTTAACCGACTGCCAGGCGGGCACTCATGGAATTCCCGCAGCAATCTCGGCAGGACAAGGAGCCAATTTGGTGAATGCGATTCAAGTGGCCAATGATGGACAAATTATAGTCACTCCCAGGGAAAAATACGGTATCACTGCAAACGATAACTATATATTGACGCCAACCGTTGACCACCAAACTTTGGTTTGGTCTTCCAGCGGCGGCGGTGTTGCCGAAGGTTATGCTAATTAGTTAACGCTTTTCAGCGTTAACTCACTAGCTACACAAATGCAACCCCACTATCATTTACTGCAAATTGTACAGCGCTATCAATTGTTGGCGCCGGCACAATTACAGCAACTGCAAGATAAAATAAAATCCAACAAATTACTATCACTCGATGATTTAATCGAGCAATGCAACCTTTCCAGCACAAGCTTTGCACAAGCCTGCGCTGATTTTTTTGCCTTAACATGCGTTGATTTAAAGGATTTTTCAATAACAGACAAACAACTCTCTATTTTAGATGAAACCTTTATTAAACAACATACGCTGTTGCCCATCGAACAAACCGGCAATCAACTAAAAATAGCATTGAGTGACCCCACTTATTTTTCGTTGATTGAAAGCGTACAATTTAAAACAGGTTTGCCGGTCCAAGCGTTTTTTGCGCCACACGATCAACTGCGCGTGCTCATTAATCAATTATTTTGCCAAAAACATTATTCCCCTTTATGTGATACGACAAACACAAGTCATCTCCATGAAAATCCGCCGATTATTCACTTTGTCCAACAAGTCCTGGAAGACGCTCACCAGCAGCAGGCTTCGGATATTCATTTTGAAGCCTATCAAAATTATTATCGTATTCGTTTGCGAATAGACGGACTGTTACACGAAATCATGCGCCCACTGTCAACACATTCCCCCGCCATTGCTAGCCGTTTAAAAGTCATTGCCGCACTTGATATTGCACAACGTCGCTTACCACAAGATGGGCGCTTTCAATTTATCGCCGCCAATGGCAAACAACAAGATTGTCGCATCAGCACTTGCCCAACCTTATACGGAGAAAAAATAGTTGTGCGCCTGCTCAACACACAACACACTTTGTTAAGAACCGATAAATTAGGCATGGCGCCAAGGCAGCAACAACAATTTTTAGCCGCCATTAAAAAACCGCAAGGACTCATTTTAGTTACCGGACCAACCGGCAGTGGAAAAACTGTCACACTGTATAGCGCGCTGCATTTGTTAAACCAAGAACAACTTAACATCTCCACCATTGAAGAGCCGGTGGAAATAGAAATCCCCGGCATTAATCAAGTCCATGTGAACCATGAAATCAGTTTAGATTTTAGTCGTGCGCTGCGTTGTTTTTTACGCCAAGATCCTGATGTCATTATGATTGGCGAAATTCGTGACGCAGAAACCGCAGAAATTGCCATTAAAGCAGCACAAACAGGCCATTTGGTCTTTACAACCCTGCACACCAATAGCGCCCATGAAGCACTGAATCGATTAATGCATCTTGGCATTGCTAATTTTCACTTAGCCAGTTCTGTGAGCCTTATTACCGCACAACGATTGTTACGAAAACTGTGCCAACATTGCAAAGCAGCCGATCAATTACCACAAGAGGCTTTACTACAATTCGGATTCAAAACTTCCGAACTAGCTAATCTAAAAATTTTTAAAGCAGTAGGTTGCCCCCAATGTAGCAAAGGTTACCGAGGCCGTACCGGAATCCACGAAATAATTACCATTAATGATTCACTGCGCCAACAATTAATGGCAGAAAAATTCGAAGAAACACCCGCACCAGAAAAATTGCAAATGGCCGCCCTTAACAAAATTAGACAGGGAATTACTTCTCTAGAAGAGATGGTGCGCGTTATATAACCTATTTTTTACGGTAGCAAAAATTTTCTATTTACTTTAAATTTTAAACCATGCGTTTTAAATGGCGAGGTGTCAACTCAAAAGGGCTTTATACAACTGGCGAGCAAGAAGCCCAGTCGCTGGCAGTCGCAAAAAATATTTTAACCCAACAGGGCATTACGCCTTTATCTCTGCACAGAAAACACACCTTTTCGTGGTTAGGCCCACGCATAAAAGTACAAGAGATAAACGATTTTACCCTGCAATTAGCCACTTTATTACAGGCTAATATACCGATCTTAGAAGCCTTAATGCTCGTGCGCGACAAAAGTGGTGGTTGTTTACAAAAAGTTCTGCCCATCTTAATACAACACATTCAAAATGGCGAACGTTTATCGGAGAGCCTGCAAAAATTTCCTAAGCATTTTAACACAATTTATTGCGCGTTGGTCGCTGCTGGAGAAAATACAGGCAACTTAAACGCTTTATTAAAATTATTAGTAGCCCACCAGCAACGTTTATGCCTTATCAAAAATAAAATTTCCAAGGCGCTTTTTTATCCGATAACTGTATTTATTGCCGCTGTAAGCATTAGCATCGGCTTGCTGCTTTTTATCGTTCCACAATTTAAAACCCTCTATGCCAACTTCTCCGCCACCTTGCCACTGTATACACGCGCGTTAATTCAACTAGCAAACTTTTTGCAACATCACGGCGGCAAACTATGCCTTAGCTTGCTGGCCATCACCTTTGCGCTACGCTATTTATTGCAACACTGGCGCTTTTTAAATCGACAAAAGGATCGCTGTTTGTTAAAACTGCCTATTGTTGGCAAGCTGATCCAAACGGCAGCTATCGCACGCTGGTCACAACTGCTGGCAACCACCACACAAGCGCAATTACCCATTTTGGAAGCCTTAAAAGCAGCGGGTGCTAGCGTGGACAATCAAGTTTTGCAACAAACACTTAAAATCGTCTCTGCCAAAGTCTGTGCCGGAGAAACCCTACATCAAGCTTTGCAAACAAATGCGTATTTTCCAAGCAGTGTCAGCCACATGCTGGCCATAGGTGAAAAATCTGCCCAATTAAGCACCATGCTAGGTTACATCGCTGATCATTACCAAACCCAGCTTGATAGAACACTGGATAACTTGAGTAAATTAATCGAGCCTGTCATCATGATGCTATTGGCTGTCATGATTGGTGGGGTGGTCATTGCCATGTACCTACCGATATTTAAAATCAGTACTGCCATCTCTTAATGCGAGAAACAATGGATGCTTGAATTTCTACAAACTGAAATGCTCACCACCCTCATCTTAAGTGCTGTATTGGGTTTAATTGTCGGCAGTTTTTTAAACGTCGTCATTGTCCGCTTACCCATCTTGTTACAACAACGTTGGCGCCGAGAATGCTTAGCCTTCCTCAATCAGGCAGAACCTTTTTCAGACACCGTTTATAATTTAATGCGCCCACGCTCACAATGCCCGCATTGCCAAACACCCATCCGGGTGCGCCACAATATACCGGTACTCAGTTATTTATTACTGCGCGGTAAATGCCATGCCTGCAAGCAAGCAATCTCTAAACTCTACCCCCTCGTAGAAATATTAACGGCGCTATTAACCGTTTATTTGGTTTATCATTTTGGTATTTCCTTACAAGTATTATTTGCCTTACTCTTTACTTGGTCTTTAATCCCTTTATTTTTTATCGATGCACAACATCAAATTCTGCCAGATACGCTGGTGCTCTGTTTATTATGGATCGGCTTACTGATTAATCTCAACAACCTGTTCACCACCATTGAAAGTGCCGTTTTGGGCGCTGTGCTGAGCTATGCGTTTTTATGGATCATTGCCTGGGGTTTTAAACTGATTCGCAAAAAAGAAGGCATGGGACACGGTGATTTTAAAATGTTAGCCATGGTCGGTGCTTGGTTCGGCTGGCAACAAAGTTGGTTGTGCTTGATCATCGCTGTCATCCTCGGATTAATCGTGGGCTTGAGTTTAATCGCCACAAAACGCCATGAGATGCAAAAACCCATATCCTTCGGGCCGTTTCTGGCAATTGGTGCTTTTATCGTTCTCGTTTGGGGACAACCACTGTCCAGTGCGTTAATGAAATTATTGGTTTAAAGATAACAAACCTCTCCCGCTTGCGAGGGAGACAAGATTGGTGGCTTGCCACCGAGTTGTTAAAAGGTATGATTCCATGTTAAAAATCTGTTTAACCGGCGCCATCGGTAGTGGCAAATCCAGGGTCGCCGATTTATTTGCCAAACTCGATGTGCCGATTATTGATACGGATGTCATTGCTCGCCAAGTGGTCGAACCCAACACAGCGGCTTTAAAAAAAATGATCAATTATTTTGGCACAGCAATAGTAGACGAAAAAGGTCAACTGCTGCGTAAAAAACTCGGCGAAATAGTTTTTAACAATAACGAAAAACGTCAGTGGCTAGAAGATTTATTACATCCTCTCATTCGTCAAACAGTGCAACAACAAATAGATACCTTAAATACACCCTATTGCATCATTGTCATCCCCCTGCTTAAACCGGATTCCAATTTCACTTTTATCGATCGCGTGTTAGTGGTTGATTGCAATGAGTCGTTGCAAAAACAACGCGTACTTGAACGCGATAATATCAATGACGCACAGTTTACCACCATCGCTCAAGCGCAAATTGACCGGCAAACACGCTTACAATTAGCCGACGATGTCATTATCAATGAAAGCGATATTACCCACCTACAACAACAAGTCAAAAAGCTGGATGGGTTTTATCGAAGCTTAATTGAATCAGATTCCTAACACGCCATACGGGCAAATACGCTTTGATACCTGCTCTACAACAAGCCCCTCGGATATTTGATTGACATCGCTGCGCTTGAATTATATGATCCAAGTGCCGCAATATGGCCATGGGATAGGGATAGGAACATGAATGTAGGGACCGAACAGCTTATTATTTATGAGCAACCGTTAAATGATCCGTTGCGGATTTGTTTGCGCTTAGAACACCTGTTCACCACCATCCGTTACAATATCGACCTCGAGTCCACACAAGCCAGTCGCAATACCATGGCGGCTTTGCTCGAAGTGCTCAATGTTATCGACCGACCTGATTTAAAATCTAAATTAACGCAAACCTTAACGCAATACGCCCTCACCTTGGCCCAACTGGAACAATTTGCCAAAGTCGATGGTCATCGCTTAAAAAGTATTCTCCAACAACTCGATGAGTCAATTCATTATTTACAAAGCCATACCGGTCGCATTGGTGAAGAATTGCGCATAAACAGCTTTCTCATGCATATTCGCGTTCATTTGGGTCATCCCGGTGGCGCCACCGATTTCAGTACCCCCACTTACGCGTTGTGGTTAAGACAAGACACCGCTTCTCGCCAAGAACAACTGAAAGCCTGGTTTCGCGTGTTTGGCAAGCTACGCAAACTCGTCGATTTAGTTCTACGCTTAACACGACAGAGCGCAACCACACAAAAACTCATTGCGCGTAGCGGTTTTCATCAACAAGCACTGGATGCGAACCTGCCTTGCTCATTGCTACGCTTAAAATTACCCCTTGAACAACAGGCTTATCCTGAAATCAGCGTCGGCAAACATCGTCTCTGTGTGCGCTTCCTCACCCCTAACTATGACAACAACGGGCGCCCTTTTCAGTTACGCGATAATATCCCTTTTGAAATTACCTACTGCCGAGTTTGATCTGGCTCTCTGTAAAAAAACTAAACACTTTAATTAAGGACGAAGGCAAAGACATGCCTTGAATTGCACACAAAATTCTCACAACAAGTGGAGCAACAACCCATGAATCGACGGACTATTGGCATAATAAATAGATAAGTGCTAGCCTAATTAGACCTATTAACTGCTATTTTCTGCTTACCATGAACAAAAAAACCATTTTATTCATTGTTTATATATTTTTCACATCTACCATCCTTGCTCCAGCAGCGAATGACATATTTTTGCCTGCGCTAACTATCATTGCCGCTAAACTTAACACCACCCATGTGCAGCTGATGGTCACCTCATTTATGATAGCGCTGGCATTAGGACAACTCATTTATGGCCCCTTACTGGATAGATTTGGGCGTAAAAAAGTTTTGCTAACCGCCCTTGCGATATTCATTATTGGTAGTGTCGTTGTGAGTTTTTCATCTGACTTTTCAGTCGTTATTCTCGGTCGCATATTGGAAGGCATCGGCATTAGTGCCTGCATTCCCGGCGCACTGTGCATAGCCAAAGATATCGTCCCGCAAGAGAATCTGCCCGAGGCCATGGGTTTTATTTTTGGATCGCTAGCTTTAGTGCAATGTGTCTCACCTTTTATTGGGGGATTAATGACTACCTGGATGGGATGGCACGGCAGTTTTTATTTATTAACCTTATTGGGCCTTCTTTATTTTGTTTTTCTCATGCTACTGGTACCGGAAACACAACAATCACCACAAAAGTCCATGCAATTAAAGCAGTTATTCCAAACCTATAAATCATTGGCTAAAATTAAAGGATTTTCCACTTATTTATTACTGGGAGCTACCGCTTATGGTGCACTCTTTAGTTATTTAGTTGCTGCTCCCGTGTTTTATCACAAAGACCTGGGGTTAACGGTGATCATTGTTGGATTAATTTTAGCTGTTAACGCGGTCTCTTTAGCAACCACAGGATTTAGCTCCGGATATTTAGTTAAGCGCTTTGGCCTCAATAAATTTATTGGCACGGGCATTGGCTTTAATCTTATAGGCAGCATCGTTTTCATTTTATTAAGTTGGCTCACCGGCCCTTCTATTTTTGGTATCGCTATCCCCATGTTCTTTATCTTTATCGGAATAGGTACAATTCGACCGGGTGCCAGCACAGCATGTGTCAATCTCTCACCCAAAGAATCTATTGGTAGTGCATCAAGCCTATATAGCTTCTCTTGTTTTACTGGCGGTGCCATTATCTCAATCCTAGCGCATTATCTAGCATTAACCAGTCTGTTAAGCTTTGCCTGGCTCATGCTTATTTTATCCGTAATTACAGCAGCCACCTGGCTCATGGGTGCAACAGCAAATCCACTCCCTAAAACCTCAAGCCATTAGACGCATCGACCGTTTGCGTGTGAATGTAAAGTTTTTCCCGGTTAACTGAGGTATAATAGGAAATTAGCAGTGGAGAAAGGGATACAAACCACGTGTTATTACCAAGAAAAGTCACTTGTTTGTTATTAAGCTTATTGTGCTCATTTGCCATAAGCTGCACATTTGCTGCTTCTGCTGCTGAAACAAAGAACAACATTCCAGCCAATGCTGTTGCAAGCGAGCAAAATGCCAACAAAGGCAAAAAAGTGCTTTACGCCAACTTAGCCAGTGCCGCCGTCATTATTGGTTACGGTATTACTAAGTGGGATTACGGCGATACAATCTCCCCAATCAACAATGAAGGTTGGTTCGGCAAATCGACAAAACACGGTGGCATGGATAAACTGGGTCACTTTTACTCAACTTATCTCGCCAGTCGTTTATTAACAAAACTCTATCAGCACTGGGGCTATGATAATCAAAGCGGCGCACGCTTAGCATTATTATCTTCTCTAGGTTTATCAACATTAATGGAGGTGGGTGATATTTTCAGTAAATACGGATTTTCCAAAGAAGATATGCTGGCTAATATCGCTGGCTCAGTAAGCGGTTATTTTCTGGCAACTCGACCTAACCTTGCCAATAAAATTGATTTTCGTATTGAATATGTTCCTACACCAGAAGGCTGGGGTGATTTTGCCACAGATTACAACGGCATGAAATTTTTATTGGCATTCAAATTAAATGGTTTTCTGCATAATCCACACAGTCTTTTACAATTTGTTGATTTGGATATCGGCTATTATGCGCGACACTGCGATCAAGATCCCTTTAATCGACGTTATTTATTTGCCGGCATTGGTATTGATTTAGCGCAATTATTCACACGCGCTTCGCACCCAACTATTGGGCATATATTTAATTTCTACCAAGTGCCTTATACCTATTTACCGGCGAAGCATGAGCTGAATTAATCCGCACACGGCATCCCTTTAAGCAACGCCTGAATAATAGGTGCATTTGCCGCTGGAAAAATAAGTGAATTGAGTTGATCGAACGTAACCCAATTTAAAGGTTGGCCCTGCATACCCTTGGGCACACCAGCGAATTTTTCCACTCGCCAAATATGCAATAAAACCACATATTTTTCGTAATCGTGATTAATTTGAAACCAGGGGATCGCGCTCGTTACCGTAATATCCAGTTCTTCTTTTAATTCTCGTTGCAACGCTTGCAGAACCATTTCTCCGGCTTCTACTTTACCGCCGGGAAATTCCCACAAGCCTCCCTGATCAACATCATCGGCACGCAAAGCAATCAACACTTCGGCTTGATCATTGGTAATAATACCAACGGCTATATTGAGAGGGTTTTTATTTGACATACTAGCGCGCACCCCTAAGTGCTTTACACTAATTTCCCATGGCACTGTTTATATTTTTTGCCAGAACCACACGGACAAGGATCATTGCGACCAACTTTAGGTCCACCACGCACAAAGGGTTGTTGTGATTCACCTGCAGCCTCATCTCCAGCTGGAGGCGCTTCTTGCTCTGTCATAGCAGAGGCATCCGCATGATGATATTGCAGATTTTGCGGTTGCTGTTGCTGCGCCTGCATCGCCGCAAGGTCTTGTTCAGAAGGTACTTCAACTCTCGCTAACGTAGACACAATCTCGTATTTTAAGCTGCCCATCATCTCTTTAAACATTTCAAACGATTCGCGTTTAAATTCTTGCGCTGGATTTTTTTGCGCATAACCGCGCAAATGAATTCCTTGACGCAAATGATCCATCGCCGCCAAGTGTTCTTTCCAATTATGATCCAACAACTGCAGCAAAACAGATTTTTCCAATTCGCGCATAGTTTCTTCGCCAAGACGCTGCTCACGCAGTTTATAATCAGCGGTAATTTCTTCTAATATTTTCTCGCGTAAAGTCTCTTCGTGCAAGGTTTCATCTTTTTCCAGCCAACCATTAATATCCATTTTTAAATTAAAATCCTGCTGGATTTGTTGTTCTAATCCTTCAATATTCCATTGTTCTGCCATGCTTTGTGGGGGAATATAATTATCAATTAATATCTCAATCGCTTCCGCGCGTATTTTATCAATCACCGCAGAAACATCTTCTGATGACATCAGCTCAAAACGCTGCTGATAGACAACCTTGCGCTGATCGTTAGCGACATCATCAAATTCTAATAATTGTTTCCGAATATCAAAGTTCAGCCCTTCAACTTTGCGCTGCGCATTCTCAATGGCACGATTAATCCAAGTATGCTCAATCACTTCACCTTCTTTAATACCCAACTTACGCATCATATTCGATAAGCGTTCAGCGGCAAAAATACGCAATAGATTGTCTTCTAACGATAAATAAAATTGAGAAGAACCCGCATCACCTTGGCGCCCCGAACGACCACGCAGCTGATTATCAATGCGTCGTGATTCGTGACGCTCAGAACCCAACACGTGCAAACCGCCTGCCTCTAACACTTGGTTATGACGCTCTTGCCAATCTTTTTTCACTTGCTGGATTTGCTCTGCCGATGGGTTTTCACCTAACTCCGCGAGTTCGGCATCCAAACTACCGCCCAACACAATATCGGTACCGCGCCCAGCCATATTAGTCGCCAACGTCACTTTACCTGGGCGCCCGGCCTGGGTAATAATGCCAGCTTCACGCTGGTGCTGCTTGGCGTTTAATACTTCGTGCGGAATATTCGCTTTTTTCAATTCAACCGATAAGCGCTCTGAATTTTCAATCGATGCCGTACCCACCAAAACCGGTTGTCCCTGCTCATGACTCTTTTTGATACTCACAACAATAGCGGCAAATTTTTCTTTTTCTGTTAAATAAACTTGATCGGGTAATTCTTTACGAGCCAATGGTTTGTTGGTCGGGATAACGACCACCTCTAGACCATAGATTTTTTGCAATTCAAACGCTTCTGTATCTGCAGTACCCGTCATGCCGGATAATTTTTCATACAAACGAAAATAATTTTGAAAAGTAATGGTCGCTAAAGTCTGGTTTTCCAGCTGAACCGACACCCCTTCTTTGGCCTCCATAGCTTGATGCAGCCCCTCAGACCAACGCCGGCCTTCCATTAAGCGCCCGGTGTGCTCATCGACAATAATAACCTGATCATCTTTAACAATATAATCAACATCGCATTGAAACAAAGTATGTGCACGCAATGCCGCAGAAACGTAATGCATGATGCTAATGTTAGAAGCATCATACAGACTGCTGTTTTCTGCCAATAATCCTTCTTTAATTAACAAATCTTCAACTTTTTGATGACCCGTTTCGGTTAAAAATGCCTGACGATTTTTTTCATCCAAAGAATAATCACCCGGACCATCCTTTTCAGCTTGCTTGGTTAGTTTTGGAATGAGTTTATCGATTTTGCCATAAAGATCCGAGCTTTGTTCCGCAGCACCTGAGATAATTAAAGGTGTTCGTGCTTCATCAATAAGGATCGAATCCACTTCATCAACAATGGCGTAATTCAATGGGCGCTGCACACGCTCTGCCAAACTAAAAACCATATTATCACGCAGATAATCAAAACCAAATTCATTATTGGTACCGTAAGTGATATCCGCAGCATAAGCTGCTTGTTTTTGCTCATGATCCATATTGGTGAGGTTCACACCGACCGACAAACCTAAAAATTCAT
Source organism: uncultured Legionellales bacterium (assembly GCA_964527645.1). Taxonomy (GTDB): domain Bacteria; phylum Pseudomonadota; class Gammaproteobacteria; order CAZGQK01; family CAZGQK01; genus CAZGQK01. The sequence continues at coordinate 10,611 of CAZGQK010000016.1, read as the reverse complement.
ATAATGGACGCATCCATTCCGAGTCACGCTGCGCCAGATAATCATTCACAGTGACAATGTGCACACCTTTGCCCGATAGGGCATTAAGATAAGCGGGCAGCGTTCCCACCAAGGTCTTACCTTCACCCGTGCGCATTTCAGCTATCTTGCCTTGATGCAAAATCATGCCACCAATGAGCTGAACATCAAAATGGCGCATTTGCAAAACACGTAGTGCAGCTTCACGTACCGTGGCAAAAACTTCCGGCAAAATGTCGTCCAAGCTCTTGCCAGCACCTAAACGCTGCTTGAATTCGGCTGTTTTGGCCTGTAACGCCTCATCGCTGAGGGCCTGCCAGTCAGGCTCCAAGGCGTTGATCTTTCTGACATATTTCTCTAAGCCACGCAAAATACGCACATTACGTGTTCCGAAAAAATTTTTTAACAACTTGTTGATCATATGACTATTTTATGTAATAAAGTTAATTGGATTGTCGCACACAACGAAGCCCAATGGAAAGCCGTAAATTTAAACAAAATGAACGCAATATGCAATCTTTACAGGATTTGCTGCAACATCCACGTTTTGGCAGCATCGTCGCGCTTAGTCAGCGTCTGCGCAACACCAATCAACAGCTCAAAAATCTACTCGACGACAACCTCGCCAAACATTGCCGCGTGGTGTTTCTAGACCAAGGTACCATTGTACTAGCCACCGATAGTGCCGCTTGGGCAACGCAAATTCGTTATCAGCAAATTGAAATCCTCGAAAAACTCAGATTGCATGCAGACCTAAAGGTCAATGCGTTGCGCTGCATCGTACAATCTGCCGATGCTTGGGCAAAGACGGCAACCACATCACCCGCCAAACCACTAAGCGCAAACACCAAAACACATTTACGAGAAATGGCCGAGAATATTTCTTCTGCCACACTACGCGCAGCGCTGTTGCGTTTAGCTAACGACTAAAAAAATTCAATAGAGGACTCACACATGAAAAAAAAAGCCGTTGTCTTATTCTCGGGAGGATTAGATTCCACCACCTGTCTAGCCTTAGCAACAAGTGAAAATTACGACTGCTACGCGATGAGTTTTGATTACGGACAAAAACACAATGCTGAATTAAAGGCAGCGCAAAAAATAGCCGAACTTTTTAATGTCAAAGAACATAAAATAGCAAAACTGCCCATCGGCGAGCTGGGCGGATCAGCATTAACCGACAACACGCAAGCCGTACCCGATTATAACGGCGACAACGGTACCCCTCCCACTTACGTTCCCGCAAGAAACACGGTATTTTTATCCATGGCTTTGGCATGGGCTGAAGTATTAGATGCCGAAGCTATTTTTATTGGAGTCAGCGCCATCGATTACTCCGGCTACCCCGACTGTCGACCAGAATACATCAGCGCTTTTCAAAATTTAGCAAATCTTGCCACGCAAAAAGCCGTTACCGGAGACCCCATTAAAATTAAAACCCCACTGATTGAATTAAGCAAAGCACAAACTATTTTATTAGGCAGGTCATTAAGAATTGATTTTGCCAACACCGTTTCATGCTATCGCACCACACCCTCAGGCTTCGCCTGCGGTCAGTGCGACAGCTGCACCCTGCGAAAAAATGGTTTTAAAGAAGCAGGTATCGTAGATCCCACTCACTATTTGGCAGAAAATGTGGCGTGAACAAAGCAATGGATTAAAGTCCCCCTACGCCATCCTTGGGCAGCTGAACTAATTTTTATCTGTTCTTTTTCTTGAGTTGCGCTTTGATTGCGGCTATTTTAGCTTTAATGTCCTCGAGATTTGCTTCCAAAGCTTTAAGTTATGTATAAAATACGGATGTAAGCTATTGGCATAAAAATAAAATAGCTAAGGAAAGCTTAGGGGAGCACCCGAAGCAAAACTATTTATTCATTGCAGAATAAAAAAAATTCAACTATTGAAAAATTCAGTCTGGTTTTTGAAAATAATTTAAGCTGTTTGTTCGTGAAAAACAGGAATGTAAGATATTGGCATGTCCTGCATTTCATCGAAACTCACTATTTCCCAAGCATCTTCGGTCTCTAGCAGGCGATGTAACAACAAACTATTTAACGCATGGCCAGAGCGCAAACCAGTAAAAGAGCCTATAACACTGTGACCCAATAAATAAAGGTCACCAACCACATCTAGGATTTTGTGTTTTACAAATTCATCGTGGTAGCGCAAGCCATCTTGATTTAATACTTTATAATCGTCCAACACAATGGCGTTATCTAAACTACCGCCTAAAGCCAAATTGTTTTTACGTAAATATTCATAATCCGATAAAAAACCAAACGTACGCGCACGTGAGACTTCTTTGACATAAGAAGTGCTGGAAAAATCCAATACTGCCTGCTGATTTTCATCGTTAAAAATGGGATGATCAAAATTAATAGAAAAATTGACACGAAAACCATGGTAAGGTTCGATAAAGGCTTTTTTGCCGTTTTCTTCCACCTCAACTTTTTTCTTAATCAGAAAAAATTTCTTCCGCGCATTTTGTTCCTCAATGCCGGCCGACTGAATCAAAAACACAAAAGGCCCCGAACTGCCATCCATAATCGGTAACTCAGACGCCGTCAAATCGACATAAGCATTATCGATGCCAACACCAGCAAAAGCTGACAGCAAGTGCTCCACGGTTGAAACACGCGCCCCATCTTTTGATAGGCTGGTACACAACCCGGTATCGCAGATATTTTCAACACGCGCAGGCACATCCACCGCTGGCTCAAAGTCAATACGACGGAATACAATTCCGGTATTTGGTTGCGCGGGACGCAACGTCATATACACCTTTTCACCGCTGTGAACACCCACACCAGCAGCTTTGACGACATTTCTTACGGTACGCTGTCTTACTTGTATTCTATTTGACATTCAATCCAACCTGTTCCGTGGTTCTGTAGTTCTGTGATTAAGGTTCGGCATTGTAACATATCCCATTCAATGCGCAATCCTTGACCATCCTTGGCCATAAACTTCAAGCCCAGCCTTAGTCTTCGTCTTGTCGGCGTAAGAAGGCAGGGATGTCCAAATACTCAATATCCCGCTCCTTACTCTCCTTATTACGCGTCAAGTCATCCGCCCCAGCTTCGCGCTTAGGTGGATCTTGATTGCGAATGTACGTTGGGCGATCTAAGGTATGAAAATCCAACGTGCCATCGTTATTCTTAACACTACGACTAGCACTCGTCACTCCACCAGTTTCTATCCGGGCACGCCCCAAACCAGTGACAACAACTGTTACACGCAATTCTTCTGACATTTCTGGGTCAATAACCGTACCAACCACCACTGTCGCATCTTCAGAAGTAAAACCCTTAACGGTATCGCCAACAGCCTCAAATTCACCAATAGACATATCCATACCCGCAGTAATATTCACCAATACACCACGTGCACCGGTAAAATCGACATCTTCCAACAAGGGACTAGCAATAGCTGATTCCGCCGCTTCACGCGCACGATTTTCACCGCTACTCACACCGGTGCCCATCATCGCCATACCCATCTCGGACATCACCGTACGCACATCGGCAAAATCGACATTAATTAATCCCGGACGGGTAATTAAATCAGCAATACCTTGCACCGCACCGTGCAAAACATTATTGGCCGCTTTAAATGCATTAAGTAGTGTGATGTTTTTACCCAACACACTTAATAATTTATTGTTCGGAATAGTAATCAACGAATCGACGATTTCTCCCAAAGATTTTATACCTTCATCAGCAACTAACATGCGCTTACGACCTTCAAAAGCAAACGGCTTAGTCACCACGGCAACCGTTAGAATCCCCAACTCTTTCGCCACTGCCGCAAAAACAGGTGCTGCACCTGTACCCGTACCACCACCCAAACCGGCAGTGATAAATACCATATCGGTACCGTCTAAAATTTCACGGATACGATCTCGATTTTCTTCAGCAGCCTGTCGACCAATATCTGGATCCGCACCCGCACCTAAACCTTTAGTAATTTCTTCACCTAATTGCAAAATAATGCGCGCACTCGAACGACTCAATGCCTGAGCATCGGTATTCGCCGCAATAAATTCAACCCCCTCAATACTTTCCACCATCATATGTTCAATGGCGTTGCCACCACCGCCACCAATGCCAATGACTTTAATCTGGGCATTATGTGGAGAATTGTCCCCTAACTCAAACATTTTTCCGCTCCTCTTTTACAACAAAATTAAAAATTTCCGTGAAACCAACTGCTCATACGACGAAAAAGTTTTTTTAGCCCTGCTTTTTCCGGTTCAAGACTCAAACCATCCATATTTAAATGTGCCCTACCATGCAATAATAATCCTACCCCCGTAGCATAACTTGGGTTTTCACGCACTTCTTTCAGGCCCCCGACATGTTGCGGCATACCTAAACGCACCGGCAATTGAAATACAGACTCAGCCATTTCCAATGCTCCCTCAACTTTAGACGCACCGCCAGTTAACACAATCCCCGCCGAAACCAAATCTTCAAGACCACTACGACGTAATTCAGACAACACTAAAGCAAATAACTCCTGATAACGCGCAGCGACTACTTTGGCTAATTCTTTTTTCGGCAACCGTTTAGTTGGACGATGAGCCACTCCAGGAACATCAATGGTTTCATTGGCATCGATGGTATTTGGCAACACACTGGCGCATTGTAATTTGATTTGTTCTGCATTTTTGGTTGGTGTGCGCAGTGCCACGGCAATATCATTAGTCACATGATCACCAGCTATCGGAATCACAGCAGTATGACGAATAGAACCCTCGGTAAAAATAGCAATATCCGTGGTACCTCCACCAATATCGACCATACAAACACCCAACTCTTTTTCATCTTCGGTTAAAACAGAATAACTAGAAGCCAATTGCTCCAAAACAATATCACTCGCTTCCAAACCACAACGGCGGATACACTTCACAATATTTTGCGCAGCACTCACCGCACCAGTGACGATATGCACTTTGGCTTCTAAACGCACCCCCGACATACCAATCGGATCACGCACACCATCTTGCGTATCAATAATAAATTCTTGTGGCAAAATGTGTAGTATTTTTTGGTCGGCTGGAATAGCAACCGCTTTAGCCGCATCAATCACACGATCGACATCGCCTTTGGCAACTTCACGTTCGCGAATGGCGACAATGCCATGCGAATTAAGACTGTTAATGTGGCTGCCGGCAATCCCCGTGAAAGCAGAGTGAATCTCACAACCGGACATCAGCTCAGCTTCTTCAATAGCACGCTGAATGGATTGCACCGTTGATTCAATATTTACCACCACGCCTTTCTTCAAACCGTGCGAAGGATGTGACCCAAAACCAACCACTTCGATTTCATCACCGTCGCGAATCTCGCCCACTAAAGCAGCGATTTTACTGGTACCAATGTCCAGAGCAACAATAAGATTTTGATCTGATTTTCTTGGCATACCCCTGGTCCACTCCCTGTGTTTAAATCCAATTATTTTGAGCTTATAAATCATTAGTATAAGCTAATTATATGAAGAGCACTATCAAAAACTTTAGCAATCTTACGGTTTTGAAAATAGAAATAAAATAGATTTCTATTCAATTAATTATAAATAAAATCTAATGTCTCCATTTAACTACAAACCCATTTGGGTAACGCAAATCCACATAAATTGGCGCACTTTTATGGCGTTTTAACAAACGTGGATACACCTTCACAAAGCGCTGCAATCGCATATCCACCTGCTCACGGCCCAATATAACCTGCGTTTTGTTGGCGAGCAATAAGTGCCAAGCGTGACGCGCAGTGAGCCATAGCTGTACAATGGGTAAATGCAAAGTGGATAATATTTGCTGAAATTGCTGATAGTTTTGCCAAACTAATTGGCTATCCTCAGATACACCGTATAATCGTGGTAAGTTTTTTGGAAAAGTTGTAGGTGATACTTTAAATAGTTTTCCTAATGGGTTGAGCAATTGAGATTGATTCCAGATAGCCAGCGCCTTTTGCTGAGTCACCTCAATCTTCACCGTCGCCGGCCACACGCGCCGCACCGAAACCGAAGCGACCCAAGGTAAGGCCGATACCGCCTGTTTCATCTGCGCCACATCCAAGGAGAAAAAACCACCCTGGAGATTAGCGACAATAACCCGACGCAAAACAGCCTGATTCAATTCAGCCCCCTGCGGACGAATGATGATTTGGCGAATCGGCAGTGTCGTGGGTTCCCGCAACCAGATTACCCCCCAAACAGCCAAGACACCCAACATTCCCCAAAACAACAGCCACAACCAAAAACTAATACGGACATAAACCGGTCTTAACCGGTTGAATTGAGGTCTCCTCTTATTATTTGGGCGCGCTCGCATCATCTCCATCCCTGGGGCCATATCCCACCCAGTTGGCCAGCATCACCATCGCTTGAGGCGTTTTTAGAGCCAGCTACCTATTCTGGCGCCATTGTATGCCAAGCTTTGCGCAAATGCCACGCCAGGGTGTATCTCTAAATAATAGGGCCTCGAGAGACCCAAAACTTCAAAATCTTACAAAATATAACTAATTATCAATAGGATAATAAATCTTCAACCATATGAAATAACTTTAAAAATTAATCAAAGCTTTAAGATTACGTTAATTTATATCTGTTATTATTATATTTATAGTTTAAATAATAACTATTTATTATTTAAATCTAATGGGTAAAACAAACACAACGGGGGCACACCACCCTCAGCCGCTTTCTCTCACCCCGGCAGGTACGCCACTTTTTGTTAAGGACTTCCAGACTTAAAGCACACAAGCTTTTTTAAAAGGCTGTTGTAGCTGCCTTATAACAACGAGAAACAGGAACATGCGTCAAAACCAAAAACCAGAAGAATACAACTGCCGGGTTAATATTATCACAAATCTAGAATCCAAGCAGCGTGAGCTATTAATCAAAAAAATGGGGGCCTCTAAGTACGGCACCTCCCCAGTAGACTACGATAAAAAATTTGGGCATATAGATGAGTTTGCATATTTTCGTTACCCAGATTCAAAAGAAAATATAAACATAAACTTTGCACTAAGGATCCATTTTTCAAAGACAATGAAGGGATATACACCAACGCCACAGGTGCCCCTGCTCTTTATAAAAAAACCCAAAGCGCTCAGCGAAGAAGAAGAAGAAGAAGAAGAAGAACTCTTTTTTAATAAGGCAGAAAAGAAAAATCAATCTGCTGTATCTCCCACAATACTCAACTATGATGCGGAAAGCGGCCTTCTCGCAAATAGCGAAGGTGCCCCAGCCCACCTTCTCCCAAGACTTATCGCTATCCATGAACAACACATAATGTATCTTAAGCTACGGGACATCAAGAATTACTTAGCTGATAACCCAACACAATTTGTGACATCATTACACCAGCTGCTCTCTAGCAGAGAAGATATACATAAATTCCTGTGGGCCATAGGTAGCAATGAGAGTTTTCAAAGCGCATTAGACTACTCATCCCCTCCACACCCTGTCCATCTATATTATACACCAGTAGAACTCAATCCAATTTTAATTATTTTAAACGAAATGTACACGCTGGCTACAAAACCTGAATCTAAAACCAAGTTTGCAGAATTTAAAGCTCAGGTTGACAACCTCAAAAGTCTAGTGGAAACATGGGCCACGAAAGTCGCAAAGGAAAACGATGCCATCGCCCAACTTGGCCTGCAAAATATACACGATAAGTTCCCCCCAAATTTCCCATCAGGAGTCACTGGCTTCTTCGCCTCTAAACTACCTTTGGCGAACTACCAAGACTTTATCAACGCACTCTCACAGACGTTACCCGTCAAAAAATTCGCTGAATTAATGGCACAAATTTCTGTAGATAGGCGTAAACAGCTTTTACCAGATACCAGTGGACGGCATCCAGACTGCATCAAGGCAATTTTAGCAACTCTACAAGGCTATAGAGCAGAAAAACACCCATTAAAGCAAAAACTTGAGGATCAAGTAAAAACTGCCGGACAAGAAATAGAGAGAGTAAGAAATGCCGAAATCGTTCCGGGTGCTATAAATGAATTGCAACTTGTAGCACTCAAAAAAACATTTACTGCTGTGCCGAACAACGGAAAAAACTTGGAGTGCTTTCAACCATTTGTAGCTCAATTAAAAACTATCGTTAAAAAAGATAATTTCAAGAGGTTAATGGCAAAAATTCCCGTAGCTACGCGAGAAGTGCTTTTACCAAAAGCCAGCGACCAACATCCCCTCGCCATTAAAAAACTTTTAAGTAGCCTTGAGGCCTATGCTGGCGAAAAAATACCGCTAACTTTAAATGAGTTACAGCAACGCTTCAATACATTCGACGTAGCCTTGTCAGCACAGCAACAACAGACAAGCACCGCTAGCTCCAGCTCCCGCATGTGGCAACAACCGCAAACCCTAAAAACAGCAACAGGTGACACACGGACGAAACTACAAGCATTGGAGGAGGAGGAGATGGAAACAAGCCTTAACCTCGGGTTATAGGAATATATCCCTGAAATCTAAGGAACGCGCCGCGCCAATACATTCATTGCTTCCACTGTTATCTTTTCGCGTTCCTCCCCAGTCAAATGCCGTTCCATTAAAGAGCGGTAATCGTTATAATAATTTTGCGAAACTTCGGCTTGCCATAAGGCGTTTGCCAGTGCTGCTATTGATGCTGCTCGACTTTGTTCTCCGTACACATAAAAAAGTACATGCAGATAGAGAACCTTTTGGTAATAGAATGATAAAGCGTGTCATTAGCAAAAAAAGACTGTCTCCCAACTAGGATAGCCAACAAATAACTAAACACTTTACTCGTTAAAAAATACCCAGCTGCAACATGAAACTGACAAGCTTTGTTGCATAAATTCATGAGCTCATTGAACGAGAATCCAGTCGATCCACCCATTATATCGTTACAACGCTGATGAATGGCAGGAAAATAATTATAGGCAATGGCTTTGTCTACATTTCCACGGTTAAGATAATGATAACCTAAAAGTAAATCAACATCCTCAATTAGCGGTTCTTGTGACACCAACCTCAGCGCATCCAAAATCCCTGCCCAGTGACACTTTAAATTATCGTACGCACAAAGTTTTCGGTATTCTGGAGATTTATTAAATAATGCTTCAAGATCCTTAAGCTCAGTACAGCCAATCTTTTTTAATTTCTTGGCTACGTCTTTTGCTAATCCTTGCCACATTCACTTTTCCATGTGCAACATTAATCCATTGACAACAACTCCGGAACCACCTTAACAATATCTCCCGCGCCCTGCAACAAAACCACATCGTGCGCTAAAACAATTTTTTGCAATAAGGCAGGCAGCGCTTGGCGATTTGTTACAATCACATTTTTTTGCGTGCCCCCCTCAATGGCCTGCGCCAATGCTTGACTGCTGATGTTAGCAATGGGTTGCTCGCCGGCAGCATATATTGGCAACAACACGAGCACATCCACTTGTGACAGCACCTGCACAAAATCCGCAAACAATTCTTTTGTCCGCGAATAACGATGCGGCTGAAATAGCAAAACAATGCGTCGTGTTGGCCAAGCAGCACGTAACGCTTTAAATGTCGCCTCAATTTCACGTGGATGATGCCCGTAATCATCGATTAATAACGCCTCCCCGTTAGCACATTGCAATTTACCGTGCACATGCAAACGCCGCCCAACGCCGGGAAAATCCACCAGCGCTTTTTGCATGACTTGTCCTTGAATGCCAACAAAATCGGCACAAGCAATCGCCGCTAGCGCATTTAACACATTGTGCTGACCGGCAAGATTCAACGTAATCGGCACATCTTGCTGTTGCAACTGTACGACAAAGTGACTGATTAATTCTTTTTGCTCAAACGCCTGCGCGCGATAATTAGCCTGTGGTGAAAAACCATAAGTCAACACGCGGCAAGTTATCTTAGGCAACAACTCGGCGATCACCGGATCATCGATGCAAACTATCGCTACACCATCATCGGGTACTTTTTTGATAAACTTTAAAAATGCCTGCTTTAATTTATTAAAATCGCCAGCATAAGTCTCCATATGATCGGCATCAATATTCGTCACTAACACAATTTTGGGATTTAAATACAACATGGAAGCATCACTTTCATCGGCTTCAGCAATAAAGTATTCACCGCCGCCCAATCCAGCCTGGCCTTTTAGTCCTCTGAGAACGCCGCCAATTATAAAAGAGGGGTCCACCTTGGCTTGCATAAAAATGTGCGCCAACAAACAGGAGGTGGTGGTTTTTCCGTGTGTGCCAGATACCGCAATCGCGCTTGAGTCAGACATTAATTCAGCTAACATTTGCGCCCGATGCAATAGTCTAATGCCTTGCTCTTTGGCCGCCAATAATTCAGGATTGTCTGATGCAATAGCGGTCGAATAAACTACGACATCGGCATCCTTAATATTTTCAGCTTTGTGTTCCTTACAGATAAAAGCACCCAGACGACGTAGATGTTGCGTCATCGCATTACTAGCCACATCGGAACCTGACACCAAAAATCCTCGACGCAACAACAACTCGGCAATAGGCCCCATACCGCTGCCGCCAAAACCGATACAATGCACATGGTTTCATTTATGCCTACTAAAAAACATTAACAGTTT
>CAZGQK010000015.1:0-41865 GCA_964527645.1 uncultured Legionellales bacterium | reverse complement strand
CCAATTTTCAGGTACAAATTTTAATTCGCCAGTATTAACGGCAGCGATGGCAGGTTCGGCTAGAGGTTTGGCTTTTAAAAACCATTGGTCAGTTAATAGTGGTTCAATAATAGCATTGGAACGATCACCGTGTGGAATTTGTAAGGTATGGTCTTCTATTTTTTCTAATAAGTTTTGTTGTTCTAGGTCAGCAACAATTTGTTTGCGCGCGGCAAAACGCTCTAAACCTTGATAGGGTTTGGGTACATTATTATTTAAGTGTGCGTCTTGGGTAAAAATATTAATCATTGCTAATTGATGACGTTGGCCAGTGGCGTAGTCGTTAAAATCGTGTGCCGGGGTGATTTTTACACAACCGGTACCGAACTCAGGATCAACGCTATCATCAGCAATAATGGTGATTTCGCGATCGGTTAGTGGTAGTTTTACTTTTTTACCGAGCAATGGTTGGTAACGTTCATCATCGGGGTGTACAGCAACGGCGGTGTCACCGAGTAAGGTTTCCGGGCGTGTGGTGGCGACAATTAAATGACCCTCGCCGGTGCTGAAGGGATAGCGAATATGCCACAGATGTCCTTGGCGTTCTTTGGTGATCACTTCTAAATCTGAAATTGCTGTTTTCAAGTGCGGGTCCCAGTTCACCAGGCGGTTGCCACGGTATAACAGCCCTTCTTCGTAGAGATCTACAAAAGCGTGATTAACGGCTTTTGATAGCCCAGGATCGAGACTGAAACGTTCGCGTGACCAATCCACGGAGGCGCCGAGGCGACGAATTTGCTCCATGATGGTGCCGCCTGATTCACGTTGCCACTGCCAAACGCGCTCAAGAAATGCTTCGCGGCCAAGATCTGTACGTTTTTTTCCCTCAGCAAGCAGTTTGCGCTCGACCACCATTTGCGTAGCGATACCGGCATGATCAGCACCCACTTGCCACAACACATTTTTGCCGAGCATACGTTGATAACGGATAAGCGCGTCCATTAAGCTGATCTGAAAGCCGTGCCCCATGTGCAGTCGTCCGGTTACATTCGGCGGTGGTAGCATGATACAGTAGGGTTCGCCGGTGCCGCTGGGGCGGCTTAACTGTTGTTTACTCCAAAATTCTGCCCAGTGCTGTTCGATGCTGGCAGGGGCATATTGTTTGGGCATGTTGCTTTCATTCATCGAATTTAGTGCCTGTTATTTTTAGTGAGCTATTGGTTGTGTTCTAAGCCACCGCTGTTAAAATTGATGACAACTAGTTTACCTAAATTTAGCGTACTTTACACAAAAAGGGTATGAATCGCTTGTGATTATCTTTCGTTACCTTTGGCGCGAAGCTGCTTCAACCTTGCTGGCAACCATATCAGTGTTGCTAGTAATCTTTGTGTTGAATCAATTTGTACACTATTTGAATTACGCAGCGCGAGGTCAAATCAGCATGACTACCGTGTTACAGGTGATGGCTTTGCAGGTACCTATTTTGTCAGGTTACTTATTGCCGCTGGCTTTATTTTTGGGGATTTTGTTAGCCTACGGGCGTTTGTATGTCGACAGTGAGATGACGGTGATGTCTGCTTGCGGGGTGAGCAACGAGCGGGTGTTGGCGGCAACGTTAATTTTTGCTACTTTAATTATGTTAATTGTTGCTTGGTTGATGTTATGGGCAGAGCCAAAAACGCAGTGGTATCGTAAAACAATTTTGACGCAGGCAATGGCAACGGTCTCTTTAAACAAAATTGTGCCGGGGCAGTTTCAATCGGTGGAAAATGGTAAGTACGTTATTTATGCGCAATCTATAAATAAAAATACGGATGTTATGCAGCGGGTTTTTTTAGCGCAACCGTTACTCAAAAAACCTGGTTGGGTAATTTTGAAAGCACAGCAAGCTTATGAAAAGCCAGCGAAAGATGGCTTGGGGAATTTTTTAGTTTTTAGTCATGGTTATCGTTATCAAGGGGTGGTGGGTCAGCGTGATTATCAGGTGGTTAAATACGATCATTATGGTGTGCGTTTGGTACCGGTAATGGGTACTGTTACCGATACTGTGCAATATTTACCGACAGCACAATTGTGGCAGGCCAGTAAGCGAAGTTTAACTGCGGCAGCGGAATTACAGTGGCGCTTGGCGATGCCTATTTCCGTGTATATTTTAGCAGTATTAGCCATGTTATTGAGTCGAGTCAATCCTCGGCGGGGACGATTTGCGCAGCTTTTTCCCGGAATTTTAATTTACATTATTTATGCAAATTGTCTGTTTGTCGGGCGTAGTTGGATTGAGCGCGGTGTTGTCAGTCCGGCTTTGGGATTGTGGTGGGTGCACGGTTTTATGTTAGCATTAGTGTTGGTATTGTTGTTTAATCAATTTGGTTATTGGCAGTTACTGCGTTTTCGATGGCGGGGAGCGTCATGAAAATTGTAGATCGTTATATTGCCAAAACGATTTTATTATCCACTTCTTTGGTGGTGTTAGTGTTATTAGGCATTCAGATTTTTATTAATTTAGTTGGTCAAATGCAGGATATTGGTACTAATAATTATGGTTTACTACAAGCATTGCTGTATGTTCCCATGTCACTGCCAAGTGACCTTTATCAATTATTTCCGGTGGCAGGTTTATTGGGTAGTTTAATCGGCCTAGGTTGGTTGGCTTCTAAAAGTGAGTTGGTGGTGATGCGATCAGCGGGCATGTCGATTGCGCGGATAACTTGGAGTGTGGTTAAAATTGCAATATTTATGTTAATTATTGTCAGTGCGATTGGTGAATTGGTAGCACCAAAATTAGAAGTAAAGGCGTTTAATTACAAGCAGCATGCCTTGCAAAAAGCAGCACTTGGCGATAATTTACATGATTTGTGGTTGCGTCGTAATGATAATTATATTCATGTTAATCAAGTAGTGGACAATACGCATTTGCAGGGGGTGAGTAATTATCAGTTTGCCAGCGATCGTCGTTTAAAGCGGATTTCTTATGCACAAACAGGTGTTCGTGTCGGGCAAGGTTTATGGCGATTAAATAATATAACAAGTACTGTTTTTATGGGTGATAAGGTGATCAATGAACGCCAGGGTCACGGTATGGTTAATTTTGACTTGAATTTACGGCTGATGCATTTAACTAAATTAGCTACCACACAAGAATCAATTGTTGGTTTGTATCGGCATATTCGTTACAGTAAAGCAGTCGGGCACAATTCTCAGCAGCTGGAGTTTAGTTTCTGGCAGAGACTAATACAGCCAATAACCACTATTGTGATGATTTGTTTGGGCGTGCCGTTTATTTTTGGCTCTTTGCGTAGTTCCAGCATGGGCTATCGTATACTCACGGGGGTTATCATTGGTTTTTTATTTTATGTTCTTAATCAATTGTTTGGACCCTTTACGTTGGTGTTGCAATTGTCGCCATTTTGGGCAGCGGCGATCCCGACAATCTGCTTTGCCATTGCTTGTAGTGTCATGCTATTACGTTTAAAATGAGCAGTATTTTTTCTATAAATAGTTTTTATCTGTCAATACTGAGTTTTATCTATGAGTAAAAATTCCAAGCGACTTGCTGGTGTAGCAGAAAGAAGTTTTTTTCAGCGTTCTCAACCCTGGTTTATATGGGCTCTGGGAGCGAGTTTCTTTTTTGCGGAATACTTTGCACGTGTTGCGCCGAGTATAATGGCGCCTGACTTGATGCGCAGTTTACAGATTGGTGCGGCCGGTTTGGGCACTATGTCTGCCTTTTTTCTCTATCCATACGTTGCCATGCAAGTGCCGGTAGGTGCTTTGGTAGATCGTTTTGGCCCGCGCCGCCTTATTGCTACGGCAGCGACGTTGTGTGGGGCAGGTTGTTTTGTGTTTGCCTATGCAGGAATTTTAAGTATGGCTGAGCTGGGCCGTTTTATGATGGGTATTACAGCTGCTTTTGCTTTTGTTGGTGCTTTGAAATTAGCAACCATATGGTTTCCACCCTCACGTTTGGGATTATTGGCTGGTTTCACTCAGGGTTTAGGGATGTTGGGAGCGGCCGTTGGTGAGGGGCCCTTTGCCACAGTGGTGGCCCATGTGGGTTGGCGGCATACCATGGTGATTATGGGTTCAATTATCTTAGTGATTGGTATCTTGATTGGTATTTTTGCTCGCGATCGTGTTAAGAAACAAAATCCAGATGAAGTGCAACAAACCAGTGGTAGCCTGTTAGTAGGCTTGCGCCAAGTGCTGGCCAATCGTCACAGTTGGGTTAATGGGTTGTATGTTGGTTTGATGTATGCGCCGACGACAGCATTTGCAGAGCTTTGGGGGGTTTCTTTTTTGGTGCGAACTTATCATTTATCGACACAGCTTGCTGCCAGCGGAATTAGTTTAATTTTTCTAGGTTGGGCTGTTGGTGGTCCGATTATTGGCTGGTTTTCAGATCATGTGGGTAAGCGTCGTCCGCTAATGGTAGCTTCAGCAATTGTCAGTTTATTGACGTTGACCTGTGCGTTGTATATTAATCATTTGCCTATTTTTGTTTTGTTTGCTTTATTGTTTCTGTATGGGGTGGCGAATACGGGCGTTGGTGTTTCTTATGCCGTTTCTGGTGAAATTAATGAACACCGTTTTGCTGGGGTTTCTATTGCTTTTGCCAACATGGCTTCCGTGTTAATTGGTGCGTTATTGCAGCCGATTATTGGTTGGTTAATAGCCCGCAATTGGCAAGGACAAAGTGTGGGAGGGATTCCTTATTATTCTGCTCATAATTATCGACTGGCGATGTTGGTGTTGCCTTGCTGCCTGCTGGGCGCTTGTATTTCAGTTTTTTGGTTGAAAGAGAGTTATGGTTCACAGAATAAGTAATTAATGGAGGGAGAGTGAAGCTTAATCCTGCTGCTAGCGGCGCACTATTAATTATTGGTACGTCTATTGGTGCCGGCATGCTGGCTTTACCGATTGTCACTTCTCCTGCGGGATTATGGGGAGCTTTTTTCTGCTTAGCTGTATGTTGGTTTGCCATGTTATTGGCGGGGTTTTTTGTCTTAGAGGTGAGCACCTGGCTACCAAAAGGTACGCATTTAATTTCTATGGCCAAAATTACTTTGGGACCGGTAGGTAAATGGGTGGCTGGCTTGAGTTATCTGGCTTTGCTTTATACCTTAATGGCAGCTTATTTATCCGGTGGTGCGGGGTTACTTCAGGGTGTAACAACACATATGCCAGCGTGGTTTGGTTCGGCTATTTGGGTAGTGGTGGCCGCATTATTGGTTTATTTGGGGCCGAAATACATTGATATATTTAATCGGATGCTGATGATTGGATTAGTGTTTGCTTATTTAGTGTTAATTGTAGTGACGACGCCTCATGTACATGCTTACCATTTTTCGCAGGGACATTTTTTCTATTTTTGGCGTGCATTGCCGGTGGTGATTACTGCGTTTGGTTATCATGTTATTATTCCCAGTATTCGTAGTCATTTTTCGGAAAAAACTGCGGATATAGTCAAAGCTTTAATCTGGGGCACCTTAATTTCTTTACTCGTGTATATGATTTGGCAGTTGTTGGTGATAGGGACTATTCCTTTGTATGGTCATAAAGGGTTGGTTGAGGTGTTGCAGTCTAAAGACCCGGCGGCACATTTAGCATCGGTACTGGCGTCAGTAATGCAAAGCACTTGGGTTGATGTTGGTATTCGTTTATTTGTTATTTTTGCCATTGCTACTTCTTATCTGGGCATTTCATTTGCGCTATTTGATTTTATTTGTGATGTTTTTCATGCGCGGGAGCATTGGCATCGGCGTTTGTTGGCCTTGGTATTAACGTTTTTGCCAGCGTTTATTTATGCGATTACCTATCAAAAAGGATTTTTGTTAGCGTTAACTTATGCGGGTATTTTTGTGGCAATTTTACATGGCATTGTGCCAACTTGGATGGTGTGGGCAGGACGGTATCGAAAATTGACAGGCAATTATCGTTCGCCGGGGGGCAATTTGAGTTTGCTTTTTGTGTTTGTGTTCTCGTTATTTATTATTGCAGTAGATTTGTTTAAATAATTTTTTATTTCCCGTCAGCTACAGAATATTAACTTCTGGCTCTAATGCAATAGCAAATTTTTCATGCACGGCATGTTTTATTTTTTGAGCCAAGGCTAAAATTTCATGGCCAGTGGCACCATCAAGATTGATTAAAACTAAAGCTTGCTTGGGGTAAACGCCAACGTGGCCATCTTTATATCCTTTAAAACCACACTGTTCAATTAGCCAGCCGGCTGGAACTTTGATGAGCTCCGCCGATGGAAAACTGGGGATATCAGGAAATTTTGTTTTTAATGCTGCAAATTGTGGTTTTGATAGTTTTGGGTTTTTAAAAAAACTACCGGCGTTATGTATTTTTTTAGGATCTGGTAATTTGCTATTGCGTATTTTGATAATGGCTTTGCATATTTTTTCTAAACTTAAAGCGGTAACTTGCATTTCTTTAAGCATACTGGCTAGTGTTGCATAACTGGTATTAAAGGTGGGTTTTTTGCTTAGTTTAAATTCTACATGGGTGATAAAGTAACGATTTTTATGCGGGGTATGTTTGAAAATGCTATCGCGGTAACCAAATTGACAATCATGGTGATTAAATTCGCACAGTTCACCGTTGTTTAGGTCAATGGCGTGTAATTTAACAAAACATTGCTCTTGTTCTGCGCCGTAAGCGCCAATATTTTGAATCGGGGCAGCGCCAACGCAACCAGGGATGAGTGCTAAATTTTCGATGCCACCATAGCCTTGTCCAACACAATGTAACACCAGTTGGTGCCAATTTTCCCCCGAACCGATGCGCAATTGTACAAAGTTATCATTTTCAGATACAACCTCGATACCGGGGATACGCGCGTGCAGAACTAGGCCGTCGAAATCTTGGGTAAATAAGATATTGCTGCCACCTCCGAGGGTGAATTTAGGTAGGGTTTGCCAGCGTTGTTGCAACAGTATTTGTTGTAGCTGGGCGCCATTTTCAACGGCGGCATAAAAACGCGCTTTGGCGGATACGCCTAGGGTATTGAAAGGCTTAAGCTCGATATTTTCGTGTACGGTGTTGGGTTTCATGCTGTTGAGTATAGGTATTCTTGCGTTGAATTGCCAGGTCTATACCTTCATCAGTCCCAAGGCACCCAAAAGTATCAATACGATACAAAGAGGGGCTAAATAGCGCAAAATAAAACGCCAAAGCAATATCCAGATGCGCGAGGTAGCCTCGGTTAATTGTTCATTAATGATAGAACGTTTAAGAAACCAACCTGTAAAAATTGCAATCAATAATCCACCTACTGGCAACATAATGTCGGAGGTAATGAAATCAATTAACTGATAAAAGTTCATGCCAAAAAGGTCGAAGTTTTTGCCGACATTAAACGAAATGATAGTGCCAATACTGAGTATCCAAGCCATAATCCCAGTGACCAAACAAGCGGTTAAGCGTTTGCAATTAAAGCGTTGCATCATCCAGGCAACCGTAGGTTCAATCAGTGCAATGGCAGAGCTAAATGCCGCTAATTCGAGCATTAGAAAAAACAAGCTGGCGATAAAGTTACCCCAGGGCATTTGTGCAAAAGCAATCGGTAGTGTGCGAAAAATAAGCCCAGGTCCTGAGCCAGGTTGTAAGTGATTGGAAAAAGCAATGGGAAAAATGATTAATCCTGCTAACAAAGCAATCACTGTGTCGGCAATGGCGATAGCAATGGCGCTGCTGATAATGGGCACTTTTTTCGGTAAATAGGCACTAAACATCATGGTGATGCCCATCGCAACATTTAAACTAAAAAAGGCTTGGCCGAGTGCCAGCAACATGGTTTTAGAGGTAATTTTTTGTAAGTCTGGTTTAAATAAAAAATTAACCGCCTGATGGAAGCCGGGTGTTTGCATCGCATAAATTAACAGTAGTAATAAAAGTAAGAAGAGAGCTGGAAATATAAATTTAATGACGCGTTCAATACCGCCTTTAATGCCAAGGCTGACCGTGACGATGACGCCGAGCATAATGATCGTATCGCTGGCTAGCATTTCCCAAGGGTTGTTTAATAATTGGTTGAAATGGTGGGTGATAGTGGTGCCATTAAACAAGCTCACCAATGAACGGACAAAGTAGTCCAACACCCATCCGGAAATGACGCTGTAATAAGTAAGAATTAAATAGCCGGCTGCGATGCTGATGCCGCCGATGATGCGCCAATGTTTGCTGAGCTTGGTGAGCACGGCAATATTTTCCATGGCATGGTAGGGGCTGCCGCGGCCGCTGCGTCCGAGGACAATTTCAGCAATTAACAAAGGCAGGCCAAGCACAATGACAAACAATAAATACAAGAGAACAAAAATGGCGCCGCCGTGTTGTCCGGCAAGGTAGGGAAATCGCCAAATGTTACCTAAGCCGATGGCCGCGGCAGAAGCTGCCATAATAAAGGTAAATTTTGAAGACCAACGTCCTTGTGGTTTCATCAGCTTTCCTTACTTTTGCATAGTATTGTTAAGCAATCCGTTGCGTTTTTAATTTATAAAACAAATTCTGTTTTTAATTTTTTTTGCACTAATTTGTTTTTTAGTTTTACATAATGGGGCAAACCATCTTTATACGGGGGGTAGCATTCTCCTTGAATTAAAGGTAGCAATCTTTCTTTGCATTTGTCAGTAATATGATAGCCACCGGCACTGATATAATCATTTGGTAATTTGCATTCTACGTTGGCGACTTTTGACAAAGCTACTTGGCCAATGTTCCATTGATAGGGGTCGTTGCTTTGACGTTCGATGGTGAGCATAACATCAGTGGTGCCGGTTAGTGCAGCTTTAACTGCCTCTTGGCCCAAAGCGTAAGCTTGCTCGACATCCACTTTTGCAGCAATGTGGCGAGCGGCACGTTGTAGGTAGTCAGAAACAGCCCAGTGATATTTGTAGCCCAAATTATTTTTAACCATTTTTGCTAAAATCGGTGCCACACCACCTAATTGCATATGACCGAAGGCGTCACTTTGATCACTGTCACGAATAAAATCACCATTTTTATCACGAATACCTTCAGAGGTAACGATCACACAATAACCGTGTTTACTAACGGATTGTTGTACTTGTTCCAAAAAGTTTTTGCTATCAAAAGCAATTTCTGGAAATAAAATCATGTGTGGCGGATCATTTGCCTCTTTCTTACCAAGACCTGCGGCGGCGGCAATCCAACCAGTATGGCGACCCATGACTTCTAAAATAAATACTTTAGTGGAAGTGGCGGCCATGCCAGCGATATCCAGTGCGGCTTCTTGCGTGGAAATAGCCACGTATTTTGCCACTGAACCATAGCCCGGGCAAGTGTCGGTGAATGCTAAATCGTTATCGATGGTTTTGGGAATGCCGATACAAGTGAGCGGGTAATTCATGCTTCTGCTGAGGCGTGAGACTTTAGCGGCAGTGTCTTGTGAGTCGCCACCACCATTATAGAAAAAATAGCCAATATCGTGGGCGGCAAATACGTCAAATAGGCGTTGGTATTGGGCATCGTTTTGTTGGTTTAATTTGAAGCGGCAAGAGCCAAAAGCGCTGCCTGGCGTGTGGCGTAATGCCGCAATCTCAGCGTCGCTGGCTTCACTGGTATCAATCAGATTCTCCTGTAAAACCCCGAGGATGCCATTTTTAGCAGCGAACACGCGTCCTATTTCCTGTGGATGTTGTCGACAAGTTTCAATAACCCCACAGGCACTGGCGTTGATGACTGCTGTGGCGCCGCCCGATTGGGCGTAAATGACATTTTTTTTGCTCATGCAAACCTCACGTTGCTACCGATCCGTCAGGGCCACATGATAGGGGAAATTAGATAAAATTGCATCTGAAATCCTTATTAGGGTATTGAGCGGTGCATCAAGAGCCTAGAGACATACCTAAGAAGCATTTGCTATGATGGAGCCCACTGGCAAATTAAGCAGGATGAGGCATGTACAAAGTTCACATTTTAGGTATTGGTGGCACGTTCATGGCTGGCGTTGCTGTTATTGCTAAGCAGATGGGTTATGAGGTCAGTGGTAGTGATCAGGCTTTGTATCCGCCTATGTCTGACGTGTTAGCAACACATAAAATTCCAGTCATAGAAAATTATAAACCGCATGCCTGTATTGAGGCGGCAGATATTATTGTGGTGGGTAATGCTATCTCACGCGGCAATGAAGCATTGGAGTTTATTTTAGATCATGATTTAACTTACATATCTGGCCCACAGTGGTTGGCTGAGCAGGTGCTATCCAAGCGTTGGGTATTAGCAGTGAGTGGCACACATGGTAAAACTACGACATCGAGTTTATTGGTGGCTATTTTAGCTGCGGCTGGTTTGCAACCGGGTTATTTAATCGGTGGCGTGCCGCAAGGATTAACTTGTGGTGCCAATTTGGGGGAAGGCAAATATTTTGTGATTGAAGCCGATGAATACGATTGTGTCTTCTACGATAAGCGTCCCAAATTTATGCATTATCATCCGCGTACTTTAATTATCAATAATCTTGAATTTGATCATGCCGATATTTATGCTCATCTTGACGCTATTAAATTGCAGTTTGGTTATTTGCTGCGAACGGTGCCGAGTAATGGTTTGGTAATAGCCAATCAGGATGATAGTTCGGTGATGGAGGTATTGCAGCAAGGTCAATATATTCAGTCGGAAACTTTTTCCATAAAACAGGGCGATTGGCAGGCTAAGTCTATTGAGGGTGATGGTGGGAGCTTTGCGGTTTATTATAAAGATGAGTTGCTGGGAGAATTAAAGTGGCAATTGATCGGTCAGCATAATGTCTACAATGCCTTGGCGGCTATTGCAGCGGCGCATACGGTGGGGGTCGAAGTTTCAGTTGCCCTGCAGGCGTTGGCCGAATTTAAAGGCGTGCATCGTCGGCTACAAAAAAAAGCACAAGTTAATGATATTACAATTTACGATGATTTTGCGCATCATCCAACGGCCATTGCTTCTACATTGGCAGGACTGCGAGCCAAGGTTAAAGATCAGCGTATTATTGCTGTTTTGCATTTTGCTTCTTATACTATGCGCGCGGGGTTTCATAAAGAGCGCATGGCGGAGTCATTAAAACAAGCCGATGGTGTGTTTATTCGGCAGCCAGAATTTTCTACCGACCAGATGATGCAATCTTTGGCGCAACCAGCATTTATTATCAAAGAGGACCAGGCAGCAATGGAGAAACTGGCTGCTTATTTGCGGCCTGGGGATCATGTGTTGTGTATGAGTAATAAGGATAATTCAGCGTTTATTGATGCATTAGCGAAACGTTGTGACGATTTAACTTGATTAGGTTACGCGTGAACTAAGACGGGCTCTCTTTTATCAACAATATGTTTCCATGCCAGTTTAGGGCACGAATAGTTTTAGGTTTTATAATATCAATGACTTCAACTCGGCACGTATTTTTTTTTAATAGGGGTTCAAAATGTTTCGTGATATCGTTAATGGTGTAATAGCTGAACTCGGATTTTTTTAAGGTAAAGAGCTTTTCCGGTGGAATATGGTAGCTTAAAGTACCAATCCATAGGGGCGCTGGGTATTTGATGAAGCTCACGTTAGTTGGCCATAGTCGTAATTCCATCACTTTTTTGCTTTGTGCTACAGGGTTAAACATGATTAAAGTCGGACGGTGGTCTTGGTGTATTCTGGGTAGCAGGGGTAAATGCAGTTGTGGTTTGCGACTGACAAAACGATTGAGGATAGACTTTACCGAATAGCGATTGTAAATGACGCGCCAACCGCGTTGTTGCAAGTAGCGCTGTATGTTAGTTAATGGTGCTGCCCACTGTATGTTAAAAGGATCAGTCATGTGCCCTAATCGATTTTTGCGATAAATGGGTAAATAGTTTTGTGGTTTTTTCCACCACTGCGGCATAGAAACAGTTATTTTCGGGTAATCACTTTGATAGTGCAAAAGTAATTTAGGCGCGGCAAAGTAGCCATAGGCTAGCCAGGTTACTAATAATGTTAAAGAGACAAATAAACTAAATTCAACTTTTAAAACTTCCGTTTTTTTGCGTTGATAAGAAACAATTATCGCAAATAAAACGCCAGTGCCTAACAAAAAACTGCCAATAATATCAGTTAGCCAGTGGGCGCCCAAGAAAATACGTGAAAAGCCAACTAGGAAAATAAGCACAGTGGCTAGCGTGTAGCGCAAGTGCAGCCATTTTTTATGCTTTTGGTGAGCAATTAAAAAGATTAGAAAACCGTAAATAAAAAGCGCGCTACCGGCATGACCGCTGGGAAAAGAGGAACTGGGATCGAAGCCTACTAGTCCCGTGGGGCGCGAAGAATGATAAACGTGTTTACAAAACAAGATCAGTGCAAAAGTAATTAAAGTTCCAATAATTAAATGCCAAAAAGCACGCCATTTTTTATGCGAGGCAAACCATAGGGCAGAGAGGACTACGATAACGCCAATAACTGGTTTGGAGCCTAATAGCGTGATGGCAATAAAAAAATGATAAAGCCCCGGTGAGTGTAAGCTTTGTAATAAAAAGAAAACAGGTTGATTCGCTCGTGTGATGTAACTGTGTTGTATAACACCGTAAAATAAAATGATAAAAAACAGCAGGCAAAGTGCGGAAAAAATGCTTAAGGTGAAGGCATGTGAACTTAAAGTTTGGCTTTGGCTTTGTATGCAGCGCGCCCAGCTGGGTAATTGAGGGCGTTTGCAGAAGGATCTCCAGGTGGCTTTAATCATGATGCGATAGCCGCGCTGCAGTCTAAAAAACAAGGTTTTTAATAACCAAAGTAGTGCCCATGCAACAATAATTAGCACAATGCCAGCACCTAAAAATTTAGCGGTGTAGCTGCGGGGTAAATCCAAAGACAGCGCGCCTAATATAATACCGGGTAGGGTGTATAATATGGCCCATAAAATAGCAGAGGGAATGGCGGCGGAAAAAAATCGCAGTTTGGATACCTTTAACAAACCAGCAATTAAAGGCACGGTGCTACGCATCGGGCCAACAAAACGGCCCAAAATAATGCCCTTGCCGCCGTGACGTTTAAAAAAATCCTCGCCCCAGGTTAGCCATTGCGGGTGTTTGCGGAACGGCCACATGAGTCGAATATTTTCTTTGTAGTGGCGTCCCAAAAAAAATCCGAATAAATCACCAATAAAAGCTCCAAGAACAGCGCATGCCATAGTGGTAAAGCCAGGCAGAACTAATGAGCCAATTAAAGTGCCGAGAGCAGTCATGGTCACCGAGCCGGGAATAACAGTGCCGATGAGCGGCAAAGATTCAGATAGTGAAATGACAAAAGCAAATAGCTCACCGACATGTGGATGCAGGCGTATATATTGTAAAATGATAGCAATATAATGTTCAAACATAGCGTTTAACTTACTTCCTCACCTTTGGCTTGCAAATCGGCGTGATAAGAAGAGCGCACCAAAGGCCCACTCGCGACATTACTAAAGCCGAGTTGTTTGGCCAGCTCAGCGTATTCCTTAAATTCTTGCGGAGGAATATAACGCATAACGGGGAAATGGTGGCGTGAAGGTTGTAAGTATTGCCCTAAAGTGAGCATGTCGACATCGTGTTCGCGCAAATCGATTAACACTTGTTTGATTTCCTCTGGCGTTTCACCCAATCCTAGCATTAAGCCCGATTTGGTTGGGATGCCGGGGAAACGTTGTTTAAAGGTTTTTAATAATTTTAAAGACCAATGATAATCAGAGCCGGGGCGCGCTTGTTTATAAAGTCTCGGCACAGTTTCTGTGTTGTGATTAAAAACATCGGGCAAATCGTTTGCCATGGCGTCTAGCGCTTTTTCCATGCGTCCACGAAAATCCGGTACCAGCACTTCGATTTGGATGTTTGGTACTTGTATCCGCGTTGCGCGAATGCAATCACTAAAATGTTGGGCGCCGCCGTCGCGTAAATCGTCACGATCAACAGACGTAATTACTACGTATTTAAGTTGCATCTCTTTGACAGTTTTAGCTAAATTTTTTGGTTCATTAGCATCTAGTGGATCGGGGCGCCCGTGTGCGACATCGCAAAAACTGCAGCGTCGGGTACATTTTTCTCCCATAATCATAAAAGTGGCTATGCCGTGGCTATAACATTCCATTAGGTTGGGACAGTTGGCTTCTTCACAAACGCTGACTAATGAATTTTTACGCAATAATTCTCTGAGTTCGGCGACCTTGTTGTTGGTGGGCAATTTGATGCGAATCCATTTTGGCTTTGGCAAGATTTCTTGTGTGGTTTCAATTTTGACCGGAATACGCGATAGCTTGTCAGCAGCACGTGCTTTTTGTGTGGGATCGTATGGTGTTGCTTTGTTGCTCATGATGTTGTTGCCACTCCTGTGTTGATGGGTTGCCACGGCTGCTTTGTGGTTTGAGGCCGATTATAACCGAAATTTTTCTGGAAGTCGGATATTAATTGCGACTCAATGCTGGCCCAGGCCATGTTGGGCAGGTAGTCCTTTAGCTGTGACATCTGTAATCCGCTAAAGCCGCAGGGATTGATGTAGGAAAATGGTGTCAAATCCATATCGAGGTTCAGCGCAATGCCATGATAAGAGCAGCCATGGCGGACGCGTAGGCCAATGGAGCAGATCTTGGTGTCATTGATATAAACCCCGGGGGCATCGCGGCGGGGGTAGGCTTCAAGCTGATAGTGGGCGAGGAGGTTGCAAATAGTTTGTTCCAGGCCACTGACTAATGCACGAATATGGGCCTGCTGGCGTTTTAAGTCAATCAAGGTGTACATGACCAGTTGGCCTGGCCCGTGGTAGGTGATTTGGCCGCCACGGTCGGTTTGTACCACAGGTATGTCGCTGGTTTTTAACAGATGTTCTGGTTTGCCGGCTTGGCCTTGTGTGAATACCGGGGGGTGTTGCAGCAGCCAAATTTCATCAAGGGTGCTTGCATCCCGCTCGTCAGTGAAAGCGCGCATGGCTTGCCATGTGGTTGTGTAGTCGCACTGTGGCAGTTGTCGAATGATAAGGTCATGTTGCATAGGGGTTCTATTCTCTGGTTTTATCAAATCAGAAGCAAGCTTTTGTGTTCAAACAACTGGTATAATGGCGGCATGCAGAAATCAGTTGTCTCAGATCACGATTTTATCGACGGCGCCTTCTATCTTTTGCGCGGGTTTCGTTTGCTGTTCCAACCTGGCGTTAAGCGCTATGTGGTGATGCCACTGTTGATTAATATCGTGTTTTTCATTGGCTTATTGTGGCTTAATATTCATTGGTTTCATGTTTTGCTGCAATGGCTGGATGGCTTGTTGCCACATTGGTTGCACTGGTTGGGATCAATTTTGTGGGTGATCTTTGCGCTGCTTTTAATTATTTTATTCAGTTACACTTTTTCCTTTGTGGCTAATATCGTGGCGGCGCCGTTTAATGGGTTTTTAGCAGAAAAAATTCAAGCTATTTGTAGTGATACGCCGGTGCCAGCGTTGGGTGGTTGGATGGATATTGCCAAAGAAGCTCCGAGATTGTTAAAGCGTCAGTTTAAACTTATTTTTTATTATTTACCGAAAGCGATTTTATGTTTGGTTTTGTTTTTTATTCCTATTGTACATCTAGTTGCTGGCTTTATTTGGTTTTTATTTAATGCTTGGATGATGGCGTTGCAATATGCTGATTATCCAATGGATAATAATCGCGTGATATTTGTTGATATGCGTTATTTACTGGCGCAAAAACGCGGGCTCAATTTAGGCTTTGGTGGCGCGGTTATGTTGGCTACTATGATTCCGGTTATTAATTTTATCGTTATTCCTGCCGCTGTTGCTGGTGCGACGCTTTTGTATGTTGAGCGTTATTAGGGTCGCGCCCTAGTTGACCTTCACGATGAATTTATGTGGGAGCCCCTAGTAACAGAATATTTAAAGCTTGTTTATTTGCTTACTATTTGAAAATTTAATTAAAGCGCCATTAATATTTCAGCATTGGCGGTGAGCTCTTCATAAAGCGCATCAAGCTGTGCTTTATTTTGTGCGGGGACAATGAAGCTTATGGATACGTAGTTTTTATTCTTACTGGGCCGTTCGCTGAAGGCCGTGGCTTTAATAGTTGGGAAATGTTTTTTAGCAATAGCATAAACGCTGTTGCGAAAGTCATCGCGCTCATGGCCTACGACTTTAATGGTAAAGTCGCAGGGGAACTTGATAGCGCTGGAATATTTTTCGTCCTTATTCATAGCCGTGCACCTTTAAGTTATAGCCAATGGTGAAATAACAAAGCGATATGGTCGCTCATACGACGCCAGAAGCCACCGGTATTATCATCACTCAATGCCACCAGTGAGGTGCTGGAGACTAATTTATTTTGCAAATACACATCAATAGTGCCGTAGGCTTGTCCCGCCTTAATCGGTGCTTTAAGCGGCCCTTGCAATTGAATTTTTGCTTTGAGGTTTTTGTATTGACCTATGGGAGCGGTGATATAGAGTGGTTTTAGTACGCCCAGCTTAACGTATTTTTGTGCGCCTAGCCAAGCACGCGCTTGGGTGACGGAAGTATTGGCTGCGTATAATTCATAAGATTTGTAAAAACGAAAACCGTAATTTAGCAAGGCTTCGCTATCATTAGCACGGGCGCTGTCCGTTGGTGTACCCATGACGACAGCAATTAAGCGGGTGCCATCGCGTAAACCAGATGCTATTAGACAATAGCCAGCTTCTTTGGTGTGTCCGGTTTTAAGTCCATCAACCGAAGGGTCGCGCCACAATAAGCGATTGCGATTGGGTTGGCGAATACCGCTGAAAGTAAACCATTTCTTTTTATACCATTTATAGTCTTCGGGAAAATTATTAATAATGGCGCGTGTTAGAATTGCTAGATCATGGGCGTCGGAGTAATGATCTGGGTGCGGCAAACCGGTTGCATCGGTGTAATGGGTGTTTGTCATGCCCAGCGCCGCTGCTGTTCGATTCATTAATATCGTAAAATTTTGTTCAGTGCCAGCAATGTATTGTGCCATAGCAACGCAGGCGTCGTTACCGGAATCGACAATAATGCCGTGAATTAAGTCAATTACACTAACGCGCTCACCCACTTTAACAAACATTTTCGATCCGCCAGTACGCCAGGCTTTTTCACTGATGCGTACTTTGTCGTTTAAGCCGATTTGTCCGTGTTTTACTGCGCTAGAGATGAGGTACAGCGTCATCAATTTGGTTAGGCTGGCGGGGGGTAATTTTTCATTCATATTTTTTGAAGCGATAATGGTGCCGGTTTGGGCATCCATCAGTACAAAGGCTTTGGCGTTGATGTTTGGTGCGGGTGGAATAATCATCGGTGGTTGGTTAAAGTTTTGACCAGCGATGGGTTGATCGGGGGTTAGGCCAAAGGCGGTTAGGTTGATTAATAAAGCAGCTGTTGTCACGCTAATTAATCGACACCATCTTTTTTGCATAGACATTGTTGGGCTCCGTTGAATGAAATTTTACCGTCGATATCTTATCATATCTTCTTTGGCTCTGGCATTGATATTTTTTGTGCACAGTTAGGTGTATTTTTTTGCTGCCATTTTTGTGCAAAATTTGATCTGTAATTATTTGATTAATAGTGATATATCAGGTTACAATCATCGCCCGTTCTGTTATGGATCACTAGCGAGGGAATGCTATGTTACGGAAAATATCGATTTTATCAACTCTGGTTGGTTTAAGTGCTTTGTTATTTAGTGCAGTTGTTACTGCAGGGGGCGATATTGCGCCGCCACCGCCGCCACTCAAACAAGGGGCCTGGTATCTGGGTGCCGCCATTGGTTATGGCAAAACGAATTGGAGTGATTTGAAGGGCTCTTCGCTGACTAATGTCACTGTCGGTGCAAGGGAACTGGAAACGCTTACCACACAGGACGTTAGTGCGGTGGATGATGACGGTTGTTTTGCTGCGCGCGTGTTTGGCGGGCGTGAGTTTAATGCGCATTTAGCGTTGCAGCTGGGCTATACTTGGTTGTGTCGACCTAAACTGTCGACTACGCAGACGGTGTTGAATGAAAGTCCCCAGGGCGGTTTTACTCCAGGACCAACTACCACTTCTGATATCAATATTAAACTTTATGGTGTTGATTTATTGGCGCGCTTAAAAGCACCGATTGCTTCTTCAAAATTTGATGTTTGGGGTGTTGCTGGTTTGGGCTATTTACATGCTTCTGGCAATAATGGATTTAGCAGCCGTGGTCACTTTGGTCCCGCTTACGGTGCGGGTGCTAGTTATAATTTTAACCCGAGCTGGAGCGCAGATGTGCAGTGGTTACGCTATAGCGGGTATGGGAAAAAAGCGGCAGATTGGTTAACCAGTGATTATTTGCCAAGCGCTGATTTTTACGGTGTGGGTCTAACTTATACTTTTTCTTAACCAATTCTTTTACTATTAATAAAATAAGTGGGTTTTAAAAACCCACTTTTTTATGAATTTTTCATGCCTATCTCAGAAGTAAACTCTAAACATTTGATTATTGGTGGCAAGCTAAGTTAGAATGGTCTTGAGGGATCATTAACAAGGCGAGGGAGCAGCTATGTTAAAGAAAAAAACAGTAACAATTCTTGCGGGTGTTGTAACGCTAGGGATAGCAACAGCAGCCACGGCCGGTGGTGATGTTTATGTGCCGCCACCACCCACACAATCCGATAGTTCTTGGTACCTAGGTGGTGCCGTTGGCTATGGGCAGACACATTGGGATAATTTGAAGGGGTCGAGTAGTACGGCATCTGGAGAGGTTAAAGATACCACCAATGAGAATTATTTTTTTCACCGTATTACATCAGTTAGTGATGTGAAAAATGACAGTTGCTTTGCTTGGCGCTTGTTTGGCGGCTTTAATTTTAATCCATCTCTGGCTGCACAAGTAGGTTATACTTGGCTGTGTCGACCATCAATCTCGTCTACTATTACGACGCTGGAAACAAGCCGTGCTAGTGCACCACTGCCATCAGGTCCATATACCCCTACTACTACGCAATCGGATCTTAAAATCCACACCTACGGTGCGGATTTGCTGTTGCGCTTAAACATTCCGTTGGGTGAAGAAGGCTTTATGTTATGGGCTAACGGTGGTTTGGGTTATTTACATGCCTCGGGCAATAATGGCTTTAAATCACGCGGTCATTTTGGTCCGGCGTATGGTTTGGGCATGAGTTATCGTTTTAATGATAACTGGAGCCTCGATGGCCAATGGTTGCGTTACAGTGGTAACGGTGAGTTCGGTGCTGACTGGTTAACCAGCGACTACTTGCCACATGCCGATTTTTACGGTGTGGGTTTGACCTATACTTTTTCTTAAAGTTTCTCGATCAACCAAAAGTAAACGGAAGCGGGCGCAAGCCCGCTTTTTTGTTTATTAAAATTAATTGGCTCTGCTCTTCTTTAGATGTTCTTGAATGGGAATGAGTACGCAGGTGATGCGTTGCTTATATTGACTAGAAGTTGATGACATGAATTGGCTCGTTATCTCGATCCTTGCCATTATTGTGGAGAAGAGCAAGAAATATCAAGTAATCCATCCCCAAATAGAAATACACTGATTTCTCGATAAACAAACGAGGTCAAGCATGTGTAAAAACAAAAAACAGAAACATTAGTTAGACTTGAATGTGGGATTCAATATTTATGATTCTGTCGTTGGGTCATAAGTGCAATTTATATATTAATTTTTAAGGGGAAGAATTGTGAATATTAAAAAGCTTATTACAGCAATCGCTGTCGCCGGTGCCTTCAGTGCCTCAGTTGGGGCCTTTGCAGAAAATCCATATGCTGGGTTTAATTCAGTATCTGGTGTTATTCATTGCCCAGATCCATCTCAGGGACAAATTAAGTTTAGTCCTGGACAATCACCGATTAATGGTGTTTCTAGCAACGCCACCAATGTGCTGCAGTGGAAAGGGCACAACTCCATGACAGCACATGGAAATACACCAGCAAAATATCCTTGGCGCGCTTATTATCCAACTAATCCCTATGTTTTTGTAGGGACGAGTTTCCTATACAACAGTGATACTAAAACAACAAAACTAACCTGTGCTTATGGCATTGCATATGGCGCTGGGCCATATGATTATCAATATAATGGTGGCCAGGTTTCTACAACTGTTCCAGGTGACTATATATCCAAATATTCTGACTGTGGAAAAGATTCTGGATGGACTGAAGCATGTACTTTTACGGCTAGTGGATCCCCAAGTTAGGCATATGAAGACCTAATAGCTACGCTTTGGCTTGAGTTAGGTAGGTTTTTTAATAAAAAATAAATTTCAGAGGAGATGGTTATGAAAAAGAGATTGAAGACTTTTAAATGTGTGAACTCCGCGGCGGTGCTGGCAACCTGCATCCTTGCCCTATCCGCCGCCAGTGCGTCGACGACCTCGCGCATGGCCCCTTGTACGGATATCACCGATGGCGCCATGGCAGCGCTGCCTGGCTCCCTCGTGACAATTGAAGGACAAGGTTGGGAACACGAGGTCGACGCATGGTGGGCCACTAACAAAAACACGGGGTATGGCACGGTGAATTTAAACGCCACATACATGCCCAGCACAACCATACCCACACCACGAATCCCCCCAAAAAACGGCACGTACACGGGGGTCTTAATGGTCTCTAACTCGACCGCATTCAAACAAAACGACACGCTATATCTGGCGTGCCCGGAACGGGGCCAAATGACAATGCTGTATTGCGTCACCGGGTACGACCCAAAAACATATAAGCTCAAATATGGATCGTGGGGGCATGATGGTAATGGCAAGTTTACATGTAAATCGTAGCAAATGAAGCTGGTAACTCTAAATCATAATACGGATGTCAGGGTTCCAGCATCTAGATCTTCAGAGTTATACAAGCATGAAAGGAGGAAAAAATGAAAAAATTATTATTAAGTTTTATGCACCTGGTATTATTTGTTAGCCTATTTGGTGCGTTAACCTCGGTGTATGCCGCAGGTAGTACAGTGCCAGATGATGGACCACTTTATTTAAAGTTCGTTGACAAAACTACAGAACCTATGAAACTCCCTTTGAGTCAGATAGGTATCACTATTGAAAATATCTGCAAGTACGTTAAGGAGGAGGGGCAAAAAGTATTATCTTGTGGGAGCACTGGCGAAGAGTCTTTAAATAATTTTAATCAAAAAGATACATTAAATCAGGATGGATGGTTTTGGGCAACGAACAAAACTCCACCGGCTTATTCTCCAGGTGGGCTTCAAATTGCGAATTGGTTCCCGGGCACGGATAACTCTTGTTCGTTACTTGGAACCAAACTAACTAAACTGGGCCACCATGTTACCGTTACTATTTCTACTGTTTTCAAGCCGATCGGCCCTGGGCTTCCTGCTATTCATATGATAGCTTGTAACGCTGCTCCATCATCATAGAATTGAGCATTTTATTAAAATATATTCGCCCTCACAATAGTGGGGGCGATATTTAATAAAATGCCTCACAGTTCTCTGAAGAAACCATTTTTATAGATTCACGGCGTGTGAGAGAGGAGTATCACAGATACCCCTAACTCTTTTTCTATTTTCACACCGCAGGTGAGGAGGTTGTTCCACTCACAACAAAGCCAGCGGCAAAAGAAGCCTTTCGTCAGCATTATTTCCACGCCGGAATAGCCTCCCCATTCGGAAACTCCTTCTCGGTCGCTTTTACCACTTCTGGCGAATGCATGGTTGCAATTAACTTTTTAAAAATCGGTTTATTTTTATCCTGCGTGCGCACGACAATGACATTGGCGTAGGGTGAGTCCGCACCTTCGTGGAACAGGGCCTGTGAAGCCTTTAGCCCGGCTGCTTGCAAATAATCATTATTAATCGCAACCAAGGTGGCATCTTGTAGCACGCGCGGCGTTTGTGCTGCATCTAATTCTTTAAATTGCAGCTGTTTGGGATTACTAATAATGTCATGCACGGTGCCAAACAAACCAACCCCGGGTTTTAAGCGAATTAATCGGGCTTTTTGTAGCAATAATAAAGCGCGGCCTTCGTTGCTGGGGTCGTTGGGAATGGCAACAATACTGCGATTTTTTAATTGCCGTAGGTTTTGTATCTTTTTCGAATAAAAACCAATCGGGTAGGAAAAAGTCTTGGCAATGGGCGTTAATTGATAGCCGCGTGCTTTAATTTGTGCATTTAAATACGGCACATGTTGGAAAATATTGGCATCGATGTTGCCATTATTCAATGCTGTATTGGGTTGCACGTAATCGGTGAACACGACCAGTTTAAGTTGCAAGTTATATTTATTTTTTGCCACCTTTTGTGCGACCTTCATGATTTTTTCCTGGTTGCCAGAGACAATGCCGACTGTCACTGTATCTAAGCCTTGTGTTTGCGTCGGCCAAGCTTGGCTGACAATACAGCCTGCCCACAATAGCACGCTTAAAATGGCGATCGGCTTTAGGCGTCGTTTAGCCGCTGAATAATCACCCAGCGATTGTACTAATTGCACAATAATAACCAATAGCACGACTGTTTCGATCATTACCCAGACATTAAATTGTTGATAACCGTAATTAATAGCCAGCTCACCTAAGCCGCCGCCGCCAACGGCACCTGCCATCGCTGAATAACCAATTAAGCCAATCACGGTTAAAGTGGCGCCTTTAATCAATGCCGGCAAGCTTTCTGGGATGAGCACTTTGCTGATAATTTGCCAACTGTTGGCGCCCATAGCATGAGCGGCTTCAATTAATCCCGGGGCAACTTCGGAAAAAGCAGCTTCACAAATGCGGGCAAAGAAAGGAATGGCCGCAATGGTTAATGGCACCAGCGCTGCGTTAATGCCGATGGAAGTGCCGACGATTAATCGCGTTAATGGAATGATACTGATTAACAAAATAATAAAAGGCACTGAGCGTGTCACATTAACGATAAAGCCAAGAATACGGTTAAGGGTTTTGTTTTCCAAATCTTGGTTGTTATTGGTGCTAAACAGTAAGGTACCTACTGCCAGTCCACAAAAAATACTGATAAAGCTGGCAATAAAAACCATATAAATAGTCTGCCAAGTGGCTTGTAATAAGGGAAGCAAAGCAAAATTAGTCATTTTTTATCTCCTCTACTTTGATATCCGCAGCATTTAAATAATTAAGTGCATCGACAATAGCAGATTCACTGCCAGTTAATTGGCACAAGGTAAAGCCAAAGGTGACGTCTTGAATGGTTTCTAGGTTGGCCTGCAGCAGGTTGACCTTGATACCGAATTGGTGAATCAGTTCGGTAATAATGGGTTGATCGCTGCTGTCGCCGACAAAAGTTAAGCGTACAATGATCGTGTCTTTGCGGTTTTTCTCTTCGGCTAAATGTTTTTTTGCTAAAAGCGGTAGTTCTCTTTGTTGGCTTTCGTGAATAAGTTGTTGCGCTAGTTTGGATTGCGGGTTTGAAAAAAGTTCAATCACCGTGGCTTTCTCGGCTATTTTTCCCTGATCCAATACGGCAGCGTGGTCGCAAATGCGTTTAATAACATCGAGTTCGTGAGTGATTAATAAAATGGTTAATTGCAATTCCGTCCTTAATTTTTTCAGCAGATCGAGAATAGCCAGCGTTGATTTGGGGTCTAAAGAAGAAGTCGCTTCATCACACAGCAGGATTTTTGGCTGCGTGGCTAGCGCACGTGCAATCGCTACGCGTTGTTTTTGCCCGCCACTGAGTTCGCGGGGATAATGATGTTGGCGATCCTGCAGTCCGACCAAAGCGAGCAGATTGCTGACGCGTTGTCTGATCTCTGCCTTGGGTTTGCCGAGCAGCTCGAGAGGCAAAGCGACATTATCAAACGCGCTACGCGATTCCAGCAAATTAAAATGTTGAAAAATGAGGCCGATATTTTGTCGTTGTTGTTTCAAAGCTCTCGCTGAGAGTTCGATTAGGTTAGTGCCCTCTATTAACACCGCGCCGCTGGAAGGGCGTTCCAATAAATTGACGCAGCGTAATAAAGTGCTTTTGCCAGCGCCACTTTCACCTAAAATCCCAAAAATCTCACCTTTATTAATGGTTAAATCAATATTGCGTAAAGCGGCAATTTTTTGTTGGTTAACCGTGTAATTTTTATTAACTTGTTTTAACGTTATCATTGTTGATCCTCAAATCGTTTCAGCGCGTAGTTTAATAGCAATGCATGAAAGATACAAAAAAGCCAGTGTGGCTAATTACCTGGACACTGGCGATAGAGCTTTGAGATGGAGATGTTTGCGCTTAATTTACATACCACATAGCCCAACCGACAGGACAGTGTCCAGGCTGAGCATTAACATTCGTTGTTGGCATGATTGCGTCATAAAAAAATTCGCTTTTAACGTGTTGAGAATCTATCTTAGCATGAGGCCTGGGGGTGGTCAACTAACGTGCAACAGGATCAGTTTTACAGAGGGGTGAAAGTGCGTATAATCACGCCTGTTTTAGCGAATGGAGAAAGAAAAATGGCAATTGAACAAACATTATCGATTATTAAACCCGATGCCGTGGCAAAAAATGTGATTGGCAAGATTTTGTCGCGATTTGAAGCAGCCGGATTGAAGATTGTGCACGCGCGTATGCTGCAATTGACTCAAGATCAGGCCGAGGCGTTTTATGCAGTGCATAAAGATCGTCCTTTTTTCAACGACTTAGTGAAATTTATGATTTCTGGGCCAGTGATGGTGCAGGCGTTAGAGGGTGAAGGTGCGATTTTGAAAAATCGTGCTCTGATGGGGGCAACAGATCCTAAAGAGGCGGAGGCTGGTAGTATTCGTGCTGATTTTGCCGACTCGATTGATGCCAATGCCGTGCACGGCTCAGATAGCCCAGAAGCGGCAGCGCAAGAAATTGCGTTCTTCTTTGCGGATTAATTTTTTTGTGTGTGAGCGGCGATGACGACAGAGAGTGGAAAAATCAATCTATTTGACTGTGGTTATGCCGCTTTTTCTAAGCTGTTGTGTGGTTTTGGTGCTTCAGCTTGCCAGGTCAAACGAACCCTGCAGTGTTTACATCAATCAGATAGTTTTGATCTTGATGCCATGGCGTATTTAAGTAAAAATTTACGTGAAAAATTACGTCAACACACAGAAATAAAATTACCCGACATTGCGTTGCAACGTATGGCAAAAGATGGTTGTTACAAATGGCTGTTGCGTTTGCACGATGGCAATATGATTGAAGCAGTTTTTATACCTGAAGATCATCGCGGCACTTTGTGTGTTTCTTCGCAAGTCGGTTGTGCGCTCAATTGTAGCTTTTGTGCTACCGGCAAAGAAGGGTTTAACCGTAATTTAAGTTTAAGTGAAATTATTGGTCAGCTATGGATTGCTAAACAGCAATTACGCATGAGTAAACATAAAATTACTAATGTGGTGATGATGGGTATGGGTGAGCCATTATTAAATTACCAGCCAGTGGTCGACGCGATGGCGTTGATGGTGAATGATTTAGCGTATGGTTTGTCTAAGTATCGCGTCACCTTGAGTACTTCAGGTTTGGTTCCACAGATAGCGCAATTAAAAAAAGATTCGCCGGTCTCACTAGCAGTTTCCTTGCATGCGCCCAATGATGCGTTACGTTCACAGTTGTTGCCACTTAATAAAAAGTATCCTCTACAAGCCTTAATGGCGTGTTGTCGTGAGTATTATGCCAAGGAAAAAAAACGCAAAGTCGTTTTTGAGTATGTGATGTTGGAAAATATTAATGATTCACTCGAGCAGGCAAAAGAGTTGGCAGATTTGGTGGCGGATGTTCCGTGTAAAATAAATTTAATCCCTTTTAATATTTTTCCAGGAACAAACTATCGTTGTTCGTCGCCGGCAGCGATTACGGCCTTTCAAAATTATTTAATGCAGGCCGGGTTGGACACACGGGTGCGTAGAACGCGTGGGAATGACGTGGATGCCGCCTGTGGTCAGCTGGCCGGAAAATTTAAGGATCGGACTGGTCGACATGCGCGGTGGCAACGCACGGGCGTATTAATTCCCATGAGGGAAGATAGCTAAGCTTACACAAAGGAGTATGTGGTTTGAAAGCTGCCGTGGTGATTAAATGGAGTTTGTTGGTTGCGGTATTAATTGGCTTTGTTGTTTTCTTTAGTTTGGGAGGGCAACAGCTCTTAAGTTTTTCTTATCTAATGCCCCATCACTTGTTGTTAAAAACCTGGGTAAACCAGCATTTTTTTTACGCCTTGCTGTTGTTTTTTATTATTTATGTTTGCGTAGTGGTGTTGTCGGTGCCGGGGCCGCTTTTTTTGAGTATAGCGGGCGGGTATTTATTGGGTCTTGTGCCGGCATTTTTTGCCGTGCTGTTCAGTGCAACTCTGGGCGCTGTTTTTTTATTTCTCATTGTGCGCACTACTTTGGGAAAATGGTTAGCTTCAACGGTGCGGGTACAATCATGGATAGGGAAGGTGCAAGCCGAGTTTCAGAAAAATTCGGTGGGATATTTATTGTTTTTGCGCTTGGTACCAATATTTCCATTTGGGGCGGTTAATATTGTGACGGGCTTGTTATGCCCATCCTTTGTAAAATTTCTGCTGACAACTTTTTTTGGTATTATGCCTGGCGTATTGATTTATGTGAATGCCGGGCATCGTCTTAACACAGTGCTGACCCAAAATAACACATTAAATTATAATATTATTTTTCAGCCGCAGATATTCTTTTCATTATTAGCGCTTGGTATTTTTGCTTTGCTACCGGTTATCTATCGGTATTTTAAAAATTAAATTATGAGGAAGAGACTATGATAGAAAGTTATTGTCGCTCTTATTATCAAAAATACTTGGTTGATCCGGTGATATTGCGGCTTAATAAAATTATTATTATCCATCCATTATACGTTACCTTATTGGGTTGTTGGGCAGGCTTATTGGCGGCCGCCTTGATTTTTCTGCACCACCCTTGGGCCGCGGTGATAGCGCTGTGTTTATCGGGTTATTTAGACACATTGGATGGCAGCCTGGCGCGTGCTAATCAAATGGTTTCAGCGAAAGGTGCCATATTCGATATCGTCATGGATCGTTTGGTTGAATTTTTTGTGGTGTTTGCGTTGGTGGCAATTGATTTGCCCTCTCGCGCTATTGTGGGTTTATGTATGCTCGGTAGTATTTTAATTTGTGTCAGTTCATTTTTGGTGGTGGGTATATTTGAAAAAAATGAGAGTGAAAAAAGTTTTCATTACAGTGTTGGTTTAATGGAGCGTGCTGAGGCTTTTATTTTCTTTGCGTTGATGATTTTGCTGCCGCACTGGTTTGTTTTGTTGGCTTGGGTGTTTGTGGTGTTGGTGTGCGTTACTACTATTCATCGTCTTTACACGCTGTTTGGCAATGTTTGTTAGGGACATACTTTAATACCGGGTTTTTTCGGGCTGTATTTTAGCATTGCTTGGCAAGTATGATGCTTGCATGCGCTATGTCTTATTTGTGGTGATCAGTTTGCTAGTACTCACCAGCTGTCAATCTTCATCGTTGTTAGCCAACGATGCCGGTGCGCAAGTGGATGCCACGTTAGGTTTGTACTACCTGAGATTGCATGATTTCCGTGCTGCAGAGCACAGCTTGTCCTATGCTTTGCAACAAGCACCTCGAGATCCTTTGGTTTGGGAGGCGAATGCTTATTTTGCTGATCGCCAGGGTTTCTTTTCACGCGCTAATCAGGATTATCATCAAGCGTTGGCCATTGCCCCGCATGTAGCTATTGGTCATAACAATTATGGTGTATTTTTGTGCCGTCATCATTTTTTTAAATTGGCGTTACAGCAGTTTCAGCTGGCTGTTGAGTTCTCGCTTGCAGGTGATGTGGAGAGGTTAAGGCAGAATGCTAAAA
Source organism: uncultured Legionellales bacterium (assembly GCA_964527645.1). Taxonomy (GTDB): domain Bacteria; phylum Pseudomonadota; class Gammaproteobacteria; order CAZGQK01; family CAZGQK01; genus CAZGQK01. Next base: position 14,134 of record CAZGQK010000015.1, on the reverse strand, counting down.
TCTGTATGCAAAAAAATCGCCGTTGGCAATCACATAACTCCTTGAGGATTAGCTCCTAGCCCGTATCTATTATCAGGGCTTTTTACCTGGATTTCCCCTTCTGGTCTGTCATCAACTCCGTTATAATGCAGTAGTTTGGCCCGTAACAGGGTTGGCTTTTTAAGCAGCAACTGAATTGAAGAAGACGAGGTAGAGTTATGGGGCAAGCGATTGAATCGGAACAAGTTGATTTGGAGCAGGGAACCACGCCAGGACAGATGCTGCGCCTTGCTCGTGAAGCCCGCGGTATGACACAAAATGAGGTTGCCAAAGCTTTGCGCTTGAGTACGCAGCGGATTATCGATATCGAAAAGGATGATTACACACATGTTGTGGCTCTCATTTATATTCGTGGCCATTTGCGTAGCTATGCGCGTTTGCTGGAGATTTCCTGGCAAAAGGTACTGGATGCCTTTGATCAGCTCGGCTGGCAGGAGCAGAGAACTTATGGTCAGGGAACGGTGACGGCAACCATGGGACGTGAGGCGCAATTTCGTCGGCGTAAGCGTTGGTTGTTTTTTTGGATTGGGCTAGGCATTTCGTTGTTATTTGTTGGCTTAGTGGTGTTGTGGTGGACTGGGCAAAGTGATCAGGGCAACCTAAATCACCCATTAACAAGCGCTGTAGTACAAAAAAACAGTGTGAAAAATTCTGCTGCTGTTAAAAGTACGCCAGCTCCCCATTGGTCTGCTGTCAGTGTGCCGTTGCATGTGGTACAAGCATCCGCGCAGCCAGCAACTGCAGCTTCCAAATAAGAGGGAATAGGATTGGCTACAAAGATTCAAGCAGTGCGCGGGATGAACGATATCTTGCCAGAATCGACTCCTTGTTGGCAGCGACTTGAGCAAGCGTGTGCCGAATTAGCGGCAGCTTATGGTTATGAAGAGGTGCGCTTTCCCATCATCGAATCTACTGGCCTGTTTCAGCGAACTATTGGTCAAGCTACCGATATCGTTGAAAAAGAAATGTATACTTTTGCCGATCGTAATGGTGACAGTTTAACCTTGCGCCCGGAAGGAACAGCGGGTTGTGTGCGCTGTGGCATCGAGAACGGGTTGTTGTACAATCAACAACAGCGCTTGTGGTATTTGGGTCCGATGTTTCGTCACGAACGTCCGCAAAAAGGTCGTTATCGACAGTTCCATCAGTTTGGTGTAGAGGCCTATGGTATTGCTGGTCCTGGTGTGGATGCGGAATTAATTTTGCTGAGTGCGCGTTTGTGGCAGCAACTAGGGTTGGCAGACCAGCTGGAATTGCAGATTAATAGTTTAGGATCCGCGGCGGCAAGAGCGCAATATCGCGAGATATTAGTTGACTATTTTCAGCAGCACCAACAGCAACTAGACGCAGATAGTCAGCGCCGTTTAACCAGCAATCCTTTGCGGATTTTAGATAGCAAAAATCCCGACATGCAGGATTTAATTCACGCGGCACCTAAACTCATTGATCATCTAGACGAAGATTCTAAAAAACACTTTGCAACATTACAGCAACTATTGACCCAGGCTAACATTGCTTATCGCATTAATCCGCATTTGGTTAGAGGCCTGGATTATTACTGTTCTACGGTATTTGAATGGGTAACTGGTTCTTTAGGGGCGCAAGGTACGGTTTGTGCTGGTGGGCGTTATGATTCTTTGGTGGAAGAGCTGGGTGGTAAAGCAACGTCGGCTATTGGTTTTGCTATGGGGTTAGAACGTTTAGTGGTGTTGATGCAGGCGCAGGAAAAAATAAGAAAATTACCACATCTCTATGGTGTTTTTGTCGGCGAGGCTGCCTTAACCGCAGGTTTGTTATTGGCGGAAGATTTGCGCAGTTCTTTACCGCTATTGCGCATGCTATGTAATGTCGATATGGGCGATTTTAAAAAGCAGTTAAAACGTGCTGATAAAAGTGGTGCCAAATGGGCGCTAATTATGGGAGAACAAGAATTGGCCGCGCAAAAATTTTCTCTAAAAGATTTGCAAAGTGGCGAGCAACAATCATTTAATCAAGAAGGCTTAATCAACTTTCTTGGCGAACAATTATTACAGGAGGAATAAATCCGTGAACGCAACAACTGATGCTGAACAAGTTCAAATGATAAAAAAGTGGTGGAAAGATTACGGTCGATTTCTGTTATTGGCGGTTATTGCTGGTTTATTGATTGGTTATGGTTGGCGCTATTATCAGCGTGATCAATTGAAAAAATCCGGACAAGCATCGATGGTTTATGAGCAAGTGTTAGTGGCCGATATGCAAAAGAATGATCCGGCGTTAGTGGCGGCAACTGGCGAATTAACCCAACATTATGCTAGCACGCCCTATGCCAGCTTAGCACAAATGTTAATGGCACGTTCTTGGGTGGAAAAAAAGCAATACGATAAAGCCTTGGTTGCGTTGCAGTGGGTTATTAAAAAAGGTGAGCCGTCTGCGTTGCAACAGATTTCTCGCATCAATGCTGCACGTATTTTATTGACGCAAAACAAAGCGGATGCTGCTTTGAAAATTTTAAACAAAGAGAATGCCAGCACTTATCGGCCGTTGGTAAATCAAGTGAAGGGTGACATTTATCAGCAAAAAGGCGATAAAAAGCAGGCGAAGCAATTTTATCAAAAAGCGGCGCAAGCATTGGCAAAAATGGGTCTGCCAGATCCCTTTTTAAATATGAAATTATCGCAAGCGGGCGGGGTTGTTCCGTCAGTGTCGTCAAAGACAGCAGTACCTGGCGGTTAAACATACACCACCACGAGTGAACTCGGGGTTTTCGCTGCACAGCGGGCGGGTTCTGTTTTGTCATTTCTGGCTTAACTAAGGCAATTGAATAGAGAGCCATAGGCATGAAATATTCCCAGATAATTTCCCGCACAATAAAACTAGTCGTGTTGGCTTTGTTATTATCTGCCTGTAGTCAAGGTGCGCCTATTAGTATGGGAAACACGGCCAATCCAATTAACTTTCAACCTTTATGGTCACGTCAAATAGGCAGCGGCACCGCCGGGCAATATTTGCGACTGTCTCCAGCCTATGCGCAAGGCGTATTATATATTGATGATGCCCGGGGGAATGTTTTTGCGCTTAATGCGCAAACAGGCAAAACGCGTTGGCGACTTAAAACAGGCTATGCATTGAGTACTGGTGTGGTGGTTGGCGCGCAAGCCCTATTTATAGGAACCAGTGGCGGTAAATTAATTGCTTTAACTAAAATGGGCAAGATTTTATGGACGCAAACAGTTTCTAACGGCATCTTTTCGCCACCGGTATTAACTGATAATCGTGTTATTGTCAAAACGCTAGATGACCGCTTATTTGCTTTTACCCAAAACTATGGTCATTTGCTGTGGAATTTTAGTCAAGCCTCGCCGCCGGTGGTATGGCGACTCAGTAGTGCTCCGCTGGTGATTAAGAATAAACTCATCGCTGGATTTGCTAGTGGCAAGTTGATGGCATTTAATTTGGCTAATGGTAAGGTATTGTGGCAATACCAACTTGCCTTGCCCCAGGGGCCGTCGTTGATTCAACACATGGCTGATATTGATAGCACGCCATTATGGCACAAAAATGTTTTATACGTGGCTACCTATCGTGGTAAAATCGCTGCTATTGCATTAAAAAAACGTCGCCTATTGTGGCGTTATCCTTTTTCAACGCTGGCTAATTTAGCTTTGCACAAGTCTTATTTGTATGCCGCGGATACGCAGGGGCGAGTGTGGAGTTTTGCAGCAGACGATGGCAGTGTGTTTTGGCGACAAAATAATTTGTCAGATGAACCATTAAGTGGTGTGGCAGCAGTCGGCTCTGTTGTTTTGCTGGGGGATAAACGCGGGGATCTCTATTTTTTAGCGACCAATGATGGGCATGTATTATTTCAGCAACATATTGCCAATGCGGCCATTACCTCTGCGCCATTAATTGTGGGGGCTAATATTTATGTGTTCGCTGATAACGGGCGTGTGTTGGCGTATCGATATGAGGACTTGCGTTAAATAATTTTAGTGGCTTGCTCGCTATAGGAAAAACTACGATTAATTGCAGTTAGCTTATAAAATTGAATTACAGCACTGCTCTAGAGAAGCGTTTTTGAAATTTAACTGCTGTTAATCTTGTTTTTGCAAATTACTGAATCAATCAACGCCAAAATTTCTGTCCTAAATAAGCAACAAAGATGAGTTTAATCGGTTCCGTGAGTAAAAATGGTTGTGTGCCATAGGTAAAGGCTTGGTGCCAACCTGTATAATTAGCTAATACCATGAAGCCACAGGCAAAAATTACCATATCGGCAAGCGCGACGGCTAGTAATGTCAAGAAGATATTTCTTGCCCAGCCCTGTTGTAGGCAGTAGCCACTGATGAAAGCGGCTGGTAGAAATCCCAGCAAATAACCACCGCTGGGTCCGAGCAGAACAGCGATTCCCGCTTGCGCATTCGCAAACATGGGCAGGCCAAGCAATCCTTCTACCAGATAGGCAACAACGGTGAGTGTGCCAAGACGTGGGCCTAAAAGGGCACCGATGGCAATAACACCGGCTGTTTGCAAGGTGATGGGAACCGGAAGCAGGGGGATGCTTACTTGTGAAATAGCACCCAAACTTAAACTAAAAAGTAACAATAACGTTATGTTTTTTAGTAGAGAATGTTTGCAACGATCCAATAGCGGGTTGTGACAAACGTGTTGGTTGATGTGCATATCTGCTCTCCTGCAAAAAAACTGATTATCCCTATACATTGCGAGCATGTAAAGCTCTTTTAAATGCTCCCGCTTAATCCCGCAAACACGCCGACCAGCGCAGAGGTAAACAAAATGATGCCGCAAAGCCAGGCGTAGGGGCCCTTGAGCCGGTAAGGTTCGGGTAATGCTCTGATTGCTAATAAGTATAAAAATCCCAATACAATGGGTAACAGCAAGGCATTCATCACTTCAACCGCAAGATTTAATTTAATGACATTGATAATATGTGAAGACACCAAAACAGCACCAGCGATTAAAGTCAGTGCATAAACAGTGTAAAACCAAGGTGCTTGTGTGGGTTTGTCAGACAAGGAGTGACGATAACCAATGACCTCACCTAATCCCCAAGCGGCGGTGGCTGTGACTACAATCATAGCAACTCAGCAGCAACCGAGCATGCCTAAAGCGAAAATGAGACGTCCAACGTGATTGCCTAAAAAAGGTGTTAAGCTGTGGCTGATTTCCTGTACGCTGGTTAACGAGGTGTTGGGGTTGGATTTGCCAATGGTTGCCGCACAGGCAATTAAAATGCCAGCCATAATGCATTGTGTGATAATGGCGCCAATACTGGTATCCCAGCGTGAGATTTTCATAGATTTTACGGTTAAACCTTTATCGACAACAGCCGATTGTTGATAAAAAATCATCCAAGGCATAATGACCGCACCGATATTAGCAGCGGTTAAATAAAGATAATTTTTGTTGTGAATGGGGAACGTGCTTATCCCTTTGAGCATTTCGTGCAAGCTGGGGTGTGCCTTCCAAGCAATATATAAAAAGACTAATTCAAATAAACCAATGGCAATAGCAATACGTTCAACAAAGTTATAGGTGCCGGTTAAGGCAATAACTAATAGGAATCCTATGGTCATTGTCATAACTACACTGGACGGTATACCAAATAAAGCACCAATGCCGTTGAGACCAATCATTTCGGTGATAATGGCGCCGACACAGGTAATTAGCAGGGTACCCACAGAGATCCAAGCCCAGAAGCGGCCAAATTCTTTTTTGATAAGTTCGCCATGTCCCATGCCGGTGACCAGGCCTAAACGTACCGTAAGTTCTTGTACTACATAAAGGATGGGTATGAGGATGAAAGCTTGTAATAGCAGTTTATAGCCAAACTGTGCGCCCATTTGTGCCGCGCTGATCAGACTGCCGGCATCGGTGTCAGCCAACATGACGACCAAACCTGGGCCAATGATGCTGAGATAAAGCAAAATTCGCTTTGAACGGGGTAGGGCCTTGGCCTGCATTGCGTGGTTCCTCTGTCTTGCGCTAGGAAGGATCCATCATATTTTAAATGATAATCATTTGCAACTGATTAATTTATCATTAAAAATCAATTTGTTAGGTAAATAACTTTGATGGAAATCCGGATGTTCCGGGATTTTGCTGGTGTGTTAGGGCTGTGGGTTGGTATTGTCTCAAATCCATATAGATTTTTAATCTTTACTTAATCTTTCCTTAAGGTTTGAAGGTTAGAATAGTTATATAATATTTTGAAATGAAAGTAACAGTTTGTATAGGAAAGTATTTATGAAGTGTCGATTGATCTTTTGTTTGGCTTTGTTGGGTCTAAGTGCCGTTAGTTATGCTGATAGTACGCAACAGATAGTGGGTCATATGCAGTCTCAGATACAAAATGTGCAAAATCAAATACCTAAGCAATTGAGTAAGCAAGCGGCTGTGACTAAAAAAGAAATACAAGCGTTGCGAGTACAACTAGAAGCAGAAATAAAGAATTTGCAAAAACAGGTTCAGCAAGTACAGAGCAACAGTGATGCAAAATTTGCTAAATTACAAAAGGCTCAAGCATCCAGTTAATTACCGATTTCCTCTCCCCCCGGCGCCATCTTCTTGATGGCGTTTTTTTTCAGGTGTTACACATAAAAGACCCCTTTTTGTCAGTCTTGTACCGTCATAATTTGATGGCTATATGCAATGTTTGAGAGAACACGCTAGAATAGCCGCTTATGTTATGAAAAAGAGAAAGCTATGTTACCCGTTATTGCCATCCTTGGACGTCCTAACGTTGGAAAATCCACGTTATTTAATCGCCTGACTCAAACGCGAAAGGCTGTGGTGGCGGATCTGCCAGGCGTTACCCGTGATCGTCAATATGGTGTTGTTAGTTTAGACGAACAACAGCAGTGTGTATTGATTGATACCGGTGGCTTGGCGGTGGCGGATGAAACCAAGATGGAAATCATCACCCGTGAGCAAGTGCAGCTGGCCATGGCAGAGGCGGATTACTTGTTATTTATCGTCGATGCCCATGCGGGTTTAACAGCGGCGGATGAAGAAATTGCCAGTGCAATTAGGCGTTGTAATAAGCCGGTTTTATTGGTGGTGAATAAAATAGATGGTGTGAATTTAGCCGTGGCGGGGGCTGAATTTTATGAATTGGGTTTAGGGGATCCGCAATATGTGGCTGCGAATCAAGGTCGTGGTTTTAATGAGTTTAAAAACACGTTGCGCGGTTTATTGCCCCAGGTAGAAACGCCGGTTGTGGCAGAATCTAAAGGCATTCAAATTGCTATTGTTGGGCGCCCTAATGTTGGCAAATCTACTTTAATTAATCGTTTATTGGGTGAAGAGCGGGTGGTGGTTAGTGAGGAAGCGGGTACCACGCGCGATAGTATTTTTATTCCCTTTGAACGTCGCGGGCAACAATATACATTAATCGATACAGCAGGTATTCGCCGACGCGGTAAAATAAAACAAGCAGCAGAAAAGTTTTCCGTAATTAAAGCGCTGCAGGCAATTGAGCAAGCGGATGTAGTGATATTGCTATTAAACGGTCAGGAAAATGTTACCGATCAAGATTTACGTATTATAGGTTTAATTTTGGAAAGTGGTAAAGCGGTTGTGCTTGCGGTGAACAAATGGGATCATTTAGAGGAAGATCAACGTGAATTTATGAAAAAAGAAATTGACCGTCGCTTGCCTTTTTTAAGTTTTGCGCGGCGTTATTTTATTTCTGCCTTGCACGGTACGGCAGTGGGTAAATTATACGGCGCCATTGCTGAAGCCTATGATAGTCTTAACCGTGAGTTATCGACAGGACAAATTACGCAAGCATTAGAGCGAGCCATTGAGCAACATCAACCGCCATTGGTGGGTGGGCGACGCATTCGTTTGCGCTATGCGCACGTGGGTAGTCGCAATCCACTTAAGATCGTCATTCATGGTAAACAAGTTGAAAAGCTGCCGGGTTCCTATCAACGTTATTTGGCGAGCTTTTTTCGCAAACGTTTTGATTTGGTGGGTGTACCAATTTTGATTCGTTATAAGAGCGATGCAAATCCCTATGTGGATGAAAAATAATGGATGAATTTGATTTAATACAACAATATTTCACACCGCGAGAATATCCTCCTTCAGTACGTTGTGGCGTGGGTGATGATGCAGCGGTCATTGCTGTTAAAAATGATTTCGAGCTGGTGACTTCAGTCGATTGTTTGGTTGAGAATGTGCACTTTTTCACAGATGCCAAACCAGAAGATATTGCTTATAAAGTATTGGCAGTGGGTTTGAGTGATTTGGCTGCCATGGGTGCGAAACCACATAATTTTTTATTAAGTTTAACGTTACCACAGATAAAAGAAAATTGGATAGCTGCTTTTTCGCGAGAGATATTTCGATTAGCCCAACAATATGACGTGAGTTTAATAGGAGGCAACATAAGTTCTGGGCCATTAACAATTACTACCGTCGTGAATGGCTGGGTGCCTGCGGGGAGTGCGTTGTTACGTAGTGGTGCAGAGGTGGGTGATTTAATTTATGTTACTGGTGAGTTAGGTGGCGCTGCGCTGGCCTGTCAAATGTTAAAAGATAAAATCTCTGTTAGTGAAGATTTATTGCAAGCTTTTTATCGTCCTCAGCCGCGCATTCAAGCGGGCTTAATGTTGCGAGGTCTTGCTTCTGCAGCTATCGATGTTTCTGATGGTCTACTAGCAGATTTAATGCATTTAATTTCAGCTAGCGGTGTCGGTGCACGTATACATACGGTCGACATTCCATTGGCATCACAGTTGCTAGAAAAACCTGAGGTATCCGGGCTTGATCTTGCTTTAACCGGTGGCGAGGATTATGAGCTTTGTTTTACACTACCGAAGGATAAGCAATCAACACTGTTGGCACGATTTAAAAATAAAGCGACCTGCATTGGTGAGATAATTGCGGGTGATAAAATAAGTGTTTATGATGCAGAGGGTGAAGAACTTTTATTTGAAAATTCGGGGTGGCAACATTTTTGAGGTGATGTATGTATGAAGAGCAAAGATTGCGTTCCATTTGGCGTAATCCTATTCATTTTTTAGCCTGTGCTTGTGGCGTCGGCACTATGCCGTTGATGCCGGGCACGTATGCGACAGCGGCAACCATTCCCCTTTATTTTATGTTAATGAAGCTGCCGCTCGCGGGCTATATTGTTATTACTTTAATTTTAATAATATTCGCAGGTTGGGCTACGCATATTACCAATCGTGATTTTGCTACGCACGATCATCCAGCTACCGCATCGGATGAAGTGATTGGTTTTTTGGTAACAATGATAGCGTTGCCAGCCACTTGGTATTATATATTGTTAGGTTTTATTTTGTTTCGTTTATTTGATATTTGGAAGCCGGGGCCCATTGGTTGGATCGATCGTCATGTGCACGGTGGTTTCGGTGTTGTTTTAGATGATGTGGTGGCTGCGGTGGTCGCCAATATTATTTTACAGGTCGTGCGTGTTTTGGGTTGGGCTCCGGGGTAATTTATTTATCCAGATTGCAGGCGATTTTTTTCTATCGTTAGTCATTATCCATTAGCTGCAGCCATTGTTTTTCGGCTAATTTTAATTTTTCTGCTAATGTTTCGTGTTCGCTAACCAGATCGTGTAATTTCTCAGCATTGTCTGCTTTGTATAAGTTGTCATCGGTTAACTGAACTTCTAATTCTTTGACTTGTTCGCTTAACTTAGCAATCTTAGTTTCCAACTTTTTTAATTTTTTGTTCGACGGTTTTGCTTTTTTAACCGGCGCACTGCTGCTGGGCTCATTCGTTTCTACCTGGTCTTCAGCAGTTAGCACAATGCGTTGGTATTCGTCTAAATCACCGGTAAATGGCGAGACTTTTCCGTTGCTAACGCACCAAAGCGTATCGACGACACTACTCATAAAGTGACGATCATGGGAGACTAAAACTACAGTACCGGTAAATTCTTGTAGCGCTATGCTGAGTGCTTCGCGCATTTGGATGTCCAAATGATTGGTAGGTTCATCCAGCAACAATAAATTGGGCCGTTGATAAATTAACAAGGCTAAAGCCAAACGTGCTTTTTCGCCACCGGAAAAGTTTTTAATGTTATCGAAAACGCGATCACCACTAAAGGCAAAGCCGCCTAAGAATCGTCTTGCTTCCCCGTCGCTTAATTTGGGGTCGAGTGCTAAAAAGTGACCTATGGGCGTATTGTTGAGATCTAACTTATCCAGTTGCTGCTGTGAAAAATACGCAATATTAATTTTTGTATGATAGGTGAGGCCCCCCTTAATAATGGGTAATTCCCCTGCTAGGGTTTTCATTAAAGTGGTTTTTCCTTCACCGTTACGCCCAATTAAACCAATGCGATCTCCGTAGTCAATGCGCATGGATACGCTATTTAAAATAGTGGCTTTGGGATAACCCATGTCACCGCGCGTGTTTAACATAGGATTGGATGTTTCAGTGCAAGGTAGAAAATTAAAGTGAAAAGGATTTTCGCGTTGCAAACCTGGTGTGAGCGTTAACTTTTCGATAGCCTTCATGCGACCTTGCGCTTGTTTTGCTTTCGATGCTTTGGCACGAAAACGATCGACAAAATTTTGCATGTGGGCGCGTTGTTTAAGGATCTTGGCTTGTTGCTGGGATTCTCGCTCAATTTGTAATTCAAATTGTTTGGCAAAGGATGAATAGTTTCCCTGGTAAAGCTTTAGTTTTTGTTGTGCTAAATGTAGTGTCTGCGTGCACACACGATCTAAAAAATCACGATCATGCGAAATTAAAATCAGGGTATTGTTTTGCTGTTTGAGCCAATGCTCCAACCAGATAATGGCATCAATATCTAAGTGATTGGTGGGCTCATCTAAAAGTAATAATTCGGCACGTGAGATTAATACACGGGCGAGTTGTAAGCGCATTTGCCAGCCACCAGAAAAAGTAGCAATAGGCAATGCTAACTGTTCGTTGCTAAAGCCTAAGCCATGTAATATTTTTCCAGCCCTGGAATCAATGGTATAACCATCAATGTCTTGTAATTGTGCATGACATTCACCAATGGCAATGCCATCGTTTTCAACTTCTGCCAGTTGTAATTTTATTTGAATTTTGTGCCAAGCGTGGTCGCCATTTTTGACATATTCGATAGCGCTGTTGTCACATTGCGGTAGCTCTTGTTCTAAATAGACCACTTCCGAGCGCGGCACTTCGAGGTTAACTTCACCGGCGTCTTCTTGTAGCTTACCCATGAGCAACTGCATCAATGTGGATTTACCGGCACCGTTACGACCAATCAAGCCAACGCGATAGTTCTTTTCAATCCTAGCACTGGCGTTTTCCAGTAGGGTCTTTCTTCCTCGGAGTAAGGAGATTTGTTTGAATTCTAACATGTTAACGCTCCAATAATAAATACTTAAAAATCAATAAGTTATAAAAAAATAGATACAGGTTGAGAGTGAAGCGTCGTTAAGAGGTGTGCAAGAGCAACCGAGTGCACGACTTTGAGCGTACCTTATTGGCCGTTTTGTAACGAATGGGTTGCCTTGTATGCATGCGTTGTTCTCAAGTAATAATCAATTAACAGGCTGAGGATTCTAGCATACAAGCGTAGCTGGATAAAGGGTGTTATTGGTGATTAGCCAAATCCCGATTACGGTAGTCTTTCGGGTGTTTTATAACGCCATTAAAAAATCTAAAATTAAGTTGATGTTTTAGGAATTGGATTAATGAGAAAACAAAAGGGCCTGGCTTTATTTGAGGTGTTATTGGCATTGACTATTCTCAGTTTTGGCTTGTTAGCTTTATTGAGTTTGCAGTTTAAGCAAATAACGTTGGCGCGGCAAGATTACTTTCATCATATTGCAGTAGCGCGTATGGCTGATTTATTAGAACGACTACAGGCTAATCCCGATCAGCAACGTTGGCATGGAGAAGAACAATTATGGAATGTGAATAATCGATATTTATTACCACGGGGGCAGGGAGGCTATCATTGCCAAGCGCTGCGTTGTCAAATTAACTTACAATGGAAGGATCATGGGGTTAAACATGTATCATTATACCCGTCTCTTTGATGATTATCAGCAACGTGGATTTTCTCTTATAGAAATATTATGTGCTATTATTTTGTCGACCGTTATTATGTTAGCTTTAAGTAAAGTCTATTTGGTGGTGCAGCGTAATCATCAATTACAAGAAAATTGGGCGAATTGGCAGGCGCAGGAAGATTTTTTGCAATATTTTTTTTCAGCTCGTTTGCGCATGGCTGGTTATGCTGTGTGCGATAAAAATTTATCTCCGGTTAGTCAGCAGCAAGCCATTCAAGGTTATCACAGCGATCAAGTGCCGGCCTATTTGCATACACAGGTATTATTAGGTAGTGATGTTTTTGTGGTGGGACAGTGTGTGCATTATCAACAACAACAGCAATTTATTAAAATGGCCTATTATATTGGCAAAACCTCACGCCGTGATAGCCAAGGACACTTGATTTTAGCGTTATTTATGAAGCCTGCGCACGGCCAGCGTCAAGAGTTGATTGCCAATGTGGTTAATATGAAAGTTGAATATGGTGTGAGTGATGCTTCTGCAAATGGCGTTTTACGTTATTTAAATGCTAAACAAATTGTTAATTGGCAGGCAGTTAAAAGTGTGGTTATCCATGTTTTATTGAAATCAGATTACCCTTTCTCATTAACTTCAGGAAAATACTTTTTTTATGATCATTGGCATTCGGCTCCGGATGGTTATGGCTATCAACCTTGGGTTATTTATGTTGCTTTGCGAGAACGCCAATGAAATATTGTCGTTCACAACAGGGTATGGTATTGATAGTGGCTTTATTGCTTTTAGGGGTTATTAGTTTGCTGGTGTTTTCTGGATTACGTCAACAGAGTTTGCAGCGGCGTATTCAGATGTATCGGCATACTAAACTGATGACTTTTGCGGCAGCTTCTGCAGCGCTACAAGTTGTCGAACAAAGCGGCATGGATGATCAGCTATTATTGCCGCGTTCCCCGGTGGTGTTGTCTTATCAAGTTGAGCGGCTAACTAAAGATGATTGTGATAATGAGCGCTATCGCGTGCAGGTGTTGGCAAGATATCATCAGCTTGATTCGCAATTAATGGCGGAGTATGTCAAGATAACGCGCTCTGGCAATCAGTGCCAAATCACCCCGTTACTGATTAAACGGTTGTGCTGGCAACAACTCAGATAATTTAGGAGAAAACATGGCAACCTTAAAAGGCAAGACGTTGATCATTACGGGTGCATCTCGTGGTTTGGGTGCGGCGATAGCGCGACGTGCAGGACAAGACGGTGCTAACGTCGTCATTATTGGTAAAACCGCAGAACCTCATCCCAGGCTGGAAGGTACCATTCATACGGTTGCCGAAGAGGTTGAAAAACTGGGTGGTCATGCATTGCCCTATCAATTGGATATTCGTGATGATGCGGGTATTGAAGCAGTGGTGAAAGCGACCGTGAAAAAATTCGGCGGCATTGATATTTTAGTCAATAATGCCAGTGCTCTTAGCATTAGTAATACGATGGCAACGCCGGTCAAGCGATTTGATTTGATGTGGGGTGTGAATGTACGTGCCTCGTTTGCTTTTGCGCGCGCTTGTGTACCGCATTTGCAGCAAGCTGAAAATCCACATATTTTAACTATTTCTCCACCATTAAATATGAAACCTAAATGGTTTAAAGATGCACTTCCATACACGATAACAAAGTATGGCATGAGCATGTGTACCCTGGGTATGGCTGAAGAATTTAAAGCAGAGGGGATAGGGATTAATTCTTTGTGGCCAAAAACATTAATTGCAACTGCCGCGGTTAAAGTGCATTTTCCACCCGAAATGTTAAAAGCTTCGCGTTACGATACTATTGTTGGTGATGCGGCGCATGAAATACTCATTCAAGATGCCAAAGCAACGACCGGGAACTTTCTTCTTGACGAAGAGGTTTTGCGTAGTGCGGGTGTGACTGATTTTGATAAATATGCGTTGACGCCGGGGGTTCCTTTATACCCTGATCTCTATCTCGATTGAGAAATGTTTCTTTTTTCTGCTGGCTTTGTTGCGTTTTTTTTTAAAAATCCTCACTTATGTTGAATAAGCTCCGGTATTTTAAAAAACAACG
>CAZGQK010000014.1:6950-41974 GCA_964527645.1 uncultured Legionellales bacterium | reverse complement strand
GATAGGGAAGTAGATCATCGGGGTTGTGAGCGCCCGACTGGAATCACAAAAGTGATAGAAGATTACAACGGAAAGAACTTTTCTCAAAAGTCCTTGGGCGATTGTAGATCTATTAAAATATGTTTTTACCTGCTCTTACACTTAACCACGGCCATCAGTGATTTCAGGGTATTGAAACAGAGAGGTCAGGATGTGGGCAGTGACCAGGTAGCTTTGCTTGTAGCAGCTTGCTGAGTTGAAAAAACATGTGGCGGATAGAAGCGGAGGGTGCTGTTTACGAGGACTCGGGGGTGGGCTGAAGGTAAAGTTTTTTTCTGAGATGGGAGGCATCAGCCCTGAGGAGGCTAATCTTTTTGACATTTATAACGTGGTTAGAGAATATTTGGAGATGCGAGGGGTTGGATTAGGGCATGGTCCAAAGTCAAATCAACGTACTTTGACTATGTGTTTAGGGTTCATGAGGGGTTATGGAGTTCTTGAAGATCTTCGCGAAGTGGAATTGCTCGATCAAAATACAGCACGGGGGGTTGCACGTTTAACACTGATTGAGTGGGTTACACTATTAGACGAGCTTCGGAAAAGATCTCATGCTGCTGCACAATCCACAGGCGGAGGTGGTACTCATCATCTCTGAAGACTAGCAGAGTGTTGTTATAGAGGTGATGGCAGCAAAGTGCTAATAATACACGCCACTACTATTTCCACTGCGTTTACTCTAAGATATCGCCATGATTACCCTGATTACGTTAGCCGGTGTACTGATCACCATTGCGCTGCGTCAATGTTTTCCTGTGCGGTTGCCTATCTGGGGCATTATGCTGGCTGGTGCGTTGGTGGTGCTTTTGAGCGGCCAAATCAGCTTTTCGCAAGCCTATAACGCGATTAGCTGGAATGTGATGGGGTATTTGTTGAGCGTTTTTATTTTAGGTTATGCGCTGGAGTTAAGTGGCGTATTAATGCAATGGAGTGATCGCTTGCTGCGGCGGGTTAAAAACTTGCGTCAGCTGTTGGCGGGTTTGATTTTTTTGATGGGTTTGTTATCAGCGTTGTTAATGAACGATACCGTGGCGATTATGGCAACACCCTTGTTGTTGCTGATTGCGCGCGCAGCTGGTATGCCGGTGACGCCGTTATTGTTGGCTTTAGCGTTTGCCATTACTATTGGTAGCGTGATGAGTCCGATTGGCAATCCACAAAATCTATTAATTGCATCACAAGCAGGTATGCATGCGCCTTTTCTAAGTTTTTTCGCGCATTTGGCGCTGCCGACCTTATTAAACTTAGCTATTGCGTATGGATGGATTGCTTGGTGTTATCGCCATCAATTGGCATTGCCGATTCGTGTGGCGCCTGTTGCGCTCGCAGATGCAAAATTAGCGCGTTTGGCGCGCTGGAGTTTGGCGCTATTTGTGTTGTTAATTTTTTGCAAAATTTTAGCCAGCCTAGGCATTTTAGCGTGGGATTTAGGCTTTGCTTGGATGGCTTTGTTGTCTGCGCTGCCGTTGGTGTTATTGCACCGCAAGCGCTGGCAAATGTTAGGCAATATTGATTGGGGCACATTGATTTTCTTTGTCGCCATGTTTGTGCTGATGAAAAGCGTTTGGCAAACTGCTTGGTTGCAGCATGCCTTGTTTGGTCATCATGATTGGTTGTCGATATCGGTTATTTTTGCCGTTAGTGTGATATTGAGCCAATTGATTTCTAATGTACCATTGGTGGCATTGTATTTACCGGTATTATTACACCATGGCGCCGGCACGCCACAACTGCTAGCCTTAGCGGCAGGGAGTACCCTGGCGGGAAATTTTTTGTTGATCGGGGCGGCGAGTAATATTATCATTGTGCAAAATGCGGAAAAGCGTGGCGATCGTGGTTTTAGTTTTTGGCAGTTTGCGCGAGTTGGTATTCCTTTAGGTGTAGTCAATTGTTTGGTATATGCTTGGTTTTTACATTAATTATGAATGAGTGGAGAGAAAAGTGAGGAAAATAATAATATTTTTAGCGGCTAGTGTCACTATTTTATTGAGTACGAATTTATTAGCAGCCACGAAAAAAACAGCAGATTTTGTTAGCAAGCAGTATACTATTCATTCTTATAAGCAGTTTTATACAAAGTTACAGGCCATACAGCGAAAATACCATCTGCCAGCACAACAGATTTTATTGGTGTTTGATTTGGATAATACCTTGCTGCGCATGCATCAATATTTAGGCTCACCTGAATGGTTTGCCTGGCAAGAGAACTTATTGCAACAAAAACCTTTGCCGAAGCAAGCCATTGCGCCGAGTTTTCCGCAATTGCTCGATGACAATAGGCTAATTTTAAGCGCGACGCGCACTGCTTTTGTTGAGCCCAAGGTGGAGCCTTTGTATTTACAGCACTTGCTAAAAAAGTATCACGCGATGGTGTTAACTGAGCGCTCCTGTGATTTGCTTAGCCTTTCAGAAGTTGAATTTTCTCGGCATAATTTAAATTTTTTATCAACGGCTGTCGGTCCGAAAGGTGGTTATGCTATGCCGATTAATGATTTGACGGCAAAGCTAGCTGGCTATAAACGTCCCATTTGCTATCAGCAGGGGATCATGTTGGCAGCCGGACAAAACAAGGCACAAGTTTTGCGTGATTATTTGCATTATATTCGCCAGAGCCATCCGCCGCGTTATATCTTTTTTATTGACGATACATTAAAAAATGTGAAAGAAATGCAAGTGGCTTTTCCCAAAGATTTAATTGCTTTTCACTATTTAGGTAATCAAAAGCGTGTGCAAGCGTTTAATAATCCGCGCGCCAAGGCACTGGTGTCGCAGCAATGGCAGCGATATTATCAGGCTTTAAAAGTCACCTTTGGCATTTCTTGATGGCGAAGGGAGGGGGTTTATAAGGGGAAAACCCCGGATTTACTTGCGATTTACCATAACACTATTTTGTTGAAGTTTGTTATTTAACAGCAGTAACTGTTGGAAACAGTTGCGCCTGGTCGTAGAGAAATTTAATTTCATTAAATCCAGAATTTTCAAGCTGTAATGCTGTTTGCTTACTCGATCGATAACATTGCCATTTTACATTTAGCACGTCAACAAACAATGTTTTTTGCAGCATTAGATCACTTTGATTGATTTTATCCATTAGCCATTCACCCGCGTCATTCTCACTGGGTGGTGGCGTAAGAATACTTGTGACGAGCGTGCCACCAGGCTTTAAAGCTAGATAATACTGACGGTATAATGCTTCAACCTTATCATCGTTAGGCTCATATATATTGAGTCCATTACTAGAAATTAAATCGTAGGTGTCGCTGACATCTAAATGCCATGCGTCTGCCTGTTTGAAATCGGTCCAGTTTGAAAGGTTTTGTTTGTCGGCTAACAATGCCGCTTCATTGAGCGTGGCATCATCTAAATCAATACCTGTTAATGAAATATTATCAATACCAGCAAAATTTAAATAGAGTAATTCGCCCATAAGTCCGCAAGGAATACAGGCGAGCGCGGCATTATTTGTCACGGCTTTTTGGTTCTCATGTAAAAAAATATCAAAGCGCTGTTGCGTGGCGAGCATAGTAGGGGCGCGATCTAATAAAAAAGTTTCTAATGAACTAAAAGCTTGACCTGCATTATTTTGACCACTTTTCCGACCAAACCACGGATGCGTCAACATATAATGTGTCCAATAGCCATTAATGCCGCTATTCATTAATAAAAAACGACCAAAATCAAACTGTGTAAGCTGCGTTAATATAGCCAATTGTTCTGCTACACTAACATGTTCAAGATCACCAGCATTTTCAATACGTTGTTTTATTTTGTTAACAGCCGAACTAAGGTCAGTCTGTGTAATGGCATGTGATATTAGGCGATCTGACTGGTCTTTATCTGTCATGGTTGCCTCGCTTAGGCGGTAAAATAGATATAATAGCACGTCTAACCTATGTTATTAAACACATGCAACTGTTGGAATTTATGAATTTATCACAATTAACTTATTAACAGTTAAGCAGTGAGTTGTACTGAGTTTTTGTGAGTTAAGTGAATATGATTGATTCAGGTGATATGAACAAGGAAACAATCTGAGCTTAGCTGTTGTTATCCCATTCCCGCTCTAAATATTTTAATTTACCTTTTACTTCTTTCCAATCATCCGCATCGGCAGGGGCAGGTTTCATGGTGGTGAGCACCGGCCATTGTTGTGAAAGTTCGGCGTTGATCTGGATAAAGTTTTGTTGATCTTCTGGTAGATCATCTTCGGCAAAAATCGCTTCGATGGGACATTCGGGTACACACAAATTGCAGTCGATACATTCTTCGGGATCGATAACTAAAAAATTAGGCCCTTCATGAAAGCAGTCAACGGGGCAGACTTCGACACAGTCTGTATATTTGCAGCGAATGCATTTATCGGTCACCACAAATGTCATGTTTAGCTCCCTTCCTTAAGCGGTTTGCGAGAGGAGCATTATAGTGTAATCTGCTGGTGAGCAAAAGGGCGAAATTTGCTTTATGGCAGCGCTTTGCAGCGAGAAATTATTTTGCTATAATCCATATTTTTCAGGATGTTAGAAAATTTATCTTATCTAAAGTGAGCGAATAACATGATCAGTATTGCAGAAGTAGAGGCTTGTATTAAAGCCAGTTTAACCGATGTCGAAGTAACGGTGAGCTCTGATGGGCGCCATTATGAGGCTGTCGTGATTAGTTCGGCGTTTGCAGGTTTGAGCTTGCTGGCACGTCATCGACGCGTTTATGAGGCACTGGGTGATCGTATGCAGGCGGATATTCATGCGCTATCCATTCGCGCTTTAACACCAACCGAAGCACAGGGGGAACAATGAATACGCAAGAGAAAATTGCACAACAAGTTAAAGATCATAAAATAATGCTTTATATGAAGGGCACGCCAGATTTTCCACAATGTGGTTTTTCAGCGAAAGTCAGCCATATGTTACAAAGCTGCGGTGTTGAATTTAATAGTGTTAATGTGCTGGAAGATCCAGAAATTCGCCAAGGCATTAAAGATTACGCCAATTGGCCGACTATTCCGCAGTTATATATTAACGGTGAATTTGTTGGTGGCTGTGATATTGTCACGGAACTTTTTGAAAAAGGTGAGTTGCAAAAACTGCTAGCGCAGTAGTGTTTTGTAATCTTCAGATTATTGATTTGATAACTGGATCCCGTGGCTAAACCACGGGATGACGAATTGATTCATGATTCACCCGGGATCGTTATCCCGCCACTTGATTCCGGTATTTACCTTCTACCGTCATCCCGCACTTGATCGCGGCCTGAGCCCTCCTGGGGTAGATCCAGTAACAGCTAATTTGTTATCATTTATGGTAGACTATTACTGTTGCCAAACACAGTTGGTGAGGGAGAACCGCATGTTGCAGGGATTTATGTTGGCTTGGTTTTTGTTCTTAGGCCTATCGCTAATTTTTCTACTTTTTGATTTAAGGCACCAGCCTATTTTATGGGTGCAGAAATTGGGTTGGTGTTTAGTTACGCTTTATACCAGCGTATTTGGTTTGTTTGCCTATTTGCTTGCTTGCAGAAGTCCTGCCAAAGGGTTGCATGATATCACCGTTAAAGCATTGTGGAAGCAGGCGGTTAATTCGGAGGTTCATTGCGTTGCTGGTGATGCCAGCGGAATTGTGCTGGCGGCGATTGCGCTTTCTTTTTTTTCAATTACTAATGGCACAGAAATTCTGATCGAGTATATTAGTGCTTTTATTTTTGGCTGGTTTATTTTTCAGGCAGGGATGATGAAAAATATGTATGCTAATTATTGGCAAGCATTAATTAAAACATTTTTTTCAGAAATGGTTTCTATGAATTTAGTGATGTTTGGCATGATCCCCACCATGGTTATTTTAATGCATTTTATGCCAGCTTCTGGCGATCCTTTGCACGCCTCATTTTGGTTTAGAATGGGCATGGCAACTTGTGTGGGTTGCTTAACCGCCTATCCTATCAATTATTATTTAGTCAAAAACAATTTAAAGCACGGTTGTATGACAGTGGCGGAAGACAGTGCAAAAACGCAGGCGGATATGACGCACGCAGCACATCAACATGCTCATATGGCTCATGAGCCAAGTGCGAAGGGCCATGATGAACAGGGTGGTGAGCACCATCAAATGGGTGCTATCAGTTTGGCGAAACAAATCTTATATGCCGGTGCGAGTTTTGTTGCCATGGCGATTGCCATTTACCTAACCGCTATGTTTGTACCGATCGGTTTTTAATTATTGTTTTTGTAAGATAGTTGCCTTGTCAGAAGCCAATTAATCTTCCGCTGGTTCCAACAACGTATCGTTAGAGCTTTCGCCGAGTTCGACTTGTTCGATTTTGTTAAAACGTCCGCTGATTTTTTGTGAAGAAATGTGGACTTTTTCCACGTCGTCATTGGCTTGGGCAATGTGGGTTTTTAATTTATCCATGCGCTCTTGAAAACGGCTAAAATCTTTGCTCAATGCGATCAAGTGTTTTTGGATCACGTCAACTTGTTCGCGTGTTTGTGCGTCTTTTAATACCGCGCGCATGGTGTTTAAGATAGCCACCAACGTGGTTGGTGAGGTTAGGCAGATGCGTAGGCGTTGTGCCAAGCTGACCAAATCGGGGTAGTGGGCATGTATTTCGGCAAAAATAGCTTCTGCTGGGATAAACAAAATGGCTATGCTGGCTGTTTCATTGGCGATTAAGTATTTGTCAGCGACATCTTGTATGTGTTTTTTAATATCTTGGCGAAATTGTTGCTCCAGTGCGCTGCGCTGTGCGTCTTGTGGTGTTAGTTCCATTAATTGTCGGTAGGTTTCTAAAGGAAATTTGGCATCTACGGCAATGTTGCCGGTCGGTTCCGGTAAAAATAATAGGCAGTCCACGCGCTTGCCGTTGCTTAAGGTGTGTTGCAAGGAAAAATGTGATTCCGGGATGACGTTGCGAATTAGCGTGGCCAATTGCACTTCGCCAAAGGCGCCGCGCGCGCGTTTATCATTGAGCAAGGCTTGTAGGCTGACGACGTTGGAGGAAAGCTCGGTGATTTTTTTTTGTGCTTGGTCAATGATGGCTAAGCGTTTGACGACATCGATAAAAGTAGCTTGCGATTTTTCAAAGCCAACATTTAAGCGACGATCCACTTCTTGGCTAATTTGGCCTAAGCGTTCTTGCGTAGTTTGGGTCAATTTTTGTACTTCTTTGTTCAGCCCCTGGCCATGCTGGGTAAGGGCGGTATTGACTTCGTTTTTTAAGGTTTGCACCGCTTGCTGCAGACTGTCTTGAATGAGTTTGAGACTTTTAATTTGATGTTGATCAAAACGTGTGCGTTGTTCTTGTTGTTCTTGTTGCTGTTGTTTGAGCAATTGTTGCATGCTTTCGCGATCGCCACTCAAATGCAACAGGCGTTCTTGCAAGCGTAACAATTCTTGTTGTTGTTTTGAGTACAACCAAAGAGCGACAATTAGATGACAGAGGATTGCAACGAGTATAATAATTGACCATTCCATAGTGTGCTACTTCGCTATTTTTTTGTTTGAAAAAAATAATGTTAACAGGGTTGCAGAAGTTTCGCACTGCCAATGTGTGAGACCCTTAACATCGATGTCAAAGCGCGGTAAGGTTAGCAAAACAAAGGAGGCCCCCAGCTTTGTTAGTACGGTCCAAGAAGAGGGGGATCGTGCATTAACATAGGGCAAAGCCAGGTGCCTCTGGGGTAACTATAGGTGGGGATGGCTACTACTTCAAGTTATACTTTAACTTTAAATAAATTGATAATTATCAACCTCTTGTAATTTTTATAAAATGTAAAGAATTAGGTTTACTAAAAATGATAATTGGAGAAAAAATGACTGATTACAATGAAATATCTAATATATCTAATGAGTTATATGAGGAAATAGATAAATCATTTGATAATTCAAGTGGATGCAAGTGGTTATTGGATCAAAACTTTAAAACAATGGCGCCTTACACCATTGAAGAAGCCTATGAATTGCTCGAGGCCGTTGAAAAAGAGGATATGCCAGAGTTGTGCAGTGAATTAGGGGACTTGTTGTATCATATCGTTATTTACGCACAATTAGCTAAAAGAAAAGACGAATTTTCTCTAGCAGATGTGTTCAAAAGCGCGTTGCAAAAGCACCGTGTGCGTCGCTCACCCAGTGCGCGTAATGCCAAAGAGGCGCAACAACATTGGCAAGCGCAGAAACAGCAGCAGCGTCGCCAAAACAATCAATCGCAAAGCTTGATGGATGTCCCTGAAGCAATGCCAGCTTTGATGCGGGCAGCAAAGTTGCAAATTCGTGCTGCGCGTGTTGGTTTTGACTGGGCGGATCCTCAAGGGGCTGCTAATAAGTTGCGCGAAGAGTTAGAAGAATTTGAACAAAGTTTGGCCGCTAACGATGAAAAGGGGGCCATGGCGGAGTTGGGCGATATTTTATTTACTTGCGTAAATTTATCCCGGCATATGGGCAGCGATGCGGAGTTGGCACTACGCAAGACTAACGAGAAATTTTCTAATCGTTTCAAGCAGATGGAACTTTTATCAAAGAAAGAAGATAAAACATTATCTGATTTGGATTTGCAGGATCTTAACCGTTTGTGGGATCAAGCCAAACAAGAGGTGGGCTAACCGCTTTTGTGGGCGATTTTTTTTGCTAGATGCTTAGAGTAGAATTCTGCGAGAATAGGTTTTAAAAAAGTGGGCTTTAGCATAGAATTGGCGTTTATCAATTTGATAAGGACGGTTGATGTTTAAAGGCAGTTTTGTAGCGATTGTGACGCCGATGCTGATGAATGGCGAAATTGATCTACCAAAATTTCAAATGCTTATTGATTGGCACCTTAGCAACGGCACGCAGGGTTTGGTGGTGCTGGGCACTACGGGCGAGTCGGCGACCATTGAAGCGGATGAACGCGAACAGCTTATCGCCGCGGCGGTGGATCAAATTCACAATCGGGTACCTTTGGTCGTGGGGACCGGGACCAATGCGACAGCCAGTAGTATTCGTTTAACGCAGCAAGCGATGGAGCTGGGTGCGGATGCCTGTTTGCTGGTGACACCTTATTACAATAAACCCACCCAACAGGGGTTGTTGCAACATTTTCAAGCCATTGCGCATGCGGTGGCAGTGCCGTTGATTTTGTACAATGTGCCGTCACGCACCAGCTGTGATTTATTGCCGAAAACAGTGAAGTCCTTGGCGGCTTGTGGCAATATCATTGGCTTAAAAGAGGCAACCGGTGATCTGGCACGATTAAAAGCCTTGCTGGATTTGGATTGTGGTCTGGAATTATTCAGTGGTGATGACAAAACCGCTTGTGAATTTATGCTTGAAGGTGGCAAAGGGGTTATTTCTGTTACGGCTAACGTTGCGCCACAAAAAATGCGTGCGTTGTGTGATGCGGCTTTGGCCGGTGATCGCGCAGAGGCTTTGCGTTTGGATGGTAAATTATTGCCCCTGCACGAGCAGTTATTTGTTGAAGCCAATCCTATTCCGGCTAAGTGGGCTTTAGCAGAAATGGGGCGTATTGATCGTGGTATTCGTTTACCATTAACGGCATTGGCGCCAGCGTATCATGATCAGCTGCGCGACGCGTTGCGCCAGCTAAATATTATTTAAAAGGGGAAAATAAAATGCAATTATTAAAAATGAGTTTGATGGCTGGTTTGGTGTTGTTGTTAGCGGCTTGTTCATCGTCTAAATATTCGACAAAAAAAAATCTCTACCTAAAGCATGCACAAAGCATCCCGCCGATGCGTTTGTTGCCGGGTATGAGTGGGAGCAAGATTAAAACCTTTTATACGGTGCCGGCGGTTAGCGCGGCGAATAATGTTTCACCTTCGCTGTTGCCACCGGGTAGCAAAGTTTGGGGCTATCAGCAACAGATGAAAAGTAAAAAGAAAACGTAAAATACGATGTGGCCATTGCCGGACCAATGTACCTGTTATTGGCCACTTGATGCGGGATCCACGCTGCACCGTCATCCTCCGCGAAGGCGGGGGATCCAGGAATTATAAAAATAAAGGAAAAGCGCTATGACTTATGAAAAACGCAAGTTATGTTATGCGGGTAAAGCAAAATCTTTGTATGCTACCGATGATGCGGATTTGTTAATTGCCGAATTTCGTGATGATACCACGGCTTTTGATGGTGCTAAAAAAGAGGCGCTTGCTGATAAGGGCAGGGTGAACCATGCTTTAAGTAATTTTTTCATGGCGTATTTGGCCGAGCAGGGTATCGCTACGCATTGGCTGCAATCTCTATCACCGACTAGTTCCTTGGTGCGGCGTTTACAAATGATTCCCTTGGAGTGTGTGGTGCGTAATATTGCGGCGGGTAGTTTATGTCGACGATTGGGAGTAGCAGAAAAGCGTGTTTTAACGCCACCGTTGTTTGAGCTTTTTTTGAAAGATGATGAATTACATGATCCCTTAGTGACTAGCGAACATGCTTTGTGTTTTGGTTGGGCAACTTTAGCGCAATTAACGCAAATGCGTCAGCTCACGTTGCAAATTAATGCCTTATTGCAGGCGTTATTTCTCAAGGCGGATTTAATCTTGGTGGATGCCAAATTTGAGTTTGGGCTTTACCAAGACCAAATCATACTAGGTGATGAAATTAGCCCAGATTCTTGCCGTATTTGGGATAAAAAAACCATGCGCTCCTTGGATAAAGATCGCTTTCGTCAAGATTTAGGCGGTGTGGTAGATGCTTATCAAGAGATTGCCGAACGACTAGGCATAGCAACGGAGGCTGCAAATGAAGCGCTTGATTAGCCAGCTTCTACGGGGGGATTCAGGCAATAAAATAGGAGAGGTACCGAAGCGGTCATAACGGCACCGATTCGAAATCGGTTGGGGCGTCAGCCCACGCGGGTTCGAATCCCGCCCTCTCCGCCAATTGCGAAGCAGTGGTGGATGACCTGATTAACAAAATGCATTATACTAGGGCTCTGTAATTTATTGTACAATAATGTTTTAATTACACAGCAAAGTCTCAAGGGAGTGAGGATAAATGATGCGAAGGATAGTTTTTATTGGTCTTTTAGGATTTCTGTTTAGTTTTGTGTTTACGCAAAAGGCATTAGCACAGGTTATTCCACCTGCCTCATTGTCGCGTATTGACCCAGGACAAATTAGTCGAGAATTAAGTCAAACACCAACCTTGAGCAAGCCCAGTAAGGGTCAAATCATTCGTATGCCGCAAGCGCGTGCGCCACATTTTTCGGCGAAGGCGGCTAAAATTAAATTTCACTTCAATGGCATTCGTATCACCGGAATGACCATCTACACACAAGCGCAAATATTGCCGTTGTATCGAGCTTATTTAGGTAAAACCATTAGTTTGCTAGATCTGCAAAAAGTGACTTATGCCATTACCAAAAAATATCACGACGCCGGTTATGTTTTATCGCGCGCGATTTTGGTGCCACAGCATATACGCCATGGTAGAGTGCATATACGCGTCGTCGAGGGTTACGTGAAGCACGTGAGTATTCGTGGCAATCCACAAACAGCGTGGCGTTTATTGCTGGCCTACGGCAAACACATTCAACAATCACGTCCGCTGCGTTTTCCCGTGTTGGAGCGTAATGTTTTGTTGGCTAATGATATTCCAGGAATAGAGGTGCGCAGTGTGTTGGAACCGTCTAAAACTGTGGGTGCGGCTGATTTAACTTTTATCGTAACGCCCAAGCGTTTTTCTGGTTATGTCAGTACCGATAATCGAGGCACTGAGTTTTATGGGCGCCAACAATATCGCGCTGGCCTAACGGTATACAATTTATTAGGTGGTGATAGCACGAGCGTTAATGGTGTAATTACCAATAAACATCGTTTATGGTTTGTGCAAGCTGATCATGATCAATTGGTGGGGCATCATGGGCAGCGAGTTTGGGTTTCTTATGAAAGAACCAATACCGAACCAGCCGCTTCGTTGGCAGACTTTAATATCAAAGGCGTCAATACCACTGCTCGAGGCGAGTTTTCTTTTCCGGTGATCCGTTCACGCAAAAAGAATTTGTATTTAAGTTTAGGCTTTAATTATATTAATAGCCAATCCGACATGGTTGACGCTAATCTTTACAATGATAGAATTCGTACGGTTACTTTGCAAAGCAGTTTTGATTTGCTCGATAATCTTTACGGTGTTAATACCCTTGTGTTTGGTGGTACACAAGGTATGGATGTATTGGATGCTTCACAAGCAGGGGATACTGACTTATCACGCGCGGATGGCAAGCCGGATTTTACCAAATTAAATCTAACGGTTTCACGCCTGCAATATTTACCCAAGCAATTTTCTATTTTCATAGCAGCCAGTGGACAATACGCCTTTCAACCGTTGTTATCTTCGGAACAGTTTGCTTTTGGTGGTTCTAGTTACGGTTATGCCTTTGATCCAGCCGAAATTATTGGTGATCGTGGTGTCGAGGGAAAAATAGAATTTCGTTACACCCCGACTTGGTCGGCTTTACCGATGAAAAGCCTGCAACTTTATACTTTTTATGACATTGGAAAAGTTTGGAATATTTCATCCGTTGACCAACCAGCCAAAGCTTCAGCTTCTTCAGCTGGGGTGGGTAGCCGCATATTATTTAATAAATATTTATTTTTGACGCTGCAATGGGCTAAGCCAATTATGGTCTCAGCAGACGTTGATCAAGGCTACGGTTCACGGTTCTTTTTCTCTGCCGGAGCGCAGTTCTAAGTCTTTGGCGCCAAGCAAATTTTTAAGGCACATAACTATATAAAACATATAGTTATGTGTCATTCGCTCCAAACAAGATAAACTTTGTTCGGTCCCTGTGCTATGTTTAGTAACAGAGTGTAAGCTTTGTCATATAAGGTGTCGCCATGAAAAAATTGCTACTGTTACTTATTTGTTTTTTCACTTTGATTTCCAGCGCTAGCTTTGCCTATAAGCAACCCTGGTCAGTTTGGGTGGGGGAATTAAAACAAGAAGCCGTATCCCAAGGTATTCGTGCCAATTTATTTGATGCAATTTTTCGCAATATGCGTCCAGCCAAAAGAGTGCTGCATTATGATCGCACACAACCCGAGCATCGGCTTACTTTTTTAAAGTATCGCAATACTCGCGTCACGGCTTATCGTATTCGTTTGGGTCGCTCAGAATACAAAAAACACCGCCATTTAATTGACAGAATCGCTCGACAATACGGTGTCAGCTCCTGTTATATTGTAACTTTTTGGGGATTGGAATCCAGCTATGGTCGTTATATGGGTAATTTTCCAGTGATACAATCGTTGGCTACGTTGGCCTATGACGGTCGACGCAGCGCTTTTTTTCGCAAAGAATTATTGTTCGCTCTGCGCATCGTCAATGATGGTCATATCAATTATCACAATCTAAAGGGCGAGTGGGCCGGTGCTTCCGGGCAATCGCAGTTTTTACCGTCGAGTTGGTTTAATTATGCCGTGGATTACGATGGTGATGGCCGTAAAGATATTTGGAAAACCTACGGTGATATCTTCGCATCGATTGCCAATTATCTGGTGAAAAATGGTTGGCAGTCAGGGCAACCGTGGGGTGTGCAAGTGCGTTTGCCAGTAGATTTTGATAAAAATTTATCGAAAAGAAAAGCTGTTATGAGCGTTGAGCAATGGCGACGTTTGGGTGTACAAATCACGCCGCGCGATGGTCAGTCTCACCCATCAGGGCATTTAAAAGGACGAATCGTCATGCCATTCGGTGGGCCGAATTATCTTGTTTTTAATAATTTTAATGTGATTATGAAATGGAATCGGTCGATTTTTTATGGTGGGGCAGTTGGCTATATGGCGAATCAAATCTGTCGACGTTAGAAATGGCTCTTTTTCACCAATACTTTGTCGGTTTACGGTTTCAGTGTGCCTATTTATTATTAATTTACGTGTTCTGCAGTAGAAAAACAGTGTTTCTTCATGTAAAATGGTGACAATTATTTAAATTAATATTTTTTCAAAACTTTAATTTGGTTTTTTTGGCGGAGAGCTGGACTTTTCGGATAGCCTCTAATATTCAAAAGAAGAAAGAAACATGAAAAATCTATTACGTTTTATTGCTATTCTCACCTTGCTCTTTGGTTTTAACCAATTTGTAAAAGCTGCTCCAATACTAATAATTTCTTCCATGAGGATGGAATATCTTCCAATTACCCATTACCTCAAGCAGGACACTATGGGTGAATTTCATGGAATACCCTACACTGAGGGTCAGATAGAGAAGAAAATGGTCATAGCGACTTATACGGGCCTTGGAAGCATCAATTCAGGAATTGTTACAGCAATATTAATTAATCGATTTCATCCTAGTAGTGTAATTTTTTCGGGAGTAGGGGGAAGCCTACAGCTAAACATTAATTACGGGGATATTGTTGTTAGCACAAAGATATTCTCTGTCAATTTTGGACAATACACAAAAAATGGGCCGAGTTTTGATGGACTATGGCCAAATCCTATAAGGAAAATTAAACCTCCCTTGATATACCCATCTAGCCCGTACTTAATTTCAACGCTAAAAAATATACAAAAATCATTACCGTATAAAATTTATTTTGGAGTTATTGCATCCGATCAACACTTTCCTTTTGATAAAGGGGTTGATAGGCTGCTTACTGGAAATAACGTTGACGCTCTAGCAATGGAAGATATTGGTGTTGCTCATGCTTGTTGGTTATATCGTACGCCAATGATTTCAATTAGAGGGATCAGCGACAATATAGATAAAAAAACACCTTATACGAGGAAGAGAGCGGCTATCGTGGCAAAACATGCTGCATTTGTAACGTATAGCCTAATCAAAAAACTTTCAGTCCTACATAAAAGTTAGCATGTGCTCAATAATATGCTTGCTATATTGGCTAGCAACTAATGGGGCCAGCAGCATTCATGATATTTTCTCTCTCGCACGCCGTAAATACATCCCTGTAGGCTTGAACGCGACATCCCTGTCGCGCACAGCGCTCAAACAAACATCACCAATACTGCTTGAAAAATAAAAAAGGAAAAAAGAGTCCGTGCGTTTAGATGCGTTTTTTAAATAAATTTTGCTGGCATTAAAATAGATGGGGGTTCCAAAGGGGAGTTATGCAATACTCCCCGCTTTTTAAAAAATGCAGCAATCAAACAATCACCCGTCTTCGCCCCGGTCTCAATAAAATAAACAAAATAAAAATCAGCGCGGCGATCACGGTTAAAATGGAAAAAGTCACTGGCATATTGCGTGCACTATTATCGCGAAACACAGCTAACATACCGGTGGCCAGGGCAGCGACAGCCATTTGGCTAAAGCCTAACATAGCAGAAGCGGCGCCGGTGATTGTGTGAAACGGCAGCAGGGCATTGGCGGTAACAATGGGGTTGATAAAAGCGATGCCAGCAAAAATAGTGATGATCGGAATTAACATGCTGGCTAAGGTAACGAAATGGGTAAAGGCAAAGATTATCATAGCAGCTGAACTGATCATCATAATGGCTAGGCCTATACAGATAATGTAATTGTCCGGTACTTTTCGTGTTAATCGAGCACAAACAATGGAACCGGTCATAAAACCAAACATCACCCCCATGGCAATAAAAGCGATATCTTTGGCGGTTAATTTTAATAAAATAATGACCAAAGCCGGTGATTCTATCAAGCAGCAATAAACCACACTAATGCACATGCCCATTATCAATAAATAAGCGGAATAATAAGGGTCGGCGAATAAGCTTTTATGGGTACTTTTAATTTTCTTAAAACCTAGCGCATCCGGTTTTAAGTTTTGATTGGTTTCTGGATAAAAAAACCAAACACAAACAAACAATAAACCCGATAAAATGAGCAACAATAAAAAGTTGGCATGCCAGCCAAACCAGTCGTGCACGTAGCCACCAATAATGGGACCAAATCCGGGTGCCAAGGCAAAAGCCGCATTAATGCGCGCGTATATTTGGCTGCGCTGAGCAACCGGAAAGGCGTCACGCACTGAAGCAGAGGACAAAATCGCACCGGCACAAGAACCCATGCCTTGAATTAAACGTCCAAAAATAAGCATTTCGATGCTGCTGCTTAAATAACAAATCAACGAGCCGATCACAAAAGTCACCGCGCCGATGAGCATCATCGGTTTGCGACCAAAGCGATCCGAGGTGATACCATAAATTAATTGAAAGATGGCATAACCAGCTAAATAAGACGTCATCGTGTATTGCGCCAGCGCATAACTGACACCAAAGCTTTGCGCGATGTGCGGCAGGGAGGGGATATATTCGGTGTCACCAAACGGTCCAACTGACACCATGAAAATAAGGATCCACAAGGATGGCTTATGCAATTGCTGCTTAATTTGACTTGCCACTGAAAACCGTCCTTAGTATGCTAGCTGAGCATCAGTGCTCTGGGGAGTGTTGCTAACGTCATGTCGAGACTTTAAGCACACGCTCCAATTGATTATACCCATCACCTTGGCAAATGAGAAGTTGGTTGTGGAGGGGGTGATGAGCGTTTTTTGGGAGAGGATGATGGAAAAACCTATTTTAGTGCACACGGAAATTATCCCCTTGCGTTGGGGCGATATTGATATGCTCGGGCATGTTAATAATGCCAAATACTTCACCTATTTTGAGCAAGCGCGCATGAGTTGGTTTATGGCGAGCGGTCTTGCTAAACCCTTCCAAGATCAAGGTCCCGTGTTGGTGCAAACCAGCGCTACTTTTTTAAAACCCCTTATTTTTCCGGGTGATATTTCTGTAAAAGTGTTTTTGGCGCAGATTGGCAATTCCAGTTTTACGACTGAATATGCGATTAGCTTGCAGCACAAGCCCGATGTTTGTTGTGCGCAAGGTGGTGCAAAAATTGTTTGGATTGATTATCAAAAGCAGCAATCTATGCCTTTGCCAGAGCCAGTGCGCACGCAGTTAGCCGCGTATTTGTAACAGCATTGTTACACTTTTTCTTGCACCATTCACGGTTGCTTTACATGCCTATGTCAAAGTGCTTTGGTATCAAGACCTGCGTTTTGATAACAGGTTAGCAAGAGACTGGGATGATTGCCGGTTTGCTTGGGGGAGTGAGGCATTCACCTGGTCTTTTGCACAAACTTGCTTATACTAGGCAATCAAAACCGGTTTATTTGGGACCAATGAATCACATGAGGTAAATATAATGAAGAATCAAAAGGTTAAAAGAAAAATATTAATTGGAGCATTGGCTTTTGCTGGATTATTCATGAGCGCGACCAGTTTTGCAGCCATTTGGCACTGTAAAAGCACCGATAGTGTCTCTAACGTCGGTGGCGTCGGTAGTGTGAGTCACCCATACTGGGGAATAGCTAGCTTGGCCAACGTTAATAACCCACGTCAAGTGGCAATCAATCGTTCTTTTAATAAGTGCAAAAACAAGAGTGCCAGCCCAGCTAGCTGTAGCTTCATCAAGTGTGAGAGACCTGTTGTGGTTAGGCCTTTATGGCGATGTTCTTTTTATAATCGTCGGGGTTTTCACTTTGTACGCAGACGCGTTGGTCGTGGGTTTGCTCGAAGAGCTGCGTTGAATGCTTGCTACAACTTCCCAAGCAGATATTGTCACATTAACAGGTGCGTTAAATTAGGTTAAATTCTTGGTTGATTAAATCAAACAGGTGCTGTTTATGCAGTGGCACCTGTTTTTTTGTATGGCATGTGAGAGCCAACTTGGGGTAATATGCGTTTTCTTTGCTGGGTCAGTGATTGATTGGTGTGAGGAGGAAGATGGACTCTAAAATTGGCAAAAAATTAATGCACTACACCAGCAAGGCGATGGCAGATTACCATATGCTGCAAAAGGGTGATCGCGTGATGGTGTGTTTGTCGGGCGGCAAAGATTCTTATACATTGTTGCGTGTGCTGCAGGCGCTGCGTGTTAAATCGCATTATTCCTTTGATTTATTTTCCTTCACTCTCGATCAATCGCAGCCTGGCTGGGACGACGCTCATATGCGTAGCTGGTTGGCGGCGCAAAATATCCCTTATGAGATCTTAAAACGTGATACTTATTCGGTGGTTAAGGAAAAAATCCCGGAAGGTAAGACATATTGTTCACTGTGTTCACGGCTGCGTCGCGGAAATATCTATCGTTATGCCGAGGAGCATGGTTTTAATAAAATTGCTTTGGGTCATCATCGGGATGATTTGATTGAAACGTTGTTAATGTCCATGTTCTACGCTGGTCAAATTCGTTCTATGCCACCGAAATTATTGAGCGATAATAAGCGTCATATTGTCATCCGCCCGTTAATTTACTGTCAGGAAAAAGACATTGCTGCGTTTGCCAGACAACAAGCTTTTCCCATTATTCCCTGTAATTTATGTGGTTCACAGGAGAATCTAGCGCGTGGGCGCATGAAAACACTGTTGCAGCAGCTGGCGGATGAAAATCCCAAGGTTCCTAGCAATATACTCCACGCGTTATCCAGTTTGCACCCAAGCCAATTGATGGACAAAGATTTTTGGGACTTTAAACACTTGGAAAATGATTTGTTGCTGCCTGTTGATTAAGTGTTGAGTTAATTAAGTGGTGTGTTTTAAACGCAGAAGAATCCTAGTGGCAGATGAGGTGTTTTTTCTCCCCCGATTTGCGGGGGAGGAGATGATTGCATGGCAGCAGGAACATAAAGACAGACCCAAAGAATGATTATTATTCTTTGGTTTCTTTGTCCTCATCACTTGATTGCTTATTAGTGGTATGTTGCTGTAATTCTTTTTTGAGCCTATGCTCAATTTCAGCGTGTGTGGCTTTTTGCGAATCGGCTGAGCTAGAGTTTTCAGGCGGTGTATTACTGGATTTTTCAGTGGCACGCGCATCTCTCGGTGCTGGCGCTGTTTCAGTTTTCTGCATGGGTTCAGCCGGTTTTGCTGTTGGCGCTGTTTGAGTTTTCTGCATAGGTTCAGCCGGTTTTGCTGTTGGCGCTGTTTCAGTTTTCTGCATGGGTTCAGCCGGTTTTGCCGTTGGTGCTGTTTCAGTTTTTTGCATGGGCTCAGCCGGTTTTGCGGTTGGTGCTGTTTCAGTTTTCTGCATAGGTTCAGCGGGTTTTGCTGTTGGTGCTGTTTTTTGTTCGGGTTGAGTGGGTTTGAGTGTGTTATCTGGCCCAGTTGCTTTTTGTGGTGTTTCTTGCGTTAAATGGGAATGCACCTCAAACGTTTTAGCAAAAGCCGTGGGGCTGGGTTGCTTAATAGTTTCGTTTTGAACGGTCGTATTTTCAGTTGCTTTTATCGGAGGGGTAACTGGTTTTTGTGATTCTTTTGCAATAGGTGGTGTTGCAGAAGACTTTTCAACTGTTTTATTAGCATTGGTTTGTGGGTTTCTTCTATTAGCAGAAGACCCTTGTTGTGATCTTGGGTTACGATTTTGACGTTGTCTCGATTGCGCGGAGGTATTGCTACGTTGTTGATTACTGCGCTGTTGATTGTTGCTGGGTCGGCGGCGTTGACCTGAACTTGAACCGCTCGTTGAAGATGAGTTACGTGGGTTGGTTCTTGTGTTAGTTCCGCTGCCGGTTCTTCTATTAGTTCCAGTGCCTGTTTTACCAGTGCTTTGATTTCGATTTCGATTTCGATTTCCAGAATAACGACGTTGCGATGAAGATTGTTGTGTGCGTCTTTGTGTCTGTTGGCCAGCATTTCTGCTTGGACGTTGCGTCGTTGTTGGTGCTGGTTTTTTTGTAGGAGCACCAAATAATAGGTGCGCTATTTTTTTGAGTATTCCGCCCGAGGCTTTGGCTTTTTTTGCAGATTCAGTCGGCAAGTATTGTTTAACCGCAGGTTCAACCGCTGTTTTTTGCGAGCGTGTTTTTTTATGCTCTGCTTCAATTTTTGGGGTGTAAGTCATTTCATAACTGGGTGTTCTAGCGCCGCCTTTATCACCGCTTTCTTTGGTAACTTTTAGATGGTAATGCGGCGTGGCAAAGGCAGGATTAGCCACAATGGTGACGCGGGTGTGGTTTTGTTGTTCTAATTCACTTAACACATCGCGCTTTTCGTTGAGCATATAAGTGGCTACATCAACCGGTAACTGTAACAGAAAATGTTGCTGCGGGGCTTTTGCCGCTTGTTCTTGAATTAAATGTACCAACGAATGCGCCAAGGACTCGACACTGCGAATGGTGCCTTGTCCACTACAACGTGGACAGGTGACCAAGTTAGAACGCGTGAGGGCAGAGCGAATACGTTGGCGTGACATTTCCAGTAAACCAAAACGTGAAATACGCCCGATCTGAATGCGAGCACGATCTTTGCGTAAGGATTGACGCAAGCAATTTTCCACCGCCATGCGGTTAGCCAATGGTGACATATCGATAAAGTCGATAACAATCAAACCACCAATATCTCGAATACGTAATTGTCGCGCAATTTCTTCTGCGGCTTCTAAATTAATATTTAAAGCGGTTTCTTCAATGTTGCCACCACGAGTTGCGCGTGCTGAATTAATATCCACGCTCACCAACGCTTCGGTGTGATCGATGACGATGGAGCCACCCGAACGTAAACGAATTTCACGTTGGTAGGCGCGTTCAATTTGTTGCTCAATTTGGCATTGACTGAATAAAGGTAACTTTTCACTGTAAAGTTTTAATTTGTCGGAAAAATTTGGTCTGACACGATCAAGATAGTTACGCGCGCTTTGGTAGCAGTCAGCATCATCAATAATGAGATCTGTTGGTTCTTGGCGCAAATTCTCACGAATCGAGCGAATCATGGCATCGCCTTCCTGATGAATTAGATAGGGGGCGGGACCTTCAATAGCGGCTTGTTTAACCGCTTCCCAATATTGTAAGAGGATATTAAAATCCCATTCGAGTTCTTCCTTGCCTTTGCCAAGGCCCGCGGTTCTGACGATCAGGCCCATACCTTCGGGTACTTTTAGTTGATTGAGTGCATCACGCAATTGATCGCGCTCTGTCCCTTCGATACGACGTGAAATACCCCCGGCTTTTGGGCTATTGGGCATTAAGACAAGGTAGGCACCGGCTAGGCTAATAAATGTGGTAAGTGCCGCGCCCTTGTTGCCGCGTTCTTCTTTTTCAACTTGTATCACCAACTCTTGTCCCGTTTTAAGCAATTTGCGCATATCGGGATTGCTGGGATCTGTTGGCTCGCTTAAGAAATACTCTTTAGAGATTTCTTTCAAGGGTAGAAAACCATGGCGTTCACAACCGTAGTCAACGAATATGGCACCTAAGCTGGGTTCAATACTGGAAATACGACCTTTGTAGATATTGGATTTTTTTTGCTCTACCCCTGAGCGTTCAATATCGAGATTTTGTAAAATACCGTTTTCAACAATAGCAACGCGCAACTCGCTACTTTGAGTTGCGTTAATCAACATCTCACTCATTTTTTTAACCTTTTTTTAGGCGCTTACGGTACTTTATTAACAATACAGGTTAAGTTAAGATTAGTTAACTGAGCTGATTTCATTGTCTTCCCGTTTTTGCGGATTCCCGCTTTATTCATTTCGCGTAAGCACACGTTAATCAAATTCGCCGCTGGGCTATTTCCCAGCCAACGCCTCAAAAGATTATTCTTTTGAGTTTGCCTAGTTGGGAATGGTTCAACTTATCGTGTTGCTGACATTCCCTAATTCGTTTTTAATTTCGCTCGTAGCTCCTGTTTGTTGAGCTACCAATTGGAGCTGTTTGCAATCGATGGATCTGTCAATCAGCCCAAGGCCACTAAGCAGCCTTTCATTACGCTGGCACTATAACAGTCTTTTCTTGTCTCAGCAACTGAGATTTGCTTAAATAGCTTCAAAATCAGTTAATTAAGAGGATGTAGCAGGTGGCCAAAGAGGTGACAATCGATGCCGATTCAGCGGATCAGCGTCTGGATAATTTTTTGATGCGCCACTTGCACGGGGTGCCTAAGTCACGGATTTATAGAGCGGTTCGAGGCGGTGAGGTGCGCGTTAACAAGGGCCGTAGAGCCGTCTCTTATCGTCTGCAGGAGGGCGATGTGGTACGTATTCCGCCACTTAGGCAGGTTGCGAAAACCCCATCAGTGGTTCCAGTGAAGGCGGTGATGGTGCAACTTAAAAACAGCATCTTATATGAAGATGATCAACTATTGGTGATGAACAAGCCATCCGGTGTGCCGGTGCATGGGGGCACTGGATTGCGCGGTGGGTTGATTTCGGGGCTTAGAGTGCTCTTTGATAAATGCAAATTTTTAGAGCTGGTTCATCGTCTTGATAAAGAAACTTCGGGTTGTTTGTTAATTGCGAAAAAGCGTCGTGTGTTGGTTGAGCTGCATGCGCTATTGGCATCTCGGCAAGTGAAAAAGCGTTATCTGTTGTTGGTGAAAGGGCGTTGGCAGGGTGGGCGAGTCACCGTTAAAGTGAGTTTAAAAAAAAATGTTCTACAAAGTGGTGAGCGCATGGTTAAGGTTTCACAGGAGGGCAAGTCTGCCAGTACCATGTTTGAACCGCTGCAATTTTTTGAGCAAGCTACCTTGTTGGCAGCTTATCCAAAAACCGGACGCACGCATCAGATTCGTGTGCACGCCTTGCATCTGGGCCATCCGTTGGCAGGTGATCAAAAATACGGCGATCGTGAATTTAATCAACAGTTGAAAAAATTGGGATTACGGCGATTGTTTTTGCACGCGCAGGCGATTTATTGTCGCTTGGCGGATGGTAAAATCATTGATGTGCAAGCGCCGTTGTCGGAGGATTTGCAGGGCGTGTTGCAGCGCCTGTCAGGCAAATAGAGGCAAGTTCAACACATAAAAAGTTCAAATTGAAAAAAAGGGCCTCAAATGAAGCCCTTTTTTAACTTACTGTTTACTAGGGAATTAGAAGTTATAGTTTAAACCAACACCAACGTAGTATAAGTCAGGGACGCTTGTGCGGGCGTTCCAGTACAGGTTACTACCAAACACATAATCACCGGTCAACTCAGCAGATACGTTAGGTGTGATTTTGTAACCCAACCCAACAGCCGCTTCTGGAAGAATGGCGTGGATTTTTTGGTTGATTGTGTGTGGGTCATTATTTACTTTAACGTATTGACCTCCATTAGGAATAAGTTGACTTGATTGTGTTGTCGTTACGGAGCCGCTTTCTTTAGCGTTTACATAAGCCACACCAGCTTTACCAAAGGCGTACATTTTGCTACCTAACGGTATGGTCACTTTTGCCAAAGCATCAACTACCCAAGTAGATAATTTTATCGAACCGGTAGCAGTGTATTTTCCACTGTACCAATTACTAGTCCCGTCCTCGGGGTAAATTACGCTGAAGTTGTTTGGGCCTGCACCAGTCAGGTCGATAGTTGTATTGGCGTAGTGTGTGGCACCTAATTCCAAACCAAAATAATGGTTGAACTGATAACCGGCGGCTAAACGTTCGACTAAACCACCTTTTTTGGCTTTGCCAGTAGCGAGCCAATTGGCGTTAGTATGCACCGTGTAATTAGGCTGCAGGTTGTCGATCATTTTATCTGTGCCCTTGAAAGCCAAGCTCTCATGTGCACCACCGTAACCGGCTAAGCCACTTACGTAAGCATGACCAGCTATCGCCGAAGCGCTTGCCACCAAAGATAATGCGCCTAATATTATGATTATATGTGTTTTCTCCATTTACTCTTCCTCTCTTTATTTTAATATATATTTTTTAAATCAATAAGTTATAATGCTAAATTACAGAGTTATGCATATATACATAATTAATCACTAAGTGTAAGTTATATATCATACTGATTTTATAGGAATTATAGGTTAGTATAATATTTTATACACTGTTATTATTAACAGTCTCGATATAGAGGATTTTATATACGGAAAATCAATATATATTTTAATAAAAATTTTAAATAATAGAAGGGGGAGGGGAAGATGTTAGCTGGGCTGTATTGCGAGTGACAACTAAGCGAGTTGGTACACAAAGCCGGGAATCGAGTCACGCGTTGACAAAAAAAAGGGCCTCAAATGAAGCCCTTTTTTAACTTACTGTTTACTAGGGAATTAGAAGTTATAGTTTAAACCAACACCAACGTAGTATAAGTTAGGGATGCTTTTGTTTTTAGAACCAAAAACATAATCACCGGTTAACTCAGTAGACACGTGTGGTGTGATTTTGTAACCCAAACCAACAGCCGCTTCTGGACGAATGGCGTGGATTTTTTGGTTGATGGAAGTTGCTGTGTCGCTGCTTACTTTGTCCAAATGTGTACCACTCTTCGTCGTACTACCAGATTGAGTTGTGGTAATTGAGCCACTTTCTTTCACATTCACATAAGCGACACCGCCTTTGGCAAAGCCGTATAGATTGGTCGCACCAAAAGGAACAGTGACTTTTGCTAGCGCATCAGCTACCCAAGTAGACAGTTTTACTGAACCATTAGCTGTGTATTTTCCCGTGTAAGTCTCTTTGCTGTAGGGCTTGTTATTTTTGTAAACTTTACCTGAGTTCGGGCCTGCACCAGTCAGGTCGATAGTTGTATTGGCGTAGTGTGTGGCACCTAATTCCAAACCAAAATAATGGTTGAACTGATAACCGGCGGCTAAACGTTCGACTAAACCACCTTTTTTGGCTTTGCCAGTAGCGAGCCAATTGGCGTTAGTATGCACCGTGTAATTAGGCTGCAGGTTGTCGATCATTTTATCTGTGCCCTTGAAAGCCAAGCTCTCATGTGCACCACCGTAACCGGCTAAGCCACTTACGTAAGCATGACCAGCTATCGCCGAAGCGCTTACTGCCAAAGATAATGCGCCTAATGCGCTGATTATATGTGTTTTTTTCATTATACTTTCCTCTCTCTATTTTAAAATATATGTTTTAAATCAATAAGTTAGTTAATTTTCGTTGCATTGGTATCAATTCAATTGATTCACTGTATTTAATAGTTAAGTTAACTGTAGGTGAAGGAGTATACCAAACCTAATCAATAATTCAACCATTAAATTAATTTTACATTATAATATTATGAAAATATTAATAAAACAGTCTGTTAAGTTGCTTTTGAGTTCCCCTGGGGGAGAAGCCGGTGGCTTTTTCTGCTTGATCACTTCTGGGATGGGGCAGAAATTGCGTGATAACATGCTGCATGTGCCTAATAAGGTGTGGCCATGCAGAGAGGGTGTAGGTTTTGAAATTTTACTCACGCAGTGCTGAAATCAGCAATACTTAACAAAATAACAACGAGTTAGTCTGTTTATTCTAATTTAAATTTTAACGGATGTGTGCTGTATGCTTCTTATTGATAGCACGGCTCGTATTCACCTTGAGGCCCATAATAATGACAATTTGGAATTGGTTGTCGCTCATCAGTGGGTGGTGGTTGAGAAGCGGCACTGGCGATGGCCCCTATGGCGGCTACGCCTACCACTGCGGCTGCTATTCCCATTGCCACGTCTTGGCGATGATGTCGTCGCCAATGATGGTGTCGCCCAGGGTGTTGGTGCGAATGATGTTGGTGTGAATGATGCGGCTTCGAATGATGTGGCTTCGAATCATGCGGCTTCGAATGATGCGGCTTCGAATGATGTGGCTTCGAATCATGCGGCTTCGAATGATGTGGCTTCGAATCATGCGGCTTCGAATGATGTGGATGTAGGTGATGTACCCGCATTTTCTGGATTTGAAAAAGAGGTCCTGCTTCAACTGATGGGCTTATGAAGCAGCTGCCAAGACTTAATGCTAGTGCTGCAAAAAAATATGTAATGTTTTGATAGTTTGCTTTTTTAGTTTTCACTCGTTGGCCTCGTTTGTTTATTGTGGAATTAGTGTATGTCCTCTCAATGTGTCCTGCTTGGCATTTCTTGTGCTTCTACGGCTATGAGTCTTTCTCTTATTGCAAAATATTAAATATAATCAAATTGTTATTTTTTGTTAGCTGGTTTGCTATAAATATATCTGTTTTATATATCTATACATGAGGCGCGAGTATACCGGTGGCAGAATAAAAATCAAAATTAAGATGATCTTATTCTTTCAACTAATTGAATTTTAATTTATTTTTTATTTAAGACAGGGAAAAAGGTAGTTCTAGGCCAACGCTTTCGTTGGGAAAGGAGATTAGGCACCCAGCTAGCGTTGCTTAGCTAGCCTTAGCTGCTGCTGGAGAAGCCGGTGGCTTTTTCTGCTTGATCACCCTGGGATGTGTCAAAAATTGCGTGATCGCCACGCCACGTGTGCCTATATAAGGTGGCATGCGTTCAATGAGCATATCAAGCGTCAGTGGTTGATTAACGGTTTGACGTTGGTTGGCGTAGGTAACCAGCAAGGGCAAAGTCACTTGCCAACTATAGACGCCGTTTTTAACCTTTTGGTTTTTGATTACCACCGCACCTTGGGCGACGGCGGAAACGGCCATTTTGTTTTTGCGTATGGCATCTAGGTTGTGTGATTTATTGAGAGCCTGCATAAAGACTTTCCAAGCTTTGGGGCTAAAGTAGTCGGAAGCGTTTTCTAATTGTTTTTGATAATTGAGGAAATCGTAGCTATAGGTGCTAACGGCGGCTTCATTGGCCCAAACGCGTATTTGCACCCGGGTCATATTGGGTTTGGCTAAGGGGGAGGGGGTATGTTTTTGGGATTTTGCTAACGCGGTGCTAACGCCAGCAATACTTAACAAAATAACAAGGAGATAGACTATTGATTTTAATTTAAAATTTAACATTGGCATGCTCTTATGGCTGAGTTCGGCTACTCGATTATAGCAAATTTACTAGGAGTTTCGCACTTTCAGTGCGCAGCCTTCTTTCTGGTGGATACTTCGCCTACGCGAAGCAGATCCGCGTGGATGGCCATTTAAGGGGGAACTCCGCTTCTTCCCTTAAAAATTTCCGTTGGGCAGGTGTTTTACACATAAAAGCACGAAACTTCTATGGCGGTTTGTTTTGACACTTCTGTCAGATAACGCTAAGCTTTGCCGCTTATGTCAGAACTGTTACCACAATATATCGACCCGGTGGCTTTGGCCAAGCAGGGTGGTAGTTTAAACGGCATGCTTGAGGTGGCGCAGATGTCACGATTGCATGAGTTTTTAGCCAGCAATCAGGGTGAGGTAACGGTGGCGTTGCAATTTGATCGTGATGACGAAGGATGCTACCTTGTGCAGGGTCAGCTGAGTGCACAGTTGCATTTGTGTTGTCAACGTTGTGGTCAAGCGTTTGAACGTGCATTGAGTGCCAAGCCGTGTTTGCAAGTGATTACGCAGATAGAGCAAGCACAAGAGCTAGGGCAGAATCGAGAACCCCTGTGGGTACGAGATCAACCGCTGGAGTTGCTGAGAATGGTTGAGGAAGAGTTGTTATTAGCGCTTCCTATGGTGGTTGAACATGATGAAGCATGTCATGTTGATTTGGAAGTTTTAAAGTAAAAAATTTCCTTCACTGGCCGCCGAGTTATTGAAATTAATTTGTTAACGGGGAAATACCATGGCAGTACAAAAAAGTCGTAAAACACCTTCTCGCAGAGGTATGCGTCGCTCACACGATGCACTAAAAGCGCCGTGTTTATCAGTCGATCCTACGACCGGTGAAACACATCTACGTCATCACATAACTAAAGACGGTTATTATAAAGGTCGTCAGGTTATTGAAGTGGCCCAGGACGTTGTAGAAGAAGCATAGTTGATGGAAGAAGCGTTGCAAGCCATTGCATTAGATGCTATGGGAGGCGATCATGGCCCGCAGGTGGTGGTGCCATCCGCCTGTGAAATTTTGGCGGAATATCCAAATTTAAATTTAATTCTGGTGGGTCGAGAAGATTTACTGGAACCTTGGTTGCCCAAAGATCCCCAAATACGATCACGTCTGCAGATTCAACACGCGAGTGAAAAAGTCGAAGCCAATGAATTGCCTTCCAAGGCGTTGCGTGGCAAAAAAGATTCATCCATGCGCGTGGCAATCAATTTAGTAAAAGAAGGCCGTGCTGGTGCGTGTGTCAGCGCCGGTAATACCGGTGCTTTAATGGCCACGGCAAAATTTGTACTAAAAACCTTACCGGGCATTGATCGACCTGCGATCATGACCACATTACCTACGAAAAATGATGAAAGAGTCAGCATATTGGATTTGGGTGCTAATGTTGATTCTAGCGCTGAACAGTTGTTTCAATTTGCCGTGATGGGCTCTATTTTGGAAGAAGCACTCGAGGGTAACACCCGCCCGCGCGTGGCTTTATTAAATATTGGCCAAGAATCTATCAAAGGTAATGAACAGGTTAAAAAGACCGCTGAACTATTAACGCAATGTGAAAAAATTAATTACGTCGGCTCCATTGAGGGCGATGCTATTTTTAGTGGTGCTGCCGATGTAATTGTTTGTGATGGTTTTGTGGGTAATATTTTACTGAAAACCTGTGAAGGCTTAGCACAATTAATTGGGCTTTATACGCGGGAGGCTTTTAGTGAGGATATTTTTTCGCGCTTAGCAGCAGTACCTGCTATGCCAGTACTCAAACGCTTACGTGAGCGCCTAGATCCACGCAAACGCAATGGTGCGACATTGCTGGGATTAAACGGTGTGGTGGTCAAAAGCCACGGCAGTGCGGATGTTTTGGCATTTACCTATGCGATTCGTGAAGCCGTCAAAGAAATGAATAAAAATGTGCCACAACGTATTGCAGAAAAAGTGAAGTTTTTTTTAGATTTAGATAAGGAATCCTAAAATGCCCTATGCGCGTATTGCTGGTACCGGCGGCTACCTTCCTGAACGTGTGTTAAGCAACGCCGATTTAGAAAAAATGGTCGATACTTCCCATGAATGGATTATGAAACGCGCGGGTATTGCTGAGCGTCGTATTGCCGAGGCAGATCAACCACCGTCTTTTATGGCTGAGCACGCCGCAAAAGCGGCGATCAAAGCCGCCGGTATTTCTCCGGCAGAGATTGATATGATTGTTGTCGGCGTGGCCACACCGGATAAATTGTTTCCTTCCGTGGCATGTTTGTTGCAGCAGCGTTTGGGCATCAATAATGAATGCACCGCCATGGATTTAAACGCGGCGTGTTCGGGTTTTATTTACAGTTTGAGTGTGGCGGATAAATATATTCGTTGTGGCGAGTGTAAAACGGTGTTAGTCGTCGGTGTTGAAGGGCTCTCGCGCGTCACTAATTGGCAGGATCGTTCTACGTGTGTGTTATTTGGTGATGGTGCCGGTGCGGTTATTTTGCAGGCAGATGAAGAGCAGGGGGTGTTGGGCACGCAGTTGTATGCCAACGGTAATTATCAAGAATTTTTGTATTGTGACAATGGCTTGTGGGAACAGCCGCGTGGCACTATTAAAATGAATGGTAATGAAACTTTTAAAATGGCTGTCAGCAAGTTAAGTTCTATTGTTGATGAAGCACTTAAAAAAAACAATGTGCAAAAAAGTGATATTGATTGGTTAATTCCACATCAAGCGAATTTACGCATTATCAAAGCGACGGCTAAATTACTGAGTTTGCCGATGGAGCGGGTGATCTTAACGCTGGAACAGCAGGGCAATACTTCGGCAGCGTCAGTGCCATTAGCGCTGGATCAAGCGGTGCGTGATGGGCGCATTCAACGTGGGCAATTAATTTTGTTAGAGGCTTTTGGTGCGGGTTTTACTTGGGGTTCGGCGTTAATTCGTTATTAGGGGTTAAGGATGACTGACTTTGCGATGGTGTTTCCTGGTCAGGGATCACAAAAAGTGGCGATGCTGAATGCATTGTCTGAAGAATTTTCAGAAGTTAAAGAAACAGTTACACAAGCTTCCAATATTTTAGATTATGATTTGTGGGAACTGATTGCCAACGGCCCGCAGACAAAACTCGACCAAACTGAAATTACCCAGCCAGCGATGTTAACCGCTGATGTAGCTGTGTGGCGTTGTTGGTGCGCTAAGCAAGGGCCGATGCCAAAAATGATGGCGGGTCACAGCTTGGGAGAATACAGCGCGCTGGTTTGTGCTGAGGCTTTGGACTTTCAGCAAGCAGTGGCGTTGGTAGCCGAGCGCGGACGTTTAATGCAGCAAGCGGTGCCGTTGGGTGAAGGCGCGATGGCGGCGATTATTGGTTTGTCGGATCAACAAGTAGCCGACTTATGTCAGCAAGCGGGTGAAGGCCAAGTGCTGAGTGTGGCAAATTTTAATTCGCTCGGACAAGTGGTGATTGCTGGGCAAGCAGAGGCCGTTGATCGTGCGGTGGCGTTAGCCAAACCCAGTGGCGCTAAATTGGCAAAGCGTTTAGCCTTGAGCGTGCCATCCCACTGTGCGCTGATGGCGCCGGCGGGCGAACAATTGGCGCAATATATGCAATCCATCGATTTTAATACCCCAAAAATTCCGGTGTTGCACAATGCCACGTTAGCTTATTACGATGATCCGGGGCAAATTAAAACAGTATTAATCAAACAGCTCACCGAACCAGTGCGCTGGGTAGAAACCATCTTACAATTCCAAGAGCAGGGTATTGCTCAACTGGTTGAATGCGGACCCGGAAAAGTGTTGTCAGGATTAATTCGTCGTATAGATAAAGCGTTAGAGGTTTTTTCTACTTATTCACCTGAACTATTAAATGAAGCCCTGCAAGTAATACATCAATGAAATAAATTCATTTGCGACTGGTTATTGGAGAGGTGCTAGCCTCGTCGGCAAGAGTTCCGGCTTAGGCGTGGTGCCCCCCCCCTCGCGGTGGGGGAGGGGGAAGTTCGGTCGACGGACATTAGGCTGAGGCTCATCCACTGACTGCGGAGTGTACAATTACTGATTCTTTTTTTTCTCTGTTAGTTTCCTC
This sequence comes from uncultured Legionellales bacterium, assembly GCA_964527645.1. Classification (GTDB taxonomy): domain Bacteria; phylum Pseudomonadota; class Gammaproteobacteria; order CAZGQK01; family CAZGQK01; genus CAZGQK01. Next base: position 11,263 of record CAZGQK010000014.1, on the reverse strand, counting down.
CCATACAAGAACATGAGCTGAATGTACCGTAAGCGTAACATCTGACACAGTCTAGACAAGCCTTTCTAATCTGCAAAGGACTCTGTGACCGATATAACCGCTATGGTGGAGAGATGTTTATCGTTTGCATGGTCAATATTGTACATTTATTGTTTCTAACAGTATAATATGGGCCAATCAAATAGGAAGGTATCATATGAAAAACCAGCTGCGCTTGTTCTGTCGTGTTGCCCGAAAGTATTTATCCAATCGACTGTTTTGGCTTGTGCTGTTGATGAGTAGTACGCTCTTTTTTTCTGGGTGCGTGGTAGGACCTAACTATCGACCTTGGCGACATCATCGACATTGGCGACGCTGGCATTATTGGAACAGGGGCGCGTTAGCACATGGCGGGAGATGGTGTAAACGCGGGCAACTCTGCGACTAATCTATGTTCCAGTGACTTGGTGTTGTTCAAGGCCACGTAGACATACGTTTAGTCAATACTGAACCTCTATATCAATAATTTTCTAAGCTTAAGCCCCAAGCGCATATAACTAATATATCTGATGAAATATTTTCAATATAGCGCGGTGAGTTATGCAGAGACCACGGCGAACCGATCCTTGGTGGAGAGCGTCAGCAAGTCACTTTCTTTCGTTGTCATATTTACGTTCCTGGATGATTCTTAGCCTATGATTATATTTTTAGCATCAACGGCGCCACTGTTGAAATTGCCTGATGCTAGTATCGGCGGGCCTGGCGTATGATGAGCATATTGGAGTTTTAAATAAAAGGTGACATCCTTGTCATGGCTAATGACCTGTTAGCCAGATTCAACTGTTCCATGTTAATAGGGTCCGCTACGAGGAGGGGGCGCATTGGAGGCTGCACTTGCTTGCTTCTTAAAACAGTCTAACTTTTTTAATAATCTACAAATCACAGAATCAACGCGACCTTCGAAGTTTTGAGCTACTCTTCTCATTGCGGTTGCTGCCTCTTGTGCCTCGGCAAGCATCTGTTCGAGGCCGAGAGTAGTGGTAATCTCTTTAAAGTTAGATCCTAAGTTGCTTTGCCGGTGAATGGCTTCAGCTACTGCGGGTGCCAATCTCCCTGCCATCTCATGGAAAGCAAAAATTCCTAAGCATTTTTGTACCTCTTTCTTGTGTTCATCCATCAGCGTTTCACATGTCGCACTTACTAGCTTGCGGTCTAAGGCCGCGGTGGCTGTTAGTATTGTGCTGACAAAAAAACATACTGCAGCGATTCTCGCAGCGCTAAAAGTTTTCATGTTTAAGTACTCCTCTTTGAATTAATAATACACAGTATTAAAATAATTAATAATGAATATTTTTTGACCATGTGATGAAAATATTTGAGTTTGCTAAATACCCTTCGGCCAGGTATTAATTAAACCTGAAGCAGTTTTTTATTCTGGAACACCCCAGTTTTAATGACGGTACTGACAAACAAGCTATTTTGCATTAGGATGACCCTTGCTTTAATCTGCGTTAGGCTGAGTGATTGAAATTTTAACTGGCGTTAAGCGCCCTGGATTTAACTTAAAGTACACCATAAGGTTTTCTATTTATGTCTTTATCAAATAAAATTGTTTTGGTGACTGGAGCGAGTCGTGGTATTGGCAGCGGAATTGCCTTGGCTTTGGCTAAGCAGGGCGCTTACGTGGTCGGTACGGCGACTTCGCAAGCGGGGGCGGATAGCATTAGTGCGCAATTGCAAGTCGCCGACGCGCAAGGTACGGGTATGGTGTTGAATGTCTGCGAAGAGGACTCTGTTAATGCCATTTACGATGCCTTAAAAGAAGCCAACAAGCTGCCGAACATTTTGATTAATAATGCAGGAATCACTCGGGATAATATATTATTACGTATGAAACCTGACCAATGGAATGAAGTGATTGAAACCAATTTATCTGCCATTTACCGTATTACCAAAAAATTCTTAAAACCCATGTTGAAAGCACGCTGGGGGAGGGTTATCAATATCACTTCCGTGGTTGGGGTAACAGGCAACCCAGGGCAGGCCAATTATTGTGCAGCTAAAGCCGGTTTGATTGGTTTTAGCAAATCCTTAGCGCAAGAATTGGCGCAGGTTGGTATCACTATTAACTGTGTGGCACCCGGCTTTATTGAAACGGATATGACAAATAGTTTAAATAATGAACAAAAAGAACAGATTTTTGCTCAGATTCCGATGCGAAAAATGGGAAAAGTGGACGATGTTGCTGCTGCTGTGGCCTTTTTGGCGGCTCCAGCGGCGGGTTATATCACTGGACAAACACTTCATGTTAATGGTGGCATGGCAATGGTTTAAAGCATGTAGATCAACTGGTTAAATATTTTTTTTTTTGATAAGATGAGACCCTGGTAGGAGCTACTATATAGTGCAAAGGAATAATGCTTGCAACTTTTGGCTTTTTAAATAAAATGCTATAGCGGACATATACACAGGAATAGATGGGTAGGTTTGGGAAGGATAGCAGTTCGCTTTGTAACTAATTAGTATATCTATGATTGAGAGGGAAAAATAATTATGTCAGCAGCGATTGAAGAACGTGTTATAAAAATTGTCAAAGAACAGCTTGGTGTTAGTGATGTAAAGCTTGAGAACTCTTTTGTAGAGGATCTTGGGGCCGACTCTCTAGACACGGTTGAGTTAGTTATGGCGTTGGAAGAAGAATTTAATGTTGAAATTCCTGATTCCGATGCAGAAAAAATTGGTACTATTCAACAGGCAGTGGATTTTATCCAGGCGCACTTAAAAGAAGAATAGCCCTTCTAAATCACCATCGATATTTGTAGTAGGAGAGCGGGGTTGACTAAGCGACGTGTGGTAGTAACTGGTTTGGGTATGCTTTCTTCTGTTGGGCACGATGTCGCCACAACTTGGCAGGCTATTTTGGCAGGTCAAAGTGGTGTTGCAACTATTTCTCGGTTTGATGCCAGCAGATTGGGTGTGAAAATTGCAGCAGAAATTAAAGACTATGATCCAACACCTTATTTTTCCACAAAAGATGCACGTAAGTTTGATCTTTTTGTGCAATACAGTTGTGTTGCAGCACAAGAGGCTCTAGCCGATTCTGGTTTGGAAATTAATGATACTAACTGTCATCGTGCCGGTGTGGCGATTGGTGCGGGAATTGGTGGCTTGTGTTGGATTGAAAAGAACCACGATGCTTTGCTAAAAGGTGGGCCGCGACGTGTTTCGCCTTTTTTTATTCCTGGGGCAATTATTAATATGGCGGCCGGTCTGGTCTCTATGCGGCACAACTTGCATGGACCAAATATTTCTATTGTTACCGCTTGTACGACAGGTGCCCATAACATTGGTAATGCGGCGCGTATGATTGCTTATGGTGATGCTGATATTATGGTGGCCGGCGGCACAGAAATGGCTACGTCAGAATTATGCATTGGTGGTTTTGCATCGATGCGTGCTCTATCGAAACGTAATGATGATCCGCAAAAAGCTTCGCGTCCTTGGGATAAAGATCGCGATGGTTTTGTGTTGGGCGAGGGTGCTGGTGTTGTTATTCTTGAAGAATATGAATCCGCTAAAAAACGTGGTGCAAATATTTATGCAGAATTAGCCGGTTTTGGCATGAACGCTGATGCTTATCATGTGACTTTACCGATGCTCGATGGTTCAGGTTTTGCTGGAGCCATGAAAAATGCGCTGCAAGATGCCGAGATTAATCCAGAAGAAGTGGATTACATCAATGCACACGGCACTTCAACGCCGACGGCAGATCCGATTGAAGCACAGGCTATTAAACTGGCTTTTGGTGATCACGCTTATAAATTAGCGGTGAGTTCTACTAAATCGATGACCGGGCATACACTGGGAGCGGCTGGTGGTATTGAAGCCATTTTCTCCATCTTGGCCATTCGTGATCAAGTGGCGCCGCCGACAATTAATTTGGATAATCAGGATGAGGGTTGTGATTTAAATTTTGTGCCTCATCAAGCGCAGCCTTTAAAAATTCAAACTACCCTGTCAAATTCTTTTGGTTTTGGTGGCACTAACGGCAGCTTAATTTTTCGTAAACTCGAAGATTAGCCAAGCACGGCCATGTTGCCGCTTGAGCGAGCCGGTGTTCTGCAAGCTAAATTCTATGATCACAAAAAAGAAAAATAGATGAAAAAAAATATTGTGCTGCTCGCTGTTATCTTGTTTTTATTCCTATTTGGATTAGGCGTGAGTTTTTATCGCTTTGCCCACACGCCGCTGTTAAAAAAACCGCCAACAGTTACGTTAAAAATTTATCCTGGCGCAACAACGGCACAAATTGCCAAACAGCTCAAACACCAAGG
>CAZGQK010000014.1:0-6940 GCA_964527645.1 uncultured Legionellales bacterium | reverse complement strand
GTTGCATTGGTTTAAAATCTTGGCGTTTTTAATGGGCGACAATAAACGCATTCAAGTGGGAGCCTATGCCATTTTGCCTGGCATGACCCCCGGCGAATTGATTCACAACATGGCTACTGGCAAAGTGATTGTTTATCGTATTACTTTTTTAGAAGGATGGACATTTCGCAGGATGCGCAGAGAGTTAGAAAGAAATCCTAATCTTAAGCATACGATTTCTGGTATGACGGATTTAGCGTTGCGGCGTCAATTGCATTTGCAGCACAAACTTGAAGGGATGTTTTTTCCGGATACCTATTTGTTTAAGTGGGGGATGAGTGATTTCGATATTTTAAAAGAAGCCCATCAACATTTAGAAAAAATATTGACTCAAGCTTGGCAACAGCGTGCACGTGGGCTGCCTTATAAATCACCTTATCAAGCACTTATTTTAGCGTCGATGATAGAACAAGAGGCTAGGTTGAACAGTGAGCGTAGTCAAATTGCCGGTGTTCTGCTGCGACGGCTTAAAATACGCATGCGCCTACAATCAGACCCAACCGTTATTTATGGTTTGGGGCGTCCATACGGCACGACTTTAACGCGCCAAGATTTACGCTTTGTAACACCTTACAATACCTATCGACATTATGGCTTGCCGCCAACGCCTATTTGTTTGCCATCGCGTGCCTCTATTATCGCCGCGATGCATCCCGATTTGAGTGATAACCTTTATTTTGTTGCGCGTGGTGATGGTTCGCATCAGTTTTCAGCCACATATGCCGAACACCAGCGCGCTGTGTTAAAATACCAGCGTAGTAAGAAAACGGAACCACATTCATGGCGACGGGGTAACAGAGGTTTGTTGACGGGTGCACGCCCAGCGTTGAGGCGCAGTGATCAGTCTTGTTGGGCTTCGCAAAAGGATAAAAGTAATGTTACCAGCATTGCTTGTAACTCGTCAGGCAAGCATGATCCTGTTCGCAAACATACGCTGGTTAATTATACGATTAAAGATTACTGGCAGGTTTTTGCTTGGTTGTTAAAATGGGGTTTGCTAGCAGTTGAGCAGGTGTATTGACAAAAGGAAAGGGCATGGCACAAACCGCTAAATTTATTACCATAGAGGGTATAGAAGGCTTAGGCAAAAGTACGATTACCGAATACCTGCAAGTTTTGCTTGCGCAGCAAAATATCGATTTCGTTTTAACCCGTGAGCCGGGTGGCACGCTCATTGCTGAGGAAATTCGTCAAGTCTTATTGACCCACCATGAAGAAAAGATGAGTAGTGATACCGAATTGTTATTAATGTTTGCTGGGCGAGCACAGAATATAGCACAAGTGATTTTACCCGCACTTAAACGTGGGCAGTGGGTTTTATCGGACCGTTTTACCGACGCCAGTTACGCTTACCAGGGTGGAGGGCGCGGTATTTCTACGCAGCGCATCCGGCAGTTAGAGCAATGGGTGCAGGGTGATTTACAACCGGATTTAACATTGTTGTTGGATGCGCCAGTTGAAGTGGGGTTGCAACGCTTGCAAAGTCGTGGTGCTAAAGACCGTATTGAATTGGAAGGGATTGCATTTTTTGAGCGTACACGCGCGATGTATTTGCAGCAAGCCAAGAAAGATCCTCAGCGTTTTTGCATTATTGATGCCGCGCAACCACTCGTCGCGGTGCAACAACAAGTCGAAAATCTCTTTAATGATTTTTTTTATACCCAAGGTGTTAGCGATGAAAAATAAGGTTCCACCTTATCCTTGGCAGGCGCCACAATGGCAGTTGTTTCAGCAGCAATTGCAACAACAAAAGCTACCTGGCGCATTTTTATTACATGGCATGGCTGGATTAGGTAAGCGGGATTTTGCGCAAGCCATAGCCGCGCGATTGTTATGCGAGCATCCGGGGGAGGCGGCATGTGGTCAATGCCGTAGTTGTCATTTGTTGCAAGTGCAAACACATCCGGATTTATTTCTTGTGCGACGCTTAGAAAAATCGTCAGTCATTAAAGTCGAGCAAATTCGGCAATTGTGTCGCGCGTTGGATCAAACAGCACAACGTTTGGGTTATCAAGTAGCGATTATCGAGCAAGCGCATTGTCTGCATGCCGCCTCTGCCAATGCATTGCTAAAAACGCTGGAGGAACCGATCGGCAAGGTGGTTTTTATTTTGCTGGCCGATCAATTGCAAACTTTGCCGGCGACGATTTTAAGCCGTTGCCAACAATTGAATTTTTCGGCGCCAACAAACGCAGCAACACTCGCGTGGTTAAGCGAACAGCTGGTAGCACAAGAGCAAACGTTGGACTGTGGTTTGTGGTTAAAATTGGCCAATGGGGCACCGCTGCACGTGGTTAATTTGATCGAAGCCGATTTTTTAGCGATTCGCAAACAAGTCATGTTGGCTTTGGCGCACTTAGCCAAACAAGAAGCGGATGTCGGCACCGTGGCGACGGCGCTGTTAAAGCGAGAAAATACTTTAATTTTTAGATCTTTATTTTTGATTATTAACGATTTCATGAAGATAAAGTTAAAAGTAGATGAAGAGTTTATTGTGAACCACGATTACGCGACGACTTTAACGAAAATGAGTCGCTACGGTTCTCGCCAACAGCTGCGGCAACTGTTGGATCAATTGGGGCAAATGCAGCGACTGCTCAATAGCAGCATGCATCCGAATGTGCAATTATTATTGGAAAGCGTGTTAATTTATTGGCAGCGCATGTTTAAGAAGGTGTAAGCGTTATGCAATTAGTCGATTCACATTGTCATTTAGATATGCTGGATTTAACCCCTTACGATGGCGATATGGGCCAATTGTTGGCGGCAGCTGAAGCCGTGGGCGTGGAGCACTTTTTAACGATTGGTGTGGACATGGAAAATGCCGATAAAGTAATTGCTATCGCCGAGCAATTTGACAATGTACATGCCAGTGTCGGCATGCATCCCAGTGATAAAGCCGAGTCAGAACCGACAGTTGAGGATTTGTTGGCGTATGCTGCGCGTCCTAAGGTGGTGGCCATTGGTGAGACCGGTTTGGATTATTATTACAACGACAGCGGCTTGGAATTGCAACGCGAACGTTTTCGCACGCATATTCGTGCGGCAAAACAATGTCAAAAACCTTTAATTATTCATTCGCGTGATGCGCGTGAAGACACCATTCGTATTTTAACCGAGGAGGGCGCCAATCAGGTAACCGGGGTGATGCACTGTTTTACCGAAAATTGGGCCATGGCCGAACAAGCGCTGGCATTGGGTTTTTATATTTCTATTTCCGGGATTGTAACATTTAAAAACGCGCAAAATGTTGCCGATGTTGCGAAAAAAATACCGCTAGAGCGCCTATTGATCGAAACCGATTCCCCTTATTTAGCACCAGTGCCGTATCGTGGCAAGAAAAACGAACCGCAATACGTGCGTTTTGTTGCTGAGAAAGTTGCCGAATTGCGTGAGGTTCCTGTTGAGGAAATCGCTGCGGCAACCACATGCAATTTTTATCGCTTGTTTGGTATTTGAAATGAGAACCAGAAAGTACTAGAAAAACCGTTCCCCCATCGTCATCCCGCGACCTGATGCAGGATCCGCTCCCCACCGTCATCCCGCGACTTGATCGCGGGATCCAGGAAGGTCAAACAAACGCGATACCGCGATCAAATCGCAGTACGACGCGGGCAGTTTTATCGCACACTTATTTTAAAAAAATTTAGTTTAGCGCTATACATTAAGGAAATATTAAGCATAGATATATTTTATCTACCCAATTAATATACCTTACACAGGCAACCAAAATAATGCAGACCAGGTTATAACAGAAGCGGCTATTTATTTATGTTACATAATAATGTATGGCTCCCCCGATCTTTGATCGATGGGTTGATAAATTATAAATTAAGAGGTAGCTAATTATGAGAAATAATAGACAAGGCGAAGATGGCTTGTGCGACGTGCCGCACGATCGGACCAGGGTGTTGACTGGGCTTTACTCCAGGAGGGCAACCGGGGCAGGGGTTCTATTTAGGGGGCCCGTAGACAAAACAATAGATCTAGTCAGTGCAGTACAAAACGGAATTTTAGGAAAGGTAGAAGCATTAATAGCAGATAGGGTAGATGTGAATCGAAAGGAACATGATGAGTACTCTCCATTGCATGTAGCTTGTGGTTCAAAGAATCCGGATCCAAGGATAGTTGCAGCGTTGCTCGCGGCGGGTGCTCAGGTTTCAGCCACAGGTTCTGACGAAGACAACTGTGATGGTACTCCACTTGCTATCACACTGGGTCATCTTGCGGATGGAGCATATTACGAGGATCAGGAGAAGGCATGGGAGATAGTGGATTTATTATTAGCGGAATTAGTAAATCTGGAGGGTGAAGGAGAAATTTATTTGCTGAAGGAGATGGCAACGCAAAATGCAACGGAAGTGGTGAGAAAATTATTGGAGGAGAAGGGTTTTGGCGTGCCTGCACAAGTGAACTATCAAGATTACGAAGGGATGACGGCGTTAATGTCGGCGGTGCTTGAAGAGAATGAAGAAGTAGTCGAACTATTAATTGACGTGCCTGTGATAGATGTGAAACTTGCAGATGTTGATGGAGATACAGCGTTACATTTAGCAGTTAAAAAGGGTCATCTAGGTATAGTGAGTTTATTAGCTGTAAAAGATCCGATTATGGCATGCACTGTGAATGAAGAGGGCATGACGCCATTGATGTTGGCGAAAAAGGAGGAATGTCAGGAAATGGTGGAGGCGATGGAAAAAAATCTACAGGTGTATACTATAATCAAGGGAAATCCAGGTGGTAAAAGAGGTGAAAAAAGGCAAGGATTATCACAAAGTAGAAAAGATGACGAATCTGGAAAAAGGCATCGAGGGTGTGGTGGCGGGTTGAGCTAAACTTTCTTTCACCAACAGGGCTATATAAGGCGACGGATAACGTCTATCTGGATAATTACCCGAAGAATTTTGCTGCGACGCATTCGAGGACGAGGATCGCATGAAAAAATACTACTGCCAACAGCAGGAAAAGTGGAGGCTGTTAGCTGGGATCACACTGATGGCGCTAGGGTTCATGGGTCGGCGTCAACTCCTGACACCATTTGACCAATCGGAACTAGAGAGCAAAGAGACGCTGCTGCAAGATCCAGAAAATAAAAATAGAATTGGTCAACATTAGAACAAATCATGATCCTCGTAGTACAAGATTTAAATTTATGCTAGATTAAGATCTTATCTTGGGGTGAGGGGTAATGACTGACAAGCTTCGTCAACTATCTTTGCGTGTACCAATGCCTCGAGGTTTTTGGATTATTTTCTTTATTCAAGTTTTTTCTACGTTAAGTTTTGCCGTCCTATCCGGGGCGCTGGTGCTTTACCTAAAACAAAAGCTGGGATTTAGCAGTAAACAGGCTGATATCATCACCGGTGTGTATTTTGCCTACAATTTTGCTTTGCATTTGTTGGCCGGTTATATCGCTGGGCGTTTGTTCAGTTATCGCTCTTTAATCTTGGTAGGTTTGATTTTTCAGTTGATAGGTTGTTATTTCTTGGCGTTGATTTCACCGACCGATTTGTATATCGGCTTGGGTTGTATGTTGATTGGTACAGGTACCATGGTCACTTGCTTGAATATGTTGATATCGCAATTGTTTGCAGTGGGTGATAAACGTCGTGAAACGGCGTTTTTATGGAATTATGCCGGTATGAATATTGGCTTTTTTCTAGGCTTTGGTTTGGCCGGTTATTTTCAATCAACGCGCAATTACCATTTAATGTTTTTGATTACCGCAACAACCAATTTAATCGCGCTGGGGCTGCTGCTATGGCGCTGGTCAGCACTGAAAGATCGACAAACGAAGTTGGTACATCTCAAAATTACGCAACAGCAAGCACGATTTTGGCTGGGTATGTTGATTGTCATTGCTTTGCTGCCGACCTTGTATTGGTTGCTGCATCATGAGCGGGTGAGTGATTATTTGATTTTGACGCTGGGTGCTTTGCTGGTGTGTTTTATTATTTATTTGGCCTATACCTACAATAGCGCTGCGCGGCATAAATTATTTGTGTTTATCATTTTATTGTTGAGCGCGCAAATATTTTGGATGGTCTATCAATTGGCACCCATGGGAATAACCTTATTTGCTTTAAATAATGTGGATAGGCATATTTGGGGCATCACGATTACCCCTGGTTGGATACAAAATATTAATAGTGTCACCATCATAGTTGGTGCGCCACTGCTGGCTTGGTTATTTAGTTTTCTGCGTAAACGTAAGTACAAAGTTACCACGCCTGTGCAATTTATGATTGGCTTATTGCTGACTGGGATAGGTCTGTTAGTGTTGCCCATTGGCATTATCTTTGCGAATGCGCAGGGGTATGTGGCGTTTATTTGGATTGTGATTAACTTCGTGTTGCTCGCTTTTGCTGAATTGTGCATCAGTCCCATTTCATATTCGATGGTTGGTGTGTTAGTGCCCAGTAAGTGGCAGAGCTTTTTTATGGGGGCGGTTTTGTTAAATGTCGGTGTTGCCTCTATTCTAGCTAGTTTCTTTTCTAACTATGCGTTAGGCAAAACGGCGTCTTCTAATCCCTTGGTGACCAATATGAGCTTTAGTCATGCTTTTAGTTTATTAGCTTGGGTGGCATTGGGGTTTGCTTTGCTATTATTTTTATTGCTGCCAGTTTTGCATAAGTTGATGAAGAAATAAAAGATTATTAGGTGAGCTGTTTTATTAAATATCGCCCGTACTATTGTGTATTGTGTCTGAAGCATCTAGATGCTGGAGACCCGACTTCCGTATTATGATTTAGGGTTGCCAGCGCCATAGATATCTTTATTGCTTACTATAAATTTTCACTAGTTAGTGAATAACTTCCTCTGCAACATTTTTAGTTGTTGTTTGCAAGGTTGCCTGCAGGATTGCTTTTATATTGCGCTGGCAAGTGTTCAAAAGGTTGCT
>CAZGQK010000013.1:24512-42015 GCA_964527645.1 uncultured Legionellales bacterium | reverse complement strand
AAGTATTGCGGCGCTACCTGCTCGCCACCAATGAGCAACTCGCCCGCTCCTTGCGTTAGCCAATGATCTTGTTCATCACACAGCGCCAATAAATTACCGCTGATCGGCTCGCCTAGCGGCAAGCTTTCCTGCAAAGCAACACCACAATTGTGCGCAGCAAAACGATACGCCAGCACTTCTACCGTCGCTTCTGTGGGGCCGTATAAATTATCAATGTCACTGTTACTCGCCGCGCACTGCCAATGCAACGCATCTTGATGGGTTAATACATCGCCGGAAAACAAACTCAAGCGCAGCGATGGCAAAGCATTGGGCTTTAATAATTTTAATTTGTGTAAAATACGAATCACCGAAGGCACCGAAAACCAAACACTAATATTATTTTTTGCAATAAACTTAAGCGGCGCCAAACGCTCTGCCTCCGGCACAACATAAAGACAAGCGCCGGCATGCCAACTCATAAACACATCGTAAACTGACATATCAAACGTTAAATCCGCATGCTGAGCAACGCGATCGCTTGGCTTTAATTGATGGCGCGCTTGCATGGCGCTAACAAACGCTTGTAAATTTCCATAAGAAACACAAATACCTTTCGGCTTACCGGTGCTGCCTGAGGTAAATAAAATATAAGCGGTTTTTTTGAGATTAAATTCAACGGGGAAAAATGTAGAACCTACCTTTGTGTTGAAATCAAACTGCTCGGCGGCGAAAATCACATCCAAGTCTAACTGTTGTTTAATCTCTAAGATATGTTGTGGCGGCCAACTGGGATGCAAAGGCACATAAGTTTTTCCCGCGAATAAACAAGCCATTATCGCCACGTAATTACCCAAACTGCGATCAGCAACAATACCTAAGGTTTCAATCTTTTCAGTACACAACCACTGCGCCACTGATTTTGCTGCATTGATCAAAAAATCGTAACTATACGCTTGCCCATTAACAAACAAAGCCAACTGTTGCGGTTGGCTTTGATTAATTATGGCAGTTAATAAAGAAATTTTCATTACGGTAAAACAAATAATCTTTATGAAGATACTTCTGTAGCCGATAGTTCTTTCGTCAAAGCAACATAGTTTAGGGTAATTATAGCGTTCTTCTTATCCCCCTTCGTCATTGGTACCGTAGTAATGGCATTATAAAGGCTAGTACTGCTACTATCAGCTGGTGTGCTGGCCTCAATTGTTATGCCAGTAGAAGCGTAATACCAACAAATGGCGATAGAGCCCACAGCCAAATTGCCCGTACAATTGCCATTGTCAGGAACATTAAACGCAGTGTTCTTGTTCCACCATCCGCCGCCAGACGAAGCCCTGGAATTATATAGCGCTTTGTAGCAGGGCTTGCCTTTTGAGCCACTGGTGCTTATCAATAATGCACAAGTCGCCAGTTTATAACCGGGAGGCACTGCTGAACCCACCTTCATTTGAAAACAGTGCTGGTTAGTACAATCATTCCAGCTGCCAAACCCAGGCTTCTTGGTTCCGTTATTGGCAAAAGTGGCTGGATACAGGCTCAAAGCAAGAGCATGGCCGCTCAGCAACAATCCGCAGGATATCGCAACCAACTGAATAATAGTGTTTTTTTTCATTTTCTGCCCCTAAAAATTAGTTCTATGAAATCTAAACGAATATAATACCAGTAGTACCTTAAGGAAATATTAATAAAATTCAATTAATTATCTTTATGGGTCTTTCATATAAAACAAACACATACAACAAACACAAGTGATGTTCGCAAAAAAATAACCAAGCTAACACAAATCGCCGCAACGCAAGCCTATTGGCCGGCGTCATGTTGCTGAACACACATCCATTAACGACACGAGTATATCGGGGGATAAACTCACGGATACGGGCAACACCCAATAGTGCCAATCAGCAAAAGCATGGCATTTAACCGCGTCTTTTTCTGTCATGATAATTAACACATCTTCACCAAAGTCAAGATCTGCTGCTATGAACTGATGATGGTCGGCAAAAGCATGCGGGATGATGTTATAACCCAATTGAGTTAATTGTGAAAAAAATCGCTGCGGATGACCAATGCCGGCAACTGCATGCAAAGTTTTTCCATGCATTAAGGCTTCGGTTAATGTTAATTTTTTATCGGTTAAATTATAGATATCACCGGGGACAAGTTGCATACTAATAGCTGCATCACGCTTCGAACCAGGAAGATAAGACTTTTTATCAGAAGATTCCCCGTTAATAATAATAAAATTCACTTTATTTAAGCGCGACTTTGGCTCACGCAACGGCCCAGCGGGTAAACAAAAGCCATTACCTAAACCACGCTCAGCATCGATAACCGCAATTTCAACATCACGATCCAAGGCATAATGCTGCAAACCATCATCACTGATGATAACATCACACACCTGTTGCGCCAATAAATGTTCCACCGCACGCGTGCGTTTAGGGTCGACCACCATCGGTGCCTGCGTTTGTTGCACCAACCATAAAGCTTCATCGCCAACGACAGCGGCATCACTATTAGCCAACACCACTTGCGGATAACGCGCAGCCTTACCTTGGTAACCGCGACTGACAATACCGACTTTTTTACCCTGCTGCTGTAGCTGTTTAACCAAATGCGCAACCAACGGCGTTTTACCGGTGCCACCGACACTGATATTACCCACTACAATAATTGGCGCAGAAAAATAATGTATTTTAAAAAGCCCGAGCTGATAAAGCCAATAGCGTAAATAAATAATAAGTCGATAAGCCCAAGAGAATGGCCATAATAATAAACTAAAGATATTTTTTTTGTACCAAAAGTTCATTAAGCTTCCTGCAAGGACTCCGTTGTTGGTTCACGAAACTGCATGCTGTGCAATTTTTGGTAAACCCCACTTTGTGCGAGTAATTCGGCGTGCGTGCCCTGCTCCACAATTTTTCCCTTATCCATAACTAAAATACAATCGGCATTTTCAATGGTTGACAAGCGATGGGCAATCACCAAGGTTGTGCGCTTAGCCATTAATCGAGTTAAGGCGCGTTGGATATAGCGCTCCGATTCGGTATCCAGCGCCGCCGTCGCTTCGTCCAAAATAAGTATCGGCGCATTTTTTAATACCGCACGTGCAATAGCAATACGCTGGCGCTGCCCACCCGACAATAACACACCATTTTCGCCGACCATGCTATCATAACCCTGTGGTATATCTACAATAAAGTCATGCGCAAAGGCTACTGCCGCAGCTTTTTCAATCTCAGTGCGTGCTATGTCAGGACGCGCATAAGCAATATTATTAGCCACCGTATCATTAAATAACACCGGATGTTGCGAGACCAAAGCAAATTGATTGCGCAGATCTTGTAAGCGATAATCACGAATGTCCACACCATCAATACAAATAGTACCTGCTGTGACATCGTAAAAACGTGGTAATAAATTAATTAAAGTAGATTTGCCACTGCCGGAACGACCAACGATTGCTATTGTTTGTCCAGGTTTAATCGATATATTAATATTTTCTAACACCTTGGTATGATCGGTATAAGCAAAATTAACCTGACGAAACTCAATCGCTCCCTGACTTTTTTTAATCACTCGCGTGCCACTGTCTTTTTCCAGACCTTCATCTAACAGAGCAAAAATACTTTGCGCGCCGGCAATACCTTTTTGAATAATACTAGTCACCAAACTTAAACGCCGCACCGGACGCGTTAATCCAATCATCGAAGTGACAATGGCGGCGAAAGAACCAGCATTGATATGTAGCCCCGGCAAAGTCGACAGCGCTAAAATAGTGGCGATCGGTATGCCCATTAATAGCTGGATGGTGGTGGTATTTAGCGAATTGGTGACGATGACTTTCAATTCTTGTTGACGATTATAACCGGTCGCTTGATTGAATTTTTTACTTTCGTACTCACTGCCATTATACAAGCGAATCACTTTGTAACCTTCAATGCCCTCTTCCGCGATATGAGTAACATCACCTATCGAGCGCTGCACACGCCCACTTAAACGGCGCATACGCTTGGAACAATAACGTAAAATAAGACCGATCAGAGGCACCGTTACCAACAAAAATAAAGTCAACTTCCAGCTAATAACCAGCATCACGCCTAATAAACCAATGGTTAACGTCGACTCACGCAGTATAGTAACTAAAGTATCCGAGCTCGCTTGTGCAACTTGTTCGACATTATAAATAATCGTTGCCAACAAGTGTCCGGAACTACTTTTATCGTAAAAGGTTGCTGGTAGGTGCAATAATTTTTGAAACAAACGACGGCGAAAGTCCATCACCACACTGCGCGCCACCCGCGAGATATAATAGGTTGACATAAAGCCGGCAATACCGCGCAAAGTAAAAATCAACAAAATCAACAACGGTAGCCATTTAATAAAAATAGCATCTTTGTGAATAAAGCCCTTATTGATAATCGGCTTAACCAGCCAGGCAAATCCAGCGTCGAGGGATGACAAGCAAATGGTGCCCACAATCCCCAGCACGAACAAAGGCCAATACTTCTTAACCGCCTGCAACAAGCGTCGATAGGTATCCTTGCCTGTGGGAACTGAACTGTCTGTGGTGTTAGCCATCACTTCACTCAAATCGATTGCAAGCTCGGCATTCTACCACAATCAACCTCGGGTACGAAAAAGAGAAATATCACGATGCACAGACACCGCCGTTGTTACGCTCACCTGCCCGCCAGCATGCAGTTTAAAGCGAATGGCGCCCATTTCAGCGGTACTGTACGTTTTGGCAGATATGCGCTGGTAACGACCCACCACGACGGGACTAGGGAAGCCAAAGCGATTGTAATAACCCACCGCAAAGACCACATAGCGCGGATCAACGGCATCCACAAACGGCAATGATGAAGAGGTTTTACTACCATGATGTGGTGCGACCAAAACAGTGGCTGATAGTTGCTTGGCATCGTGTTTCAGCAAATAAGTCTCCACCACGCGTTCAATATCGCCAGTTAACAAAATAGCTTGGTGGCGCGTAGCAATGCGCAACACACAGCAACTGTTGTTGTCACGATAAGGCATGCCAGGCAAAGGATATAACACACGAAACTTCACACCATCCCACTGCCAGTGTTGCCCGGCGTGGCATTTGCTAACCTGTGCGTGTGGAAATCGCGAAGGAATACTGGTTAATACCGGCGTATGCACAAATTGTTGCAAAACAGCACCGGCTCCACCAATATGATCATTATCACCGTGACTGATCATTAATAAATTTAAATGTTTTATGCCACGCCAACGTAAATAAGGCACAACAACCGAAGTACCCGTATTAAAGCCACTGGTGAATTTTGGTCCGGTGTCATAAATTAAGACATGATGTTGCGTTTCAATAACACTCGCCAAGCCTTGACCAACATCCAATACCGTTAACCACACCTCCCCTAATTTGGGCCTTGCCGGTTGATAAAACAATAAAGGCAAGCCACAAATTAAACCCAACCAGCGCGCCGGAAAAGCCCGCGGCGCTAACAACAATAACATGCCAAATGACGCCACAGCCAACAGCCACAGGTGCGATAGCGCAGTGTGCCAAACCGCCCATGGCCAAGCGGCAAAATGCGACAACAACCACCACAACGGTTGCAATAATTTTGCAGCTAATAAAAATAAGTATTGCGCAGCCAGTGGTGAAAACAAAAAACTGCAGGCCGCTAACAAACACAACGGCACAATTATAAAACTAACCCAAGGAATGGCGATTAAATTCGCTAAGATCAAAATCAGAGAAACCTGCTGAAAAAACCACAAAGTAATGGGTATTAAACCCAGCGCCACTGCAATTTGCGTTCGCCACCACATTTTTATCGCTGAGTTAGATCGATGCGGCACTAAAGCATAAGCAATAACCCCCACGGCAGAAAAACTCAAACAAAAGCTCGCTTGGGTAATGGCAAAAGGATCAAGCGTCAGTATCAACGCAAAAGCCAATAATAGGCGTTGCAATACACTAACACGATAGGAAAACAATACCCCAGACATTAACATAAACAACATAATCACAGCACGTTGCGTGGGCCAAGAAAACCCGGCCAACAAGGCATAAAGCACAGCAAACAGCAAAGCCCCCAGCGCCGCGATTCGGGGTGCCGGAAAATACAATAAGAGTCGTGGCCAAATGCGCGCGAATACATTAAAAATAAAATAACCGATACTCGCTACTAACCCTAAATGCAATCCAGAGATCGCTACCAAATGCGAAGTGCCGGTACGTTGAAAAACCCGCCAAATCGGCTGCGTTAGCAGCGTTTTACTGCCCACCGTCAACGCTGTAATGATAGCCGCTGTGGTTGGCTTAAGCCATAGTTTAATATGTTGTTCAAGTATCCCACGCCAGTGGTTAATGGCGTATTTTGAACTTTTAGCCAGTAATTTATTGTCATTACTTTTAACAACATAACCAGTTGCCACCACTTGGTGTGCTATTAAATACGCTTGATAATTAAAACCGCCAGGATTATGCAGCCCATGAGCTGGTTTTAATCGCACTAGAAACTGCCAATGCTGTGCAGCTCTGATCGGATAATGACAATAATAACAACTTAGAGCAATTGTTTTTTTAATTGAAAGATGATCAATATGTAGCGTTTTCAGCTGAAACTTAATGGCAAAATTAGTTTTTTTAGGCAAGTTGCTAATGATACCATCGATGATAATCTTTTTTTTAATATACGATTTCGCTAGCGGCCATTGCAATTGTTTGGCGTGATAACCTACACACGCAACTCCTGCAAAAAACAGCAGACCTAAAAAACCATAGCGCCATTGCTTAACAACAAAGCTGGCGGTTATACAAAGGCCAATAATCGCCAATAATAGCCAGCCAGCACGAGAGGCGAAAACCCAAGTAATAATTCCGCAACAGTAAACCGCAAGAAATAGCGTCATTTTTTCAATCTAACCATAATATTATTCGCTATAAAAACATACTGACTACGAGAAATTAACCGTATTTTTTCCCACATAAGTAACAGGCCGAATTTCACCCCCAGCAAGCCAAGCAACTATGTTCTATAATGTAATTAGTAGGACAGCAATGGAGGGGGTGCTATGGCTGATAACCCAATCATTCGAAAAATGAGCCCAGATGACTGGCACCAACTGATTCGCCTGGCGAAAGCACGAAACGGCTATCAGTTTGACTCAACGCTTGACCATTACTTGGTTTTGACGGTCGAACAGTACCTCACGGATTGTGATATTTTTGACAAAACCATTGCATTAGAATATTTGCAAGCGTTGCAATTGTCAGGGCAACAAGGCTTCGATTCTTTGCGTAAAACAGGAGATCATTGTTTGTTGCTCAGTGGTTTTTTTCCGCAACGCGCACAACGCCACAATGTCACCTTAGAATATTATATTAATATGGGCCGCAATGCTTATGCTTCAATTGCAGACAGAAATAGTCCCGAGCACATCAACAGTGAACTGTTCTACGATTTAAGTGAGCACTTTATGGGGCTTTCTGATATTTTGCATCATATAAAAGCCAACGCTTCGCCCATCTAACGGGCCGTAACATTACTCCTGAAAATAAAAAATCATTTGCGCCAAGCTTTCAGCCGTTTTACGGCTGCAACAATATTCTCAGTTGATCCTGCGTAAGAGATGCGAATATAATGATGACCATGGCGCGGATCAAAATCCGTACCTGGGCTAGTGGTAATATAAATTTCATCTAACATTCTTTTGCAGAATTTAATGGAATCTTTGTGCAGGTGTGCGACATGGATATATAGGTAAAAAGCCGCCTGCGGATCAATAAATTTATCAAATCCTGCCGCGTGTAATTCATTAAGCAAAATATCGCGATTTTTCTTATAACGTATAAGATGTTCGTCCAGCTCAGCGCGACAATCCATGGCGGCTAAGGCCACGTATTGCGACGGTGTCGGTGGTGCGATCAACATACTGCGCATCACACAACCCATAGAATCGAGCAAAGCTTCGGGAACCACCATCCAACCTATGCGC
This sequence comes from uncultured Legionellales bacterium, assembly GCA_964527645.1. Classification (GTDB taxonomy): domain Bacteria; phylum Pseudomonadota; class Gammaproteobacteria; order CAZGQK01; family CAZGQK01; genus CAZGQK01. The sequence goes on along the minus strand of CAZGQK010000013.1, from coordinate 34,041 downwards.
CAACCCGGCATGGAATAATACTTGGAAAAACTATTAATGGAGATAACCTCATTAGAAAAAGCTTGCGCTGTCATTTGCTCAACATTTTTATCATAAATAATGCCGTGATATATTTCATCGGAAATAACCTTGATATGATTTTTTTTACAATAATCAATGAGTGCTTTTAATTCTTCGGGTTTTAAAATGCTTCCCGCAGGATTGCTGGGGCTAATTAATATAATGCCATCGAGTTTTTGGTCAAGGTTTTTGAGATCTGCCACGGTTGGCAAAAACCGATTTTCAAATGACGTCGGAATACCGACAAAATTCAATCCATTTAATTCAATCACGTTTTTGTAAGCACCGTAAACAGGATAAGGCAAGCCAATTTTTTCACTACTATCAAACCAGCTGAGCAAAGCTAAACTAAGCGCACCCGAGGCTCCCACCGTAACTACCACACGTTTCGGATCAACGGCAACCTGATACTGCTCTTGATAATGCTTGGCAATCCTTTCACGCAACGCAGTAATACCCACCGCCGCGCTGTAACCCAAAATATCGTGTTGGGCGACTTTTTCCAATGCTTGAATAGCCGCTTTTGGCGCACCGGTTGAAGGCGCGCCAATATGTAATCGCAGCACATCCTTGCCTTGCGCCTCTAGCTCCGCTGCCGCTATATTAAATGCTCTAGTCAGTGATTGAATTTTTCCGCGTCGCGAACCGCCATAACTCATGCTCCACTCCCTATAAGAATCACCTTTGATCTAACTATAGTAAAGGGTAATAGGAAATGTCAGAAGAATATCCCAACTGATTGATACTATAATAATAATAGCATTGCGAACGTTAAGGAACTGGTTACAGAAAAAACAATCCGCTATTCGGCGCAAAACACATCCAGGAGATACTTTTTCAACTCTGGAGTAATGCGCTTCAGACCATTGGATCCACGGGTGATTTTTGAAATGCTAATTTTTAAATCGGCTGCAATTTTTCGCTGCGGCTGTTTATTGAGTAATTCACGCACCAAAAGGGCACGTGTCGCCAGCTGGTCACATTCTTCTGGTGTAAAAACAAAGCGAAATAATTCGTTTAATTGGTTCTCATCCTCAATTTTCAGACATAATTTCATAAAAAGTTGCCAACCTTCTTGCTGCAATTCATCCATTACTCGCCCCTGTGATACAGTTTTGTTACCTGCTAACGTTATCGATTTTTACTATATATGTCAATCAACTGCGTATACGCTCTACCGCCTGTTGCCAACCTGCGTAATACTGCTGACGCTGCACATGAGACATTTGCGCAAGAAATGATTTCTCCAGCTGCCAATGTGCCTCAACTTCTGCTAACGATTGATACACGCCGCTACCCAAACCCGCTAAATAAGCAGCTCCCAGTGCACTAGTTTCAATACATTTGGGGCGCTCAACTTTAACCGACAAAATATCTGCCAAAAATTGCAGCAACCAATCGTTAATGGTCATGCCACCATCCACTCGTAAGGTTTGTATTGGTTGATGATAATCACGCTCTATTGCCTGTAATAAATCACAAGTTTGATAACAAACCGCCTCAAGAGCTGCACGCGCAATATGCTTAGCACTGCTATCTCGCGTTAAACCCAATAAGGCGCCACGCGCCAGCGGATCCCAATAAGGTGCACCCAGACCGGTAAATGCTGGCACCAAATAAACACCACCGTTATCCGTAATACTTTCTGCTAAGGATTGTGTATCACCGGCATTCTCAATAATGTGCAAGGTATCACGTAGCCATTGTATCGCCGCACCCGCCGTAAAAATACTACCTTCTAGGCCATAAGTTGTCTCATTATTAATACGATACGCGACGGTGCTCAATAACCGATGCTGCGAATCAACAATTTGCTTGCCGGTATTTAAAAATAAAAAACAACCAGTACCATAAGTGCTTTTTATCATGCCCGGATGAAAACAAGCCTGCCCAATCGCGGCGGCTTGTTGATCGCCCGCCATTCCACGAATTGGAATGGGTGTATCGAATAATTCTAAGGCGGTGTCACCAAAATCACCACAGTTGTCGACGACTTGCGGCAAAATAGCCGACGGAATAGCAAAAAAATCTAATAATTCTTTATCCCAGGCTTGCTCTTTAATATTAAATAATAAGGTGCGCGATGCATTAGTGATGTCCGTTTTATGCTGCTTGCCACCTGTTAATCGCCACAATAAAAAAGTATCTATGGTGCCAAATAATAATTCACCCTGCTCTGCGCGTTGCCGTGCATCGGGCACATGTTCCAACAACCAGGCAATTTTACTAGCAGAAAAATAAGGATCTAACAATAATCCGGTTTTGTCTTTTAAAAAAGATAAGTCGTCGTTTTCATTTTGTCGTTGCTGACAATACTCTGTAGTACGACGATCTTGCCAAACAATAGCAGGATAAATCGGTTTACCGCTATCCCGCTCCCACAAAATAGTAGTTTCACGCTGATTCGAAATACCGATTGCTGTAATTTTTTCAGCTGTTAAATTTGCTTTTTTGAGTGCTTGATGGCAACACTCCAGTGTTGTTTGCCAGATTTCTTCTGGATCGTGCTCCACCCAGCCATCGTCCGGATAAAACTGTTCGATTTCGATCTGATGGCGACTCACTTCCTCACTGGATTGCGTATAAATAATCGCACGCGAACTCGTGGTCCCTTGATCAATCGCCAGCAAATAATGCGGCATTTTCATCTCCTTGCACCATGGCGTACCACTAAAGCTTGGGTGAGCTCAAAAAGTCAAACAATCAAGATAAAACCCGTGAAGGTTTGAGTCAAATATTAAATATATTCAATGAAAATCTTCAATGATTCTAGCCACTTTCACTGACTTAATCAACCGACGACGACTTTAGGGAGACGCCCCAATTTTAGCCATTGTACCTAACTCTAATGCGCAAACCAAGTTGTGGTCAGCCATTGCTTGCTATAGAATACACACGGATATCAGCCACCATCTAGGAGGACCACCATGACTATCAAGTATCTATCGGGATTCGGCAATCATTTTCAAACCGAAGCCATTGCCAACGCCTTGCCACGCAAACAAAATTCGCCACAAAAGGTCCCTTTAGGCTTATACGCTGAGCAACTAAGCGGCAGTGCCTTTACTAATCAACGGGCACAAAACCAAAAATCCTGGCTGTATCGAATTCAACCTTCCGTGCTACACAGTGGTAAATATCAACCACTCGAGCACCCTCTGCTAGAAACTATAACGGGTAATAATTCTTTCCCAACACCACCCACACAAATGCGCTGGGATAGCCTTCCCATACCGCATCAACCTTGTGATTTTTTACAAAGCTTAACAACTTTATTAGTAAATCCTGGTGCGGGCGTTCATCTCTATGCAGCTAATATGTCCATGGAAAAAAAATATTTCTACAATGCCGATGGCGATTTTTTAATTATTCCACAACAAGGTGAATTAACACTAAAAACTGAGCTCGGTATTTTGCAAGTGGCGCCGGGTGAAATTGCGGTTATTCAACGTGGCATTGTTTTTCAAGTCTGTTTAAAAGAAGCCAATGCACGCGGGTATATTTGTGAAAATTATGGACCGCACTTTCAATTGCCCGAACGCGGAGTGATTGGCGCCAATGGTTTAACCGAAGAACGTGATTTTTTAACACCTACGGCTTATTTTGAAGAAGAACAAGGTGATTTCACTTTGATTAGTAAATTTCAAGGACAACTGTGGCAAACACCAATCACACATTCACCTCTGGATGTGGTAGCTTGGCACGGTAATTATGCACCCTATAAATATGACCTCAATCAATTTAAATCGGTTTGGTCGGTGTCACAAGATCACAGCGACCCTAGCATTTTCACCGTATTAACCTCACCGAGTGTTTATCCTGGCACTGCTAACATCGACTTTGTTATTTTTCCCGAACGCTGGATGGTCGCTGAAAATACTTTTCGCCCGCCCTACTATCATCGCAACATTATGAGCGAATATATGGGGCTAATTCACGGTGAATACGACGCCAAACCACAAGGCTTTGTCCCCGGCGGCGGCAGCTTACACAATTGTATGTCGCCACACGGACCTGACGCTAATGCTTATGAAAAAGCAGTCTCTCAAGAATTAAAGCCGGATTATTACCAAAACACACTGGCATTTATGTTGGAAAGCTCCGCTATTTGGCAAACCACTGATTTTGCTTTAAACGGCCCCATTCGGCAAAAAAATTATTTACAATGTTGGCAAGGATTAAAAAGTAATTTTAGCAAAGAAACAGTTTAAGAAATAAGGATCAAGATGATGACACGTTATCTGGATTTTGTTGACCAGCGTATAAAAAATTTAAAGCCATATCAGCCAGGGAAAACTGCAGCTGAAATAAAACGCACCTTAGGCTTAGAAAAAATAGTTAAACTGGCAAGCAACGAAAATCCTTATGGGCCCAGCCCACAAGTGATTGCAGCGCTGCAAGCAATGTCTAGCAAAATTGCCCTTTATCCGGAAGATCAAGCGCCATTGCTGCGACAACGACTCAGTCAATTATTAGAAATGCCTAGCTCACAAATCAGCTTAGGTGCTGGCAGCTCTGAATTATTGGAACAACTGGTTCGAATTTTTGTCCATGAAAACAATGCAATGATTATTTCAGAAAACGCCTTTGTGTTATATAAAATTCTTGGCAAAACGGTAGGGGCCAATGTGATTTGCGTCAAAGATCAGCAATGGCGCGCCGATTTAGAGGCCATGCTGAAAGCCATCACTAATGAAACTCGCATGCTAATCATAGCCAACCCCAACAACCCCACCGGCACTTGGCACAGCTTTATCAAGCTTAAACAATTTATCGAAAAAATACCAAAGCATGTTATTGTGGTTATTGATGAAGCGTACTTTGAATATATGCAAGCACCAGAATATCGCTCTGTCGCTACATTAATTAATCAGCACTCCAATTTAGTGGTGATGCGCACCTTTTCAAAAATTTATGGTTTAGCCGGTATGCGCATTGGTTATTGCGTGTCGAATGCAGAAGTTGCTGATTTATTAAACCGTATTCGCAAACCCTTTAATGTGAGTTTATTAAGTTTATTAGCTGCGGAGGTAGCACTTGCCGATCAAAATTTTATTAATAATATGATAACACTAAACCAAGAACAGCGTACAAAAATGCATCGCTCACTAGCTGAGCTTGGCTTAAATAGTATTAATAACTGTGCCAATTTTCTCACGGTAGAGTTTGGCGTCAACGCACAAAAAGTAGCTGAGCAATTATTACAAAGGGGCGTTATCGTTCGACCCTTAATGCCCTATAATATGCCGCATCATTTACGCATTTCTATCGGCACGCAAGCTGAAAACGATTATTTTATCGCGCAATTAACTGCATTAGCCGCACAATTACCCTTGCTGGGCTAATCTAGCAATGCCTTACCGACGGCCATCTGATCATCAGGATGCGCTTTTTTAAAGCTCGACAGCTTTAAGCACGCATGATAAATGCGCGTTAAGGTGGGATAGGGTTTTAAATCACAATTAAAACGATAAGCATTGTACATTTGCGGAATTAAACAGATATCTGCCAAACTTACTTGTTCGCCAAAACAATAAGGGCCTGACTGATGTTTTTTTAACAGGGCCTCCATGGCGGCGAAACCTTCAGCAATCCAATGTTCATACCACGCCTGTTTATTATCCTTGGCATCCGCGTAATGGCTTTGCAGATACTGCAGCACCCGTAAATTATTCAGCGGATGGATATCACAAGCCACCATTTGCGCAATGGCACGCACCTCGGCTTTTTGTGCGGGCGATTCTGGCAACAACGCTGCTTGCGGATAAACTTCATCTAAATACTCAATAATCGCTAACGACTGTTGCAACACAATCTCACCGTCGACTAATGTCGGTACCAATTGCTGAGGATTTAATTGCCGATAAGTATCACTGTGCTGCTCACCGCCGTGATTAACCAAATGCACTTCTTTTAGCGTATAGTTCAATTGCTTTAAATTCAGTGCAATGCGCACACGAAAAGCCGCAGAAGAACGAAAATAACTGTATAAAATCACTAGCCATTTATCCCTGTTGTTTGTTTCAGCACCACTTTTTGTTGAATAGTGCCAAATAGACTGTTGCCATCGGCATCGAGCATTTCGATACACACCGCATCACCTTCACACAAAAAAGCAGTTTTAACTTCACCTTGGTTGATTTTTTCCAACATGCGAATTTCCGCCAAACAAGAAGAACCACTGCTACGATCTTTATTGGAAACCGTACCTGAGCCAACAATTGTTCCCGCTTTTAATGCACGTGTTTTAGCAGCATGCGCAATTAAAGTTGGAAAATCAAAGGTCATATCCACACCAGCATTAGGTTTGCCAATTAATTTTCCGTTTAAATGCGAAACCAACGGCAAATGCACTTTTTTGCCGTCCCAAGCATGACTTAATTCATCTGGCGTTAAAGCCACAGGTGAAAACGCACTGGAAGGTTTGCTTTGGAAAAAACCAAAATTTTTGGCTAATTCACTGGGAATTAAGTTACGCAGTGATACATCGTTTACTAACATAATAAGACGAATATAATTGCCAGCATCATCCACAGAAACCCCTTGTGGCACGTCATCGGTCACCACTGCTATTTCCGCCTCAAAATCAATACCCCAGGCTTCTTGCATATCAACAATATCATCGTGAGGCCCTAGAAAACAGTCACTGCCGCCTTGATACATCAACGGGTCCGTCCAAAAATTATCCGGCATTTCAGCACCACGCGCCTTACGCAGTAATTCAACATGATTGACGTAAGCACTACCATCCGCCCACTGATAAGCGCGCGGCAAAGGTGACTCACAGTCAACTTGATTAAAGCTAATAGCGTTTTGCAAATTACCGCCATTAAGGGCAACGTAGCGCTCCAATAAGTGCGGAGATACTACCTCCCAATGATCAAGCGCATATTGTAAGGTTGGAGCGATCTCAGTCACCGTAATTGCTTGTTTTAAATCTTGGCTCACCACCACCAATTGGCCATCGCGAGTATTGTTTTTTAAAGTTGCTAGTTTCATTTATTTTTCTCCTAAAAAATTTATGCGCTCACTTTATCTTTTTGTGCCGCGTAAGCTAGCATCATCTCTTCAATCTCATCAAAATCTTGATCAGTAATTTCAAAAGCTTCTTTATCTTTTAATTTTTCATAAATCGCTTCATACAACTCAAAGTCAATAAATGGCTTAACATCGCCGCTCTGATATTCTGCTTCCTTAATTTGATACAAGCCCATAAAAGTTTTATCGCGAAACCAAGACTCACGATTGTGTTCTTCCAACATTTTTAAAGAGGCTGAATTAGGATTGCGCTGTACAAATTCGAAAAACATGGCGCTAGACTTCATACCAGGAAAAAACCATTCGCCAGAAAAAATTTGAATTAAATCTTCGATGTCATCGTGCAAGACTGGCGTGACAAAGTTGACGCCGCGCTCAACCGCAAACTTATGGAAGCTTAATAAATCAGGGGTTCGCAAAGCAATATGCTGCCAATGCGCCGCGGCTGAATGCTCCTGCAACATTTGCCGCACATGTGAGGATTGTGTTTTCGGTTCAGTCGGCTGCACTATCGCTACAATGGTTCTGTCCAAAGCTACGTCTTCTTGCGGATTTTCACCGATTTGCACCGCGTACGTCATCGAACGTTCACCTTCGCCAGGCACCCATTCTTTGGTTTTATTATAAAGCACATCACCTGATTGTGCGCCAAATATAATACGCATTAGGACACAAGAAACATTGTAAAAAGCCGGGTCAACCAACAACGTCATGTGATCTACTTTAAAATTATGAAATGCCTGTTTTTTTGTCATTTTTTTCTCCTGTTAGTAATTAAACCCATGCAAATAAAAAGTGCTTAGTTCAAATGCAATCAAAGCAACACCTAATGCCATAATAAAAAACAGCAACGGTGCACTAGTCAATGCTGTATAATGCTGAGACTGAACCATGTTTTTCCGCTGTACAAAAACCATGCCCGCTGGCAAAATAACTTCTAGAATAATCAAAAAAATAACAGCTAGCTTCAAACCAACCATGAATCCCTGCGGATAAAGCAAAGCAAATAAAAAAGGTGGGACTAGCGTAAGCAAAGCTGTTTGTGCGCGACCAGTAGAGGTATCATTGCGTTTAAAACCATCTGCTATAAAATCAAATAAACCCAAACTAACCCCCAGAAACGCCGTGGTAAAAGCCAGATTGGTAAAGCCATTGAAGAACAATACCACCCACTTGCTCTGCATCATTTGTTCTATCTGATGAAAAAAAACACCCGCTGAGGCGTGTGATATTTTTAAAATACTTGCAGCAGAGGCAACACTTTTCTCAAGCAATCCCAGCGTGGCAACGACCCAAAGTATATATAAAACAAGTGGAATAGTGGCACCAAAAATAATAACCCACCTGATTCTTCGCGCCTTTGGACCGAGATAATTGACAATGCTGGGAATAACTGTGTGAAATCCAAATCCAGTTAAAAATAAAGGTATTAACGCATACATGGATTTACTGGTGTGATTAAGCAACGGATTTTTTAGTAAATGGTAAATATTTATTTTCGGTAAAAATAACACTAACAATAAAAGCAAAGCACAACCTTTTAGACCAAGCAAAAACCGGTTACAAACATCCACTGCCCCCATGCCTAAATAAATAATAATACCAAAAACCAGAGTAAAACAAGCGGCATTTACTATATAAGGCACATGAACAGAAAATACGTGTTGAAAAACCACACTTAAAATAGAGGCCTCTCCAGAAATATAAGCACCTGTTAATGTGTACATTAATAGTAACATTGAAGCCCACGCAACAATCTGTCCAGGTAAGCCTAAAGTTGCAGCTGCCATACTGTGAAAATTATTTTTCTTAAGTGGCAATGTCAATGTAACCTGCAGGACCAATAAGGCCGTGTAGGTCATCAAAGCCCATGCAGCAACTAAAATGACAACTGCCCAGACAACACCGGCCATGGCGCTCAACAACGGCAACGCGATTATGCCCGCCCCAATAGCAGTGCCTATAAGTAAAAGCATACTTCCCAATGACTTGGCTAACAAAAAACTTCCTTTATCTATTGAACGATCAATTCGGTGGCACGGTTACCCCGCCAGCTTATATCAGCAGCAGACATGTAAAATATTGCATCATACTCCATCTTTCTGCCCATTGCTAAATGATTACAATTCGCCCATTTAAGCACAAAAAGTGAACAAGAAACACCTGCGGTTGATTTTTTTTACTAATTTATCAGAAAAATTATAGCATTTATTATTATAATTTAAAATATTGATTTTATAAATCATAATGGAAGGAGCTAAAGAATGGATATGGAGAAAACATCAATTAATTATATACCTTATAAACAGCCAAATTGAATTTCGATAAAGAGCAAATATGGCCAATGCCAGATGACAATGGGGTAGGAGAACTTAGTCATCTGGCATTACCAATTACTAACACATTACAGCCACCTAGAAATCCAGGGTAA
>CAZGQK010000013.1:5988-24502 GCA_964527645.1 uncultured Legionellales bacterium | reverse complement strand
GGTGCTCATGCTGCAAGTGAGAATATAAACCTCTCACTTACTCTATGTTATACCTCAAAGCTTAAGGAAAGATTAAGGAGGCGCTGAATAACTGGATTTTTGCTGTATATAAATTAGCCAGATCGGCATTTGACTAATTCACTTGAATGTTTCTTAACCATATCCGCATGGGCAAATAATATAATCCTCCAACAATAACTGCCCAGAGAAAGTTGCCCAACAACGCATTACGTAAAAAAGGTAAAGCCAATAAATAGCACTGCCATAATCCAGCCGCGTTGTGTGCATACATGCCAGAAGTTAACCAAGTGCCAAAATTAGTCCATGTCCAATAGCCTAAAGTTACCGCCAATAAGTAAACACCCGCACGTCTGCGAGTTAGCCCGCCCCGCTGGCTAGTAAGCAAGATCATTACCATGTAGCCAGAATAAGTAAACCATGACCAAGTACCGAACAGTGGAAAGCCGTGCATATAACCCAGCAGACAATCTGACAACAATAATGCGAGCAACACAGCCAAACAAGCGAGTGTTCGAGAAAAATGCCAAGCCAACAGCAAACTGATGCAGGTTAACGGTGTCACGTTAGGAAGATGCACGAATACACGGCCCAAAACCGCCAATAAAATGGCAAGACTCAGTGCCATTATTTTCTGAAATTTCAAAGTTTGTATCATGTTCGCTAACAGTGCTTTGTCTCATCCGTTTCTCTGCATTGTAACAAACTGATTCTCTGGTACAATCCTTTCATTTGCGCCATAATAATGCTAATCATCACCCTACAGGAAGCTAAGCCTATGAGCCAAAAAGTTCGCGAAGAATCCGATAGCATGGGCATCATGCAAGTCCCCTCCGATCGTTATTACGGTGCACAGACGGCGCGCTCACTACATAACTTTGCCATCAGTCATGAAACCATGCCCAAGGCTTTAATTCGTGCCTTTGGCATCCTCAAAAAAGCGGCCGCTTTAACTAACGAGGAACTGGGCAAATTAGACACAGCAAAAGGCAAACTCATCATTCAAGCTGCCGAGGAAGTCATGGCCGGCAAGCTAGATGATCACTTTCCTTTAAAAATATGGCAAACCGGCAGTGGCACGCAAACCAATATGAACAGCAACGAAGTGATCTCCAATCGCGCCATTGAAATCGCTGGCGGAAAACTGGGGAGCAAAGACCCGATTCATCCCAACGATCATGTCAATATGTCGCAATCCTCAAACGACACCTTCCCCACCGCTATGCACATCGCCGCCTGTGAACGTATTGTGCACCACTTAATTCCTGCGATTATACATTTGCGCGATGGATTACTAGAAAAGCAAAAAGCTTTTGCAAAAATTATTAAAATTGGTCGCACCCATTTACAAGATGCTGTGCCCTTAAGTTTAGGACAAGAGTTTTCCGGTTATGTGGCGCAATTAAATCATGACCTACAAGCCATCGAAAATGTATTGCCCTGTTTATATCGTTTAGCCTTAGGCGGCACGGCCGTTGGCACCGGCTTAAATACACATCCACAATTTGCCGAGTTGGCCGCTGATAATATTGCTAAAATAACTAGTTTGCCATTTGTTAGCGCTGAAAATAAATTCGCCGCCCTCGCTGCTCACGACGAAATTGTTTTAGCGAGCGGTGTATTAAAAACTCTAGCCTGCTCATTGATGAAAATAGCCAACGATATTCGTTGGCTCGGTTCTGGACCACGCTGTGGTTTAGGTGAGCTCATTTTACCTGCCAACGAGCCCGGCTCATCAATTATGCCCGGTAAAGTCAACCCCACACAATCAGAAGCCATGACCATGGTCTGTGTACAGGTGCTGGGCAATGACGCCGCCATCGGCATGGCCGGCACGCAAGGTAATTTCGAATTAAATGTGTTTAAACCGGTCATGATCTTTAATTTATTGCAATCCATTGAATTACTCGCCGATGCTAGCATTTCCTTTACTGACCATTGCATTAAAGGCTTGCAAATTGATAAAGAAAGAATTGATTATTATTTACATCATTCATTAATGTTAGTCACTGCCTTAAGCCCCGTCATTGGTTACGACAAAGCCGCTGAAATTGCACATCATGCCCATAAAAATGGTTCTAGCCTGCGTGAGGCGGCGATTGATTTAAAATATTTAAGCGGCGAAGAATTTGATGAAAAACTAAAACCAGAAGAGATGATACACCCACAAGAATAATACTAAAAATAGATAAGGAGACTACCATGGCACAAAATCTAACACAGAAACTCATTGCCGATCATTTAATCGAAGGCGAAATGATCCCCGGCAAAGAAATAGCCATAAAAATAGACCAAACATTAACGCAAGATGCCACCGGCACTTTGGTGATGTTGGAACTGGAAGCCATGGATTTAAAACAAGCAAAAACCGAAATCTCCACCCAATACGTGGATCACAATTTAATTCAAGAAGATTTTAGAAACCCCGATGATCATCTATTTTTAGAAAGTGCTGCTAAACGTTTTGGCTTGTATTTTAGCCGTCCTGGTAACGGTGTCAGTCACCCTCTACATATGCAATATTTTGGCAAACCTGGAAAAACCATGGCCGGCTCCGACAGCCATACCCCTGCTGCAGGATCGCTTGGTATGTTTGCTGTGGGCGCTGGTGGTATTGATGTTGCTATGGCGATTGCTGGTTACCCCATGTATTTAAAAATGCCAGAAGTGTGGGGCATTAAAATCACCGGCGAGCTACCCGATTGGGTCAGTGCCAAAGATGTTATTTTAGAATTATTACGTCGTCACGACGTTAAAGGTGGTTTGGGGCGCGTGATTGAATATTACGGCCCAGGATTAAAAAACTTAAGCGCAATGGATCGTCATGTTATTACTAACATGGGTGCGGAATTAGGCGCCACGACGTCGGTTTTTCCCAGCGATGAAATTGTGCGTGACTTTTTCATCAGTGAAGATCGCGAACAAGATTGGTTACCCTTAGCTGCCGACGAAGGTGCAACCTACGATCACGACGAAGAAATAGATTTAAGCACGCTGGTCCCATTAATTGCGCTACCCAGTTCTCCGGGTAAAGTTAAAAAAGTGAGCGAGCTCGCCGGTGAGCCCATCTATCAAGCTTATATTGGTTCTTCTGCCAATCCTGGCTTTCGTGATATTGCCATTACCGCCATGATGATGAAGGGTAAACAAGTCGCCCCTGGTGTTTCTTTGGATATCAATCCCACTTCACGTAATATTTTAGAAGAATTAGTCCGCGACAATCATTTGGCCGATTTAATTCATGCCGGCGCGCGCATTCATCAAGCCGGTTGCAACGGTTGTATTGGCATGGGCCAAGCGCCAGCGACTGGCAAAAATAGTCTACGCACCACGCCGCGTAATTTCCCCGGACGCTCCGGCACCAAAGAAGACAGCGTATTTTTATGCAGTCCAGAAACCGCCACCGCTTCGGCATTAACCGGCAAAATTACCGATCCGCGCACGTTAGACATGCCCTGCCCCAAAGTAATTTTACCGAAACAGCGTGTTACCAATGCCGGTTGCATGGAAGCACCCCTGCCCGTTGAACAAGCGTGTAAAGTCCCCTTAATTAAAGGACCTAACATTGCCTCACTACCCGAATTTCCACCCATTGCTGATGCAATGAAATTTCCGGTATTAATAAAAGTGGGGGATAATATTTCAACTGATGCTATTTCACCTGCGGGCGCCAAAGTATTACCTTATCGCAGTAATATTCCAAAAATTAGTGAATTTGTTTATCGTCTAGAAGATGAAACTTATGTGCCACGCGCCTTAAAAAATAAAGAGCAAGGTCAAAGCCATATTATTGTTGGCGGTGACAATTACGGACAAGGTTCCAGTCGCGAACACGCAGCACTTGCCCCGCGCTTTTTAGGTACACAAATAGTCATTGCTAAAAGTTTTGCGCGCATTCATTGGCAAAATTTAGTGAATTTTGGTATTTTACCCTTAACCTTTATTAATCCCGCTGATTACGCTCAAATCGCACAAGACGATGTAATCGAGTTTGAAAACATACACAAACAGTTAGCTTCCGGAAAATTACAAGGTAAGATTGTCTCGAAATCGCTAAGCATAGAACTCGAGCATGTGTTATCTGAACGCCAACAAGCTATTTTATTGGCGGGTGGGTTGATTAATTGGGTGAAGCAAAATGCTTAATGTATGAGCCTTGTCCCTAATGAATGATACTGTCAAACAAAAGCCATCGCTCACCTTTTGTTTACCCGTTACAAATAAGTACATTAATTGTACAAAATAAATTATTTACCGCTCATAATCTCAATTTTGTACAAAAAATAGGCATGCTTTTTTTTGCAAAATAAATTCTAATGCTTTGAAAATAATAAATAAATTAAACTTACGCACAGATTTGTAAAAAATTTTTGTTAATAACTCTTTGATTCGCAAACAATATACCCTAACTCTTTCATTTTAACGAGAAAACCCTGAAATCTTGACTATAATTCCTCGCATGGGTGTCAAACAAGCTTAACGCCTTGTTTGGCAACGTGTTTAAACAAGAGAGAGGGGAAAAATCATGAAAACACTTAAACTAGGTGTGATGCTTGCCATTGCAGCCTTAGTCTGCATCGGCATGATATCCAGTTACGCCGGTGGCGACCCAAAAGTCTTTGCCGTACCAGCTGCTGAAAAAGACTCCGGCTTTTATGTCGGTGGTAATGTTGGTTATGGCATGACGCATTGGGATAAATATCTTTCTGGTAGCATGGTAGAAAACCACTTGGAAGATCACCTTAGGACGCTACCTGGTATCTCACTTGATGTGGATATTAATATGGATGCGCAGGATATTTTAGTAAAAAATTCTAAGGGATTAGCTTGGGGTTTGCATGTAGGCTACAATTTCAATAAATACATTGCCATACAAGCAGAATATTTTCACTTACGCACTGCACATTTTTCTGAAGATGTAATAGCTGATGGAACTATTATAGTCACTGCTGGTGGAGTGGCTGTTACTTATAGTATACTCAATAATGAGGGTGTTGACAAAGTAAATATTAAGTCATGGGGAGCCGACTTGGTGCTTAAATTAAGCTACCCTATTATGGATAGCGGCGTTAAAGTCTATGTCAAAGGTGGTGTCGGTTATTTAAAACAAAAATCTGGTGTCATAACCATGACTTCTCTTGGAGTAACTGAATCCTTCAACTTGGTCGATGGTAGTGTTTTTGGCCCAGCCTTTGGTGGTGGTTTATCTTATGACATCAATCAGCATTTTGCTGTAGATGTTGGTTATACCCGCTTATCTGGCAGAACCAATCATAAAAGTGATTTGAAGAAAAACATGCCCGATGTCGATATTATCATGGCTGGTTTAACCTTTAAATTTTAATACCAACATACCTTAACTTAAGGGCGCACTGTGCGCCCTTTTTTTGTTTTCTAAATGATCCAACGCGCGCACTGCTACCACGATTGCAAAAAAATATACACAACAAAATTTGACCGCTGTTATTAACAGTTTATTCGCAGAAGGTTTGAAGTTAATTTTATAAATTAATTACCCTTCAAGCCAAATATTTTAATTTATGCTAAGGGTAGCATTAGTTGCTTGTGTCAAAAATACACTAACTTTTATTTAAGATACAGTCTAACAATTAATCGCATTGAAAACGTTAATAGCAAAAATCTACCTAAAACAAGCTTAATGTCAATATGGTATTGGGAGGCATTAACCATATTTATTAGCATAACCATCAATAGTCTTTGCGCCTGCCCAAGCATAGTTAATTGCCGCATAGTTGCCTGCGCGTTTGGCCGACGACTCTAGGACCACTCGATCACTGGAGAAAAGTTGATTTTTCTTACCTTTTGCAAGCAAATAGTTTACCCACAACAAACGCACACCAGCGGCATTTTTATTGGTGATTGGTGCGCCAAAAACACCGCGCTTGTGATCTTGATCCGTTTGATTATTACCGGTGTCGGTTAGGCTGTCGCCAAAAAAAATAGAACGAGAATAAGTTGCAGCAAAAGCTACGCTAGAAAATAATAAATAAAATAATAAAATCTTTAACCAGCGCATATTACAAAGCAGTACCAATGCGATGCCAACGCACACGGTGATGCTGAGAATCCCAGCTCATAATAATCCGTTTGGCTTCGCCAATAAAATCATTAGCCGGTACCAACCCCCAATCGCGACCATCATCACTGTTATCACGATTATCTCCCATCATTAAATACTCACCTTTTGGAATGACTAAATTATAAAAATTCTGCACCCCCTGGCTCGGACATTGGCTGGAATCTGCGCAAACATAAATATCGTGCTTTAAGCCATCCAGATTTTCTTGCATGACTTTCATTTTCCACGTGGGCCCTGCACCACTATTGCTATCGCTATCGGTAGCATAACCTAAAAACTTTTGCGACATTTCTTTACCATTAATATAAAGCACTTTATTAATATAACTAATGTGATCCCCTGGCACACCTATGACACGTTTAATAAAATTAACTTCTGGGTTGACCGGCCAATGAAACAACGCAATTTGACCACGCTGCGGCGTACCAACTGGAAAAATAAGCTTATGCCAAACGGGCCAATAAACACCGTAATCGTATTGATTGACAAACAAGAATTCGATCGGCATAACCGTTGGTTTCAATGAGCCGGTTGGCACTACATAAGGCTGAAATAAAAAACTACGCACGAAAAAAACAATTAAAAATACAGGAAACAAAGAGCGCGCGTAATCTATGGTCCAAGGCACACTGCCACCGCTTGCTTTGCGTTTTTTATGTGCTCCAGAAATAGAATCAATTAAAGTAATCACACCACAAATTACCGTGGCGGATAATAAAATCAAAGGAAAATTAAAGTTCATCCGCTATCTCTCTATTAATTAGGGTTAAGTAAAGGAGGCGCAACTTGACTAGCACCCGCGCCCTGCTTAATAGCAGTACCTTGGAAAATATAAATAGCAAACTTTCCCAGCGATTGTGGTGTGCGCGTCAATACTTGCTGCACCAAGCCATTAGCACCTACGCTCGCCGCCATTTGCTTGGCTTTTTTATAAAGCGACAACGGATATTGCATGCTGAGTTTAGTAAAATGAACTTCCAAATTGATCAGCGCTAAAGGTTTTGCCCCCGCCGGCATGGCACGGTACACCATTACATCTGATGGCTGTGTAGCTGGCAATGCCTTGGTAAGCGGCAAAAGAATGCCTTGGGGTTCAAAAGGATACGTTGGACTTAAAAAATACAATATACCGCCACAGATAACCGCCACCACGATATACCAGCAATTGACAAAACGAGTCATTTAACCCCCCCTACCCTTCAAGATAGTAAAAAGATTGTTAAGCCTAGCTTTCAACGGCCTCACTTGTCAAGCTAGGCACGGCACGCGCTCAGAAGCTTGCCAGCTACTAGGTCCAAATAGCCACCACAGCCATCAACAGAAAGCCAACAATCACCCAAATATATTCGCGTAAATTACAACAATGCTTGACCATAACCGCACGATTTAAACCATGCAGAGTACCAATATAAAGAAAAGTACCCGCGGCTAAAGAATTAAATATAGGCTTTAATACCTGATATTGATTTAAAGGGCTACTGAGTTCACCGCCAGCAATAACACCCAAGGGCGCCATCACGGCAAATACAATAAAATAAATAACAATGGATTTTACTGATAAATCTGATTTGTTTAACTGTACCGCTAACGCAAAACTAGCAGCCCACTTGTGTGCTAAAATAGCAATTAATACCAGCAACCCTGAGGCTAAAGACCCACTTAAGCCCAATGCCGCTCCAGCCAACAACGAGTGAATCGACAACATCACAACAGCGACAACAGCAATGGCTTCGTGTTTTTCATGATGATGTTGCAAATCAACACTTAGGTGTTCTAAAAACAACAAAAATAGAAAAACGCTACCCGCCAATAAAAAAGCCAACGGATAATGAAAGCCTAGTTTTTGGAAATCGGTGGAAGCATCACCCAGCATATGAATTAGACCAGCTCCCAGAAAAACACCACAAGCTAGTGCTTCGGCAACTGGAAACTGATAACCCTGCTGTGATTGCAAACGCCGCTTAAACGGCAACCATGCAGCAATGAGCGTCATCAGAAGAATCAAAAAAGCGGATAAAAATTTAAAATGAATTAATCCCACAACCATACCCCCTTGGTCATACTAATCAATCACTCTGCGATATGCAATAAACACCATCCACAGCAAGCTCAGGTGTTTTCTCCTTGGTGATGAGGCTTATGTTGAAATCCGCATGAACAGCCCAGCTAACCCGGCTAACGTCGAGGCATTCACAGCTGAAGCGTTAAGAGTTAGCTGTTTTCAGCGAAGTAGCCAATGCCGCTAAATTGGCAGGATCATTATGCTGTCCGCTTGATGTCGCCATCGGTGAGAGCCAAATGACCAGTGATGTGCCCGGCTTTACTAATGCGCTATCTTGCAGATCATTCCATACCCGCAATTGATCAGCGGTTACATAATATTGCGAGGCAATGGAATTTAACGTATCGCCTTTAGCAAAGGTATAAACTATTTTTCGCGCTTGCAAAAGATGATTAAACGTGGGTTGCGCGACGGGCAAAGGTAATAATTTTTTCTTGTCGCCCAACTGACTCACTGTTTCATTCAACCATAGCGGCACCAATAACCCTTCTTTCGGGTAAACTGCTTGGTTCACTTTTAAATTATTTACCTTTCGTAATAATGATAAACTCGTATGATAATTATGGGCAATACTTGACAGAGTATCTCGAGATCGTACTTCATGATAAACCCAACTATAGCGACGAGTATACTTTAACTTCGCCAATCGACGCTCAAACATTTTTTTAGTGCTCATCGGTATCAATAAATTATATTGACCATTAGGGCCTGTCGCATAACGTTCAACTCCTGGATTTAACCAACGGATAGTACGCAGACTAGCACCCGTTAACTTGGCAACACGCGTTAACGTAATTTGATTTTGCAATGTTTCCACAGCAAAATAAGGCTGATTGGCCACGGGAGGCAAGCTAACATGATATCGATTGTGATGCTCAATAATATAAGCCAACGCCAATAACTTAGGTACATAAGCCTCTGTTTCTTTCGGCAATGATAAATTCCAAAAACTTGTTGGCCGCCCCAGCGATCGATTATAATTGATGGCTGACAAAACTCGTCCACTACCAGCATTATAACCCGCCAAAGCTAACGGCCAGTTGCCTAGACTTTTATTTAATATTTCAAGAAAATTTAATGCCGCCTGTGTTGAAGCAAGGATGTCACTACGGCCATCGTACCACCAATTAATAGACAAATTATAACTTACCGCGGTGCCCGGCATCATTTGCCATAAACCGGATGCCCCCGCGCGCGAGTAAGCAAAAGGATCGTAAGCACTCTCAACCATTGGCAACAAAGCAAGCTCAGCTGGCATATGGCGCTTTTGTGTCTCGTGATACACATAATAAAGATAAGGTACCGCATTTTTCAACATGATATTTAGAACATAACGGTTACGCAAAAAGTAGCGAACCTGGCTTTGCACGCTTGATCTCCACATATCTTGTTTTAACTCAAAATGCTTCGACATGATCTGCCATAAATCAGCATGTCCAGAAGAACTTAAAATCAAATTAATAGGTGGATAGTTATCATGATAAATAGTTTCGTTTTTTGGAATAACCGACTTATTATTCAAAATAAGATGAATTTTCTTATACTGAGCAGACGCCCCTGTTGTTTTTTCTAAATCCAAGGGAATGCTTTTAGAAATAGCACTGGATTTTGATACAACTGGCATCTTGGTTGCGGAATCTTTAGATAATTGCCGCAAAATATTTTTTAATTTGACGCCCTTCGGTTGATTATCGTTAGCCGATGACTTGCTAGCAACCGTTTTAGATGCGCCGCGAGATGACTGTTTAGCAACAGCCTCTTTCTTTAAAGTTAAATTCGGAGATTTGATCCCAACCGCCACCGGTCGAGGCTTGTTTTTATGGCTGCTGAATTTCTTTTTGTCCTTGGCTTGAGACGCCAACCTAGCGGCTCTCTTTTTTCTCAATGCCAACAAAGATGATTCAACAATATTATCGCGTTTGATAACTTTAGGCCGCGGATTTATAGCCCGCCGAACCTTAATAAACTTAGGTTCATCTGTAGATTTATCTGGAACATGCAGAACAGCTTTTACATTAGCATATTTGGACTGCCTTGACGCTTTAACCGGCAAACGTCCCAATACCAATAAAACTTTAACTCTGCTTGACAAACCTGATAGATAGCTGGCATTAATATAGCCTATGGCACCAGCCGTATCCTCAACTGTATTAATCACCGCTTGATCACTATCAACCACTGTTGGTGGGTTAGCTTCACCGCTAAACACGAGCCTAGACCAATAATTATTGACTTGAGCACCACTCCAGCCCAGCAGTTTTTTATAAAACTCTGTGTAAGCCAAAGAACTGCTTTGCTGATCAACAGGAAATAAATTTTTATCAGAAACTCCCGCCACTGGCTTACCTAAATACAGAGCCGTCACTTGATTTTTGTTTAACGACCGGAACGGAAGGCGGACATTACCAACGACCGCAACACCCATTAAATCACTCCCCCCCGCCCTGGCAACCGTGATTTTAATCAGTGCTGCCAGGCAGAGCAAAGCGACTATAAATATCAGCAGTCTATTTTTCTGCTTTTTATTGAACTTAAAATACCACAAAGCTAGAATACCACGCTAGCTGAAAGCGTATAAAGGTTAACAGGTTTACCCGGCGCATATAGAAACAAGCCTAAGCCGTTAGCACCACCTGCCTTAATATGGCTAACCGCTGCCTTAACAACTAAGTTTGAATTAACGAAATAATCCAAACCAGCCGTATACGATTTCTGTGCCTCTTCCTGTTCAGCTAATCCGCTTTTCTTTAGTGTTGCATTTAATTGCTTGACGTTGGTAGTAGAAAGACTCGCATAAGTTATGTTAGGTAGGAACTTACCCAAATGATAACCCAATGTCGCATAATAAGCTCTTAAACCAGCAATGCTATCTGTACCCGAACGATTAGCAAATTCACTGGTAAACAGAAAATTATCGTAATTAACATTAATACCCGTGCTTACAAAACGCACCAGTTCATTAGTGTCAATATTAAGCTTTTCTGGCAAAGGTACATTGGGCGACGTGGAGATTTTGAGCATAGCCCCTGGAACCATCGTACCCGCAGGCAAATAACCAGATAGCTTAGTTTGTGCATAAGCAGCACGCAAAGTAACATATTGATTTCCCAAGTCAACTGCGGCACCTAAAATTTTATTTTCATCAAATTTAGCGGTTATTGATTGACCCAATATCGGATCATATGATCCTGGTAGATCGTAGTCACTTTTGTTCATACCCATAAATGGCTGCACCTTCAAGGACCACGAAGAATTTCCCAGCGGCATTTTATAAATTATATTCGCACCATTCATATTGTAAAACGGTACCAAACGGTAAACTTCTGATGGTAAATTAACATTTGCATAAGAGTATCCCACCTCAGCCGTATCAGAATACATAAACAAAGGAATACGAAAACGTCCTGCACGAAACTGCAAATTACTTTGCGGTGCATAGCGCAAAAAGGCAAAGTCCACCGTTGGTATATAAGCCTTTTTACCATTGGTTGCATCACCATTAGCAACAAATTGTCCTACTGCTGACAACTGCGAAGTTAAATTAGCACCCAGCTGCAAACCAATTAAAGAGTTCGCTGAAAAAGTAGGATTACTGGTAACAGCACCATGATTAGGAATATTATAAGCCGCTTTATTATCGGTTGCTGATACACCGGCTGATAAGAAGCCATGCAGATTAAAGCGTGAACGTGCTTTAATTATAGTGAGAGGTTGTTGTGTGATCTTTAAAACTGGCACTGACCTATGTTGCATTTTTTCTCTGGCAACAACAACTCGCTTAGCTTCATATTTTTTGATTTTTTTAACGGTTTTAATCGCTTTAACTGTTCTCACCTTTTTTACAGATTTAGCGGCAGCTTTTACTGGTTGGGTTGCCGCTAACAAAGATGTGGCTGCCAGTCCCAAACAAATACCGCTTGCACAAATGGTTAATCGTTTCATAATGCCCTCATTAAATTTAGATAAAATTAATCTATAAAGAAGATTGTCGGTGTACAAAAAGTACCCCTATCTCTCATCAAAATCCTTGATAACCATTATTGAAACTCTAATAACCCAGAATAAGGTTGCCGCTTCCCTGCCATATGCGATCTAAGCAAAACTTCTTAATTTGAAGCCTAATAATAACAATCAAACCTTAAGGTAACCTTAAGGCATGGTGAATAAAGGTTCTAATTGATAAAAAAAGAGCCTGCAGCCATAACTGTATTACTTTCATTAAGTGGAATTTATCTCGCAATCAACACTTGTGTACGCCACTAGCCAATTACTTCTAAGGGCGGAACAAACGCCCGATTAACCTCACGTGCAACCGCCTCATAAGTCACCTGTCCAGCACAAACATTGAGACCTTGCAATAAGTAGGGATCGTCCAACAAGGCTTGTCTGTAGCCCTTATTAGCCAAAGCCAAGGCAAAAGGTAAAGTCGCGTTATTAAGCGCCAGTGTGGCTGTACGTGGCACCGCACCGGGCATATTGGAAACGCAGTAGTGCACTACATCATCGACCACATAAGTCGGCTCAGCATGCGTGGTAGGATGCGCCGTTTCTACACAACCACCTTGATCAATGGATACATCCACAATCACCGATCCTGGCCGCATACGCCGAATCATAGCCGCACTGACCATCTTGTCAGCAGCGGTCCCCGGGGTTAGCACGGCACCCACTACCAAATCTGCCTCATACACATGCTGCTCAATACTGGCTTGAGTAGCATAAATGGTGTTTAGACGACAACCAAACTGGAAATCCAGCTCTTGTAAGCGGTTTAAAGACTTGTCTAACACGGTTACCAGTGCTTCCTTGCCCATAGCAATACGGGCTGCGTTGGTGCCAACTACACCGCCACCAATCACCACCACATTGCCTGACTCTACACCCGGCACGCCACCGAGCAAAATACCTTTACCACCCTCGGGTTTTTCTAAACAATGTGCTCCGGCTTGGATGGCTAAACGCCCCGCCACCTGACTCATCGGTGATAATAAAGGTAAGCGTCCATGAACATCCGTGACGGTTTCATAAGCAATGGCAACACAGCCCGCATCAACCAGTGCGCTCACTTGCTCAGGGTCCGGAGCCAAATGTAGATAAGTAAATAATATCTGACCAGAGCGCAACAAAGGATATTCACTTACTTGCGGCTCCTTCACCTTAACAATCATATCGGCTTTCGCAAAAACATCAACAGCACTAGCCAATATTGATGCGCCAGCAGCAATATAAGTCTCATCATCAAAACCAATAGCAACTCCAGCGTTATGTTCGACAAAAACACTGTGGTTATTGGCCACTAATTCACGCACGCTTGCCGGGGTTAAGCCAACACGATATTCTTCAATTTTTATTTCCTTGGGCACGCCTATTTTCATATTATTCTCCTTTTAATACTTAAAATCATGCAAAGCGGTTTCCAGCTCGTCAATAACCATTTCCAAGTCAGCTACTAAGCCGTAATCGGCTATTTTAAATATGGGTGCGTCTTCATCATTATTAATGGCGACAATAATTTTGCTATCTTTCATACCCGCCACATGCTGGATCGCACCTGAAATACCCATCGCTATATATAATTGCGGTGCCACTACTTTGCCAGTTTGTCCAACTTGCCAATCATTAGGCGCTAAACCCGCATCCACAGCCGCACGTGAAGCGCCTACTGCGGCATTTAAACGCTTAGCAATCTGCACTAAACGCGCAAACAACTCTTTACTACCCACACCACGCCCACCAGAAACAACGATGCGCGCCGAGGTCAATTCTATTTCTTCTTGGCGTATATCGGCGCTAACATAGCTTGATAAAGATTGTTCAGCACAAAAATCGACTAACTCCACACGCGCTTTATGCGCACCTGACTCTGCTTTGCTAAAAGCCGTGTGCCTAATGGTTAATAATTTAATATCCTCTTCGCACAAAACCGTCGCCAAAATATTGCCCGCATAAATAGGACGCACAAACGTTTGCTCATCTAATATTTCCACCACATCCGAACACATATCAACATCTAATAAAGCGGCTGCTCGTGGCAATAAATTTTTACCAAAACTACTAGCTGGTGCCAACACATGAGTCATAGACTCACCCAAATGAGCAATTAGTGGCGCAAGCGTTTCTGCCAGTAAATGACGATAACCGACATGATTTGCGTAATAAATTTTTTCAACACCCGTAATATTTAATAATTGCTCAATGACCGGTTGACAATCATCCCCCGCCACCAACACACAAACTGCATCACTTAGTTGCCTAGCCGCAGCAATGCAATGCAAGCTCACATCCTGCAGTGTCTGGTTGTCATGTTCTGCAACAACTAATACCTGGCTCACAACACACCCGCTTCGGTAGAGAGTTTTTCCAATAGCTCGCGCACACTAGCTACGCGAATACCCGCACTACGCACTGGCGGTTCGCGCAATTGTTTAACCTGCAACCGGCTAACTTTAGCAACAGATAATTCATCATAGGCTAATTTTTCCAGCGGTTTTTGCTTGGCTTTCATAATATTTGGTAGGGTAATATAACGCGGTTTATTTAAACGTAAATCAGCCGTAATGACAGCGGGCAAAGTTAAGGATAAAGTTTCTAATCCGCTATCAACTTCACGCACCACTTCGACTCTATCTTCTTGCAGAGTCAATTTTGAAATAAAAGTCCCTTGTGCCCACTGCAACAACCCCGCCAGCATTTGCCCCGTTTGATTACAATCATTATCAATCGCCTGCTTGCCCATTAATACCAACTGCGGTTGTTCGCGTAACACTATTTGGCGAAAACAGTACGCAATTTGCAAAGGGGTGTGCTGTTGTTGTGTTTCTATTAGAATAGCACGATCAGCACCCATCGCTAACGCCGTGTATAAAGCATCCTGACAACGTCGAGTACCAACGCACATCACAATGATTTCTTTTGCTTGATTTTTTTCTTTTAATTGAATGGCTTGCTCCAACGCAATTTCATCAAAAGGGTTGATGGACATTTTTACGTTGTTTTTTTCAACATCATGACCATCTTGCTGTAAACGTACACGTACATGGTAATCTATCACCTGTTTTATACTGACTAAAACTTTCATCCCTTTTTTCCCTGCTTGTAACCGCAGGCATCTTGAACCGAAAAATTGTCTAGGTCAATAGTTCCGCACACACCAGCAAATCTGCCATCCAACATTTTTGTTTATTCTGAGGTATAATGCCAGCATTAAGCAAGAGCTAAGGATGAACGAAGAAGCATTAAATTTTGACGTATTAGTCATTGGTGGCGGCCCTGCCGGCTTGGCTGCGGCCATTAAACTGGCCCAACTCAATCAACAGCAAGACCCGGGGAAACCCTCACTAAACATTGCACTGATTGAAAAAGGAGCAAACATTGGCGCCCATATTCTCTCCGGTGCCATTCTAGACCCGCGCGCACTCAACGAACTCTTACCTAACTGGGCTGATTTACAGGCACCGTTACATACTCCAGTAACCTCCGAACAATTACGTTTATTTACCCAACAACATTCTTTGCCATTACCCTTGCCACCCAGCCTGTGCAATCAACAGCATACCATTGTTAGTTTGGGTGAATTATGTCAATGGCTAGCCGAACAAGCACAAGCCTTAGGCGTTAATATTTTTACTGGATTTGCTGGCAAAAAAATTATTTATGAGCAAGACCAAGTCGTTGGTGTAATGACCGGTGCGATGGGCTTAGATAAAAATGGCAAGCCCGGCGAGCGTTATCAACCTGGCATTGCCCTATACGCCAAACAAACACTGTTTGCCGAGGGCTGCCGCGGTTTCCTTGCACAAGAATTAATAGAAAAGTATGAACTCAATAAAAACTCGCAACCGCAAAACTACGCCATTGGTTTAAAAGAAGTCTGGGAAATCGATAAAAAACACCATCGTCCTGGCAAGGTGTTACACGGCATCGGCTGGCCGCTTAATCAACACACTTACGGCGGATCATTTGTTTATCACTGGCATAAGCATCGATTGATTGTTGGATTAGTGGTGGCCCTAGACTACAAAAACCCCTACCTTGATCCTTTTCAGGAACTACAGCGATTCAAATTACATCCTGATATAAAACCATTATTAACGAATGGTCGCCCTATGGGTTATGGCGCACGCGCGCTTAACGAAGGCGGCTGGCAAAGTATGCCAAAATTATCATTCCCCGGCGGCTTAATCATTGGCTGCAGCGGTAATTTAATTAATGTTGCTAAATTAAAAGGCATACACACAGCCATGAAATCTGGCATTATCGCTGGAGAAAAAGTATTTTCTTTATTAAAAACCAACCCAAGTAAACCCATGGAAATAAATTCCTTTACCCAACAAATTAAATCTTCATGGCTAGGTCAAGAATTAAAAAAGGCACGTAATTTACGCCCGGCATTTTATCGCGGATTATGGTCTGGATTACTCTATAGCGGACTTGATCAATTTATTCTGCGCGGACACGCCCCCTGGACCTTTAATTACAAGGCTGACTACAAAAAACTACAATTAGCAAAAAATTATAATCCAATACTTTACCCTAAACCTGATTATAAAATTACCTTTGACAAGCTCACACTATTAAATTACGCGCACATCTCTCACGACGATCAGCAACCCAACCATTTACTCCTACACCAACCACAACTAGCCTTATCCGTTAATTTAGCGCAGTACGATTCCCCTGAACAGCGTTATTGCCCAGCCAATGTTTATGAAATCATAGCTAAAGATGGAGAAAAAAAACTACAAATTAATAGCCAAAACTGCCTGCATTGCAAAACCTGCGTCATCAAAGATCCACTGCAAAACATCACCTGGGTACCTCCCGAGGGTGGCAGTGGCCCAAACTATGAACAAATGTAATCCCTCTCCCGGATTAAACTTGATTGCAACACAGCATTTGTTTTACTATGCATAATAAACTAGCTTTGCCCTATTGAAAAAGCATCTATATTTATGAAAATAGCCAAAAAAACAATCATCAGTGCCGCCCTCGGCACCTGTCTAGAATGGTTTGATTTCACCGTTTTCATTTACATTGCACCCATTCTCTCAAAGCTATTCTTTCCTCACGATAATCACCTTGTATCCCTCATAGCTACTTTTGGCATTTTTGCCGCTGGCTATATTATGCGACCCATTGGTGGTATTTTTTTTGGCAACTTAGGTGACAAAATTGGTCGTAAAAAAGTACTGATTATTACTGTGCTTTGCATGTCTATCCCGATGTTAATTACTGCTGTGCTACCAACTTACCAACAAATTGGCATTACTGCTGTTGCTATTTTAATTCTAGCCCGCTTAATTCAAGGTTTTTCTGTCGGCGGCGAATACACCGGTGTGCTAGTGATGTTAGTTGAACAGTCTGAGCGTAAGCACCGCGGTTTTATTACCGCTTGGGGTACCTTTGTCTCCGGTAGTGGTGTGCTGTTGAGTTCACTCACGGTGACCTTAATTACGCATCTACTCAGTAATCAACAAATGTTACACTGGGGCTGGCGCATACCCTTTTTTATTGGATTTTTATTGGCGGCATTTACCTTAGTCATGCAAACAACGATGCAAGAGTCTCCGGAATTTATCAAATTAAAAGAACACAAACAAATTGAAAAAAGACCTGTTGTCCAAGCGATAAAAAATTACCCGGGTCGCATCATGATGGTGCTCGCCTTAACTGGTTACCTAGGCATTGCCTATTACTTAGTCGCTGCTTTTTTGCCTTCCTATCTCATGAGTGTCTTGAAAATAAATCACACCTTGGCTTTAACAATTACTTCCATTGCTGCTGCCGTCTATGCTTTTAGCGCACCCGTTTGGGGAGCTCTGTCAGACAGAATCGGGCGACGCCCCGTCATGATCACCAGCACGATCGGTCTAGCTGTATTGACCTACCCTTTATTTTTATTATTAATACAAGGTACTTTTTGGTCAATGCTTACTTCTGAAGTGATCCTCATCGCTTTAATATCAGCCTGTACTGCGGCTTTTGTTACTACCATCAATGAATTGTTTCCGACGCGCGAACGCTTTAGTGGGGTTGGCACGGGATACAATGTTGGTAATGCAATATTTGGTGGCACCACCCCATTGGTCGCCACCTACCTGATACATGCAACGGGGTTAAAACTGGCGCCCTGCTTTTATTTAATCATTGCGTCGGTTTTAATTTTGTGGGTTATGTGGAAAATGCCAGAAACCAAAGATGCGTCTTTGTAAGAGTCACTTAATGTCCTCTCACATGCTGTAATACTAAATTATAAGCATAAAATTGTGCTATAAGAATAACAAAAAACAGTGCGCTATTAAAAAGTCCCTTTGCAGCCCCACGAGAGCGACACA
>CAZGQK010000013.1:0-5978 GCA_964527645.1 uncultured Legionellales bacterium | reverse complement strand
AATAAAGGGAAGAAAAACTACCGTTACTGCTTGTAACCAATGGCGCCGCAAATTAACACAAATGGACTCAAAGTAGTAAAAGACATATATAAGAATGATATTAATTAAATTAAATATAGAAAAATAAGGCAAGCCTCCAGCCTGATGTAAGCCGCGGTAAAAAGAAGGAGAATAAATAAAAAAACCATATGCCAACGGCAGGATAATAATTAACGCCAATAACACCAGATTACGCATAGTGCGTGCATTTTTGATTTTAGTAGAAACAGCTTGATTCATAATGATATTTTCCTAGCAGCAGGTCCTGATTGACACCTCACCCCACCTTTGAACAGTCGTCAGTCTTTGGGCTCAAAAGACTATGAGGCAGGTCTTTGAAAAGTTTAACTAATGTGCAATTATATCAATTTTAACGCATAAGTAAACCTTGCTGAAGCCACAACAATAAGTGTAACCTGCTGTTTTTGTGATTTTTTAAGTTATAGCCACTAGCGCATTGACGAATAACCCTCAACAAAATCTCTAGAAAACACCTTAGAGCTGATAGAAGTCTCAGCCCTATACAAGTGCAGATTAATCAACGGCAGCATTACTTCTGGCCAAATGGCTTCTTTTGGTCTTCCTTAGTTTCTATACCAGCGCCCGGAACAACAACCTGCGGGTCAACAGTAGGTCCCGCGCCAACACCACCTGGTGCCGCCGTGTGGACACTAGATGAATGAGGAACTTTAGCGCCCGCAGACGACATATCGTAACCAATGTCAGAATGCCCAACTCCAAGTTTTTGACCCTCGCTAACAGACCCTTTTTGGCAAGCGGTTAAGCCCAAAATTAAAAAGGCTGTAAAAAACATTAAAATAAATCTCATCATCATACTCCTACAATAGCTTTGTTATTGCTTGGGACTTACAATACCGATCGCTCCACCACCGTTGCCACCATTTGTGGTTGGCTGCGTTGATGACTTTTTAGTCGGCATGTTTGCTTTTGCTGCTGAGACATCATAACCAATCTCGTCTTGCTTACTAACATGTGCTACTGAGTTTTGTTTATTTACCGTACCTTTGACACAGGCAGACAAACCAAACACAGCAACAGCTACCAACAAAATTAACAGATAGTTTTTCATGCTTTATTCCTCGTGTTAGTTGACACGAAACAATCATTAATTAAACCATAAATCACAACCATTCAATCTGGATGCTGCTGATCTGTGTCAGGAGGCGGGGGTGGAGGTGGAACATCGCCACCATTGGGTGCCACAGTCTTAGGAGCGGGAAGCTTCGCTTTCGCTGCTGAAACATCGTAACCAATTTTCTTATCACCACTGCTTATACCTGCCGCAGGTTTATCACTTACCGTACCTTTGGGGCAAGCAGATAGGCCAAACGCAACCATACCCACTAACAAAATCAATAGATAGTTTTTCATGATTTATTCCTCACCTTAGTCACAAGCAAATAAAATTTAGCTCATGCCGATTTCATTTATGTTGGAATATCCGGATTAGTGATGCCACCTCCACCATTACCACCGCCATTACTGGGAACAACCGCTTTAGGACGAGGCAACTTCGCCTTTGTAGCCGAAACATCATAACCAATCTCACCCTGCTTATTGACATGTGTTGCTGAGCTTTGCTGATTTACCGTGCCTTTAGGACAAGCGGACAATCCGAATGCAAAAACACTCACTAACAAAATTAACAGATAGTTCTTCATGCTTTCCTCCTCACCTTAGTCATAAGCAAATAAGATTTAGCTCATGCCGATTTCATTTATGTTGGAATCTCCGGATTAGTGATACCACCGCCACCATTACCACCGCCATTACTGGGAACAACCGCTTTAGGACGAGGCAACTTCGCCTTTGTAGCCGAAACATCATAACCAATCTCACCCTGCTTATTGACATGTGTTGCTGAGCTTTGCTGATTTACCGTGCCTTTAGGACAGGCAGATAAGCCAATTGCAACAATACCCACCAACAAAATTAATAAATAGTTTTTCATGATTTATTCCTCATGCTAACCAATTAATAATTTGATAACTTAAAAAAAACAAATATACAAAAATCCTAACATTATTTTTTAATAGGTACTTGCTGAATGCCGCCGCCGCCATCACCATCATCGCCATCCGTTGATGCCGGTGCAGTTGGCTTAGGCGGGGGAAGTTTCGCTTTTGTAGCTGAAACATCATAAGAAATACTTGGTTGCCTACTCACAACCGCAGCGCTTTTATTTGGTACCGTGCCCTTTAGACAAGCACTTAAAAATAAAGCCAGCACCGCCATACTCAAACCTATCATTAGATACTTCATGCTACTCACCTAGCGATTAATCACGTTGTTTTAATTATAGTAAATGGTAGATCATTTTCTGCCCTATTGCTTAAATTTACTTAAATATTAGATGGTTAGAGGTTAAATTATTTGAAAGGTGCACAGAAATACGAGTCGCTGAGCGCTTGTTTTTAGTCAAGGTTCGCCGCATAATACCGTTCCAGCAGAAAAGGATCTCGCCATGCATACACAACGAACTCTGACTTGGTCATCGGTTTTAGCCGATGAAAAAAAGCAGCCTTATTTTCAAAATATCCTGGATTTTCTGAGCAAACAACGCAAACAAGGTAAAATCATTTATCCGCAACAAAGTGAAATTTTTAACGCCCTTAAATTAACGCCATTTGCCAACATCAAAGTTGTGATCATCGGCCAAGACCCCTATCATGGGCCCGATCAAGCGCATGGCCTGTGTTTTTCCGTTAATCATGGTGTCGCCACCCCACCCTCGTTACAAAATATTTATAAAGAATTACACAGCGATTTAGGCCTCCCCATCCCTAATCACGGTTGCTTAACCCCTTGGGCAAAACAAGGCGTGTTATTACTCAATGCCGTATTAACCGTGCAAGAACGCACACCACAATCCCACGCGCATATTGGCTGGCAAACCTTTACCGATAAAATCATTAGCAGTCTTAATCAACATCCACAAGGAATTGTGTTTTTATTGTGGGGTTCATACGCACAAAAAAAAGCTGAGCTGATCGATACCAGCAAACATAAAATTTTAATGACCACGCATCCTTCACCTTTTTCCGCACACCGCGGATTTTTAGGCTGCCAACATTTTTCCAAAACCAATCAAGGCTTAATGGCGATGGGGCGAGAGCCAGTTGATTGGGAGTTAAGCGGCGACGATAGCCTATGATGGGTTCTAGAGTTGCGAAAAATCATTAATAAAACTATAGAGGGTTTTTCCACCATCACTGAGGGTCTTTGGCGATGTTGCAAGAGTATGCTTCGTGTAACGCTTACGAGGGAGCGTAAAAAAAAGCTGCATGGATAATTTCAATTGTTTACATTTTTTAAGTCCTTTATATGTTAATACTGTTAAAAATAACAGTACCAAAAATATAATCCTTTGCTATTATATGCCTGCACAAGAAAATTGATTCCATCTCCACTCTCGTTGCGGAGAAACTGAAAAATTTCAAGGAATCTTCTGCCCTGTATTATCATATAATTCCACTGGAGGTTTAAATGTTTGTTTATAAAAGAACTTATTTTAAAAAAGCACCAATGAAAAAGGTCGCAGCAATACTGTCAATTTTAACTTGTTGTTCTTGCACGTGTTTTGCAGCCCCCCCCCTCCCAACATTATCCGCAACGTTTATCTTTAAGAAAAACCCCGGGACTTGGAGTACTACGAGTCAACTGACAAATGCGACGTGCAACCCCCCCACCTCCTCAACCCAGACTCAATCCTTCATCTGCCAAGTCTCAAATGTAACACATCACGCGTTTGTCCAATTTAAGTCGGGGACGCAGAAGGAGGATTATGTGGCCTATTCCTATGTCCCTGGCAACGACAACTCTCCCCTCAAGCGAGGTAGGCTTACGATCGGCGGGGTAGGAGCTAATGGCACATTTGGCACATTCACGATGCATTACAAGAGTAAGTGGCATCACCAAACAGCGACCGTTAAAAACAGCGCCACAACAATATGGGTAACTAACAAGCTCGCTCCTACATCAACTACTACTATAACAAAATAGGTAGCTGAACACCCATAGAGTGCTTGTTACTCTATGGGTTTCTGGAAGTAGTTGTCAGCGAAACCAAGCCGGCACCAACTCACCGTCCGCTGGTTTAAACTGTTTGCGCATGGATGGATAGTTTGGAAAAAAATCACCGACCAAGCGCCAGAATTTTGGCGAGTGGTCTAAATAAACCGTGTGACAAAGTTCGTGAATCATGACGTAGCGCACCATGTCGGGTCGCAAAAATAATAATTTTGCATTTAAACAAATGTTTTTTTGCTCATTACAACTGCCCCAACGTGTTTTTTGCAAACGATGGCTTAAACTTTGATAACTTAAACCGCACTCACGACTAACCGCCTGCATTTGTGGCGTTAAATAAACCTGTGCTTTTTGTTTTAGCCAGCGCGACATCGCCTGCACAAATAAATCGGATTGTGCTAATGGACCATGAAACATTAAACCATCTTCACCACGCTGGGTTAAACGATTGCGGGAAGCTTCTGTATTGTAATCAATGGTCCACAAACGATCGATGGCCAATAACACAACTTCTTGCGGATAAATAAAAGGCTGCTGCGCTTGCAAAATCTCAGCGGCGTGACGCTCTAACCAAGGCTTTTGTTTTTGCAAAAAGCGCAATGCCTCCTTTTCGCAACGCTGATGCGGCACAATCAGCTCCAGGCCAACCCGCGGGGTTATTTGCAGATGAATCTTACGTGTGCGCTTGCTGACGCGTAACGTATAAGGCGGTGGCCAGGGTAATTGCAGTTCATTCATGGCCTTATCCTAGCAGAAAAACTCAAATTGACAATAACCGTCAACACCCCCCTGCGCGCGGATTGGCTGGGTTTACTCCAGGGAATTTAAAAAACACCACCGTCATAGCGTGGTTTAACGGTGGCCTGTGCCCTCCCTGGGTAGCTCCAGGAAGGTAGGAAAAACCATTCATTTTAGTTTTCTGGATCCCGCGATCAAGTCGCGGGATGACGGTGCAAAATGGATGCCCATCAAACCCACAACAACAACCACAAAAAAAGCCAGGCAACCCTGGCTTTTAATGCTAAAAATATAAATTACCTAGCCTTCGCCGTCGGATAAGTTGCCGCCGCACTGTCATCAATTTGTGATGATTGATTGCTGCTTGTTGCAGCAACGGTGGATACCGTATCCACCGTCTCCGTAGCCGGTGCTAACAACGGATCGCTGTTTACGCTAAAGTGATACGTCAAACCAAGCGAAATAGATTGGGTGCTGGGTTTGTAGTTAACATCATTAGTAAAAGTATTCACCGGATCGGTACCGTAATCAAAAACAGATTGTTCACTAAACGCTTTATAACGCGTATAATTGTACTCAACCCGTAAGCTCACATGCGGCGTAAAATACGAACTTAAACCCAAACCTAGACGCAGTCCAGAATCCCATTTTTTCCAACTGTTCGTGGTTCCCAATAAATTATCATTGATCACGTGACCTATGTTGTCGGCTGAAAAACTCGAACTAAATTGACCAAAAGCATAACCAATATCAGCAAATATTAAATTGTTGGATGTCATATAAAAACCGGGGCGAAAATTAATGCTCACCGTTTTATCCAATTTCTCAGTAACACTAAATGGTACCCCCAGTGGCATACTTTCATAACCTGTCAAAGTGGCTTTATTTTTCAGCACACTACCCGCTAGCTCAGCGCCCAAATAAAACCTTTGTCCTAACATTGTACCCAACCCCAAGTAAGCACCACCCATAAAACCACTGGATAAAAATGACTGATTGGCGTTTAGCGCTGGGGTAGAGGAAGGACTAAAGCTTAAGTTCACGTGCTGATTAATTTTGCTAAAGGAAGCACCACCTTTGACCCCCACATAACCATCCCAGGCAACTAACTGGCTACTTAACATGATTCCTGCAGCTGTGATGATAATTTT
>CAZGQK010000012.1:0-54089 GCA_964527645.1 uncultured Legionellales bacterium | reverse complement strand
CACCACTTTTTTAGTGATTGCTATTGCAGAATTGGCGAAACGTAACAGTATTATGGGTGCTGTATTAGCCTCCATCCCTCTGATATCAGTTTTGGCCATGCTATGGCTTTACCTAGATACCAAAAACGCACAAGCAGTAGCTACCCTTTCAAAAGATATCTTTTGGCTAGTATTACCTTCATTATCTTTATTTATAGCCCTACCCATATTGCTAAAAACACAATTAAATTTTTATCTGTGCCTATTGTCTTCAATCCTTATTTGCAGTGGTTGTTACAGCATCATGTTACTCGTATTAAAACGCTTTGGAGCAACCGGCTAACCCATGCAGACAACAGCAAAAATTTTTGACGTACTCGTTATTGGCAGCGGCGCGGCGGGTCTTGGTCTGGCACTCAGTTTAACTGAAGATATCAATATCGCCGTACTCAGCAAAGGTGAACTCTCACAAGGCAGCTCACCGCGCGCACAAGGCGGCATTGCCGCCGTCATGGATACCGAGGATAATTTTGAATCTCACGTGCAAGACACTTGCAAAGCCGGCGCCGGTTTATGCGATGAGGAGACCGTACGTTTTGTTGTTGAAAACGGCAAAAATGCCATTCATTGGTTAATTGATCAAGGTGTGGAGTTTACCAAATCGGGTAACCATTATCATTTAAACAAAGAAGGTGGCCACAGTCACCGACGTATTTTACACGTTGCCGATAAAACCGGTGCCGCGGTTATTCGATCTTTGTCTGAACAAATTAAAGATAGGGAAAATATTACTTGTTTAACACAACATACCGTTATCGACTTAATAGTAGAAAATAATCGCTGTCTTGGTGCACTAGTTTTTGACAACACCATACAAAAAACCCGACCGCTTTTAGCAAAAGTAGTTGTATTAGCTACCGGCGGCACTAATTATGCCTATTTACACTGTACTTCACCAGAACACAGCACGGGTGATGGTATTGCTATGGCGTATCGTGCTAGCTGTCAGATTGCCAATTTAGAATTTATGCAATTTCATCCTACTTTATTTTTCCAAGAAAAAAGCCCGCCTTTTTTAATTACCGAAGCCATCCGCGGCGAAGGCGGCAAACTAGTTAACGCTGATGGTCAAAGCTTTATGCATAAATACCATGCCAGTGCAAACCTTGGCCCACGTGACGTGGTGACTCGAGCGATCCGTACTGAAATGCAAGTAAATAACGCCAACTGCGTCTATTTAGATATCCGTCAAAAAGCAAAAGAAAAAATTATAAAAAGTTTCCCCACCATTTATGCACATTGTTTAAAATATCAAATAGACATCACTCAACAACTGATACCCGTTACTCCCGCCGCCCATTACACTTGCGGCGGTGTGGTAACCAATAGGCAAGGCAAAACAAATATTGAAAATTTATATGCGGTGGGTGAAGTAGCACACACCGGTTTACACGGTGCCAACCGCATGGGCAGCAATTCATTGCTCGAGTGCTTGGTTTTTGCTGCCAGTGCTAGCAAAAGCATACAGGCACAATTAAACTCATTGCAGATCACCTCCCCCAAACAAATAACTATTCCCATAAGCACAAATGAAGCAACCATCACCCATTCACAAAAATGTATAGCAGAATTACGGCAAATTATGTGGGATAAAGTTGGCATTGTACGCAATAATCACGATTTACACAGTGCTTATCAGAGAATCTCAGCCATTCATCAGGAAATAACCAAAAGCTTTCAGCCCAGCCAAACTGATCAAACGCACATCGAACTGTATCAGTTAAGCCTAGTTTGTCAATTAATTACCCGCAGCGCCCTACAAAGAAAAGAAAGCCGTGGCTCGCATTACAACACCGATTATCCGCAAACTAATCACTTAGCAAAAAATACTATTATAAAAAAATACTAATATTGCTGAGTACAGCAAAGATCCCCGCTGTACCTGTCGATCTGTCAACCATTAATGCCCCATAACCTGAGTGGCTGAAGTTGTACTACGCCCGGTATAAGGACGTAAGCCAACTTTCACAAAAAGATGATAGCGTTTATTAGCCCGTAGGATATCAACTTTTATTTTTTGCCCAGGCTTAATGCTAGCAATTAATTTCAAAAAACCCCTGGCGCTTTTTACTTTCTCACCATTTACTGCAACCAGTAAATCACCCAAGCGCAAGCCACCACTATAGGCTGGCGAACTCGCCGCAATCCCCGTGATCAATACGCCAGGAGCTTGTAATTTTAATTGCCCAGCTTGCGCAACGCTCAACATTTTAATGCTCACACCCAACCAACCGCGCCTAACACGCCCATTACTGATAATCTCTTGCATCACCCGTGTCGCCAAATTAACGGGGATAGCAAAGCCAATACCCTGATAGCCACCAGAACGCGAAAACATAGCTGAATTAATGCCTATTAATTGTCCTTGGGCGTTAATTAAGGCACCTCCTGAATTACCTGGATTAATAGCTGCATCGGTTTGAATAAAATTTTCAAATTGGTTCAAACCCAAAGCATCTCGGCCTAACGCACTGACAATGCCCTGAGTAACTGTTTGCTTGAGGCCAAATGGATTACCTATCGCTAATACTATATCACCTACACGCAAATTATCAGAATTTCCCAACTGAATAGCCACTAACTTTTTAGCTTTGATTTTTAAAATTGCTAAATCTGTTTCTGGATCTGTGCCAACTATTTGTGCTTTTAATTGACGCCCATCCGCGAGCATGACGCGGATTTGCTGTGCTCGTTTAACCACGTGGTTATTTGTAAGAATATAACCACCTGCACCAACAATCACTCCTGAGCCCAAATTAGTCACTGAGCGTTGCATTTTTTGCGGAGTATTATGTTTGAAGTAAAAACGAAAATAAGGATTATTCTGATAAGGCTGCTGCCCCACCGATATCGTCTGTTTAGTGTAAATATTTACCACGCTCGGTGCAGCTTTAGAGACAGCCGGAGCATAAGAATTCGCACCAACTGATCCACCAAACAAGCTGACAACAGTCAAAAGCGCCACTAACACTAATCGCTGAAGCATAACAAAATCCTTTTCGGCTGATTCAACACAAGCTAAATTTTACCACTGTAACTCTCAGATGAATAGGCTATTTGTTTAACAGTAACTCAATAGTATCTGTAATTGACGAAACCCTTGCACAGTCACTTGATCCGGCCATAGCAAGACATAATGCTTTTGCTGGCTAACTGACTCTTTAAATGTCATTAAAAGACAAAAGTGACAAGCCCAAGTAGGATTAACCAGACTTACTTTTAACGTATGACCTCGATTCAACTTAAGCAACCATTTTTCTCGTCTATATATAATAGCGACCAACGATCTGTTTTTTTGTAACCCAACCTTTAATTTTCTAAAAGCATACAGCAAAGAACCAGCCGTCATAGTTGCAATCAATAATTTAACCAGAAGTGGCAAACAGGAAGCATACAAACAAACTGCTGCCACTAAATGCACAAATAATAAAACAATGCGCCCTAGCTTGGACGGTTTTATCGAGCAGTTCATTAATTCAAGTGACATAAGCTGAAAAAAAATAATTTCCATTAGGGCGCTTCCCTAGCACACTATCATCATGCAAATCATATTTTTAATCGATACGGGAAATTATACTAGACACATACTCCAGGAGGCAACAACCAATTCACCACCCAGTCATGCCCCGCTATTTTCTCCAAACAAGCAACTGTACCCGGCGGAAAATTTAAAAAATCTAAATCCTCATTCGCTAAAGTTAAACAAGCAATTAACTTCGGTATGAACGGCATATGCCCGACTAATAGCGTATCTTCTTCCCAAGCCTGAACCATATCCCGCATACTAAGCACACAGTCCAAAGTATCCAAGCCAACACTTTCAACTACTTTTTCCGGTGATAAACTGGCCGCTATTATCTCTGCCGTTTGTTTTGCCCGCAAACGTTTACTATGTAAAATATGCGCAACCTGTACATTATTCTTATGTAGAAAATTTGTCATACGTTCAACATCCTCTCTACCCTGCTTTGATAAAGAACGCTGCTCATCAATCGGCCCCTCAATTGCCTCACCATGGCGGACACAATACAACTTCATCATTAGCCCTTAATAAATCATCGAGACCCTATTTTGCTGCATCCCACTAAAAAGCGCAAATGAGATCTAAACAACCATAATGACATATACCACAAACCGTACTTAGCTCTTCATTAGTAACAATAAAAACCAACCCAAACTGTCTAAACCTAGATCTAACGTAAACCAAACGGTTGCACCAATAACACTTATTGATAAAATGATGCAAATACAGGCTAAATAACCTAAACTAGTCAAAAAAAATGCCACTAAAAAACACAATCATAATTGGAACAATAGGTCCTTACCCTATGTCTATAAAACTAAAACCCTTAATCATTTGCTCATTAGCCGCTTCGTTCTATGTCTATGAGTTTATGCTACGCGTCATGCCCTCCGCCATGACCCATGAACTCATGTCATCCTTCCATATACATGCCAGCGGCCTAGGATTGCTCGCATCACTGTTTTTCTGGGGCTACACCCCCATGCAATTGCCTGCTGGACTACTCTACGACCGTTGTGGACCTCGCACGCTACTTAGCTTAACCATTTTGCTCTGCGCCATCTGTACCATTGTGTTTGGTATGACCCATAGCATCACGATAGCCGCTATCGCTAGGTTTGGTATGGGCTTTACTGCAGCGTTTGCCTTCATTGGCGCTCTTATCACTGCCGCCCATTGGTTCCCCCCCAAATATTTCGCTTTTTACGCCGGCCTTGTGCAATTTCTGGGCTGTATGGGCGCCATTATTGGTCAAGCTCCGATTGCTTGGCTCACACGGACACTCAGCTGGAGAGAGACCGCACTCCTCACTGCCGGCGTGGGTATTATTTTCTCTATTTTTATCTGGACAATCATCCGCGATTACCCCAAAAACGCCATCATCCCACCACAGCCCAAAGAAAAAAATCAATTGCTTCACCTCAAGCAAATTTGCACTAAGGCACAAACCTGGTGGGTTGGTCTTTACGGTTTCTTTTGCTGGGCACCCGTTAGCATTTTTGCCACACTTTGGGGCGTGCCCTTTTTGATGAGTCTGTATCATTTTTCACCAGAAAAAGCCTCTTTCGCCATCTCTTTCTTTTGGTGGGGTATTGCCCTTGGCAGTCCAATTGTTGGTTGGTGGACAAACCATATCTGCAAGCGTCGCTTACCACTGACTGTATGCTCCTGTATCGGTTTGATAGCAGCACTCTGTATTATCTACGGCGGCCCATTTCATTGGTTACCCATGGCCCTTTTATTGCTACTCTTCGGCTCCTCAGCATCAGCTCAGTGCATTACTTTCGGTCTTGTGTTAGACAATAACGCTGATCATTCTTTGGGCACAGCAGTCAGTTTCAATAACATGGCTGTCATTGGCGGCGGCATCATTTTTCAACCACTGGTGGGATACATATTGGCACACGAATGGTCCGGCAAGCTACTTGATGGCATCCCCAGTTACTCTGTAAGCAGCTACCATCTAGCACTTAGCCTCATTCCTCTCTGCTATATCATGGGGTTGATTATAAGCAATCTGCTGATTCGCGAAACACGCTGCCTGCGCAACCCTCAAACCTAGAAACCAGCACGTCTGGCTCTATGATATTTTTTGTAGAGAGACGATTGCCCAATCAAGTGGTCAATAACAACTTAATAGACACAACCGAGACTTCAGGGATAGAAATTAGTATAATGCCGACGGATTGTAACGCAGCCCTAAGGAATAAATGTGAGCAATACAAATGACTCTGGTGAAAGCAGCAAAATTAGCTATCTTGATGGCCCTCGCTTTCATCGTGCCCTAATCGCTGGGATTCAACAAGTTTTAGCCAATCAAGATTATCTCAACAAAATTAATGTGTTTCCTGTGCCCGATAGCGATACCGGTACCAATATGGCCATGACTCTTGGTGCAATATTGGAAGCCACTGCCGAGAAAGAATACTCCAGTTTCAAACAATTATTGGAAGAAGTAGCAGATGCCTCCTTAGACGGAGCGCGCGGCAACTCTGGTGCTATTTTGGCACAATTTTTTCAAGGCATGAGTCAAGCTGCCGAAAATTTTTCAGAACAAGTCGATTGCAAACAATTTGTTGCCACTATTGTTAGCGGCAAACAATTTGCCTATGAGGCATTATCAGAACCAAAAGAAGGCACTATTTTGTCAACTATTGCTGCTATGGCAGATACTTTAGAGCAACAAATAACTTCTGATAATTATGATTTTATAGATTTATTAAAACATGCGGTCGATGCCGCTGAAACAGCACTAGCCAACACCCCCAATCAATTAAAGGTACTTAAAAAAGCTGGTGTGGTCGATGCAGGCGCACAAGGCTTTGTTAACATGCTAAACGGTATTTATACGTTTATTCACCACGGCACCATACGCGACCTGCAAAAAACGATTATTCAAGAAAGCACAGAAAAGCCTGCTGAATATATGAAAACGCATCTAGAATCCAAATACCGCTTTTGCACAGAATGTCTCATTATTGGCCGTGACATTGATCATAAAAAACTTAAAGCAGAACTAAAAGAGCTGGGTGATTGTTTAATTGTTGCGGGATCTCCTAAAAAAGCAAAAATTCATATCCATTCCAATGAGCCAGCAAAAATATTTAGCACATGCCAAACCTACGGCGAACTACGTAATGAAAAAGCTGACGATATGATTCAACAACAGTTATCAATGACACACCACCAACACAATATCGCCATATTGGTTGATTCTGGTGCCGACATCCCCGAGTCCATCACTGAAGAATTGGATATTCACTTTGTTCCTCTATTATTGCATTTTGGCAATGAACATTTTATTGATAAAGTGTCAATCACTCCCACACAGTTTTATAAAAAACTAGCCAAATCGGCCACACCACCAACAACTTCACAACCCAGTTTTGGTGAATTTCGTCGTCATTATCAGTATTTAAAAAGCCACTACAAAAAAATCATTGCTATCCACATTTCAGGTGATATCAGTGGCACGTTAACTGGCTCACAGAAAGCCGCCAAGAACATATCGAATAATATCACTGTTCTCGATTCTCTCAATGTCACTGTTGCCCTTGGCTTAATTGCAATCTACGCTGCTGAAGCTGCAAAAGCCGGCTTAAGTAACGATGTGATTGTAGGAAAAACACAAGAAATTATTCAAAAAACTAAACTTTACGCTGCCATTCCTGATTTAAGCTATACTGTTCGTGGTGGTAGAATATCGCCCTTCAAGAAGGTTATCACTGATTTATTGCACTTAACGCCCGTTATTTCCCTCAACAAGAATGGAACCATTCATGCAGCCAATATGCTTTTTGGCAAAAAAAATCTAGTAAAAAATATGTTCAAGCTCGCTAAAAAGAAAATAGACTCTAACAAAACCTATCGTGTCGCAGTTGCTCACTCCGACTGTCAAGAAAAGGGCAAAGCTTTACTCGAAATGTTAAAAAACAATTTACCCAATATTGAAAAAACTCGCTGTTATCTTGTGGACTGTGGGCCCGTGCTGGGCGCACACGTAGGCCCCGGCGCTTTGGCTTTTGCGCTGCAGGAATACACACCGCCGCAATAAATTACACCGCACGGCACTCAAAAACTAAAGCGTCATCGACGTAATTTTTTAAAATATCAAGCACGCATTGCTTCATATCTTTTTCAAGTGCTTCACGATAGGCATAATAGTTCTTGGTTTTTTCTAATGGATGCGCCAATAATTTATCTTGTGGATACAATTTTACTATTTGTTGATACATAGACAAGGGAAAGCGCAAAGCACCAACACTCACTGAATGTAATTGATCTACTTTTAAATGAGAAAATATATCAAACACCAGTGTTTGATAGAGTTCAGAAAAATTATGCGCATGGATTAAGGGATCAAG
The DNA here is from genome assembly GCA_964527645.1 of uncultured Legionellales bacterium. GTDB lineage: Bacteria > Pseudomonadota > Gammaproteobacteria > CAZGQK01 > CAZGQK01 > CAZGQK01. The sequence goes on along the minus strand of CAZGQK010000012.1, from coordinate 46,163 downwards.
GCGCAATCCTATTTGCCAACCTTGATTAGCAACAGCCTGCATGGCAGCCAACCGCTTTTTTAAGGATGGTACTTTATGTTCCACTTGCTCTGATATCTCTTTAGGCGTAAAACTAAAAGCTACTACACAATTCTTTATAGGTTTGTTTTTAAGTAATTCACGCACATTAGTGCTTTTTGTTCTTAACTCTAAAATCGCATTAGGGATTGTTGAAAAGAACGGTAAAAATTCACCCAAAAACCCGCTAACCGGCTCAAACACCAATGAATCAGCATCATAACCTGAAAAAAAGTATAGCGGCTCAGGCGCATGTTGGCTAGCAATTTCAGTTATTTCTGCCATGAAGTCTTCGTAATTGACAAACAATACATAATACGCACTATTATACATGCCTTGTAAAAAACAATAACGACAATCATAGACACAATTAAGCATATGCGAAAAATAATAATTGTTTTTTCCACCAATACCAAAACCTTCCGGCGTTGGCAATACTAATCTTCCTTGTTTTTTTGCCAAAATAATTGCCGTATTTTTCTTTTGTAAACGATAGTTTTGTCCCTTTGCATTAAATATCTCACCATAGTGATCACAAAAAATAATACGCGATTTTTTATACCGGCTGATTACTTTATCAACACGCGGATGATCTTTTAAAGCATTTTCGACATAGATCGTTTGCATCATCACTCACCAAGTATATTCAAATGTAGCCAGCTTATCCGTTAACACGGACAAAACCTCTTTAGCATTTCGAGCATCAATCAAGGTCAACAAAGGATCTTGTTTAACAATGAGTTGCCAGCGCCGCAACAACTCCTCTAATTGATGCTGCTGATAAACACTAAAATGCCAGCGCTGCAGACATTCCACTAAGGCACTCACTGAAGCAGCAATTTTTGCCTCACTGGCGGATAAACCTAGCAACGCAGAGACAAGACCATCCACCTGTTTTATCTCAGTAGCGATCAAATAGCTAGCTTTTTTTGATGTTAATTCTTGCTGATGTAACTCCGAATTGTCTGAGATAATTTTAACCACCTGTATATGCTCTTTAACCACTAATAAATTAGCGGCTTGAAAAAAACCAGAAGCCTCCATGTCAACCATCGCCGCTTTTGGATAACTAGTTTGTGGGAAATTATGCGTATGTATCTCTGCCCCAGGAATTTTTACAGCACTGTATTGCGACGGATAATAGGTTACCCCACAAGCTATATCTTTAACTTTAGTGGCAACGAAAACATCGCCCAATTTAGCAAAATTTGCTCCGGCTAGTCCAATATTCAAATAAGTATGCGTTTTATCAAACTGGCCCAACCCCGCCAAATAGGTCGTTGCGATAGCAGATTTTATTTTACCAATGCCTGAGACAATTAAAAAAATAGTTTCCAGGCTATTATTATAGACAGAAAATTCCTTACAAGCGTTAACTTTCTTTAATTTATAATAATCAATAAATGGCCGCGCCTCACACGGCAATGCTACCACTATATTTAACCGTGCTTTAATTGACATATTCATCATATATTTTCTCATATTCAATTATCTCAGATGTCTTGTTTCTTTTTCTTGCACCTAACAAATATACTTTTATTTTCGCTTGCAGGGTTCCGATCGCTGCCTGCCGATATCTAGCGCTTAGCCGAGAATCGCCGATTATCTTTTGCAACGCTCGTATGCGAAATCGATCCATGCCCCACCATTGGCGAGATAATTGGTCGCCATGACCACCCCTTTTTTTAACCAACTTTTCTTTTAAAAAAAGCACCGGCATGCGTGAGGTGATACGCAGCCATAGATCGTAATCTTCGCATACGGGCAAAGACTCATCAAACATGCCAAGCTCTAAAAAAACATTTTTGTGTATTATTACACTAGAAGGCGATATCAAACACAAGGGCAAGCACTTTTGAAAAATCCAGCCGCCAAATTTTTGATGTTTTTTCATGGGGTTCACCCGCACATTCTGACGATACCAAAGCTCATCGGTATGACAAATACGATAATCTGGCTGCTGTTGCAAGGCATTAATCTGTAATTCAAGCTTAAGCGGAGCCCATTCATCATCCGAATCCAAAAAAGCCAACCATTCCCCTTGCGCCTGCTTAATTCCTAAATTTCTAGCCGCACTCACACCTTGGTGCTGTTGTTGCAACAACTTAACGGTCGGATAATCCTTAGCAAGCATGGCCCCTGTCTTATCTTCTGATCCATCATCCACAACAATAATTTCCTCTGGTTTATAAGTTTGATGGATAACGGAATCAAGTGCTCGAGCCAATAAAGACTGACGATTGAATGTGGGAATAATGACAGAAACGCTACTTTTCTTTATATGCTTCACGCTATTAACTATTTTTATCACGAATTTTATCAACCAATAGCTTTAATTCTTTCTCATTCACCGCATGGCCCAGAATTAACCAATCCCACAAAACAGGATCTTCATGTTGCAATAAATACGAAAAATTTTGCCGCTCCTCTTTAGACAAATCGACATAACCCTTGTCTAAAAAATTCAATAAAACCAAATCCAATTCCAGCATACCACGGCGACACTGCCACTTAATCTGCGCCAACTTATTTTTTTCCTGCATGCGGTTTCCCCAAAGACAACCCAAATGACTCTTTTAAAAAACAGGCAAGAATAACCGATAAAACCAAACCCACCACAATAATTGATAACGCATGGTGGTAATCTGATAGGCTATAAATAGGAAATTTACCCACCATTTCCCCCGACCAACCCATTTCCAGAAGCTGCCCTATCAACGGTTGTAACAGCATGCCTCCCGCCATAATCAACATGTTAACCCACGCCAACGCCGTTGCTGCCACTTTAACTCTCACCGATTCTCGCCCAATTGCAAAACAAATGACTTCAGCACTACAGAAAAAACCAAAACAAAATAACAATATTCCCAATAAAAAAGCGGAATGTAGTGGTACATATAAAATAATAGAAAAAGTAATCGCTGCCAATGAGCAACCGATAATCAATGGCCAACTACGCGATTTGATGAAATCTGACATCCAGCCATTGATGGGGCTGCCAAACAACCAGCCCCAAAAAACCATGGAGTTTAATCTTGCCGCTTCAGTCTGCGTAACATTTGGCAAATGATGCAAAAAAGACACCCCCCATAATTCAGCAAACACAGACAACGAGGTATACAACATACAGCCAATAAGGCCACTCAACCAAATTTGTTTATTTCCTATCATTTTTAAGAATTTTACTGAAATCTCAGCAAAGTTTATTTTTTGCTCTTTATTTTTTTCTTTCTTCTTGGGAGAATCATGAACAAACAGAATAAAAATAGGTATTAAAATAATGGCTATCACAAAACTAGAGACCAAGATGCTGCGCCAATTGAACGTGTGTACTAATTTTACAATAGTTACATCGCCAACAATAGCACCCAGCATCCCCAGCGAAGTCGCTATGCCAGCAAACAAAGCAAACCGTTTGCGCGGCAACCACACCGCCGCTAACTTCAAAACACCCACAAAGGCAAAAGCACTGCCCACGCCAATTATAAAACGTCCCGTTGCTGCCACATAAACATTATGCGTTAAAGCAAAAATCAAACTTCCCGTTGCACAAAAACAAATAGCAGAAATAAGCACGCGCCGCGAACCAAAATAGTCGGTAATAACACCGACCACTGCCTGCAGAGGCGTATAAGCCCAATAATACATAGAAACCATCAGACCAAGGCCTGCTGCTCCTAGATTAAAACTGTGCATCAGTTGTGGCATAATAACGCTGGGTTCAATCCGCAATAGATATTCATAGCAATAAAATAAAGCAGCCAAAGAACATACCATCCAACCGGAAATTTTCAGTTTTTTAAATCGAGCAGCTCGCATTTGTTCCTCCGGAATCAATACCAAATACCTATATATAGTGTTTTTGCACTCTGTCAGTTATGCCACACAATAATTCATAGGGGATGGCTGAAGCGCATTCGGCAATTTCTTCTACCGCTAACCCAGCCCCCCACAATACCACCGCATCCCCCACTCTGGCTCTTGGTGAATTACGCAAATCTATGCTTAAAGTATCCATAGAAACACGCCCTACCAGAGCACAACGTTGATTATTAACCAAAATAGGTGTTCCTTGTCTAACTTGGCGTGGATAACCATCTCCATAGCCAATAGCCGCCACCCCCACCGGCATATCCTCGGGACACTGCCAAGTTCCGCCATAACCTATGGCATCGCCTTTTTTCAAGGCTAATACCGCAATCAACTTGGCCCGCAAGGTCATCACTGATTTTAAATTAAAATCTTGCGCCGTTTTATGTGCAAAAGGAGAAGCGCCATACAACATAAGCCCTGGACGCAGCCAACCAATCTGGGTTTGTGGCCAAGCCAAAATGGCAGCAGAGTTTGCAATACTAACTGGCTGGTCCAATCCCATAATAGCAGTAGAAAAAGTATTTAGCTGCTCGACTGTTTTCTCACTTTTAATGTCATCCGCTTGTGCTAAATGCGTCATCAAGACAATATCGTTTTCGACACACGACAGCGCTTGTAATTGCTGAAAAATTGCTTGAGTTTTTTCACTAGCAAAACCTAAACGATGCATTCCTGTATCAATTTTTAGCCAAACTTTTAATTTTGATTTCGCTGCCAGGTTGAATCCCCGTAAAATAGCTAATTGCTCCACATGGTGCACCACAATACTAATATTATGCTCAACACACACAAATAACTCTTCTTGCGTTTGCACTCCGGAAAATAATAAAATTGTTTTTTGTATGCCTGCCTCGCGCATAAGCAGCGCTTCTTCCAAAGTTGCTACGCCAAAACCATCAGCTTGCGACAAAACCTTGGCAACGGGCAAAGAACCATGACCATACGCATTACTTTTAACCACAGCGAGAATTTTACAATCCCCAACTTTAGATTTAAGTTGAGAGAAATTATGTGACAATGCTGCCAAATTAATTTCGGCAACGGCGCCACGACTCACGAAAACACCTCATCCGGCAACATCACTGAATCGGTTGGCACATGGTTTTCAAACCGCGTATATTGACCCAAAAAGGTCAAGCGCACTTTACCAATGGGACCATTACGCTGCTTGCCCACAATGATTTCTGCCATGCCTTTATAAGGACTATCTTCATGATAAACTTCGTCACGATAAATAAAAAGAATTAAATCCGCATCCTGCTCAATAGCGCCAGATTCCCGCAAATCCGACATAATAGGCCGTTTGTCCGTACGCTGCTCCAAACTACGATTCAATTGCGAACCCACCACAACCGGCACGCCAAGCTCTTTCGCCAACGCTTTTAATGAGCGCGATATTTCAGATATTTCGGTAGCTCTATTTTCTTTGTTTGCGTGCGTTGTCATTAATTGTAAATAATCAATACCAATCATACTAAGACCACCATGCTCACGTGCCAAACGACGAGCACGTGCACGAATTTCACCCGGCGTTAAGGCGGATGCATCATCAATATAAAGCTTAGCTTCTGATAACATACTGACTGCTGAGGTCAATCTCGGCCAATCACCTTCCGCTAATTTACCAGTGCGTACTTTGTTTTGATCAATGCGCCCCAATGAAGACATCATACGCATAGTTAAAGCCTCTGCGGGCATTTCTAAACTAAACACCAAAGCCGGTTTATCCGATTTCATAGCGGCTTCTTCCACCATATTCATGATTAAACAAGTTTTCCCCATGGAGGGACGACCGGCAACAATAATTAAATCTCCTTTTTGCAGGCCACTAGTCATCTCATCTAAATCTTTAAAGCCAGTTGCCAGTCCAGTAATACTTTCATTGCTGTGATATAAAGTATCAATTTGATCCGTGGTGCGTGCTAATAAATCACTAATAGGCAGCGGTCCACTACCGCGCGCACGTTGCTCTGAAATTCTAAACACCAAACTTTCCGCCGCATCCACCAATTCTTTAACATCACGCCCCTCGGCATTAAAAACGCTGTCAACAATGTCTGTTCCGGTATGCACCAATTGTCGCAGCATAGCGCGCTCGCGCACAATATCGGCATAAGCGACAATATTCGCGGCTGTTGGCGTATTTTTAGCTAGCTCAAATAAATACGTCTCTCCACCAGCCGCTTCGATTTTTTGTTGTTGTTTAAGTGCTTCACTGACGGTCAAGACATCAAAGGGTTGACCACGTTCTGATAAATATTGCAATATATTAAAAATAAGGCGATGATCCTGACGATAAAAATCGATTTCCACCAAACGATCAGCAATTCGATCCCAAGCACGATGATCTAACATCAAAGCACCTAGCACCGCCTGCTCAGCTTCAATAGAATGCGGGGGTAATTTTGGTTTAGAAGACGAACTAACCTGCACCGAGGGAGTTGTTGTTTGTTTGGTCATAACCTGGCATCCCTTCTTCGTTAACCCCAAAAAAAATGTCAAATTTGTCTATGAACACACAGTTCGACAAAGTTCATGCACAAATCTAACCTCAACCGTCCACCAAAAGCCACCCAATCTCGGTATCTGTTACTTTTCTGGAATTATTTCAACCTTAACCGTACCCTTAACTTCACCACTCAAGTACAGCTCAACTTCGTGCTCGCCGGTTTCGCGAATCACACCGTTAGGCAATTTAACTTCACTCTTTTCAACAGATACACCGGCGGCCGTAATAGCTGATGCAATTTCTCGAGCATCTACCGAGCCATATAACTTCCCTTCTTCCGCTGCCTGTGCAGAAATAACCACTTTGAGATCTTGCAACGCTTGCGCACGCTCTTGCGCAGCTTGCAGCACCTGTGCGGCTTTTGTTTCTAATGCAGTACGATTTTTCTCTATCTCTGCGATATTTGCCGCTGTGGCTGGCACTGCCTTACCATAAGGAATAAGATAATTCCGCCCAAAACCCGATTTCACATTGATAACTTCGCCAACACTACCAAAGTTTGCTACTTTTTCCAGCAATACCAACTTCATCATTTACCCCTTATCTTCTTGTAATGGTTGGCCAGCCTGCTCAACCACCGGCAAAAACGCCTTATGTTTACGAAAATTAAATAAACTATCAAAAAAACCAATAGCCGCTACAATTAATAATAAAAATGAAAAGATCAACACGAAAAAATAAAACAGCAACAACAGCAGAATGGAAGAATTTTTTCCTGCAACCCAAGCATGAAATAAACTGAACCCCCCAATGGTAAACGGCAGAAATAATACTGGCACAAAATCTGCAATCAATGCTGGGTGTAAAGCCAACGCAACCAAACCTAGCATTAACAACACCAAAGCGATCCTCCCGCCCCGAATATGCAATAACTCCTCACGCAACGATGTCCGATTAAATATGCGCGATTGCCACCAACGAGCCACATACAACATCACTAACACATCAAGCAGCGAACCTAAAACAACCAGCCCAGTAGCAAACTTAGCAAGGGCCTGAATCATTTGCTGCACCTGCCCAGCACCTAAATGCCAAAACCCCGCAAGCCAATTATTCTCAGCAAAAAATCGCGTCAAAATAATTGACCACCATTGCTGTGGATGCCCGCCTTGAACAAAATAAAAAATGCCCACCGCAACAACCCCTAACACAGCAGCCATATCGATGACCCATGACCAGGATGCCTTGCGCCGCAAAAGACTGGCAAATAACCAAACCAAAGCACAACGCGCCAATAATAAATCTTCCACACCATACTGACGCAAATACATTAAACTGAGCGCCGGCAAAGCTACCCACGCTAACACCACCAAGCCCGATTTATAGCCCTTCTGCAATGTGATCAAACCAACCAAAATAGCTGCAAACCAATCAAATAATAACAACCACATGCCCAACAAAGCACAAACCAAGGCAAGCACAGCTACGCGGTTATTTTTATGCAGTATATATTGGCCCAGTTTATCCATCATAAAAACCCAAGGTTAGCGATGATTATCACAATAAGGCATCAGTGCTAAGAAACGTGCTAGTTTAATAGCTGACGATAACTGCCGCTGGTATTTTGCCTTAACGCCGGTAATACGACTCGGCACGATACGTCCTGACTCCATCACATAATCTTTGAGCGTATCAATATCTTTGTAATCAATTTGCTCTACCTTTTTAGCACTAAATTCACAATATCTCTTGCGACGCGAATAAAAAGCCATATTTAAAACCCCTATAAAAATTTAAATCTCACTGAACTTATTCAGTATCCGTTTTTTTAGACTCTGCTGACTGAGCAGAGGATTCTTCCCGAGCAGAACGCCTACCGACACTCTTCATCATAGGAGAAGGCTCGGCAATCGCTTTCTTGCGTTGCAAAATTAAATTACGTAGCACCGCATCGTTGTAACGAAAAGCATTTTCAAGCTCGTCCATAACAGATTGATTCGCCTCTATGTTCATAAGAACATAGTGAGCCTTGTGAATTTTGTTAATGGAATAAGCTAACTGACGACGCCCCCAGTCTTCGAGACGGTGTACTTGACCACCACCATTTTGAATCATGGACTTGTAACGATCCAGCATCGCTGGAACTTGTGGACTTTGATCCGGATGCACTAAAAAAACGATTTCATAATGTCGCATAGGATTTCCTCTTGGTTTATACGGCCCCCCGAAAACGCTAACGCCCGGTGGAGCAAGGATTTAAGACAGGCATTGTAAGGGGTATTGCGCTCTCAGGCAACCTTCCTGTCACCCTCTTCTGCGATTACCAATAGCCACAACAACGTATCCCCAACCCATTGCTGTAATGGAAGAATTTCACAACTATTTGATAAATATATAGATACCGGCAAAACCAATGCGTTCTAAGCTTGCCGTTGACGCAACGTCTCATACAAACAAACGCCAGTGGCCACGGACACATTGAGACTTTCAACGGTGCCCTGCATAGGAATTTGCACCAAATAATCACAGTGCTCCTGCGTCAATCGACGCATACCGTGCCCTTCACTGCCCAATACCCAACCAACACTGACACTCAAATCCACGTCTCGCAAACCCATATCTGTATCCGCAGCAGCTCCAACCAACCAAACACCGGCTTGTTTCAACATTTGCAAACAGCGTGCCAAATTGGTCACTACAAACAAAGGGGTGGCAACATCCGCCCCACAAGCTACTTTACGCACAGCTGGCGTGAGTCCCACGGCCCGCTTTTTAGGAATAATGACACCATCGACAGCAAAAGCATTGGCACTGCGTAAGCAGGCACCCAGATTGTGTGGATCCTGCACACCATCCAAAATCAACCACAAACCTGGCGCATCCGTAGACTGCACCGTGTATTCCAAATCCACTTCGTTATAGGTAGGCAATTGCAAACACTGGGCCACCATGCCCTGATGTACGCGCTCACCAACCATCCCCTCTAATTTCTGCCGCGCAACCTCAGAGATAGGTATCTTCGCGGCCAACGCTAATTGCGTTAACACATCGACGCGCTCATCCGCTCGCCCGGATTGCACAAACAGGTGTTTCACTTGCTGCTGATGATTCAGCAGCATGGCACGCAAAGCGTGGTAACCGTAGACAAATAAATGTTCCGCCATCACTGTCATCCCTTTTTAATGAATAAGCAAATTGCATCGCCCGTGGTTTATGCATAAGATACATGCTTTGCGTAAGGACTGCGAGTGAGAATGAATTTCCCTAAACATGACGCGCTAAAAGTACTACTCATATTGACACTCAGCTGCCTGGGTGGCTGCAATCGCACTCCCAGCGCCGTAAAAGATAGCGCGCCAAAGCAACCCTTTAACGCCAGCAAAGTCAAAAATGCCATACCTCGCCATGAAACTCGCGCTCGTTATGGCAACCCCAAGTCATACGTTGTTTTTGGCAAGCGTTATTACGTCAGCAAAACCGCGCGCGGTTACAACAAAGAGGGTATCGCCTCATGGTATGGCACAAAATTTCATGGCCGACTGACCTCATCTCGCGAACCTTATAATATGTATGCGATGACTGCAGCCAGCAAAACATTACCACTGCCCTCTTTTGTCCGTGTCACTAATTTAGCCAACGGCAAACAAATCGTTGTCCGCGTTAACGATCGTGGACCTTTTGCACCCAACCGAATTATTGATTTATCTTACGCGGCCGCTAAAAAACTGGATTTCACTAGAGCAGGCACAACAATGGTACGCGTCACTGCCATCACTCCCAACAAAAAAGTAAACTTAACTACACAACAAAAAATTACTAAAGTACACGTACAGCCGCACCCCAAACTTTACCTACAAGTAGGCGCATTTTCTGAATTAAAAAATGCACGACGGGTAAAAGATCGCTTACAAAAGATCACCAAAGAGCCTATTCATATTCGTACAACTAACAAAGGTGAAAAACAAATTTATCGCGTACAAGTAGGCCCTTTAATTGGTGTTGGCGAATCCGACCGCTTACATAATTTATTTGATCGCCAAGGTTTTGGCGATGCTATTACCGTAATTAGTTAACGCATTATATTAAATCAACAGGAGTGACGTTAGATGAAACGCAAAATAATCTCAAGCAGTTTGGCAAGCTTGCTCTTAAGCTTTGGTGTCGTGCATGGCGCACAAACCCTCATCGTTCCACGTGGCCTATACACGCAACTCAATGTTGGCACTAATATCGCTGATATTAATCTTGTGCAAGTAAATTTAGAAACTAAAAAATTTAAACACTTAGCCGCCAACCTGGTCGTGGGTTACCAATATAATCCTTACTTTGCCACCGAAGTTAGTTTAACGCAATATTATTTACAGGGCACCAGCATTGATACTTACAACCCAACTTTGGTCGGCATATTACCCCTAAATAAACACATTGCCATGTTTGCTAAAACCGGGGTATTTTACGTTGACGGTGTAAAATGGTGGCCTTTTCTTGGGGCGGGAATGTCTTATGCTATTACTCCACACTTAGCGCTAAACGTCCAAATTTCCGATTATACTTTTCAAGATGTTGGTCTGGGATTAATAACGCTAGGACTGGGTTATCATTTTGATCCAATTTAAACGTTAACCATGACCTAGAAGCCCTGCTCACTCAGCCTGCAATGTATGCGTTTCCTTAATAAAAAACAAAAACACTAAGGAAAGCACAACCACTGCCGGCACTAGCGTTAAGGCAAATTGAAAATGCTGTAAAGATAGGGCTGTTTTAGGCGCACTGTTGCCCACACCGCGATGATAATCAATCAGCACGCCAACCAATGGTTGAATCAATGCGCCGCCCAACATATTCAACATATTGGTATAACCTAAGGATGTGGCACTACAGACAAAGGGGTTCGCCTCTTTGGCAATAGAAAATGCCAACATAAAACCACTGGAGAAAAACCCGAATAAAAAACAAAAACACAAAAGCCATCCCCAAAATAGATGTGTTAAATAAATAATGCAGCAAATACTAAAAAAAGTACCGATACTCGCAACATACATTGGTACTTTTCTTCTTGCTAGTCGATCCGAAATATAACCAAAAAAAGGACTGCCAACCGCCCAGCCGACAAAAATCATAGAGACTAAAAATGCCGCCAACGGGCGTGGCAAATTATCCGCCTGCATTAAAAATGGCACCCCCCATAATTCGGCAAAAGCTGTAGTCGGCATAAACATTAACGCAGCATAAATGGCAGCAAATGAGGTTTGTGGGTTTTTTAAAACAATGTTTAAGCTTTCGCCGAAGTGTTTTTTATCCACCGTCTGTTGCTGTGGATCAATAGGTCTCTCACGTAAAAACAACAGCATTAATAAACTGATAACACCACCAATCACTGCAAACAAATACATTGATTCTCGCCAACCAAAAGTATCCACCAACAAAGCTAGTGGAGCCTCACCAAGCGCGGCACCTATCATACCAATAGCCACTAACAGACCGGTTAAAAAAGCAAAGCGCCGTGGTGGAAACCAATGGGCAATTAAATGTAAACTGCCGATTAAAGCAAATGCTGAACCCACGCCCAATAAAATACGGCCCACTCGCGCCACATCAAGACTGTGCGCCCCCCCAAATAACAAACAACCCAACATACAAATCAACACGGCTACCGGCAATACCCAACGCGCGCCAAAACGATCTAACAGCATCCCCACTGGAATTTGCATGACACCGTAAGCATAAAGATATAACGCAGCTAATCCACCCAACGCAGCCGCTGTCACATGAAACGCACCCGTGAGTTCTGGCACCATAACACTGGGAGATACTTGCACCAGAAATTCATAACCGTAAAACAAAGCCCCCATGGACCACATGAGCCAAGCCATGGAAAGTGCAGATTGAAATTTAAGTCGCGATTTTGTCATTATAAGCTGAAGACACCTCAAATAAATCAGGAGTTTTTCGCTTGCAAAGTGCGAAGCCTCCTTATCGGGATAAGTGTTTCACACTTTGCAAGTGCGAAACTCCTATTTGCCGGGCATCACCAACATACCATGCGCTCCAACTAAGACCAAATATTTTCCGTAAAAAGGACACAAAAAAGCCCCAGCGACATGGCACAGAGGCTTTGTTCGTAGTTTTGATCAGACACTTTTACCTTTTAAGCTTTCCACCACCATCATCTCCACCACCGACCTTAGGCTTGGGCTCATCCTTAACACCACCTTCAACAACACCACCTTCAACAACACCACCTTCAACTGCTCCACCAGGAGCAACTCCTACTCCACCACCAGGTGCTGCGGCAGCAGCAGCTGGGGCAGCAACAGCGGCAGCGGCTGGTGCAGAAGATGGATAAGAAACAACTCTTCCTTTACGTACAGCTGCCTGCTGGGCCGCAGAAACATCATATGAGACATCCCCTTTCTTCTGCTGCGCAACCCCGCCAACACTAGGACCAGGTTGGTCAACATAACCTTTAGGACAGCCCACTATTAAGGCAACCACCAATATGGAAAAAATACTTAATATCATAGTTTTCATCATCTAATCTCCTGACTAAAGTTATTCATTAGAACGCTTTCTCTTAAACTACTTACCTAGAAAAACCACCCTTATCACCACTACCAGGAAGTGACGGTAACCCCGGCCTAGGCCCAGAAGGCAAACCTCCAGGTGGAATAGTAGGGCCAGGAGGCGTCACCGGTGGAGCCGGAGCCGGACCTACAGTCGGTGGCGGCGGTGGAACAGGCTTGGCCGTCGCAGCCAAAGGCACGCTTGATTGCACATGCCGCCCTTTTGCTGTTTTAAGCGCAGAGGCGTCATAGCTGATATCCGTGTATTTATCCTCGCCCTTAGAAGCCCCATGGCTATCGTTGGGCAGATATCCCTTTGTGCAAGCCAGCAACAAAATTGTGGCCCCAAACACCGTCGCCATCAAAAAATATCGCATCTAATCCTCCTAACTGACTGATTTAAATAATATATTTAATATGATCAAAGCAAGTCTCTAGGGTAAAAATAGCAGATAATCTCCTGTTTTTCTGATCCCACAAGACACTCGTGCTTTTTGCCTCACACGAACCCTACTGCTATGCTCTTGACTTAGGAGTACACATGGCAGATCTGAGCAGTGAAAACAAAAAAATCGTGCGCTACGGCATGTTGTTTTTGGCGCTCGCCTACATGTCCATTAAATTATCAGTTCCTGCCTTACCTTTACTGCAATATCAATTTCACACCTCAGCTTCCCTGCTAAAACTTTCGGCATCACTTTTTTTGATTTGTTTTGCCTTGTCACAATTAATCTTGGGATCAATTGCAAGATTCATGCATCGCAAACACATGATTTATTTAACGGTCGGCATCGCCATCTTAGGCACATTAATTTCTATGACAGCTTATAGCATTACCCAATTTATGTTAGGCCGCTGTATAGAAGGTCTCGGCATGGGCGCCGCCTCACCAATTTGTCGTATTTTAATGGGGGATCGCTTAAACAAAATGCAAATTGCCAGAATGGCAATTTACATTGGCGTCATATTTAATCTCATGCCGTTTTTTGCCACCACGCTGGGGCAATATATTATTATTTACTTAGGCTGGCGCTTTATTTTTTCTGCATTTTTTCTTTTTCTGTTAATTTATTTACTCAGCTGCTGGCGCTCTCTGGAGGAAACAAATCCGCTCAGGGAAGCCTTTTCTATTAAAAAAGTTATTAGTGACTATAGTTTTGTATTAAAAGACAAACGCTTTTGGTCTATTATTATTGGGATGACTTTTTTCGTCAGCACCCAACTTAGCTACTATATGGCAATCCCCTATTGGTATATGGTGCATTTCCATGTCTCAGATAGATATTATACATTTTTAGCTTTATTTACCGCATTACCCAACCTGCTGACTTATTATTTGGCTAAGTTTTTTATCGCTAAAAAAGGTGCCAAATTTACCATGCAGTTTGCTTATTGCCTCGCACCGCTATCACTTGTCACTGCTTTTGTTTTCTATCAACTACGCATTGTTTCTGTTGCTGCTTATATCTGCCCCTTGGTTATTATTGCGCTATCTGCAGGATTTGTCGCGTCTTCCATGAACTCCTGCTTACTTTCTCTCTTTCATAAGCGTCGCGGTGTCGTAGCGGCCTTGATCCCTATTTTTCCTTTCTTGGGCGCAGCCGGCATGTTTTTGATATGGACTCACATTAATTTAAACGCTTATTGGCCCTACATGACAGTGCTGGGCATAGTTTGCTTAGCCGGCTTAATAAATAGCGTGGCGCTGAGTCGACTACAAGAACTCTAACTTTACTCACTCTAAAATGGTGGCGCAGGCTTGCTTGCTGGAGACACTTCCTTGCGCGACACAGCGCTTTTACCAGCAGAGACATCATAATTAACACCGTGTACTTGGCGTACAGATTTCACTTGATTTTGACTATTGGGAAATTTAGACGGACAGGCCGACAACAAAATCACACTCGCCAAACCTAAAATGATCGCTAATAAACGCATAAGCAACTCCTTGCCAAAAAACTCATTTATCTTAAAAAAACTAAACACGAAACTCTAAATCAAACAATATCACTGCACTCTTCACTACTGGGTCAACAAAATTATGCGTGGTTATTGGTTTGGCATAAACAACACTGCCAAAAACATAGCGACTCACTGTAAAACGAATACCAAAACCCGCGGTAGAACCACTTTCTTTTTGCGGCTGAAAAACATGGCTAATGTTATGGATAGCACCAACATCGTAAAAGCCAAAATACTGAATGCCACTAAAAAGTGACTTGGATGACAAACTTTCGGTGTAACGTAACTCCGCTTTTGCTGAGGCACCCTTATCACCGACAATTTCTGCTGGAGCAAAGCCACGGCCCAAATAACCACCGCCGAAATTAAACTGTTGTGAAGCCAATAAAGGATTAAAGGCATATTGCCCCAACGCATCCACGAACACAGAAAAATTATAAGGCAAATACTGAATATGCGCAATTTCCATATTCACTTTAGTAAACTGTGGATCGCCAAACACGCGCGAAAGATTATCACTGCCCGCCGTTGATGCATCCCAAAAATTTAAACCGCGATAAACTTTAACCCCAATTAAATTAGCACCATGAAAGGGATCTAAAAATTCATAGGTTGTGCCAAGATTAATCACGCGGGTGTGATCACGATAAAGCAGTTCGCTGGGCACATTATAATTATTTTCGACATTGGCATACTGAAATCCTGAAGTCAAAAACCAAGTATATTTATACGAGCGAATCAAAGGATATGAAAGTTCCAACTGCCCGGTAAAATCGGTTCCCACAATATTGTATTGTGCTAAATCACTGCCAGGTTTAGTGCGTGTATAGGCAGCAGACAACCACATGCGCCCACCACTGGAGCCCAAAGCACGGTCACGATCAATCTGAACGAAATTAAGACGGCTAAAATCCGTCGTTAATGCACTAATGCCATTACGATCTGCACCCGTTAGATTATAAAGATTACCTCCCAACATAAATTGTTGTCGATGATAATAACTCGAAGAATAGTTGTTGGTTAATGCATAAGCATCATAAGCCTTGCGCTTCACCACAAATACCATGCGTACAATATAAGGCTGTTTTTTCTCTGGCACTAAACGTACAGCAACATTTAACCCTGGAATATCATTCGCTAACAAAGCATAGCGCTGCAACACTTTATTGCGCAACGGCCGCGAAGCGACAATCTTTTTTGCATACGCATTTAATAAATGAAGCGCTTTTCCTGCATCACCCTGAATACTGTAGTCACGCACATAACCTTCTTGAACACGCAAAGTTACCACACCATGGCGCACAAATTGCTTAGGAATAATGACGCGTGTTAATAGGTAACCCTGTTGACGGTACCTTGCTGCGATACGCGTAGCAATTGTTTGCAAATCTGTATAACTGATACGCTGACCAAGATAACGATAATAATAGTGTGTAAATGACAACCCGGAATAACGTTTGGGACCAGTTAACTCGATACGGTTAAGCACAAAACGCCTGCCTCGCCCATGCGCACCTGACTTAATCAAGGCCAATTGCGGCACAACAGGCACAACACCCTTTTTGGTTAACTGCGGTGAACGCGACAAATCCTCACTCACCAAACCCGGGTCCGCACCACCCGGCAAATAAAAGGCAAAACCAGACGCAGCGAAAGATAACAAAAACACCACACATAAAAGGCAACGAGAAAGGCGAACAATGGTCAAAAAATTGCGCATACTTACTTCCTTGTAGTACAAATTTAATGCAAAAGACGCTTTATTTTAACAGGAGTTGCTAACAATGGGAAATTTTCGCTTCCATGACCCTAGTTAAAAAAAATCGGTCCATGGCATCAAATTTGAATCTGGAATAAACACCAAGCAATAACCACTAAATTGGCAAGGCAAGGACTAAAGCCTCTAAACAAATAGCAGGGGAATGAATTTTTATCGAGGGAAGCTGCAGCTCAGTTAATACCTGCCCTGGCGTCAAAGCTCGTGCCTGCTGCATACTTTTACCCTCAATAAAACCTGCTATATATTCGGCGCAGGCAATGGTCGCTACACCACCATAAACTAAAAAGCGCGCTGCTTGAATGCTCTCACCTGAAAGTTGCAAATAAAAATGTACCACGTCACCATTTTTCATGCTGCCAGATTTACCAACACGCACATTTTCAGCAGCCGGTAATTTACCCGCATGTTGGCAATGGTAAAAATAGGCAAGTGTTTTTTCGGAGTATTGCATTATTATTCCTGCGACGAGGCATCATTTAATTTTTTAGCCACCGCATCCCAAACTGGCGACAGTTCGCGCAATCTAGCTAGTTGTTCAACAATGTATTTAACGCTGTAATCAATTTCTTCTGCTGTAGTAAAGCGCCCCAAACTAAAGCGCACACTGCTTTGTGCTAATTCACGCGACAAACCCAGAGACATTAAAACATGTGACGGTTCTATACTCGCCGCATTACACGCTGAACCAGTAGAAATGGCTAAGTCACGCAACGCGGTTATTAAAGCTTCACCATCAACACCGGCAAAACTGACATTTAAATTATGCACCACTCGTTGCTGCCCATCACCATTAAGCGCAACCCCGGGAATTTTTTTTAACCCCTGCCACAACTGATCGCGTAATTTTTGTAGGCGTAAAATCTCATCAGACAATTCTTGCGCCATCACCGCTGCCGCTTCGCCCAAACCAACAATTTGATGGGTAGGCAACGTACCTGAACGCAAACCTTGTTCATGTCCGCCGCCATGCATTTGCGCCGCTAAACGCACACGCGGCTGGCGACGCACGAATAGGGCTCCAATACCCTTGGGACCATAAAATTTATGCGCCGACAGTGACATTAAATCAATGCCTGCGGCATGCACATTCACCGGTATCTTGCCAACAGTTTGCGCAGCATCAACATGCAATAAAACACCCTTACTATGCAGTAATTCGCTAATGGCTTTAATATCTTGAATCACACCCGTTTCATTATTCACCCACATAATAGAAGCCAAGATCGTATCCTTGCGCAAAGCAGCAGCCAAATCATCTAACGCTAATAACCCATTTTTTTGCGGCTGCAAATAAGTGATTTCAAAACCCTGCTGTTGCAAATCTTCACAAACGTCCAAAACAGCTTTGTGCTCACTGGCCATGGTAATAATATGTTTTCCCTGGCGCTGATAAAATTGCGCCGCACCTTTTAAAGCGAGATTATTTGCCTCAGTTGCTCCCGAAGTCCAAATAATTTCACGCACATCGGCATGTAATAAATCGGCAACTTGCTCGCGCGCAGTCTTTATCGCCTCAGCTGCTTGCCATCCATAACCATGCAGTGACGATGGATTAGCAAAATTACCTTGATAGTCAAGACAAGCTAACATTTTTTTAACCACTCGCGCATCAACTGGCGTAGTCGCCATGTAATCCAAATAAATTGGTAATCGCATTACGTCTCACCCCCACCTTTTTGTGTTTGCTTATCCACTGCCGACAAAATACCGCGCAAAATATTAATTTCTTTTTGCTCCAATTGCGCGCGATTAAATAATCGACGTAAACGCTGCATCAACATTTTTGGTTGCTTGGGATCCAAAAAATCTACCTCGGTCAACGTTTGCTCCAAGTGATGATAAAAACCATTCACCTCATCACCGGTTGCTAAACGAGGCGACGCCGCTGGACGCTCAGGCTTTTGCTGCTGCGCCATATAAAGCTCATAGGTCACCACCTGCACTGCCTGAGCCAAATTCAAAGAACTAAAAGCTTTATCCGTTGGTATGTAGATATGGTAGTGCGCACGCGCTAACTCTTCATTCGACAAACCCACACGCTCGCAACCAAACACCACCGCTGTTGGCCGCTGAGGATTCTTGGCAATTAATTCAGCGCTACTGCGCACATCCAGCTGGGGCCAAGTGAGATTCCTGCGGCGTGCGCTGGTAGCAAATACCCACTCACAATCGCTCAGGGCGTCTTCCAAGTTATCCACCACCACGGCCTGTTCAAGAACTGCATCTGCTCCGGCAGCACGCGCACTCGCCAGCGGATGGGGAAAACTCTCCGGATTCACCAGATACAATTGTGATAAACCCATATTTTTCATCGCCCGCGCAGTAGCACCGATATTACCCGGATGACTGGGACTCACCAATATTATTCTTAATTCATTTAAAATCATATCGTTGAGCAAGTATATTAATCCTATATCAACAGCGGTATCTGCAAACCTCATCATAAAACAAGGGTTATTGCAACTAGGCATATCCCTAAGGTCCCGGCGAACACAAAAAGCTTCATGGATTTTAGCCGATTTTGCTGGCTTTGCAGGCTGATAACGACGCTAGGGACACTCCACCATCAATACACTTGTAGTCATTACCTAAGTTCTGCTATGCTGTTTCTCCGTTTTAGATTCAGGTAATGCGCATGCATCCAATGTTAAATATCGCCATCCAGGCAGCACGCAATGCGAGCAAAATTATTATGCGCTCAATTGACCACTTAGAATCTGTAGAAACCAATGAAAAAAGTCAAAATGAATTCGCTAATGAAGTAGCTCGCTTATCTGCCCAAGAGATTACCCAGGTCATCCGCAAAGCCTACCCAGACCACGGCATTTTAATCAAAGATAGTGAGCCGAAAGATGATGATTACTGCTGGATCATTGATCCACTGGATGGCAAAGGTAATTTCTCCCACGGTTTTCCGCATTATGCTATCTCTATCGCGGTAAAACACAAATCTGACATTGAAGTCAGCGTGATCTATGACCCCGTACGCCAAGAACTTTTCATGGCAACCCGTGGCGAAGGGGCACAACTTAACAATCGTCGCATTCGTATCAGCAACTGTAAAAGATTAGAAAATGCACTACTGGGCACCGGCTTCCCCTTTAGACAAGAACACCACCTAAAACACTACCTCGATATTTTTCAAACTATTTTTCCACAAAGTTCCGGTGTACGTCGGGCTGGCTCAGCAGCACTAGATTTAGCTTATGTGGCAGCCGGCAGACTCGATGGCTTCTGGGAAATGACATTACGCCCCTGGGACATGACTGCTGGAGTTAGTGATTTCTTAGGCGAAGCCAATTACCTCGACAGCGGCAACCTCATTGCCGGCACTCCCAAAATACTCAAGGCCATTCTTAAGGTGGTTGAACCAGTATTACAAGAATAATTTTTTTACCCATCAAGCCGACCTCTCAAATAAAGATTCTTCCCCGAACTCCTGATTTGTTTTTTTTCTGAACAATACCAGTGCAGGCCCTACACACTATAAGTGCATTTTGATTATATGATACAATAAATTAGATTAACGAAGCTGTGACACTACTCTCAGCTATCAATGAGAAGATCCGGAAACTGAGTAATGCGCACACAAAACAACTTGATAATAAAAGAAATATCAACCACCCTCATCTTACTTGTTTTCCTTATCGTTCCAACTTTCATAGCCATTTACTATTATCGACAAGAAGTCGATAAAAACATGCCTTTAATGAAGTCCAAGCACGGTTTTCCAGTGTCCCCTACTATTGATATAAGCCAAATCACATTTATGCACAGCAAGGTTCATCTGCGCATGGATTATTTTCATGGAAAGTGGCTAATAGTATATGCGCTACCCACGTGCTGCCATTTCAACTGCCATCACAACTTATTAGACCTGCAGCACATCCTAAAAAGTACGGGCAAGAATCAGGCTCGCCTTGCTTTTTTATTGCTAACGCCAAAAAGTTGCCCTAAACAAAATTTAATCCACTACATGCCCGATAACCCAGTAATGGCAACTTGGGGTAATTTCAGCAAAACACAAACCAATATTTGGAATAAAAAAATGCACGCGGCTGGCCGCCACCTACGCCTAATCAAAAAAGCTAAATTTTATTTTATCAATCCAGAAGGTCAACTTTTCAAGTATTATGAAGAAAACACACGATCAGCCACCATGCAAAATGACTTGCACAAACTATTGGGACTTGCTAACAGTGACAAGCACTAAAAAAAATCCTGACACCACCCTAGATCGTGCCCAATGGCGCAATTATCTGGAATTATGCAAACCCAAGGTCGTCTTGCTAATGCTTATTACATCAGCCGTAGGCATGTGTTTAGCAACGCCAAGCGTAGTTGACTGGAAAATATTTATTTGGGGTAACTTAGGCATTGCCTTAGGCGCAGGTGCTGCCGCTGCCATTAATCATTTAGCCGATCGTCATATCGATAAATTAATGAAACGCACACAAAAACGTCCTATTGTACAAGGCAAGGTAAGCCCCGTTGGCACATTTATTTTTGCTACTATACTATGTGCCCTATCGATGTTTATTTTAATCTACTTTGTTAATGCGCTAACAGCCCTACTCACTTTTTTAAGCCTAATCGCTTATGCCGGGATATATACTTATTATTTAAAACACGCCACCTCACAAAACATTGTTATTGGTGGCATTGCCGGCGCTTCACCACCGCTACTCGGCTGGGTAGCTGTTACGGGTCATATAACCATGCCCGCACTAATCTTGGTACTTATTATATTTGTTTGGACACCGCCACATTTTTGGGCATTGGCTATCCATCGTGTAAAAGACTACGCTAAAGCCAATATCCCGATGTTACCTAACACCCATGGCATTCCCTACACCAAGCTAAATATTCTCGTCTATAGCATCGTATTAGCTGTTGTTACTTTTTTACCCGTTATCATCGGCAGCAGCGGTCTGATTTATTGCATTGTTGCCGTGCTATTAAACCTGCGCTTTATTTGGCTTGCTTTTAAACTCTACAAAGCCAAAGACAATCTGCTCGCTCTAAAAACATTTTACTTTTCGATTATCTACCTAGCCTTATTGTTTCTGGGATTGTTAATCGATCATTATTTTCTAATAAAAATATCCTAAGTATTTTTATTTTCCTGACTGTATTGCGCCTGCGCAAAACCCGCGCGAGATGAATAAAAAACTATAAAAAAATGCCCCCAGGTTAATTATGGCGTCACTTCATGCGAAATTTCCCCAAGCAAATCACCCGAGAATGCAGTACAATGGCCCCTTTGGAACTGATCATAAAGGAGAAAATGATGGTGCACAGTTGGCTAAAAAACAATATAATCAAACTGTTAACTTCCATACTTGTTGTCTCCGGCCTGGCAGCCGCAGCGCCAGTGCAGGCGTTCAGCAAAGCACAATTACAATCCCCAGCAGGTTACTGGTTAACCATCGACGATAAAACGGGGAAACCACGCGGTGTTGTACAAATTTATCTGACCCAAAAAGGTGAGCTAGAAGGCAAAACCATTGCCGGCTTATATATCAAAGGGTTTCCATGGCGTAAGACTTGTACTGGTTGCGTTGGTCAGTTCGCCAACAAAAACATTCAAGGCATGGTTTTTATGTGGGGCTACCAGCAAAAAGCCAATAAATGGGTCGGTGGTAAAGTTTTTGATATCGATTCCAATAAAAGCATCTACCGCAGCTCTTTGTGGTTAACTAATGGTGGACAAAAGTTACATCTGCGTGGCTATATTTTATTTTTCCACCGCACACAAACATGGGATAGATTAACTAGCGCACAAGTCAAAAACTACAAAAAGCTTATGCAGAAGCAAATAAAAACACACCCACAAAAACCTTAAAGTTTTTATTCATAAAAACCCGCTTTATGCGGGTTTTTTTAAAGACCACAACCCCTTCTTTGACTTTACCCACCCAACAAGCCACCAATCAACTCGAACATTACATAACAGAGCAGCGGAAGCCAGGAGGGCTACGCCCTCTATCTTTCGTATCATTTTTTATTGTTGCTTCTCTGCTAACCTTAACGTTAGATAAAGATCTCTCAACGTAATCTCGAGGATTGCGAATATACTTCTTGAACTCCCTCAGTTGGATATCTCTACCATCCAGCCCTTTGGGGTCGGGTAAAAATATTCTATTACGTGCTTTAAGATTTTTCAGTTCCTCCAAAACACCCCGATCCCAATGATCATCATCAATAGGATGATTTTCAATAACCATAAAGACATCTTTAAGCTTAATGACTCCATAGCAATGAAACTTACTATCAGGGGCATCAGGGTCTGCTACAAATCTTAGGTAGTAGCCATCATCTACTAAAGCTTTAAGCGAGGTATCGTCATAGAGGGCGTAACATTTGCCGTTGTAACCAGCGTCATCTAACTCAAGCACCATACCATAATAGAACTGATTTATTTTTCGTCAAGACAAGGCGTAGTGCTTTCCGAGGAACGGATTTTATTCATCATAAATGAGTACCGCAGGAAAGTACTACAACACAGTATTGACGGAAAAGAAACCAAATAGAAATGCCTATTTTATGCCAAGACGAGAAGCGAAGATTTTGAAAATACCGGAGTTTACTTGACGCTAAATGAGGATTTTTCAAAATCTTTGCGACAAAGTATTGGTGCAAAAGAGACATTTCTCAAGGGAGAGAGTCCTCGACCCGATCCCCAGTATTAACCAACAAACTCCTCCGATCCAACCCAAACGCAATCGCCAAAGAACCGGCAACGTAAATGGAAGAGTAGGTACCAATAATAATACCAATGATTAATGCTAAGGCAAAACCGTGCACCACTTCACCACCAAAGAAATACAAGGCAATCACCACCAATAACGTCAAACCTGAAGTCATAATGGTTCGTGATAAAGTTTGGTTAATGGATAAATCCATAATTTCGCTCGACGTGCCTTTACGAACTTTACGAAAGTTCTCGCGCACACGATCGTAGACCACAATGGTATCATTTAAAGAATAACCAATCACCGTCAATAGCGCTGCTAAAACAATCAAATTAAATTCCAGATGAAAGAAAGAGAAAACACCTAAAATCAGCATGGGATCATGAATTAATGCCAATGCGGCACTGACAGCAAAGCGATATTCAAACCGCAAGGCAACATAGATCATCGTCGCAATCAAAGAAACAACAATGGCTAAGATACCATTGGTCTTCAGGGTTTTGCCGATTTGTGCACCGATAAATTGCGATTGTTTTAGTTGTCCACCACTAGGCAGCGAACTCATAATGTTTGCTTTCAACTGATCTGCTGTTAATTCTTTGTGTTGGCCCACTTTAACGGCAATAATGCGCGGGGTACCATAAGTAACTACCACTGCTTCTTTAAAGCCGTGCTCTGCCAAAGATTGGCGCGCAGCACCTGTATTAATAACACGATTGTATTGCACCACTAACTGCGTACCACCAGTGAAATCCAACCCTAAGTTCAAACCATTAAATAGCAATGAAGTAAGCGATGCGACAAACAAAATGGCGGAAAATATTGCTGTCCACTTACGCTGGCGCATAAATTTAATTTTAGTATTAGTTTTAAAAAATTCCATTGCTGCTATCTCACCTTTATACCAATCGACAAACGCTTCACGACACGGCGACCATAAGTTAAATTAATCACCGCACGGGTAAAGAAAATAGCGGTAATCATCGAGGTTAACAAACCAACAATCAACGTTACCGCAAAGGCTTTGACTGAACCCGCACCCAAAGCAACCAACACCACGGCAACAATCAAAGTGGTGACGTTGGCATCGACAATTGTTGCAAATGCTCGCTCATAGCCCACATGAATCGCCGCCTGCGGGCTAATACCATTGCGCAGCTCTTCACGTATGCGTTCATTGATTAACACATTCGCATCTACTGCCATACCTACTGTTAACACGATACCGGCAATGCCTGGCAGAGTTAACGTAGCTCCCATAATTGATAAAATGGCCACGATAAAAACGATATTTAAAATAAGCGCCATATCAGCAACCAAACCAAATACACGATAATAAATCGCCATAAATAAAATCACTAACAATGAACCCATTGCCGTTGACATTACGCCTTTTTGAATATTCGATTTACCCAAGCTCGGACCAACCAATTGATTTTGCACAATGCTCATCGGTGCAGACAAAGCCCCGGAACGCAACAATAAAGCCAAATTATTCGCATAGCGCTGACTATCTAACCCTGTAATTTGAAAACGAGCACCCAAGGCGCTTTGAATAGTTGCTACACTAATCACGCGTTCGGTTTCTTTCGGTACGGTAACTGTTTTACCGTTAATCACTTTCTTGACAAGATGTTTTTCCACATAAACAGAAGCCAGAGGCTTACCAATGTTTTGTGCGGTAATACGTGCAAAATCAGTAATCCCGCTACCCAACTGAATATTAACCGCAGGACGACCATCTTGCCCTGCGCTGGTCGATGCGCCAACAATGGAATCACCATGCAAAATAACTTGATTTTTCAACAAAATCGGATTGCCTTGCTCGTCTTTATATAGACTTGAACCAAAGGGCACCACACCATTAACCGCTGCTTGCACATCATGATTTGTGTCGACCAACTGAAACCGTACTGTAGCAAACTTACCTAACATACTTTTCGCGCGCGCAGGATCTTGTACGCCTGGTAAATCCACACTAATAAAATTTGCACCCTGCTGCGTTACTGAAGCTTCGGCAACGCCGAGCTCATCCACACGTTTTTTTAAAGTAGTAATATTTTGTGTAATAGCGTACATACGCACTTTATTTAATTCGGCAGGCGACATAGTTGCCGTTAAGTAATAGCTGCCAGCTTTTTGCTGTTTTGAAAAAGTATAGGTTGGGTAATTACTTGCCAGCGCTGACAACGCTTGATTACGCGTGCTAGCATCACGAAAGCGTAACTGGATGCCCCGTTTTGCTCTAGCACTAATGCTCGCATAACGCACTTGTGCTGCGCGTAATGCCACGCCCATGGCATGCACATCACTGCTTTCACGTGCTTTTAATAATTGATTAACATCTACTTGCAATAAAAAGTTAATACCACCTTGTAAATCCAACCCCAATTTCATAGGATGCGCACCAATCGCTTCTAGCCATGCTGGCGTACGTGATGCCAGGCTTACTGCTACAATATACTGACTACCTAACGTGGTTTTTAAGGCATCTTGTGCTTTTAATTGTTCAGTCGTATCCTTAAACCGCACCCACAAATCATTTTTCTCATGCGTAATACGCAAATAGGTAATACTGTCATTATTCAAAGTTGTTTTAACTTGGGAAATTAGAGCAGCAGGTAAAGCCGTAGCACCTTTATTAGAAA
The DNA here is from genome assembly GCA_964527645.1 of uncultured Legionellales bacterium. Taxonomy (GTDB): domain Bacteria; phylum Pseudomonadota; class Gammaproteobacteria; order CAZGQK01; family CAZGQK01; genus CAZGQK01. The sequence goes on along the minus strand of CAZGQK010000012.1, from coordinate 20,136 downwards.
TTTGTACAGCAGGATCTTGACCATAGAGATTAGGCGCTGCGTAAACCAAAGCTAATATCACCATGACAACTAATAAAAGATAGCGACCTACAGAATAATGATTCATGGCTTTCATCGTTTAATTGATCTCCAAAGTACCCTTAGGCAACACATTGGCAATGGCATTCTTCTGAACGGTAACTTCCACATTCTGCGCTATTTTCAACACCACAAAGGTATCACGCAATTTAAGCACTTTGCCCACCAAGCCTCCACTAGTCAAAACCTCATCACCAATAGCTACGTCACTCAGCAGTTTTTGCTGCTCCTTAGCGCGCTTTGATTGTGGTCTTATCAACAGAAAATACAGCACAAAAATAAACAGTACAAACGGTAACAACAACGACATAAATGCCGAACCCTTAGCGGGAGTCGCTGCTTCTGCATAGGCAGAGCTGATGCCTAACAATTCCAATATTCCTATAGTTAACAACCACTTCATTGCTACCTCCTGTCATTTCGGATACCCAGTTTGTCTATAAAAATCATCTACAAAGGCGGTTAATGTACCTTTTTCTATGGCCCCGCGCAAATCTTGCATTAAGGTTTGGTAATAGTGCAGATTGTGCAAACTGTGTAATCGAGCCGCCAAAATTTCATGCGCACGAAACAGGTGGTGCAAATACGCACGGCTATAGTGCTGGCAGGTATAACAAGCGCACCCGGGATCCAGTGGACTCAAGTCTTCACGATATTGGCTATTGCGAATACGCACCAATCCTTGAGAGGTAAATAAATGACCATTTCGAGCGTTACGCGTCGGCATCACACAATCAAACATATCGACGCCACGCAAGACAGCCTCAACAATATCTTGCGGTTTTCCTACCCCCATCAAATAACGCGGCTTATCTGCTGGCATCAAATTCGGTAAATAATCCAATATCGCCAACATTTCCTGCTTCGGCTCACCAACCGATAGACCTCCCATGGCATAGCCATCAAAACCCAACTCCACCAATCCCGCCAGAGAAGCCTCACGCAAATCACGATGCATTCCTCCCTGAATAATGCCAAACAACGCCGCATCCGAATCAGCATGTGCCGCCAAACAGCGCTTTGCCCAGCGTAAACTCAAACGCATTGACTCATCAGCTTCCTTAACCGTCGCTGGATAGGGCGTACACTCATCAAATACCATAACAATGTCGGCACCCAATACTCTTTGTACTTCAATTGATCGCTCCGGCGTTAAATACACCATGGCACCATCCACCGGTGAACGAAACTTTACGCCTTCTTCAGATAACTTACGCAACTGCGTCAAACTAAAAACCTGATAACCACCAGAATCCGTCAAGATAGGCCCCGACCAATGCATGAAATCGTGCAAATCACCGTGCGCGGCAATGATTTTTTCCCCAGGTCGCAACATCAAATGAAAAGTATTACCCAAAATAATTTGTGCACCCGTTGCCGCCACCTCTTCGGGCGTCATCGCCTTAACCGTGCCATAGGTCCCCACCGGCATAAAGGCAGGTGTTTCTACCACACCACGCGGAAAACACAATTGTCCGCGGCGCGCCAAACCATCGGTTTGCTTACATTGAAATTGCATACGACAAGTTCGCACCATACTTACCCCTTTTTAATTCTTAATGCCGCGATCCACATCGCATCACCGTAACTGTAAAAACGGTACTTTTCAGCAACCGCCACTTGATAAGCGTGCATCACCGCGTTAAATCCAGCAAAAGCGGACACCAACATTAATAAACTCGATTTCGGTAAATGAAAATTGGTAATAAGCGCATCCACACAATGAAACTCACTGCCCGGACGCAAAAATAATTGAGTATCGCCACAATAAGGTTTTAATTCCCCTGTTTGCGCGGCGGTTTCTAAACAACGCACGACTGTGGTGCCCACAGCAATAACACGACCCTTATTTTCTCGACATTTTTGCACAGCACTGCATACTGTCTCCGATACCTGTAACCATTCGCTATGCATAGTATGTTGTGATAAATCTTCTACGCGTAACGGTTGAAAAGTACCCGCCCCCACGTGCAAGGTAACAAAACAACTTTGCACACCTTTTTTTTGCAAAGCTTGCAATAAATCCTCATCAAAATGCAATCCTGCCGTCGGCGCTGCGACTGCCCCCTTTTTTTGCGCAAACACTGTTTGATAACGCAGCTTATCCTCCGGCTCAACCTGGCGCTCTAAATAAGGCGGCAAAGGCACTTCGCCGTATTGTTCTAAATATTCATAAATATTTTTTTCCTGCGGAAACTCCAGTTTAAATAAATCTCCCTCACGTGCGAGCATAGCAATTTCTAAATTATTTCCAATTATAAGTCGCGTCCCTGGCTTGGGTGATTTGCTCGCACGAATATGCGCCAATGCTTGGTGTTGACTCAACACCCGCTCGATCAATATTTCAATCTTGCCACCACTGGCTTTGGCACCGTACAAACGTGCTGATATCACCCGGGTATCGTTGAATACCAACAGATCGTTAGGCTCAACCAACGCCAACAAATCCATAAACTGACGGTGCACAATTTCACCCGTTTCTCGATCTAAGCACAACAACCGGCTAGCACTGCGCTTGGCTAGCGGATACTTGGCTATCAGCTCAGATGGCAGTAGATAATCAAAATCTTGCGTTTTCACCACTTTCCCCAACTCAAAACCACGGGTTTTACCCGTGTTTTTTTCTTCTTTATATCGCCTGCGCGAGAAACTCACGCTCACGGCGACCAAAAGGGAAAAGTTGCGATTCTCCCCCTTTGGAATCCCCCATCGCGTAAGAAAACTCCGGCTAAAGCCGGGGCTTCACTGCGCCAATAAACACAAAGCCCACATAGTAGGCTAAGTCTGCCCAAGATGCCACCACAGCAGGAGCTTTCCCCTCACCATTGCCATCAAGCACAACTTTGCTATACTGCCGGTCCAAGGTATTTTTTGCTATTTACCTTGCCGAGGTGGCGGAATTGGTAGACGCGCCGGATTCAAAATCCGGTGTTGGTGACAACGTGCGGGTTCGATTCCCGCCCTCGGTACCACGAAATTTTAGACAAACAGCTTCCTCAAATGCACTGTATCTACTAAAAATCAAACTTCGATATAATGACGATTAGGCACGCTGGTTTTGAAAATAACGCAACAAAGCATAGGTGCAAAAGAGCCTAGATAGAAATGGCTATTTTGTTCTCCGGCACGGCGCGTTGTTTTTAAAAATACCGGAGCCTATTAAACATAGGTGAGGATTTTTTTAAAATAACGCAACAAAGCATAGGTGCAAAAGAGCCTAGATAGAAATGGCTATTTTGTTCTCCGGCACGGCGCGTTGTTTTTAAAAATACCGGAGCCTATTAAACATAGGTGAGGATTTTTTTAAAATAACGCAACAAAGCCTGAGTGCAAAATAGCCATTTCTACTCTTGTTGCAAACGAATCTCGCGCTGCACCAAAGCCACCGACTTAACCCAAGGCCGCATACTTTGCACCGCACGCGGTAATTTTTGTCTAGCCATGCGTGCGGCCAAGCGACTGTCATAGTCACCATAAATAAGCACGTACCAAGGACGTCCGTGATAGCGTGTTTGATAATAAGTAGCCTGACCTTGCAAATGATGGCGACGCATAAAATTTAATACTGCGGGTAAATGATAATTACCCATTAATTGAATGGTGTAGTGATTATCATTGCGCGCCAATATTTTCTGTTGTGCAGCATTAAATAATTGATCACTTGACGAAGCTGATGTTTGTGCAGATGACTGCGACAACCCACTTTGCTTAACTGAGTTTAAGCGCGAAGATGGTGAACCCTGTGGAGCAACTTTAGCCGGTGTATTTTTCTTGATGGCTTTAGTTGGCACCGACGAAGAAGATTGACCAAAGGTTGCATCGCCCATGGCCGGATATTTTTGATGGTTAATCATATCCACTGCCTGCACTGCTAATGGTTGACCTTGCGCAGCTGCTTTGCGAATCCATAAAACTCCAGTTTGTTTATCCTGTGCCGTTCCAACCCCATAGTAATACATATATCCCAAAGCATATTGTGCGTCTGGCTCACCCAGCTCTGCTGCTTGCTGGACCTGACTCAATGAACAATTGTATTTTTGTAACAAGGGGCTGCGCTGACAAAATTTATTGGCAATAGCGGGAGTACTAGGAGCCTTGCGCGCAGAACAGCCAAACAGCGTCCCCAAACCAATGAGCAAACACAAACCAACAAATACCCGCCTAGCATTCCACATAATTTTAACTCCCCTAAAACAAATCAATCGCTGAAACTTTACCAATTAATTCATTATTCTCCACATTCCAGCAAAGTTTACCAGCATTAGCAAAATAAAATAACAGTAAGCACTGTCAACATTGGCGCCGTAGAAAAAATATCGATCGGTATTCTAAGTTAACTCGAGGATTAAATGACATAAAACCTGCTGTTCTCATCAGGGGGGGATGTTAAACAGCAGGTTTTATTCTTCAGACTATTACTTTTGATCTTTTGTGTTCGTCCGCCCTTAGTAAATCATGCCATAAGGTGTTAAACCTTTTAGCACACCCAGATAAGAATCTGGACTACTGGTTAATACAGCAAACAATGTAGCACAAATTGTACTAGCAAAGACCAAGATAACGACACTAGCAAGCGCTTTCCTCATAATCGATCCTCCATGATCAACGTTAATTTAGGGACTACCTCTCATTTTCTAAAGATAAAGCAACTCGGCCTCTTGAGCTCCTTCATCTAAACTTAGACAATAGGGGTAAAATCAACTTTACCATTAGGAATCGGAATAACAACCGGGTCAAAAAATAAAACAAAAAAAAAGAAGATTGTTTAATTGAAGAACAGGAGAGCAGTTAACTATTTTTCATCAAGTTACATCTGATAACTCGTATTTTCCTCCATTGAACAACTTTTTCTCTTGCTAAAATATCCCAAGCGAGTTTGAGATATTTCGCACGAGAAAGCGGGGAGAAATGGAAGCATCCCCCTCCTTTCAAAACAAGCGATTTAAATCATTGAAGGTCGCCTGTAAAGTCAGAAAGATTAACACAATAATTCCGAAACGCAAGGACAACATTTGCACCCGCTCAGACACTGGACGCCGGAACACCAACTCAATGACCTGAAACAGCAGGTGACCGCCATCCAGACCAGGGATAGGCAGTAAATTAATAAACCCCAAAGCAATACTAATAAACCCAATAAAACTTAAATAAACCTGCCACCCCTGATGCGAGGCTTGCCCAGCGCTACGAAAAACCGTAATCGGCCCCCCCAAGGTACGCAAAGAAATATTGCCCGCAATCATTTTTGCCAACACGGTAAAATTAAAGCTAATCAATTGCCAAGTATGACCCACAGCCAGCGCCCCAGCAGCCGGCAGCGAATAATTTGTATGCCATGAATATTTAGCTGACAACTCTGGAATCTGCACCATAACCCCCAGGTACCCCGTGCGCTTTTGCTGCTGATGCTTGGCACCCAAACGAACCGCCATGGATATTTTTTTGCCTCCTCGACGTAATTGAAATGACAAAACTTGATTAGGATGTTTACTTACTACGGTGAGCAACTGTGACCAATCCTTAATTGGGCGCCCACCAATAGATAAAATTTTATCTCCCGCTTGTATGCCTGCCTGCGCTGCAGGAGAACTTTCAATCACTTGACCAACAACGGGAGGAATCAACGGACGGTAAGGCATAATGCCTAAGCTCTTCAAAGGATCTGGTTTTTTGGGATTCAAACGCCAGTGTTTTAAATTAACCTTGAGATCACGCAGCTGCTGGCTATCGATATGACGAACCTGCATCTGCATTTTTGTGTGACTACCAATACGAGTGATAATCGCCATTAATACTTCCCGCCAACTCAAAGTACGATGACCATCAATACGCATAATTTCATCGCCAGATTTTACCCCAGCTACCGCCATAATCGAATGTGGCCTCAGTGTGCCCACAATAGGCTTAAGTAATTGAACGCCGCTGAAAAAAATAATCCAAAACAACACCACGGCCAACAAAAAATTGATCAATGGCCCAGCAACAACAATCGCTATTCTTGCCAACACCGGCTGTCGATTAAAGGCATGGGGCAAATCAGCCTCTGCAACCTCACCTTCGCGTTCATCAAGCAGCTTGACATAACCCCCTAAGGGAAACATGGCCAAAACATACTCCGTGCCACTGCGCCCACGGTGACTTAACAACGGCTTGCCAAAACCAATGGAAAAGCGCAGTACCTTCACACCAACACACTTGGCCACCAAAAGGTGGCCTAACTCGTGAATAAGGATCACACCCAAAACAACGAGCACAGCACCCAAAATAGTCGTTAATAAATACATAGACCTACGTGACAAAGGTTAAAGCAGCGGGTAATATTGTGCCGAGTAAGACTGTTAGTGTCCATCTGAAAAGGTAAAAGAGCTTATGAGAGTTTACCCACATCGCCTGTGCTTTATCGTAGCCATCTTTGCCGTAACATTGATCAGCGGCTGTGCCGCAACACCGCCCAATATTGCCATTCCACAAACTCCTCCACCCCCGGCCTATCCAACCAAACAGCCGCGCGTAGCCCTTGTCTTAGGTGGCGGCGGCGCACGTGGCCTAGCTCACGTTGGTGTTTTAAAAGTGCTCCATCAAGCAGGTATACCCATTGATTTGATTGTTGGCACCAGTGCCGGCAGTATTGTCGGTGCGTTATACGCAGACAACCCTAACCCACAAGCACTGCAAAAATTAGTCTTAGAAACGAAAAAGAAGCAACTATTCGACATCTCCATCAGACATCCAGAGGTGGGTTTTATCAGCGGAAATGCGCTACAAACTTACTTACTGAATCACTTACGCGCCAAAACATTTCGCCAATTAAAAATTCACTTTATCGCTGTGGCTACAGATTTTAATACTGGGCATAGCTATGAACTCGCCAGCGGACCAATCCCTCCCGCCGTTAATGCGTCTTGCGCAATACCGATATTCTTTCGTCCCGTTTATTTATATGGGCATTTACTAGTAGACGGTGGACTGTCTGCGCCCGTCCCCGTCATGGAAGCTCTCAAGTTTCATCCTAAATTGGTAATAGCCGTTGACATCTCGCAAGCAAGCCCTTTTAAAATCAGCGCCGGCATCGTTGCTAAAGCAAATCGCTCCTATAATCTAGTTTCTAGAAATTATGGAAAATTACTGACCCAAAGTGCCGACATAACACTTTTTCCAGATGTGGGACACACCGGCACTTTCGACGTATCACATCGCACTCGCCTCATTAAAGCCGGCGAATTGGTTGCTCGTAAAGCCTTACCCATCATTCTAAGTGAAATGCGAGCACGTCACATTCAACGACTCAAACATCGTTAAGCAAATATGGCAAAAAGACGTCACAAAAAATTATCCCCGCCAGTCATCGCTCCAATCACCGGCTTATCACATGATGGCCGAGGAATTGCTCACATTGACGGCAAAGTCACCTTTGTTTGGGGCGCCTTAGCTGATGAAGAAGTAAAATTTCGCTACAGCAGACATCACCTAAACTTTGACGAAGGCCATATGATAGAGATACTTTCAGCGGCCAAACAACGACAAGCGGCAAAGTGCCCTCATTTCGGCATTTGTGCTGGCTGCAGCTTGCAACACCTTAAAGCAAGCGCACAAATCCATCACAAACAGCAAGCAGTTTTAGAATTGCTACGACAACAAAACGTCGTAACAGAAGAAATTCTTCCCCCGTTGCAGGGACCCTTGTGGGGATATCGACGCAAAGCACGTTTGAGTGTTAAATTCGTTACTAAAAAAAATAAAGTGTTAGTAGGCTTCCGCGAACATGACAAACGTAAAGTTGCGGACATCGAGCATTGCCCTATTTTGCCTCCCAATATTCAAAATTTAAAAATTTTCAGTGACATGCTCATGCAGCTGACAGCACGCCAACTTATCCCACAAATTGAAATCGCCGCAGGAGACGAAAAAACGGCTATTATTGTTCGCCATTTAGAACCGTTGTCCGATCACGATCAAACAATCCTCATTGATTTTGCTAAAAAAAATAAATTTCATTTATATTTACAAGCCAAAGGCCCCGACACCATCCACTTGGCATGGCCTGAAACTGCTGGGCTCAACTATCAACTCCAAGGACTAAGCTTTAATTTCGAGCCAAATTCTTTTGTCCAAGTAAACGCGGTTATCAATCAAAAAATGCTCACACAAGCCATTGCCTTGCTTGACCCTAAACCTACCGATAGCGTGCTTGATTTATTCTGTGGCTTGGGTAATTTTTCATTACCCTTGGCAAAACTGACTCAACATGTCACCGGTGTTGAAGGCGATTCACAAGCAGTTGCACTCGCCAAAAAAAATGCAACCGCCAATAACATTAGCAATGTTGACTTTTACATTGCAGATCTTTTTGCCAATACGGATACACAACCCTGGCGAGCACAAAAGTTTGATTTATTATTATTGGACCCACCCCGTGCTGGAGCCAAAGAACTACTACCTTGGCTGGAAAAATGGCAGCCTAAAAAAATATTGCTCATTTCCTGCAACTCTGCAACACTTGCTAGAGACAGTGGTTTGATTCAAAATGCAGGTTACTGTTTACAAAAAGTTGGCGTCATGGATATGTTTCCACACACACAACACATTGAAAGTATGGCTTTGTTTACAGCGCGAGCGATACCAAAGGGCAAACACCACGGCTAACTCCGTGGCTGTTGATTCGGCGATAATAATGAGCACAGAAAATAATAATAATCCATTATCAGACTGGTTAGCAGCCACTACGCAATTGCGACCAAATTTAGATATAACCCTAATTGAAAAAGCAGCAAACTTTTCTGAAAAACTTGGCGTGCACAATAAAAATATAATCCCCTTAACGCCACTGCAACAGGGACTCGAGATTGCCAGCATACTAACAGAATTAAATTGCGATAGCGCTACTTTGGCCAGCGCAATTGCATATCCAGCTATCTATTATCATCGCCCAACCACAGAAACCTTAAGCAAACAACTTGGTTCCCCGCTTAACAAATTGCTGCGCGGAGTGCTGCAGATGGAAACTATTCGCTTTATCGAAAAAGCCGATACCGAACCCAACCAACAACAGCAATTAAATAATTTGCGAAAAATGCTGCTGGCTATGGTTGATGATATTCGCATCGTCTTAATTAAACTTGCCGAACGCCTGATGTTATTGAAAAACTTACGCAGCTATCCTGGTGCAGAACAAATTGAAATCGCCAAGCAAGTGCACCATATTTACGCTCCGTTAGCAAATCGGCTCGGCATAGGGCAATTAAAGTGGCAACTGGAAGACTTATCCTTTCGTTACCTAAATCCAGAAAATTATAAAAAGATATCCAAAGCATTAAACATGAAAAGGATTGAACGTGAAACTTATATTCAAAACGTGGTCAAAAACCTCCAAGAACTATTGAAAGATACGCATATTAAACAAAGCGAGATTAGCGGACGTGCTAAGCATATTTATAGCATCTATCGAAAAATAGAACGTAAAAAAGTTGACATCAGTGAAATTTATGATGCCAGCGCAGTACGCATTTTAGTCCCTAGTATAGAAGATTGCTATGCGGTCCTGGGTATTGTTCATGCGACTTGGCCTCACATAAAAAAAGAATTTGACGACTACTTAGCTCACCCAAAACCGAATGGCTATCGCTCCATTCATACTGCTGTTATCGGCCCAGAACAAAAAAACATTGAAATCCAAATTCGAACTTTTGATATACACAATGAAGCAGAGCTAGGTGTCACTGCGCACTGGAAATATAAAGAAACTGATAGCAAAGAATCAAACTACGAAGAAAAAATAGATTTATTGCGCCAAGTCATGGATTGGCAAAAAGAAGTCAGCCAAGAAGAAGATGATACGCCTAATTTATTACAAAATATCTTCTCCGACCGTATTTATGTCTTTACCCCCAAAGGTGATATTATTGATTTAAAAGAAGGCGCTACCGGCTTAGATTTAGCCTACCATATTCACACAGATATTGGGCATCGCTGTCGTGGTGTGAAAATTCATGGGGTATTGTCTCCGCTCACTCACCCGTTAAAAACCGGAGACTGCGTGGAAATTATGACCAGCAAAGAACCGCATCCCAGCCGCGACTGGTTAAATGCAAAACTGGGCTATTTACGCACCCATCAGGCAAAAACAAAAGTACAACGCTGGTTTAAGCATCAAGCACAACTGCAATATTTATCTGCTGGACAGCTACTATGGGATAAAGTCTATCGACGCGAGGGATTAACCAAGGCTGATTTACAAAAAATAGCGCCGCAATTTAATTTTAAAACCGGAGATGATGTGCTCATTGCCCTCGGCGCCAACGATATTAGCATCGGTCATCTAGTAAAACGGATTAAAGTTTTGCAGCAAGGAAACACACCCATTCCGCAAATACATAAATCCGAAAAAACACCGGCAGAACAGCCAGCACCGCTACCATCCTCCAACGTTATTGTCGAGGGGGTAAGCAACTTATTAACACAACTGGCTCGCTGTTGCCAACCCATTCCTGACGATCCTATTATCGGCTACATTACCCAAGGCCGAGGCATCACCATCCATCGAAAAGATTGTGCCAACCTAATTCATACCTTAAAACAACGACCAGAACGCGCTATCAAAGCATTTTGGCACGACCAACCCTTGGAAAATTATACCGTTGACTTAAAAATAATAGCTGAAAATCGCAGCGATTTGTTAAAAGATCTTTCTGCAGAATTATCAAATAATAAAGTCCCAATTATAGGTATCAGCTCTGAAGTAGATCCCCGCTATGACCATGTTGCTATTAACTTAACTATCACCGTGCAAAGCTTGAAATCTTTACACCTACTGATCCATAAACTAAAATCAATTCCTGGAATTATTGATGCCAAACGCAGGAAATAAACCTATCCCTCATAACCCAGGCCTACTTAATTCTCATTTGGGAAAAAAAATAGATACTCCACAGCAATACGACCCTACTGTGTTATTTCCTATCCCCCGCGCATCACAACGTAAATTGCTCAATACGGAAACACTACCCTTTAATTACGGTGCAGATATTTGGACTGCTTATGAAATTTCGTGGCTCAATCCACAGGGAAAACCGCAAGTCGCCATCGGTGAATTTGCTATCCCCCATCAATCACCCAACCTAATAGAATCAAAATCACTAAAATTGTATCTAAACTCATTTAATCAATCCAAATTCCCAGATTTAGCTACAGTTAATTCAATAATTCAGCACGATTTATCCGCTGTTGTCGGCATGAAGACAAAAGTACATCTTTCTCCTACAGCAAAACAACGCCAACCATTAACTGGTATATGTCTGGACGCACTAGATATCTGCTGCGATACCTATCAGCCCAACCCAGATTTTCTACAGCTTGAAGCAAACATGGCTAGCGAAACTTTGTATTCCGATTTATTCAAATCTAACTGCCCTGTCACTGGTCAACCAGATTGGGCAAGCATTATTATCACCTATACAGGCAGACAAATAAATCACTCGAGCTTATTACGCTACTTAATTTCTTACAGAAATCATGCGACGCTCCATGAATATTGCGTGGAAAATATTTTTAATGATATTTTCACAATTACTGCACCGCAAAACCTAACGGTTGCAGCGCGCTTTCTCCGTCGTGGCGGCATAGATATAAACCCATGGCGCAGCACCAATAGAGCTCAACTGACTCATCAGGCAACATTTCGACAATAGCGGTGTGAGAGTGTCCTAGGGCGTTGTCTTAATAGCAATGGGTTTTCTTTTACAGGCAAGAAGACTATAATCAATAACCATGACAAGCTTGTGGTGTTTTCCTGTTTAGGGCTTACCCTATCCCTCCCTTGGAATTCCCCATCGCTCTTAAACACGGAGATGTTTAAATGAAGTTGTACCTACGAGCCACAGTTGCTTTACTTTGCGGCCTGGCTTTTTCCATCTGTTTTGCCCAAGTATCAAATAACGCAAACATCACTACACTACAACAACAGGTTAAGAAATTAGCATCACTTAAAACACTGCTTAACAGTCAACAGTTGGATACAACACAACTAGATACCATTCAAAAACAAATTCTGTTAGCAAAAAGCACCCTACAAAAGCTCAATCTCAATGCAAATCAGAAGATTGTCGAACAATCTGCATTGCTAAAAGATAGTGGGCCCATCACTAAACCACCTTCCGCCAATCAACAATCCATCCAAAAGCTTTTGACAACCTATCAAGCACAGCAACAACAAATAAAATTAGGCATGCAGTCCAGTGTAAAATTAATCAAACTAGTTGCAACTCTCCGCACACAACTCAAGGCCAAGTTGTTAATTGTCAAAACAACACCCCTGTATAAAAAAGAAGTATTAATAACCGCTGTAAAAAATACTAGCGAAGCCCTAACCAGGGTATCTAGCAATGTCAATCAACTATGGCAGCAGTTTCTGCAAGGCCTTAAGTTAGGTAAAGGTCTCATCATAGCCCTGATCACTATTATTCTTGGCTGCGTATTGCTGGGACCATTACGCCTTTGGCTAAACCGTCACTGGGCAACAAACAATTTCACCAGTAGCACTACTGTCGGCCAACAAATAAAAGCCGTTATTTCATCCATTATCACACGCGGCATGATTCCGGCAATACTATTTATTTTAGTGATTGCATGCATACAAATGACGAGCACAGCGCAACTTGGACAACAACTTTTTTTACGTACATTAACTTGTGCGGCTATCACTTTTTTCTTATTAACTGCCGCATGCCATGGCGCGTTAGCTGTAAAAGCAGAAAAATGGCGCATCCCACCTTTTAGCAACCCCATTGCGAAAAGCTTATCTCGCCAATTGCACTGGTTGATCGCGCTAATTGTCATTACCTGGATATTTAGTTCAGTTCTTCCGATCATGCAATTAAATGCTTCATTAACGCAACTGATCGGCTGTTGGTTGCAGATTTTGGTAGCCATAAATCTCTTATTGCTGCTACGTAAAAAATACTGGCTCAATAACAAAAAGACCTCATCCAATGCCTGGAAATTCACTCTCAGACTAATCATTGGTATTCTAATCATTACTAATCCAATATTAATTATCATCGGCTATGTAGCAATGGCCAATATGATTTTTTCCGGGTTACTCACAACACTGCTTCTATTAGCCGTACTTTTCTTCTTGCAAAATATTTTTAAAAAATACCTGAACACTCTATTTTCAACAAAAACACGACATCAGCGCCGGTTCTTAAAATTTTTATCGCCAAAACAAGATGGTGCCAGCCCCGCCAAATTTTGGCTAGGTACTTTTATCAATATTATTTTATGGTTTGTTGCAATTTGTTTATTCTTACTTATTTGGGGCATGGACCCAGCGCACCTGTCTTCACTTTTAAGGAGTATTTTCTTCGGTGTTGAGATTGGCGGAAGAGAAATATCATTAGTTAATATTGTGTTAGCTGCTGCTATTTTCTTTATCATTATTGCCGTCACACGTTATATACAAAATATCATGGATGTTCGTTTATTTCCTAATAGCACTCTCGATAGCGGCGCACAAAATGCCTTAAAAACGGCAATTAAATATTTAGGCTTTGCCATTGCTATTGTCATCTCTGTCAATGTCATCGGCTTCGATCTGTCTAGCCTACTACTTATTGTTGGCGGCTTATCCGTTGGTATTGGATTAGGTTTGCAACCCATTGTCACTAATTTTGTCTCCGGCATTATCATGTTAATTGAACGACCCGTAAAAGTTGGCGATCAGGTAGAAATCGGCGGCCAATGCGGTATTGTCACCTGCATTAAGGTTCGCGCTACCGAAATCCGCACATTTCAACGCGCATCCGTTTTAATACCTAACTCCAGTATCATTACCGGTCAGGTAAAAAATTGGACCCTACACAACCGCTTATGCCGCATAGAAATTCCTATCGGTGTTGCTTATGGTTCAGACATACAATTAGTGAAAAAGCTGCTACTTGAGTGCTCAGATGGCATTAAAGATATTGCTTCTGATCCCACCCCTTCCGTTGTTTTTATGAACTTTGGCGATAACTCTTTGGATTTTGAATTACGCCTGTTTACCACAGACCTTGGCAACAAAATGTCTATTTCCAGCGCTATCCGCTTTAATATTGAAGAAAAATTCTCTGCAGCAAATATAGAAATCCCTTTTCCACAAAGAGATGTTCACTTGTTTACTGAAGAGAAAAAACAGTGAAGTTACATTTTTAGATTAAAAAAAACTAGTGATAACATGATCAAATCAAATTTGAAAAACCTTTTGCGCATAAATTTTGGCAATATTATTGAATGGTATGACTTCGGTCTATATGGTTATTTTTCTACAATTTTCGCACAGCAATTTTTTCCAAAAACACATCATACTCTTGCGTTAATAGCTGTCCTATTAACCTTTGCTCTAGGCATTGCTGTGAGACCTTTAGGTGCTATAATTTTTGGCCAGCATGGCGACAAACGATCTCATCATAAAGCTTTTCTCCTGAGCGTTAACCTCATTGCCATCCCTTCTTTTTTAATGGGCTTGTTGCCCTCCTACCATCAAATTGGAATCATCGCACCAATTCTGCTCGTGCTATTACGTATTTGCCAAGGAATTTGTGCTGGTGGGCAATCTCCCGGCGCGATTCTCATGTTAACCGAATTATCTAACAAACATCATCGCGCGCTGTCGTGCAGCAGCGGTCACATTACAATACTGCTCGGTTACCTTTTAGCAGCCAGCATGGCATTAATAAGTTTACACTTAACCCCTGAAAAATGGCATGCCGCGCTAAGCTGGCGGATACCATTTTTATTATGTGCTCTATTTTTTATATTTAATTTCCTGCTAACCAGAAACTGGTCCGACAAACGACGAACCCCGAACCGAACCGAAGGAAATATAAAACTTGTACTACCCCTCGTACTCAAAAACAATCTTAAAGAATTTGGCTTATCTGCGTCTCTAGCTGCTGTTGGCGGAGCTTTTTATTTTTCCTTTTTTATTTTTTTAGTTACCTTTATGGTACACTTTACAGATATTAGTTTGCACCAAGCACTACTCATCATTAGCATTTGCTCTATTCTCTCCGGCATTATAATCGTACCGCTTGCTTTTATTTGCGACAAAGTGGGTCGCAAACCCCTACTTTTTACAAGTTGCTTCGCACTATTGCTAATTAGTTATCCAGCAATTCTTTTACTTTCCAGTGGACAATGGTCCCATGCCCTAATGGCTTGCCTATCATTTACCGTGCTAGATACTGTTTTTATCGCCGCTATTAATCCTGTGTACCGCGAATTATTCCCACATAAAGTGGCGTACACTGGTTGCTTAGTGAGCTATAATCTCGGCAATGCCATTTTAGGAGGAACAAGCCCAGCATTAATCACCCTCTTCATTCACTACGCAAATACCCCCAAAGCCCTTGCCTACTATATCGGTACGGTCGCCTTAGTAGGCTTTCTCATAACTTTCAAACTACCAGAAACTTATCGCCACAGCCTATAAGTCACATAAGACACCAATAGTTGACAAAATACCTCCTCTAACGCATAATTTTTCAGCTAAAATGGGAGCTAGAAAAGCTCTCAACTTAAATCAAAGGAACAGTGCTTTTCTTAACTTGAGTTAAAAATAAACACTGTTTTGCTGCTAACTAGGATAAAGCCCTTGCAAGACAATGAGCAAATTCTACAACATCGACGCCGAGTTTTAACACTTTTTAATTTAGTCATGATTACCGTGGGCGCGGTAGACAGTATACGCAACTTACCGATTACTGCACTGTTTGGCAGCCAGATTTTTGTTTTTCTTATTCTTGCCACCCTTTTCTTTTTGTTACCCAGCGCACTAGTCTCTGCTGAACTGGCTGCCAGAAGCAGTAACAACCGTGGCATCTACAGTTGGATTTCCGAAGCCATGGGTGCCAAAGCAGGCTTTGCTGCCGTTTGGTTTCAGTGGATTGAAAACGTGGTTTATTTTCCCGGCTTACTCACCTACATTGCCGCTACCGTTGGCTACATGATCAGCCCCGCGTTAGCTCACAACCGTATTTATTTAACCTGTTTTGTCCTTATTGTATTTTGGGCGGTCACTTTACTTAATTTAAAAGGCATGCGTTATTCCGGCTGGTTTAGTTCAATGTGCAGTATTTTAGGTTTATTTGTACCGGTCACCCTTATTATCATTATGGGCTGTGTCTGGGTCATGTCGGGCAAACCTATCCATATCAACCTACATCCACATGCCCTATTACCTAATTTCAAAAACTGGCACATCTGGATCACTATTTCCGGTGTTATGTTATCCATGCAGGGCATAGAAATCGCTACTGCTCACACACCAGAAACTAAAAATCCGCAAAAGATATTTCCCCGCGCCTTGACCATTGCTACGATTTTAATCTTACTTACAGTTGCGTTTGGCGCCACTGCTATTGCTGCTGTAATACCCCATGCAAAACTTAGTTTGGTATCAGGAATTATGCAATATTTTAACGCATTTTTTACCGCCTATCATATGCATTGGATGCTAGATATTCTTGGCATCTCGTTAGTTATCGGTGGCTTAGGAGGATTAAGTAGTTGGGTTATTGCGCCAACCCGTGGCTTACAAATTGCCGGTGAATCTGGGTTTTTGCCAAAATTTCTTATTCGTGAGAATCGCCACTTTATCCCCAGCAATCTATTAATTACGCAAGCGATTATTGTCAGCCTGGTCGCACTTATTTTTATTTTTATTCCTAACGTTAACACGTCTTACTGGATTATTAATGTTCTGGCCACACAACTTTATATGTTTATGTACCTGCTAATGTTTTTATCTGGTATTTTATTAAAGAAAAGAGGTCTATCCGGGCACCCAACTTATCAAGTCCCTGGTAAACATTGGGGCATGTACCTCATCGCTAGTCTCGGTATTATCGGCAGCCTGGTTACCATCATTATTGGACTATTCCCACCGCACGCCATCGATGTCAAACACGTGTTCTCTTATGAATCCTTCATGCTGCTTGGCTTAATTATTATGAGTGCGCCCATACTGCTGGCCTTCTCTCATTACAAAAAGCACAAGGCACTGCATAACACTCAATAAACTTAATTATTTAATTAAAAAAACCTGCCGTTAAGCAGGTTTTAAGTGGCGTCCCCAGCGGGAGTCGAACCCGCGTTGTCGCCGTGAAAGGGATGAAACCACACATCAGCAAACATCCACCTACATCTTATCTGTCTGTTTATTATTGACTTTATCTTTTACCGTATGTTATCGTCTGCGATAGATCAGGAGTATCTTTTACCTAAAAGTTACCTAAACTAGGAAGGTGTTAAACATGGCTAAAGCATCGAGACTAGCAAAACTTGAAACACGAACATCAAGAAGCAAACTAAAACCCCAGCATGAACCCTACTGGGCAGCAATAGGCAAAGGACTGTATCTTGGCTATCGCAAAGGCACCAGTGGTGGCTCATGGCTGGCAAGAGTGTATATTCATGGTAAATACAAAAAACAAAAACTCGGCAAGGCAGACGATTTCCAAGACAGCGACAACCTAAGCATTCTTGATTACTTTGAAGCACAAGGTCTAGCTCGCTTAGCATCTAAAAAGCTCTACCAAACAACACATTTAAATACCGATAATATTATTACAATCACAGATGCCATACAAAGCTATTTAAACTGGTATAAGCTCAATAAAAAGGCTTATAAAAGTACTCTTCAAGCCGTCAACGCACATATATTACCTATACTTGGAAAATTTAAATTAGCCGAATTAAGCACACAACAGATAAGATTCTGGCATGAAAATTTAGCTAAGCAAGCTGCCAGAACACGCTCAAAAACACAAGCTATCAACTTGAACGCTGATGTAGATAGCGATACTTTACGCAAACGTAAAGCGACAGCGAATAGAATTTTAACTATTCTAAAGGCAGCATTAAATCATGCCTGGCAAGATGGGCATATAGCAAGCGATGAAGCATGGCGAAAGGTCAAGCCCTTTAAAAATGTTGATCAACCTAAAATAAGGTTTTTAAGCCTACCTGAGTGCACACGCCTCACTAATGCAAGCGATCGAGATTTCAGGCCGTTAATACGTGCCGCACTTTTAACTGGCTGCCGTTATGGTGAATTAATCAATTTGAAGGCTGCTGACTTTAATAAAAACACTAAAACAATTCATTTGCTAGAAACCAAAAATGACAAAAGATCAAATTGCAAACAAGATACACGCTGTTGAGCGCGCGGAAGGGCATAATCCCCCATCAGCAAAAACTATAAAGCGTTCTTTCACCATGAAAGATATAAGCTAAACAAACCAGAAAAAGCGACCGCCCGCCCGAAAAGCCCTGAAATAATGTCCGCCCCCTTTTTATCTTATTGTTTTTTATAATTATTTATTTTAAAAAAATCCTTGATCGCCTCAAATCGCCTTGTTTTCATAATACTGTACATCAACAACCCTATGGAGACACCAATGCAAACAAGAACACTCACATACTCAATCAGAGACTTTTGCCAAATAGTTGGCATATCAGACACTTTCTCAAATTCAACAAATAATAACCTATCAACCAAAAGTTGAGGCACTATATTTTGAGAGACTAGATTTTTATGGCTCACCAAATGCACTAAACCCTAATTACCAGCCAACCCTCAAAGACTACAAACACAGACTTAAATTTAAAATCAAAAAATCATTTAGCATTCAAGTCAGCAAGATACTCCACTTGATGCAATATGACTTAGTTTAAATAATTTTGCACGAAGATAGGAAAAGGGTATTTTTACCTGCTGTTCGATAAGCTCTGGAGAGTAATCATGCTTTTGTTGAAAGCACTTGAGCAATTTATGATGCATATAAAATCGCAGTGTTGACCGCCAGTAATGTATAACAATGTCTTGGCAGGTGGTAATGTTTATTTTATTTAATCGAAGAACTTCACTAAGACTCAGCTGCTCTATGGTGTGTATGGAAGGAAAATTTTCATGCATGACATCAATTAAATCTAGCGTTTGGGTTAAAATTTCTTGGTTGAATTCCGAAATACCGACAATGCCACTGTTATACATACTTGTTTCTTTTGAGTACTGAAACAACAAGCTCTCTTTAAGAAAGCTACTGAATCCAGCCATTTGCGGGTAAGGATCTTTTCTTTCAAAAGTATGCAAGACGACGTTTTGATTATTTATTAATGAGAAAAGGGGTTCTGGATTTCTTTTGAAAAAAGTGTCGGAGTCAACAAATATTATTTTTTTTGAATGACTAAAAAGTGCATGCTCTATCACTTTTATCTTAATTCGATGCATATAACTCATACTGTTAGACCATTCATCCACTTCACCAGTTATGTCTACGACATTAATACCAAGTAAAGAAAATTTTTCCGGGTGATCTGTATATAAATAAATTCTTTTCTTTTGGGTATATTTTAATAAAGTGTTTATGCTATATAACACTTCTA
The DNA here is from genome assembly GCA_964527645.1 of uncultured Legionellales bacterium. GTDB lineage: Bacteria > Pseudomonadota > Gammaproteobacteria > CAZGQK01 > CAZGQK01 > CAZGQK01. Next base: position 636 of record CAZGQK010000012.1, on the reverse strand, counting down.
AATCATACATTCTATTATTGCCATAGCATAAGTAGATATAATTCACTCAGTGTTCCCTCGAGTCATTACCAGAGTATTTGCCAACAAAGCTGGTACAGCAAGCATGAGGCTAAGCAAAACAATGGCGACTTTAGCTCTTTTCAAAATTTTCATATTAACGTATTACCTTACAAAAATTGAACAGTAATCTATTTTAAAAATTCCATCATTTACCTAAAATTTACCTAAACTAACTCAAGCAGTCACAATATCAAAACAATATTTACTTAACTCATTGTTTTTCAGGTAAAAAAATGGCGTCCCCAGCGGGAGTCGAACCCGCGTTGTCGCCGTGAAAGGGCGGTGTCCTAGGCCACTAGACGATGGGGACCTTTTAATCTTCGTCTTTTTTATCTACGCTGTGTTACCAGCGTCTCTCGGTTCGCTCACTTACTCAAGTAAGCTCTCTCTCCTCTTTCCTCGGTGCCTTGCGTAGATAAAAAATACTCGATTAACTATTTCGTCTTTTTCATCTCACTCATCACCTGCACTTCTCGGTTCGCTCAACCGAGCAATCTCCTCAAAAAGTAACCCTCCCAAATTGGTGGAGCTAGGCGGGATCGAACCGCCGACCTCTTGCATGCCATGCAAGCGCTC
>CAZGQK010000011.1:2378-58607 GCA_964527645.1 uncultured Legionellales bacterium | reverse complement strand
AGTCTGGGCCGTGTCTCAGTCCCAGTGTGGCTGGTCGTCCTCTCAGACCAGCTACGGATCGTCGCCTTGGTAGGCCATTACCCCACCAACAAGCTAATCCGACGCAGGCTCATCCTATAGCGTGAGGCCCGAAGGTCCCCCACTTTGCTCCGTAGAGATTATGCGGTATTAGCCCGAGTTTCCTCGGGTTATCCCCCACTATAAGGTAGATTCCTACGCGTTACTCACCCGTCCGCCACTCGCCACCAAGGAGCAAGCTCCTCGTGCTGCCGTTCGACTTGCATGTGTTAAGCATACCGCCAGCGTTCAATCTGAGCCAGGATCAAACTCTTCAGTTTGAAAATTGACTACAGTTTTCACTGTATATTGTTAACCATCGCACAAATCTGCTTTGTGTTTGCAGCTAATGCTTTGGTAATCTTTTTGTTTTTAGACTACCTGCACCAGCACTCACACAAACTGTCTTCACATTGCCAAATTTTTAAAGAGCTTCTTGGATCAAGAAAAAGAGATTCTTAGATCAAGGTGGGCCATTCTACGCCATCCACCTCCTTTGTCAACAAAGTCTTTAGGCTTTTTCGCACAAAGACAAAACTAATCCATACCGGGGGTAATTCTAGGATAAGACTACAAATAAACAACTATTTGCCTACCGAAAAACACGCCATTTACAAGTCTATTTAGGACACGCCTTAGCCAATAACTCCACTTTGGCCACACGGCGCTTACCCACCTGATAAAGATGGGTTTCCCCCACCGCAATGACGGTTTTGGGGTCTTCTAATCGTTCACCATCAATACGCACAGCACCCTGACGGATCATTCGCATGGCTTCAGACGTGCTGGCCACCAGTCCTGCCTGGCGTAATAGATAAGCAATACCTAGGCCCTCAGTTTCCACCACAATTTGTTGTGTTTCTACGTCACTGGGCAAGGTTCCCTTTTGAAAGCGCTCCACAAATGCCTGATGTGCTTGTTCGGCAGCCTTAGCATCGTGGAAACGCGTAATAATTTCTTGCGCCAAGCGCACTTTGACATCACGAGGATTAGCTCCCTCTTCCACTTCTTGACGCCAAGCCTGTATCTCAGCCAGCGGTCGAAAACTCAATAATTCCAAATAGCGCCACATCAATTCATCCGAAATCGACATGATTTTGCCAAACATTTCGTCCGCTGCTTCGGCAATACCAATATAATTGCCAAGTGATTTAGACATCTTGCGCACGCCATCAGTACCCTCAAGCAATGGTACCATCACTATCGATTGCGGCGTCATCCCTGCACTTTTTTGCAATTCACGCCCCATCAATAAATTAAATTTTTGATCGGTTCCACCAAGCTCGACATCCGCTGCCAACACGACAGAGTCATAACCTTGCAACAGTGGATATAAAAATTCATGAATACCTATAGATTGATTCGCACGATAGCGCTTATTAAAATCATCACGCTCTAACATACGTGCCACCGTTGATTTGGCCGCCAACCGAATCATATCGGCCGCCGTGTGCTCAGCCATCCACCGCGCATTAAACACGACCTGTGTTTTTTCGGGATGTAAAATTTTAAAAGCCTGTGCCTGATACGTTTCAGCATTCGCTTGAATTGATTCTGCGCTTAAGGGCTTGCGCATTTCGTTCTTACCAGTGGGATCACCAATCGTCGCTGTAAAATCGCCAATCAGAAAAATAATTTCATGACCCAACTCTTGAAACTGGCGCAACTTATTTAATACAACTGTGTGACCGAGATGGATATCTGGTGCGGTTGGATCAAAACCTAGCTTCACGCGCAACGGTTTTTTTTGTTGCAAGCGCGCTTTGAGCTCGTCAGCAACCAAAATCTCAGTAGTGCCCCGAGTAATTTCCTCCCATACTTTTGGATCCAATGACATACTCACCTCTTTGTGCAAAATATAAACAATAATAACGAAAACTACCTATATTACTGCATAAAATAGAAACATACACAATGGCACCCACCATTTGGTCATACATCGTGCAGTCTGACTTCAGTTATGTTAACTTATGACGCTCGTTGAAAAGGATCTATATTCAATGTTGAAAAAGCCATCAAAGGGCAAACAGAAAATCGCACTTATGCTGGTTCTAGGACTACTGATACTGGGTGTCAGTAGCATAATGATGCATCGAAAACACCCTTCCCTGAAAAAACCTACCCCAGCAGGTAACTCGCAACTGCAAAGTAAGAGCACACATTTTCATTGGCAGCATCGACCACCACAACCTATCATCATTAAAAAAGGCGACTCCCTCGCAAAAATATTTGCCCAAAATAGTTTAAGTGCCGCACAGTTATCCAATCTAATGCAAACCGGAAAAATAACCGCGCCGCTTAAAAATTTACAAATTGGCAAAAAATTAACTTTATTTATAAATTCCGATAAGCAACTATTGCGACTTGAGTATCCACTATCAATCGACAAATCCTTGGTGCTCACCCGAGGCAAAGAGAATAAATTCGTCGCTCAAATTGTCTCCTTGCCCATGCAAAAAAAACTGACCTTCGCACAACTTACCATTCATGGTTCGCTAGCTAAAACTGCTCAACAAGCCCACTTAAGTCCTCAATTGACGGCACAACTAGAGAGCATCTTTGGCTGGGAAGTAAATCTAAGCCGAAATCTACACAATGGCGATCACTTCAGTTTGCTTTACAACGAATATCTTTCAAAAGACAAAAAAATACATGACGGCCATATTCTAATTGTACAATTTAAAAATAAAAATAAATCTTATACCGCTATGCGCTATAAAAATCCTAACGGCAAAACCGGCTATTACTTACTAAATGGTAAAAACACGCAAGGGCGCTTTTTGCGCGCACCACTGAAATATCGTTATGTCAGCTCCCCCTTTTCTTTGCATCGCTACCATCCCATCCTACACATTTGGCGCGCACATTTAGGTGTTGATCTGGCAGCAAACAGAGGCACCCCTATTCATGCAGCAGCAGACGGTAAAATTGCTTATATTGGCTGGGAATCTGGATACGGCAGAACCATCGTGTTACACAACGGCATGCACTACAGCACTTTGTATGCCCACATGGAACGCTTTGCCAAAGGCCTAAAACGCTATCAAAGTGTAAAGCGCGGACAAACGATTGGTTATGTCGGCATGAGTGGTCTTGCCACCGGACCACACTTGCACTACGAAGTCAGAATTAATGGCAAACATTATAATCCCATGACCGTAAAATTACCGGGTGGGCTACCTATCCCCAAAAAGGATAAATCACAATTTGTAAAACAATCCCATAGCTTACTGGCTGAACTGGATACTATGCAACAAACCCAAGTTGAGTTAGCTGACAATGCAACCAACAAAAATCACTTGTAAACATGATGACACACGAATACTACATCGGTTTAATGTCTGGCACTAGCCTCGACGCCATTGATGCTGTGTTAATTGATTTTAATAACCCGCCGCTACGATTACTACAAACACACGCAGCAGCCATCCCAGCAGACCTTAAACAATCATTGCTCGATATCTGCCAACCTGGTGATAATGAGATTAACCGCATGGCAACTTTGGATGTAAGCTTAGCCAAATTATTGGCTAAAGCGTGCCAAGCATTGCTAAAAAAAGCCAACCTATCACCCACTGAAATAACGGCTATTGGTTGCCATGGCCAAACCATTCGGCATATGCCTTTTGCCGCAACACCCTTTACCTTACAAATCGGCGACCCTAATACTCTTGTTAGCGAAACAGGTATTACTACCGTTGCTGATTTTCGTCGTCGGGATATCGCGCTCAGCGGACAAGGAGCACCTTTAGCTCCAGCATTTCACCGTTTTTTACTGCCTAACAATCAAACTAATCAGTGGATACTTAATATTGGCGGCATTGCCAATCTCACTTATTTACCCGCCGATCATACGCAGCCGGTTTTAGGATTTGATTGCGGACCAGGAAACACACTGCTTGATCTTTGGTGCCAACAACAAAATCAACAACCTTACGACAAAAATGGCGAGTGGGCAGCACAAGGAAAATGTCACTCCCAATTATTAAACGTGTTGCTAGACGATGACTATTTTTCCAAAAAACCACCGAAAAGCACTGGCCGAGAATATTTTAATGAAGCTTGGTTAGCACAGAAATTAAAAACGGTCGCGTTATCAATTAGCCCCCAAGATATACAAACCACGCTTACTGAATTAACAGCGAAAACCATTGCTGATGCTATATTTTCCCAGGATTCGCAAGCAACACATATGTGGTTATGTGGCGGCGGCATTCATAATCAATATTTAGTGCGACGATTAAAGGCCTTGTGTAGCCAACAAAAAATCGACTCAACAGCCGCTTTAGGCATCGATCCCGACTGGATTGAAGCAGCTGCCTTTGCCTGGTTGGCGCGACAAACCTTGCAACACAAACCGGGCAATCTAACAACGGTGACTGGCGCCAAACAACCGACTATTTTAGGCGGTGTGTATTTTGCTAATTAAACTTAATGCAAGGAAGCCATCCCATGACGCAAAAAATATTTTTTAGAAATTTATTTATTTTCTGTGCCTTTTCTTTAACACAATTTTCAGCAACCTTATATTTACCAACACTCCCCAAATTATCCGATTATTTCCACAGAAATGATACGTCCGTTATGCTTTTTTTAAGTATTTTCTTTATTGGCTACGCCATTGGTCAATTATTTTGGGGTACCTACTCTGACTACAAAGGCCGGCGCCGAACCCTGCTTATCGCCCTAGTCTGTTATTGCATCATTGCCCTACTTATTAGCAGGGCAGCATCACCTGATTTTTTTGGCATTGCATTATCACTGTTAGGATTTTATGCGGCGGCCTACACCAGTATCGGTAATGCACTGCTTAAAGATATCTACGGCAAAAATACCAGCCAAGCTATTGCTTATGTTGGCATTGTGATGGCCATTACACCTACCATCGCCCCTGTAATCGGTGCACATTTACTGATTTGGTTTAACTGGCAGGCTATTTTTATCTTTTTATTGATTTATGCAGCCATTATATTATTGGGATTTTTAAAATTTGTACCTGAAACCCATGCAGCGATGACTTCCGCTGAGAAAAAGCCCAACCCCTTGCCAACCATTAAACTTATTCTTAAAAATCGCGATTATTTGGCCTTTACTATAGTACTCGGACTCACCTTCGGTGGGTTATTTGCCTATTTTGGCGCCGCACCTTTTATTTATATGAAGTATTTAGGTTTCTCTGTTCGCGGCTATGGGTGGATCATGCTTGCCACCAGCTTTACCTATATTTTAGGCACGCTTTACAATAGCTATCGCATTAAAAATCAAGCGCCCAAAAAAATAGTCTCTCGTGGAATTACCGTTGCGCTAGCAGGCGGGGTATTATTGTGGGTCACAGTATATCTAGACAAATATCAGTTCGCCGCCATTGTAACCGGTTTTTCCCTATTTATGCTAGGTGCCGGCATTATACTTCCAGCTTGTAAAGCTGGCGCCATGACCGTTTTTAAAGCTCATGGTGGCACCACTGCTTCAATAATGAAATTTATACAAACGGTGGGCTGTATATTAATTACCGTCATTACAGCCCAATTACACGTGGCCAAACATATTACACCTGTCATGATTTTATTTACCCTTTTAACTGCATTGATCTTAGTTTTATTTCAACTTCTAAAAAACAAACAAACCCTTGGAGGAAAATAATGACAAATTCACAAGAAATTATTCAAAAACTCAATCTAGAAAAACACTGCGAAGGTGGATACTTTTCCGAAACATACCGATCAACAACAACTTTACAGAACGCAGATGGACAGCAACGCTCTTGCCTCACCTCGATCTATTATCTGGTAACACAAGAAGATCACATGAGCTATTTTGCCGTTAATAAATCCGATTTAATTCTGTATTATCATGCCGGTGATCCCATGAAAGTAATTTTCATCAATGCCCAAGATGAAATCGAGGAACATACATTAGGAATTGACATAGCTGCCAGTCAGACACCTCAATTGCTCTGTCCAGCTGGTCTCTGGAAAGCTTATAAACTACAAGGCAACAACTATACTCTGGTCAGTGAAGCAGTAGCACCGGGATTCGATTATGAAGATATGTACATGCCAACGCTGGAAGATTTAATCAGCGCCTATCCCCAGCATGTTGATGCCTTTAAACAATATATTAAACAACCGAGTGGTTCTTAATTCTCAACACGCATACGTTGAACATTAATACCCTTAATTGTGCTACTTTGCAAATAACGCGACAAATAATCAACGAATAACTCGTCAACCACCTGCTCCGCAAGAATCGATGCATGTCGAAAAAAAAGTTGGTTGTCACGACGAATAGCAAACCCTAGGTGTGAAATATTTAAATTACTACCTATTTCATCGCGTAGCTGCCAATTGGGGCGCACAATTTCAATCACAGAGCCATCCGGAATTTGTGACAGATAAGCCTCCCTATTTCGTCCATTTTGATCGAATAAAGTGGTCAATGGTAAGTAAGCCAGCCGAGAAGTTTTATCTGGAAAGTCTCCTGTTGGTTTTTGTAACTCAGCCAACAGGTTTTCTGCTTGAGTTGATGCAACAGGCTCTAATAATTTTAAACTATTCATTTTTTTATACGCAAAGAATCTTCTTCGTTCAATAAGTGTTTCTGAAACTTTAGCAATTGACTTTTCCTCACTATCAACAATATCAGCCGTTACATCTTCTACCCAGTTCTGCCACAAACTATTTAAATTGAGATCCACCTCCACAAAATGATGCCGACAATGATAATTCACTTTTCCATCAAAATAATGAATGCAACAAATGTTTTTTTTGAATTCAGAAAAATTCTTGGAAAAAGCCAAAGCCAATACAGTTATGACATAAGTGAGGCAATCAAAATAATCTGTGCGATAAGTGGGGTTTTGGTCAAACTTACCCGATGGCCCTTCACCCAAAGCGCCCTGCAAATAGGGTATATTTAAAAAGGCACCACTGAATGCATGCACGCGTTGAATCAGTGAGGTTTCAGAAGAGATGTTTTTATAGAGTTCTCTAAGCTTAGCATCGTAAGCGTCTTTGTCGTAATGCGAAATTAATTGCTGAGCAGACATGTCATTAAGCAGAGAAGGAAGAGCCACAACCGCAGGTGGTTTTGGCGTTGGGATTGCGAATCACAAACTGTGCCCCATTAACATCTTCGCGATAATCAATTTCAGCGCCCACCAAATATTGCAAACTCATGGGGTCAACCAATAATTTAATCACCGAAGTACTACCGCCATCTCCTTGCTGGCCCCCTTCTCCATCATCACCATTTTCTGCCGTGTCGTTTGCTGCTACGTGCTTTTCAATAATACTATCGTCATCATTAATGGCTTCATCAAAGGTAAAGCCATATTGAAAGCCAGAGCAACCCCCGCCAGTGATAAACACGCGCAAGTTTAACTTGGGATTTTGCTCTTCATCCACCAGTGCTTTTACTTTTCTAGCAGCCGCATCGGTAAACACCAAACTTGGCAGCTCACCACTATGGGATTGAATATCTGACATCAAAACACCTCTTATCTAATATATGCGCCTATTATCACTAACTCAGCTAGTAGCGTCAATCGACAATGCGGCTAAATTTAGCTATGATACTGCACCTAAAAGGAGAAAACTATGCTATGGATCAAAGCGTTACATATTATTTTCGTGATTTGCTGGTTTGCTGGCTTATTTTACTTGCCGCGTCTATTTGTCTATCACGCCATGGCAGATGATCAAATCAGCTGTAAGCGCTTCAAAATCATGGAACGTAAACTCTACTACGGTATCACCTGGCCCGCTGGTGTATTAACTACTATTTTTGGCATCTGGCTCCTGCTCTTCAAATACCATTGGTATACCACACAAATGTGGATGCACGCCAAGCTTATCCTGGTGCTTTTTTTGTGGATTTTCCATTTGTATTGCGGACATTTATATAAAAATTTCAAAAAAGATGCCAACACCCGTTCACATAAATTCTATCGTTGGATCAATGAAATCCCCACTGTACTATTAATTGCGATTGTCATTTTAGCGATTGTGCAGCCTTGAAAAATAGGGTTAAAATTTAAAGGTCAAACCACCCATAAAAATATCCACCCCCGGCATGTTTTTATTGAGATCTGGCCCTGTTCCATCTTTTTTACCCATCATGTGTGTATAACTAAAATCCAAGGCAATACGCGAAGTTAGACTATAAGATACTCCACCACCGATGCTGGGAACAAAAATACCACTGTCCACCAAAGAAAAATTTCCCACCTTATTGTCCACCACCGGCCCCTGTCCCGGTGAATTCTGAATCGAATACTTAAAGTCAACAGGGTACAAGTTGGATTTTTGCCGTAAATAAGCCACACCATTTTTTAAATAAACACTAAAACGATTGGTGATGGGTAAATTTAATTTAATCACCAAATCAACTGCCCACGATGAGACCTCTATCTTATCAACAACAGAACTAGGCCTCGGCCAAATTTTGATCAACGTTACTGGTGTGGCGACAACGCTTATTTGTCCGAGCAATTTATTAAAATCAGAAGAATCAATATAGGTTTCTCTAAAATTATAATATCCCACTTGTACGCTGATATGCCTGTTAAAATTATACCCGGCAACCAGCCCCCACGAAACTCCTTTGGAACGGTGAACTGGGACACTAGCTTTGTTCTTCAAGCCAACACTCATTGAAGCACAATTAGCTTGAATAACAGCTTGACAAAACGCGCCCCCAAGCTTTTCTTCATAAATAGATTGCGTTAAATATTTATCCCAATGCGTCATGCCATAACCTAAATTAACTCCCACATAAAAGCCCGAGGGTTTTTCTGATTTTATTTGAGAAAACGATTCATCAAAACTAATTGCATAAGCCGAGACCACGCCTAAACAAAATAAAGCTCCCACACAATAGATTATGATCATTCGAAAAATATTCATACCCACCCTCACTGCGTATTCATTCAGCCACGCTGGCAATAAACTTTTGCGCTCTCTCTGCTGACATATTAGCAAGGCGTTAAGGACACTTCTTGAACAACTTTGATATTTGACTATAAATCAAATGGTTACAATAGAATTTATTATAATCACCGGCGGGAAACCCCTCCCGACACAACAAAGCCTACGAGGGAAAAAAATGTTTCTGGTTAAACTTCGACCATCTCAAAATCAATCTTCATCGCCCCACAATCCGGACACAACCAATCATCCGGCACATCTTCCCATGCCGTACCCGGGGCAATGCCATCTTCTGGCCAACCTTGTTCTTCGTCGTAGACAAATCCACACAACAAACATAGGTATTTTTTATAATTTTGCTCACTCATAATGGCATTCATGTTACTGATCCAACCGGATAATGCAACTAGGGAGTGTCTCTAGTAGCTATTGGATTATTATTTTGACATAATTTGGCCATCACAAAACTTAGAAAAAAAACCAAGGAATACCATAAATGTCAGATAAACAATCCACTAGCGCTTCTAAAAAGTTGTTTCAGCAAGCGCAAGAAGTCATTCCAGGTGGCGTCAATTCCCCTGTTCGTGCCTTCAAAGCCGTCGGTGGCGTGCCGCGCTTTATTAAATCAGCGCAAGGCGCTTATCTATTTGATGCCGATAACAATAAATATATTGACTATGTCGCCTCCTGGGGGCCAATGATTTTAGGGCACGCACACCCACAGGTAATTTCTGCGGTACAAGAGGCCACGCAACACGGTTTAAGTTTCGGCGCCCCCTGCCCACAAGAACTCGAATTGGCTGAATTAATCTGCGAATTAATGCCCAACATCGAACAAATACGCATGACAAACTCTGGTACCGAAGCCACCATGACAGCCGTTCGCCTAGCACGTGGCTTTACAAAACGTGACAAAATTATTAAATTTGCCGGCTGTTATCATGGCGCAAGTGATTCTTTATTAGTAAAGGCCGGTTCTGGTGCCTTAACCTTAGGTACCCCCAGCTCTCCCGGTGTTACACCAGGTGCTTCTTCCGATACGTTGACAGCTACATTTAATGATTTAAATTCTGTCAGCGAATTATTTGAAAATAACCCTAATGATATTGCTGCTATTATTGTCGAACCCATTGCCGGCAACATGAATATGATTTTACCAAAAGCAAATTTTTTGCAAGGCTTACGCCAACTGTGCGATCAACATAACAGCGTACTGATTTTTGATGAAGTGATGACAGGTTTTCGCGTGGCACTAAAAGGGGCACAAAGCATTTATACTATTAAACCGGACTTAACTACGTTAGGAAAAATTGTTGGCGGCGGCATGCCCGTCGGCGCATGCGGTGGACGTCGCGACATCATGCAACACTTGTCCCCACAAGGTCCTGTTTATCAGGCTGGCACTTTATCGGGTAATCCTATTGCTATGGCAGCCGGAATCGCCACATTAAAAATACTGAAAAATGATGCAGACCTTTATGACCGATTGCAAAAAAATGCAGAAACTTTAATAGCCGGATTAAAACATCATGCGCAAGCAGCAGGAATCGCTTTACAAGGACATTGCCTAGGAGGTATGTTTGGCTTATTTTTTACAAAAGAAAATTTGCCAACCTCTTATCAAGAAGTCACTCAATGTAATTTAGAGCAATTTAAACTATTTTTTCACGGCATGCTCGATCAAGGTGTCTATTTTGCACCCTCTGCCTATGAAGCAGGATTTATTTCATCAGCTCATGGTGAAAAAGAAATTACCATAACCTTAACCGCAGCTAAAGCAACATTCCATCGACTAGCTACGGCATGTCCGTAGCATAACTGAACAAAATGTTAGGGTAACCATGCCCACAGAATAATGTGCAAAAGATAGCGAAATGATATTTCGCTCAAAAATTGCAGCAATAGATCTGGTAGCAATTTATCAAACACAGCTGGATAATTTCCATACAAAATTACTATACAAACACAAGCCATCACAATACGCACCCAGACTTTACGATTTTTTTCTTCCATTGAAGAGAAATCTTCCTGTTTTTCACAATCAAGCTCACAAATATACTTAACCCGTGCTGTAGTTTTTTTAGACATCTTCTTTTCCTTAATGCTTCTATATTTACTATTTTCACTTGGCTCACATGACTTAACAGTGCCCAATCTGATACCCCTGAGATCTTTACCAAAGGCACACGTACTCTTAATGTACTCATAGATACGATATTAAAACTTCTGCCTGCTGAACACAATGGCTGCAGACAACGAGTCTAAAAAAAATAAAAATATTTTAAAACAATTGCTTAGAAGAAAGTCAGCCCCACCATGATTTCGTTGTAATTCACCCTATTAGAGCAGCTTTTATAAATATCACTCGAATTGTGACGCATTGATTGATCTATCTTTAAGCAATCGCGAATTTCACTTTGTTTTCATCATAGGATTGATAAGTCCTACCCATTTATAGGATAATCAGAGCATTCATTTGTAAACTGCAAGTATTACGATACAGAGAAGTTGAAATATAAACCAACAAAGCCACATAGAAAACCTAGGTAAGAATTTATGAAAAAAATAATTTGGACAATCTTCGCAGGCCTGATACTTGTATCTGTTAGCACACTCACTTCAGCAACTAATCTATTAACCGTCTATCATCAAGCGCTGGCTAATGATCCTACCTTTCAGCAAGCCGCAGCCAGCATGTGGCTAAACGGCAAAGATTATGTGCCCTTGGCCCGCGCCAATTTGTTGCCCTCCTTCGATGCCAATGGCGTATTGAGTCGCAATCACAGCAAGTCCTCCCTCCCGGGAACAGAGGGCTATGACAACAGCCAAGTCTACACCCTCACTTTAACGCAACCTCTGTTAAATTTTAGCAATTGGTATCAGTTACAAGGCGCGCATTATAAAGCCAAAGCTGGTGAAGCCACCTATGCTGCCGCAGCTCAAGACTTAATGTCACGCACCGCAGGTGCTTATTTTGATGTGCTAACTGCCACAGATACTTTACAGAACGATATAGCACAGAAAAATGCTTATGCACAAACCCTAAAAACCAATAAGCAAAAATACAAAGTTGGACTTATAGCCATCACAGACGTTTACAGCGCACAAGCAAACTACGATACTAGTGTAGCCACCATTATCGGCGACCAAAATAATCTACAAGACAAATTGGAAGCCCTGCGTGCTATTACCAATCATTTATACCCACGACTTAATGCCCTGGCCAAACAAGTACCACTAATTACGCCGCAACCCAACAACATTAACCAATGGGTCAAATCTGCTGCGCAACAAAACTACAGCCTAAAGGCCGCCCTCTTCACCACCTTGTATGATCGCTCCACTATCAAAAAGCAAGCAGCCGGACGTTATCCTACTTTAAGTTTGCAAGGCGGCTACACCCGCACCCTCTATTCAGACGCTCCCCCTGTCTTAGGCCTGACGGCTGACACACGTGTTGTCAATGCAGGGATTACTCTAGACTTTCCCGTTTATCAAGGTGGCTTAGTATCCGCGCAAACGCGCCAAGCCATGCATCAATATCAATTCGATGACAGCCAATATAAAATCAATTATCGTTCGACTGTACAAAATACGCGTTCTGATTTTCTGGGTGTAATATCTGATATTAGTATTATTAAAGCAGATAACGAAGCCATCATCTCTGCAGCTAATGCCTTAAAAGCCGATCAAGCGGGTTACTTAGTGGGCACAAAAACCATTCAAGATGTATTGAACGATATTCAGGGACTCTATAAAGCCAAAACAAAATACTCTACTGATCAATATGCCTACATCAAAAATACAATTAGTCTCAAACAAGATACCAGCACGTTATCTATTTCTGACCTACAAAAAATTAATACTTGGTTAACTCGGCCGATTAGTTTCGCGACATTAGAAACGGGGGGCACACAAAAATCTAAGAAAATATCAACGCGTAAAAAATCGTATAAAACCACTAAAAAAAGATCAAGCAAAAAAACACCACGCGCTAACCTCAGCAAAAAAACATCGCCAACCTTTCAGCAATATTTAAAAAGTCATTACGCCATCCAATTTTATGCTGCTGCGAACCAACAAGAAGCACAAGCCTTTATTAATAATCTGCCGAATCGGTTTAAATTTCGTGTTGTCAAAACTAGCTACGGTAATAAAACATGGTACAAGGTCGTTTACGGCAGCTACACCACCCATAGTGCTGCTGAAGAGGCTTTGAAAGGACTAACTGCGAATTACCAAAAGCTAAAACCTTGGGTAACACCGCTGCCAAGCAAATCAACAACAACCAGCAAGCCGACTACTACGCCAACGTCAACGCTAAGCACCTTGCCTCCTCCGGTTACCACAACAAATGGGCAAACAATACCATCTGCTAGCACAACAAACGGGCAAACTTCAGCTCCCACTAATCAAACAACACAATCTAGCGCAACACCGCAACAAAACAATACCCATGGTAATGCCACCAACGGTAATAACAACTCTTCTTATTAAAATTACCTAAATCGCTCGTATTTTTTGGGATTGTTTAATGACAAGCTTGAAGCTGTTTCACCACCCACGCCACACATGTTTTTAACGCACCAGCATTTTCTACCACAACCTGCTTGGCTTGCTGCCCCCGTTGTCGGCGCAATGAGGGGTTATTAATCATTTCTTCTAAGTAAGCATGCAATTCTTCTGCGTTTTGTACAATACGCAAGGCATGCGCATCGAGCAATAATTCTTTTATGGCTTGAAAATTCTCAAGATGATGACCACTAATAACTGGCACACCCACCGCCGCAGGCTCTAATAAATTATGCCCACCAACCGGCACTAAACTACCGCCAACCAATGCGATATCACTGACCGCGTATAATAATCGCAGCTCCCCCATCGTATCCCCAACAATCACTTGCGCTGTCTCTGTTGGCGGTTGTTGCGAACTGCGCAATAAATAATTAAATCCACTTGACTGGCAAAGGTTTGCCACTTTATCAAAACGTTCCGGATGGCGGGGCACCAATAGCAACAGCAGTTTTGGATTATTTTTAATTAATTTGGCAAAAACATCCAAAATTATCGCCTCCTCACCCTCATGCGTACTCGCAGCTATCCATATGACACGCTCTTCTCCCCAACTTTGCCGCAGATTTTTTGCACTTGTCAATAAATCCTTTGGTAAATCAAGATTAAATTTTAAATTGCCAGCCACCACAACGCGATCGGTCTGGGCCCCTAATTGCAAAAAACGCTTGGCATCGTATTCACTTTGCGCTGCAATTAAATTAATACAGTTAAGCACCGGCTTAAAAAACCATTGAAAGCGTTGATAATTTCGCGCAGAGCGTGCAGATAAGCGCGCATTAGCCAACAATACTTTAATCTTTTTTACCTGACATTGGCTCAGAATATTTGGCCATAGTTCTGTTTCCATAATAATGGCCAAAGACGGGTTAAAATGCTTAAAAAAACGCTTAATGATTGGGGATAAATCGTACGGCACATAAACATGTAATACCCGCCCTTTAAAACGTCGCAAGACTTCAGCCGAACCCGTTGGCGTCATGGTCGTCACCACCAAAGGGTGATTGGGATATTGTTGCAATAGAGCATCAATTAACGGCGCCGCACAAATCACTTCACCCAATGACACCGCATGCAACCAAATACTCCGGGGCACGCCAACATCCGTATAGTAGCCGAAACGCTCAGCAATGCGCCGGCGATAGGCCGGCAGTCGTCGTGAACGCCAGCATAATCGTAGCACCGCCCAAGGCATGATCAAATATAACAACAGAGTGTAAACATAACGCATGGCGGTAGTGTACAATGTTACTTGATATCTAGCTAGGGCAGGTCCCTACTATAACCAAGGAGATAAACAATGAATGATTTCTTAACATTTCGTCGCATGTTAATGCCGGCCATCATCCAAGTTATTTTTTGGTTGGGCTTGATTCTCTGCATCTACACGGGTATTGCTAACATGATTCATGGTCGCGGCATTCTATTTGGTCTAGAAGTGCTTATTTTGGGACCGATTGCTGTACGACTAGCCTGTGAATTACTTATTTTGTCTTTTCGCATCAACAGCACACTGACTGATATTCGCAGTGCTTTAACCAAGTCCGCTGCTACTGAATAAAGCGGGTTGTCAGCAATCAGGGCCGTAGCTTTCCTTGTCACAGCCATATTTTGCAATGCTTATGGGCTTCATGCATAACAGAGAACATTGTTTGGTCTTTGCTTACGCCAAAACTCTCTTGCGGATCAATATGCTGCAAGCAATGATAAAACGTATTTACAAAAATACAATGTATCATTTGCGTTGGAGGCACATTGTCAAAATAAATATGGGCAGATGTTCTTGTCCCGTCGTCATATTTGCAAGGAGAACTTCTTTTTTTGCTAGGGGCCAGTAAATTTAGCTCAGGGTCAATCAAAGTATTATTTATATTTTGTGCTGTTCAATAACACAACACAATCAAATGCTTTTTGAATAACCTGCCCAGCCTCTATAGAATAGTCTAACAAGCTCACTATCAATGGATGAACATGGCCAAATCAAAACCAAAAAACAGCTACTCTGCCGAAGCCATCGAGGTGTTAAGCGGCCTAGAGCCAGTGCAACGCCGCCCTGGCATGTACACCGATACCTCGCGTCCCAATCACTTAGCACACGAGGCCATCGACAACAGTGTTGATGAAGCTATTTCTGGTAACGCCACACAAATTGACGTGATACTGTGTAAAGATGGCTCACTGAAAGTTATCGACGATGGTCGCGGTATGCCCGTCGATGTGCACAAGAAACATAAACTCACCGGCGTTGAACTGATTTTAACCCGTTTGCACGCCGGCGCTAAATTTTCTAACAAAAATTATAAGTTCTCCGGCGGCTTACACGGGGTGGGTATTTCTGTGGTCAATGCCTTATCAAAGAAATTAACCGTTAAAATCAAACGCGGTGGCAAAGCTTATGAAATGAATTTTGCTAATGGCAAAAAAACCGGTAAATTAAAAGCCACCGGCACCGTCGGCGCACGTAACACCGGAACCACTATTCATTTTTGGCCAGATGAAAAATATTTTGATTCACCGAAATTTTCCATCCCGGAACTAAAACACAACTTACGCGCCAAGGCGGTGCTGTGTCCCGGATTAACTGTCAGTTTTACCGACCAAAAAACCAAAAAAACCGAAAAATGGTTCTACGAAGAAGGCTTAAAAAGTTATTTGCTAGATAATTTAGATAATCTCGAGCGCCTACCAGACGAGCCTTTAATGGGTAGCTATGACGGCGGCACCGAAGCCGTGGATTGGGCGCTTATTTGGTTGCCAGAAGACGGTGCTGTTATCGGTGAAAGTTACGTCAACTTAATTCCCACCACCCAAGGTGGCACACATGTTAACGGTTTTCGCAGCGGTTTATTAGACGCTATGCGGGAGTTTTGCGAAATTCATAAATTATTACCCCGTGGTGTTAAATTATCAGCCGATGATATTTGGCAACAGTGTAATTATATTATTTCCGCAAAAATGCAAGATCCACAATTCGTTGGGCAAACCAAAGAGCGCCTATCATCACGTCAATGCGCGAGTTTTGTTTCTGGTGTTGTCAAAGATGCCTTTAGTTTATGGCTCAATCACCACGTCCATCCAGGTGAAGCACTGGCTGAATTAGCGGTTAAAAATGCACAAAAACGCATGCGCATCAGCAAAAAAGTAGCCCGCAAAAAAATCACTACCGGCCCAGCTTTGCCCGGCAAATTAGCTGACTGTAGCTTACAAGATGTTTCCATGTGTGAATTATTTTTGGTTGAAGGTGATTCCGCTGGTGGTTCTGCTAAGCAAGCGCGCGATCGTAAATTTCAAGCCATCATGCCGCTACGCGGTAAAATCTTAAATACTTGGGAGGTCGATTCCGAGCACGTACTCGCCTCGCAAGAAGTACACGATATTGCCATTGCCTTAGGTGTTGATCCGGGTGGCAATGGTATTGAAGGTTTACGTTATGGCAAAGTTTGTATTTTAGCCGACGCTGATTCTGACGGTAATCATATCGCCACACTATTATGCGCTTTGTTTTTGCGTCATTTTCGCTCATTAGTTAAAAATGGACACATTTATGTGGCTATGCCACCTCTGTATCGCATCGATGTTGGCAAGGAAGTATTTTATGCCTTAGATGATGATGAGAAAAAAGGCATTTTAGATCGCATCAAAGCAGAAAAGAAAAGGGGTCAAGTCAACATTCAACGTTTTAAAGGATTGGGCGAGATGAACCCACTGCAACTGCGCGAGACCACCATGAGTCCAGATACCCGCCGCTTAGTACAGCTGACCATCGACGATGCAAATAATAGCAACAAAATACTGGATATGTTGCTAGCAAAAAAACGCGCTAGCGATCGCCGGCAATGGTTAGAAAAGAAAGGCGATTTGGCAGATTATTAAAGAAAATCCTTTGCCCTAGTTACAAAGGATTTGTGCAAGCAATAACGATTAATTACGCGCTTTCTTTTTGCTGCGCATGATCCACACGTAATTTGCGGCCATCCATTTCATAATCATTCATTTTTGTGACAGCCTGATCAGCTGCTGATTGATCGGCAAAAGTAATGAAACCGAAACCACGCGACCGACCGGTTAAGCGATCACGAATAACACGCGCATCTTCAATTTCACCAAAAGAAGCAAACAACTCATTCAAATCTTCTTCTGCGGTTGAATAGGGAAAGTTACCCACAAATATTTTAGCTGACATCAATAAATACTCCGAACTTAAAACTCATTCAAATACCCATCACCTTTCGATAATAGACTCCCCTGGATTCTAACTAATAGATTAGCAATTGACAATGACTCTACAATAAAAAAAGAAATAGCCTTTAAAATAAGCAGTTAGCTCTCCCGCTGGGCTAAACAGAGCCGACCAAGTACACATCAAAGCGCGAACTGGCTCCTTTTAACGAAAAGCTAGGCACAATCTCCGCTAAATAATCGGCCATTTTGGCCCGCTTGACCACCACACGCCGCCTCACTTTTGTTAAAGCCAAGCCCAACAACCCAGGGGCATCCGTATCTGCGCCGACGATAGCACGCAACATGCGCATCTCCTTCTTCACTTGCGCACTTTTTTTCGCCTCAGGATACATAGGATCGAGATAAATAACGTCGGGGAACCCCCCGGGTTTTAAAGAAGCCAAATAGGGTTGTGCATCTTGTGGAGTTAATTTTAGATTAAGGTTTTGCAACCAATCACATTGCTGCGCCCGCCTTAAACCATCAGCCAACAAAGCAGATATAATTGGCGAACGTTCCAACATCATAACTTCTGCGCCTAAGCTAGCAAATACAAACGCATCTCGACCAAGTCCTGCTGTTAAATCTAATATTTTTAAATTTTTCTCTTTATGTAAACCCACCGCGCGAGATATGAGCTGGCGTCGTCCACCACCAAAAAGCCGCCGGTGCGCTAATTTTCCAGCGACAAAATCAACATAAATAGGTGCTAAACGTGGCAAACATTGCGCATGCAATTCCAAGCGTTCCTCAGTTAAAACCAATAAATATTCATATTGTGATTGTGGCATATCCACACATGGCAAACCCAACTGTTGTGCTAATAGTTCTGCTTGCGACTGATACGCAGAATTTTGGGTAGCAACAGCAATTAAATAAGGATTATTTTTCATCTTTCAACAAGTTGTTGTTGCACTTGATCTAATAATTGATGACAAATATTAATGCCAAATAAGGCTTCAATTTCACGAATACAAGTGGGGCTGGTGATATTAATTTCTGTTAAATAATCACCGATAATATCAAGACCGGCCAACAGAACACCTTTTTCTTTTAATATTGGCCCAACTTCAGCACAAATTTCTTGGTCTCTGGATGTTAAAGTGACACCTTGGGCATGACCTCCCGCCCTTAAATTACCGCGAAAATCTCCTGCTGCTGGCAATCGCTGCAAAGCGTATGGCACCGCCTCACCGGCAAGCATAATCACGCGCTTATCGCCTTGACTAATCGCCGGCAAAAAAGGTTGCGCCACTATAATTTGTTCACCCATCTGCGTCATGACTTCTAAAATAACGTTTTTATTTACATCTTGTGCATCTACACAAAAAATAGAATGCCCTCCCATGGCATCTAAAGGTTTCACAACCACCTTACCATGCTGCCCGATAAATTCATGCAGCAAAACTAAATCGCACGTTACCAATGTTTCTGGGCAACAAGAAAACCAATTGGTATAAAACTTTTCGTTCATATCACGCAGTGCGGCCGGCTTATTAACCACTAATAATCCTTTATGCTCAGCATGTTCCAATAAATGCGTCACATAAAGATAGGCCGCATCTACTGGTGGATCTTCGCGCACAAAAACCACATCTAAATTATTCAACGGTTGAAAAATGGCCTCCGATAAATCATGCCAGCCTTCAGCCTTATCTTGCACCTTAACAGGATGCATGCGCGCCCATGTTTGTCCCTGTTGAAAAGAAATATCTTGTGGGCGAATATAATAATTTTGCCAACCACGCTGTTGCGCTTCCAGCAATAAAGCCAGAGTAGTGTCTTTTTTTGGCTGGATCT
This sequence comes from uncultured Legionellales bacterium, assembly GCA_964527645.1. Classification (GTDB taxonomy): domain Bacteria; phylum Pseudomonadota; class Gammaproteobacteria; order CAZGQK01; family CAZGQK01; genus CAZGQK01. The sequence continues at coordinate 39,030 of CAZGQK010000011.1, read as the reverse complement.
TGGCAATAGGATCCATGACTACACCAAATTTAATACTCATGAACAGCCCCCCCCAAACGCAGCTAATTCACGCGCCGCTGCAACCAAGGCTAAACGTGCAACCACACCGTACGCATAAAAACGATTTACTGGTTCATCCACATCGGATAACGGCGCCAAACACGGCTTAGCAAAGGCCAATGGTTGGAAATCCATGCCGGGTGCATTTAAATTTTCTTTCGGCCCACGTTTCTCATGCACACGATAAAACCCACCAACAACATGCCGCCCCATCATATAAACTACCGGCTCTGCCACCGCTTTATTGGCCCCCACTGTTTCAAAACTGTGAATGCCTTCTTGAATAATCACTTGTGTGACGTCACGTCCACCTTTTGCCGATGACATACGCGTGCGTTGCTTACGATTCAAATCGACCAACTGCTGGGGATCTTCAACCATCATCACCGCCATACCATACGTTCCAGCATCCGCCTTAACCACTAAAAATGGTTTTTCTTTAATCGCATATTCATCGTATTTTTTTTGAATTTTTTCTAGCAACTCTTGCGCTTGCTGCACTAAAATATCAGCGCCTTCTTTGTGCATGAAATCTACCGATTCACATCGAGAAAACATTGGCATCATTAACCAAGGGTCGATATCAATAACCCGCGCCAACTCTTCGCTTACTTGTTGGTAATGACGAAAATGCTCCGACTTTAAGCGCTTAAACCAACCAAATTGTGGACAAGGAAAAATACACTGATCCAGATCTTGAATTATTTTAGGAATACCTAGCGACAAATCGTTATTGAGCAAAACAAAGCACGGAAAAAAATCATCAACGCCAACTTTATTTTCACGACGCACCAGCGGCTCTAAAATTATTTTCTTGCCTGATGGCAGATCAATGGTTTTTTTAGTTTTTAAACTCTCATCAACCGAACCAATGCGAGCATCTACCCCGGCTTGCTGTAAAATTTCTTGTAACACAGAAATATTTTCAAAATAAAGTAAATTGCGCGAATGACTCTCGGGAATAATTAAGGCACGCGTAACTTGCGGACAAATCTCCGCCAACGTTGCTTGCAATGCCTGCACACACAATGGCATGAAATCAGGATTTAAATTATTAAACCCCGCTGGAAATAAATTGGTATCCACTGGCGCTAACTTAAACCCAGCATTACGCAAATCCATAGAAGCATAAAAAGGCGGACGAGTTTGCTGCCATTGACAGCGAAACCAGTCTTCAATCTTAACCTGCTGCTCAAGAAAAGTTTTCTCTATGACATGCAAGGGTCCTTCGAGCGCGGTTGCCAAATGCGGGACTTTGATACTATCTGCCATATTAATACCTTTACTGACAAGAAACTCGCCACATGTTAACGTACTATGCTACAAATGACACCCGGTTCAATAACTGAGATCAACAGCATATGGTGAGATGGTACGGCAAACTGATTGGAGCACTGATTGGCTTCATGGTCTTCGGTGGACCGATCAGCCTATTAATCGGCTTATTTATCGGGCACTTATACGATCGTGGCTACTTTCGGCGAAGCACACGTCGCTTTAATTTTGGTGGCAATGTGCATGAAACACAAACCACCTTCTTTAACTGCTCCTTTCTCGTCATGGGCTATCTGGCCAAGTCTGACGGTCGCATTTCAGAGAATGAAATCCAAGTCGCCCGTCAGGTAATGGCACAAATGGGCTTGAGCCCCAAGCTCAAACAAGAAGCCATTGACTTATTTAACCGCGGCAAGCAACCCAATTTTGACCTCGATGCCACTCTGACCACACTAAAACAGTCCTGCTGGCGACACCCCAGTTTACTGCGCATGTTTATTGAAATCCAACTGCAAATTGCCCGTGCTGACGGACAATATATTAGCGGCGCCAAGCGCCATGCCTTTCAGCGCATCTGTCAACAACTTGGCCTAGCAGGATTTAATTTTGAAGGTTTTCAACAGCAATCCGGTTATCGACAAAATGACCAAGGCTCCCGGTCCTATCATTCACCCATTGATCAATTAGAAAAAGCCTACAAAACACTCGGAATTACCGCTAAAGCCACCGATGCGGAAGTTAAAAAAGCCTACCGACGATTGATGAGTCAACATCACCCCGACCGCTTAATTGCTAAAGGATTACCGCAAGAAATGATTAAATTAGCGACTCAAAAAACCCAAGAAATTAAAAGTGCTTACGAGCAGATTTGTCAGGCAAGAAAAAATCGATAACAATTTATAAAAGTAACTAAAAACCCGACTGCTTCCTCACCTACATGAGTAAAGCAGAAATGCCCGGCAACAACGAAATGCAGCAAAAGGCGATGCACAAAAATAAAACGAGCATTTTGCGTGCAGTTCTAGGCGCCGGGTATTTTGAGGAACGGATTTTATTCACTATAAATGAGTACCGCAGAAATGCCCGGCAACAACGAAATGCAGCAAAAGGCGATGTTTTAACAACTTGATTTCCCGCCCCAACTCCCCCACAATCTACCTAATGACCACCAAACCGAGCACCACCATGCCAAAAAACATCCTCTCCGCTTCTATTTTAGCCGCTGACTTCGCCAATCTAGGCCAAGAATGTGCTGGTATCATTAGCGCTGGTGCTGATATGATCCATTTTGATGTCATGGATCATCACTTTGTGCCCAATTTAAGCTTTGGCCCGTTTGTTTGCCAAGCACTACGCAAGGCTGGGGTAAAAGCACCCATCGATGTCCATCTGATGGTCGAAGAACCGGAAAAATATATTGAGGCTTTCGCGAAATATGGCGCCAATTTAATTATCTTTCATCCACAAACTGCTAAAAACTCAGAAAACTTGGTTGATAAAATTCACGCACACGATATGCGTGCTGGTCTAGCCTATAATCCTGACACGCCACTTGAAATTAGCCCTGAACTTATTGCTCAATTAGATTTGCTGATGATCATGGGCGTACAACCCGGTTTTGCTGGTCAAGCATTTTTGCCCCAATCTTTAGATAAAATTAAGCAGGCTAAAAAACTGCTGGATCAATACAATCCTGCTTGTTATTTAGCCGTTGATGGTGGTGTTAAAAGTGATAATATCCAAACGATGGCACAAGCAGGGGCGAATTTTTTTGTGTTAGGCTCTGGCTTATTTAGCGCCAACGATTATCAGACACAGGTGAAAACCCTACGACAATTAATTGATTAGCCCTTATGATTTTAATGATCGACAACTACGATTCGTTTACCTATAATCTCGTGCAATATTTTGGCGAGCTGGGCGGTGATTTATTGGTGAAATACAATGATCAAATAACCCTGGCCGATATTCGTGCTTTAGCACCAGAAAAAATTGTGCTCTCGCCAGGGCCCGGTCGCCCCGAAGCCGCGGGCATTTGCTTAAAAATAATTGAAACCTTTGGCGATAACACCCCTATTTTAGGTGTGTGTTTGGGGCATCAAGCCATAGCCATGAGCTGTGGTGCCAAAATTAAATTAGCACCACGACTCATGCACGGCAAAACCTCTGCCATTTATCATCAACAACAAGGTGTTTTTCATCAGCTACCCAGTCCTTTTCAAGCAACACGTTATCATTCTTTACTGGTTGATGAGGCGGGGTTTCCTGAAGAATTAATGATTACCGCTTGGAGTGAATACCAACAACAAAAAGAAATCATGGGATTACAACACCGCTACAAACCGCTTTATGGAGTGCAATTTCATCCGGAATCGATTTTAAGTGAACAAGGTAAAAAATTATTGCAAACGTTTAAACAATAATGTGCCGGTAAAGCCAGCACAAGCTGTTTCCTGCCGCAAAGTTACTAAGCGCGATCCCTAAAGTGTCGCCTATAACCAATAACAAGTAGATGTCATCACTTTGCCAAAATAGCGCATGGTGGTTTTAATCGGCGCAGGAAGATTGGCTGCGCCGGCCGCAGAGGCTGTGGCAGCGTGTTTGGCTTCGTCTTTTTGCATTTGTGCAACAATAACTCGACTTTTGTGATCTTTGATCGGCAATGATCCTAAATGGCCTTGCAAGTGCTTGCCCACCTGATTTTCAGTTTCTTCGACAAAACCAAGGCTCACACCATCACCAGCCACCCCAGCTATCACGCCAAGCACAAATGAACTGGTATAAAATAGGGGATTTAAATAACTCGTGTGCCCTCCCAATTCCTGCACTCGACTCTGACACCAGGCTAAATGATCTTCTTCTTCTTGCGAAGCCTCAAGCAATAATTTTTTAATTTTTAAGCTCGAAGCCACAAAAGCTTGTCCACGATACAACGCTTGTGCACACACTTCGCCGGTATGATTAACGCGCATCAAGCCAATACTTTTCTTTTTTTCATGCGCATTAATTTGAGACTCATTACTATTTTTTGCTGGATTATCTCGGGTGCCACTCACTGCGGAGGTAATCGTGCGCAAAGCACAATCGACTTCACTCACTAAACGATCAACCAAAGAATATTTACGCAAAGCTTTTCTCCGAGGACAATCACATTAAGCTCAAGCTTTTCCTATGCCCACCATCAACGTATCTGTTAGCAAGTGCAACAAACTCTGCCAATTGTCTGCTCGCAAAACTTGCGCATTATCGTTAATCAGCAATGCCGCAAAGCCATGCAAAAAAGACCACACGGTTAAATTCAAAACTTCCTGTGATCCGTGATAAACACCCTGTTGCAATCCCCAGTTAATATTTTCCTGTAAAATTTGATTCACCGACACAGCAGCGCGCTGCAATGCTGGGTATTTGTGTTTGTTCTGTAACTTTGCACCAAACAATAAATTAAATAATGCCGTGGAATGCAAAGCAAAACCCGCATAAGCAGAAACCAATGCCTCAAGCGCCTGTGGTGGGCTCTTCACGCCAGCAACCGCTTGCTCCATCAACTTTGCTAAGCGCTGAAATCCCATTTCTGCTAGGGCCGCCAACAAATGTTCTTTATTCGCAAAATGTCGATAAGGTGCGGTACGCGAAACGCCACACAACTTTCCTAAATATCGCACGTTCAATTTTTCTAAGCCTTCTTGCTCAAGTACCTGTAACGCTTTATCCAACAAGGCGCGACGCAAATTACCGTGGTGATAATTGGCTTTTGCCTGAGGTTCTATATGTACTGATCCTGATTCCTGATGCACTGGCTCCGTGATGCCAACTTCCATATAAAATGTCCTTATTCGTCCTGAAAATGAAACATTATCACCGTTTGTGTAGACTTGGTCAACTTATTCATCATACCTTATTTTTCGCGCTTGCCAAATAAAATTTTCACCGCCAGCCAAAACTCTCTAACTCGCCTTCCTGGCCTCTCCTTCACTTGAAGCTTTAATAGCAAAAAAAAGCCAACTCAGGTTATACTTAAGTGTAAAGTGATCTTAAAACAACGGGAATGATGCCATGGCGAAAAAACAAGCCCCCATAACGGCTGAAATAGAACAGCAACCGCTGAGTGAATTTACCGAAAAAGCCTACCTCGATTATTCCATGTATGTCATTCTTGATCGCGCCCTACCCTTTGTCGGCGACGGTTTAAAGCCAGTTCAACGCCGCATTATCTATGCCATGTCAGAATTAGGTCTACGCGCCAGTGCAAAGTTCAAAAAATCTGCACGCACGATTGGTGATGTGTTGGGTAAATTTCATCCACACGGAGATTCAGCCTGCTATGAAGCCATGGTACTGATGGCACAGCCTTTCACCTACCACTATCCCTTGGTCGATGGTCAAGGTAACTGGGGATCACCCGACGATCCCAAATCTTTTGCCGCGATGCGCTACACCGAAGCGCGCTTAACACCTTATGCTCAAGCCTTATTAAGCGAGCTGCAACAAGGCACTGTCGAATGGAAACCTAATTTTGATGGCACCTTAAAAGAACCAACAACCCTGCCAGCACGTGTGCCCAACATTCTACTCAATGGCATCACCGGTATTGCGGTAGGCATGTCAACTGACATTCCACCGCACAATTTAACCGAAGTTACCAATGCGTGCATACACTTATTGCAAAGACCTAAAGCTACCATTAAAGAACTGTGTGAATTTATCAAGGGACCGGACTACCCAACCAACGCTGAAATTATTACACCAGTAGAAGATATTCGGGCCATGTACAATACGGGTAACGGTAGCATTCGACTGCGCGCTATTTATCAACGCGAAGGCGGCGATATTGTGATTACCGACCTGCCACATCAAGTCTCTGGCGCAAAAATCTTAGAACAAATTGCCGAACAAATGTTAGCCAAAAAATTGCCCGCTGCCAGTGACCTACGTGATGAATCCGACCACGAAAATCCAACGCGCTTAGTGATCACCACACGATCTAATCGTGTCGATGTCGAACGACTCATGGCGCATTTATTTGCCACCACCGACTTGGAGCGCAGTTATCGAGTTAATTTGAACGTCATTGGCCTGAACGGGCGCCCGCAAGTAAAAGATTTATGCGATCTACTCAAAGAGTGGCTTGATTTCCGCATGCAAACAGTCACTCGGCGACTGGAACACCGCTTGCAGCAATTATTGGAACGCCTACATTTACTTGAAGGCTTACTCATTGCTTATTTGAATATCGATGCGGTGATTAAAATCATCCGCACACAAGACAAACCTAAACCGGCATTGATCAAAAAATTCAAACTCTCTGAAAAACAAGCAGAAGCTATTTTAGAGATAAAATTGAGGCAATTAGCCAAATTGGAAGAAATTAAAATCAAGGCAGAACAAAAGGAATTAAATAAAGAACGCGAAGAGATAGAAACCATTTTAGGTTCCAAGCAGCGACTAAAAACATTAATTCGTAATGAATTAAAAGCCGATCAAAAGAAATACGGTGATGAGCGCCAATCGCCAATTGTACAACGTAAACAAGCACAAGCGATGCGCGAAGAAGAAATGGTGCCTGCAGAACCCACCTGTATTATTTTATCAAAAAAAGGTTGGGTGCGTGCCGCCAAAGGTCACGACATCGATGGCCCGGGACTTAATTACAAAGCAGGCGATGAATTTTTAACACAAGCCAATGGACGCACCAACGAACAAGTTGTTTTTATCGATACCAGTGGCCGTTCTTACTCTTTAGCCGCACACACACTGCCTTCCGCACGCGGGCAAGGCGAACCGCTGACTAAACGCTTAAAACCCGCTCCAGGTATGGAGTTCTGTGGTGTGCTGGCGGGTAGTGGCGAGCAATTCTGCTTGCTTGCCAGCGATGCCGGTTATGGTTTTGTCACACAGTTACAAAATCTCTATACAAAAAACCGCAACGGTAAAAGTTGTTTGAAATGTCCCAATGGCTCAAAAGTGCTGACACCACAATTAATCGATGAACTGGAAGATCAATATTTAGCTGCGGTTACCAGCACAGGCTATTTGCTTTTATTTCCAGTAGCTGATTTACCCGAATTAACTAAAGGCAAAGGCAATAAAATTATTAATGTCCCTGCTGATAAATTAAAATCACGTGAAGAATATTGCACCGCGCTTGCCATCCTTGATGAAGAAAGCGATATGACACTTTATTCTGGTAAGCGCAAATTAACTATCAAGCAAAAAGATCTCGATCGTTTCCAAGGTGAGCGCGCGCGCCGCGGCTTAAAATTACCTCGCGGTTTTCGCAAAGTCGATCGCATGGAACGCGTGGAAAAATAAGGCTTATTGATTCGTTTTTATACTTCCCGGGATCTACCCAAGGAGGGCACAGGCCGCGATCAAGTCGCGGGATGACGGTGCGGAGTGAATACCATCGATTTTAACTATATCAAAATTTACTTAAAAAACGCATCTAAACGCACGGACTCTTTTTTCCTTTTTTATTTTTAAGCAGTATTTGTGATGCTTGCTTGAGCGCTGTTCGCGACAGGGATGTCGCGTTCAAGCCTACCGGGATGTATTTGCGGCGTGCGAGAGGGCAAACATCACAAATACTGTTAACCCCATTTCTATTTCCCCGCCGCAGGCGGGGAACCCCTCCCCCCCGCAACAAAGCAAAGCTAAAAAAAGAAACAAAACAGAAATGATTTATTTTTCTTGCTGGCGAGGCGTGTTGTTTTTTAAAAACACCGGAATTTACTTTTGGGTAAATGAGGATGTTTTAAAAAATAACGCAACAAAGCCAGCAAGGAAAAGAAACTTTTCTAAGTTATTCAGGATAACGGCGCAAATACGCCAACAACGTCGAAATCACCGCCAAAACCACTGCCGCTATAATCGCACTCAAAACTGTTTCAATCACAAAACCTGTCACCAATGTTGAAGTCAACCACAACATCAAGGCATTGATGATAAATGTAAATAACCCCAAGGTAAGCACGTTGATTGGCAAGGTAATAATCAGCAAGATGGGGCGAATAATGACATTGATAATTCCCAAAATGGCCGCAGCGATCAATGCCGCAGTAGTGGAGGCAATATCAAAACCAGGAACAAAATACGCAGTGATTAATAATGCAGCAGTATTTAATAACCATGAAACGATCAAATACATTTTTTTATCTCCCTTTCATTATTCCCAACAACTATAACAAATTTATAGCCGTTTTTCACACTTTCTTAGCCGCACCAATCTCACGCAAAGCTCGCCCCTGATGCAAGTTATGCTCAATATTTTCCAAGGAAACGCCTTTGGTTTCTGGCACAAAACGCCAACATAGGAAAAAACTCACCGCACTCAACATGGCATAAATGCTAAAGGTTAAACTTGGTCCCAAAGTGTCAATTAAGGTTAAGAAAGTTGACGCCACCGCCAAATTGGCAATCCAATTACACGCGGTTGCCACACTCATAGCTCTACCGCGCATATTGAGGGGATAAATTTCGGAAATAATTAACCAAAACAAACAGCCAATACTTAAGGCATAAAATGCAACAAAAAGAACCAAACTTAAAACTGCAGACCATTGCAACAATAAACCGTGTAGGTGCGCAGCAAACGTCAATGCCACAACGGCTAAACTCAACGCCATAACCGCTAATCCCACCAACAGTAAGGGCCTTCTGCCAATTTTATCCACCAACCACAGTGCCACAATGGTCATAATAAAATTAGTCACACCAACGCCTAATCCAGCTAATAATTGTGAGGTTGTCCCATGAAACCCGGCAGCTTTAAAAATGCTCGGCGCGTAATACAAAATAGTATTAATGCCAGTGACTTGTTGTATGATCGCTAAACCACACCCCAACCACAAAACGCCTTTCATTTTTTTACTAAACAATTCCCGCCAATGACATTTCTTTTCTTCGGCAATGGTTTGTTCGATTTCATGGAATTCACTCTCCGCTTGATCTTTGCGAATTTTCAATAAAACTCGACGCGCAGCAGATAACAAGCCCTTTTCCATCAGCCAACGTGGACTTTGTGGCAAAAATAAAACACCAAACGCCAATAAAATACCGGGGAACACACCCATACCAAACATCCACCGCCAATCTTGAGTTGACGAAAAATACAAATCCACTAAATACGCAACCACAATACCGCCCGTTACCGTGATCGTATTTAAAATAACTAAAGTTCCACGTCGATGCGATGGTGCAATTTCAGAAATATAAAGAGGAGCAAGGTAAGAAGCTAAACCAACCGCCATGCCCACTAGCAAGCGACTCCACAATAATAGGGTGATACTGGTTGCTAAAGCAGAACCCAAGGCCCCTAAAATAAAGGCCAAAGCCGTCACCATCATCATATTACGCCGCCCAAAACGGTCGGCTAATTTTCCACTTAAAAAAGCACCGATGAAAGCACCTAATAACGCTACGCTGACTACAATTTCAACCATCGTGGTTGATAAATGAAACTCTTGCTTAACAAATAATACTGCTCCCGCCACCACGCCGGTGTCAAAACCAAACAAGACACCGCACAAGGCAGCGATAATCGCTAATAGCACTACAAAAGGAGATACTGAAACATGCTTACTTACGTCGACCATTTACTCATCCAATCAGACACATGAAACTCGAGTCTAGCACAAATCTTGCTCTATCGAGAGACTAATTGATCTAATGGTAAACAAACCGGAACTTTAGTCAACATGCCCGCCTTTTCGTACACAAGTTTGGGCACCAAATAACCTGGCAAACGCGTTAATAATTGCGCATACAATTGCTTAGCTCGCGATAAATCTACTTGAAAATGTGCGGCGCCACTAACTGTATCCAATAAATGCAAATAATACGGCAAAATACCCTGTGCAAACAATGTCTCACTTAAATCAGTTAATACAGATATATCATCGTTAACACCGCGCAATAATACCGTTTGATTTAATAAAGTTACATTTTTTTGCTGACCCAACCTCGCCATAGCATGTGCCACCGAAACATCTATTTCACGAGGATGATTGCAATGCAACACCCACACTAACGGTAGCTTGAGCTGCTGCACCCAAGCTAATAAATCGTCATTAATGCGCGTAGGAATAACAATAGGCAGGCGCGTGTGAATACGCAGGCGCTTTATGTGTTTAATTTTTTCCAAACGCTGCATTAAATCCGCTAATTTATGGTCTTTTAACATCAGCGGATCACCGCCACTTAAAATAATTTCGCTAATAGTGCTGTCAGCCGCAATATAATCCAACGCTTCGCACCAATTATGCGAAGCTTTACTATTTTCTACATAAGGAAAATGACGACGAAAACAATAACGACAATTAATGGCACAAGCACCATTCACTAACAACAAAACACGCCCATGATATTTGTGCAACAAACCCGGCACTTGATTAACTACTTTTTCCCCTAAAGGATCATGACTATAGCCTGGACTTATCTCCATCTCTTGCGCCAACGGCAAGACTTGGCGCAACAAGGGATCCTGCATATCTCCTGGCTGCATACGTGCTATAAAGCCACGCGGCACGCGCAAGGCAAACTGTTGAAGTGCAGGATAAGCACCACGCAATGTATCTGCATCAAGCTGCAAATGCTGCGCCAATGCCTCTAAATCGGTAACGACATTTGCCAGCTCATCTTGCCAACGCTTTCTAACTGTTTGATGCATTCACACAACCCTTGCTTAAAAAAAATTTGCAGCCTAGGCACAAGACGCATAGTATAGCAATCTAACTCGGGCGTGTCTTAAGCAAATGAGGGGAATATGGCCAATTACAATACCAGTGAGTTTCGCGGCGGACTTAAGGTCATGATTGATAACGACCCCTGCAGCATTATTGAGAATCAATTTGTTAAACCGGGCAAAGGCCAAGCCTTTAACCGCGTCAGATTACGCAACTTACGTACCGGCAAAGTGTGGGAACGTACCTTTAAATCCGGCGAATCGCTGCCTGCTGCTGACGTTGTTGAGGTAGAAATGCAGTATTTGTACAACGACGGTGAAGCCTGGCACTTCATGGTCAGTGACACTTTTGAACAACACGCTGTTGACGCCAATACAGTGAGTAACGCAAAACTCTGGCTCAAGGAACAAGATATTTGTTTGGTTACTCTCTATAACGGTGCACCTTTATTGATTACCCCACCGAACCATGTTGTTTTGAAAGTCATCGAAACAGATCCTGGTGTGCGCGGCGACACTTCTGGTGGTGGCAGCAAACCAGCAACACTGGAAACCGGTGCCGTGGTGCGCGTGCCTTTGTTTATCAATGCCGATGATCTCCTGAAGGTAGACACACGCAATGGCGAGTACGTCTCCCGAGTAAAAGAATAAATTAATGCCAAGAGAATCATCCGCCTGGCAACCGACAGCTTCATTAAGCGCTTTGCAAAAACGCTCCCGGATTATTGCAAAAATTCGTGCCTTCTTTGCTGAACGTCATATCCTCGAAGTAGAAACCCCATTGCTGTGTCGTCATAGCGTTACCGATCCACATATCGAAAGTTTCTGCGTTGCGCTTGGTAAAGAGACTTACTATTTACAAACCTCCCCTGAATATGCCATGAAAAGATTGCTGGCAAGTGACAGTGGGGCGATTTATCAAATTTGCAAAGCCTTTCGCCAAGAAGAACAAGGACAAGCACACAACAGCGAATTCACACTGCTGGAATGGTATCGCCCCGGATTTGATCACCATCAATTAATGCAAGAAGTCGATGCGTTACTACAAACTATATTACACACGCAACCAGCAGAAAAAGCAACCTACCAATCCTTGTTTGAAAAACATTTACAAATAGATCCACTTAAAACCAACCAAGAACAACTCATTAATTGCGCCCAACAAAATAAATTAAGCCTAAATGACATCCGCGAATTAAATAAAGATGACTGGCTGCAATTACTTTTTAATCATTTTATTGAAAATAAAATCGGCCAACAAAACCCCACATTGGTCTACGATTATCCAGCCTCGCAATCGGCTTTGGCGAAAATCAGTCAACAGAATCCCCTGGTAGCCGAGCGTTTTGAAGTATTTTATAAAGGTATGGAATTAGCCAATGGCTATCATGAATTAACGGATGCCACAGAACAAAAAATACGTTTTTTACAAAACCAAAAAATGCGTGAGCAACTCAAGCGCCAACCCATGCCTATCGATCCTTATTTAATCGAAGCACTGGTAGCTGGATTACCTGATTGCGCCGGTGTTGCATTAGGCATTGATCGACTGATACTATTAGCCAGCGGTGAGCAACACATAAAAGATGTCATCAGCTTCACTCAAGACTGTGCTTAAGGAAAACCATGCCACGTTGTTTTTTTGCTATTAAAATCGATGAGGAAACTCAAGCGCGAATTGAAGAAACGCTTGGCCAAATTCGCAAACGTTACGCAAAATTAAAATGGGTAAAAGCGGATCAATTCCACTTAACTTTGCGATTTCTAGGAGATATTGATACAAATATCACACAGCAATTAATCGATAACATAAAGCCTGAAATCCAACACCACAATGCTTTTACATTAAAAATAATTAAAACTGCAGGACTGCCGCTTAGAAAACCTAAAGTGTTAGCCAGCTTTGTAACTTTAAATGAATCCCTAGCCACACTTTACGCTGCCACTAACCAAGTTATTCGCCAATGCGGCCCTGCACTTAGGTTCGAAACTTTCCTACCACACATCACTTTGGCACGGCTAAAAAACCAGGAATGCCCACTGATAGAATCACCCTTATTAAATCACATCAAAATTTCGGTCAATGAAATACATTTAATGCAAAGTGATAACCAACCAACAGGCAGCATCTACACAACACTGGCGTCTTTTCCCTTGGGTTAACACACCCAGCGCACACGACGGCGATAATGACAAAAATTCTGCCATGGGCGACATACTTTCACCACGACTATTTTTCTACAACCATTATAATGCACATATCTGGCTCGATAAGGTCCTGGACCCGGACCAACTACACAACCACCTAACAATCCACCCAAAGCAACCAGCACACACAGATTACGTACTAATTTCATCTTTTTCATTATTTTCACCTTTTCTTCTTTTTTCAACAAGTTCCAACCACTGACGGCCAAGCACAATTGAATGTCCCTACCATAGATGAAATTTGTTACCTAAAGATGTCGTTGCCCAATCACTTTGTAACGATCATGCAACGTTAATCAGAGGTAAGGGCCTGCCCTAACTCAAGCACTTGATCTTCCTGCAAATCTAGCGACCAAGTATGGGCACCCTCAGCAAACAAAACAATCACGGTTGAACCCAGTGCAAAATGTCCGATCTGCGCACCGCGTTGAAAATGCAGATCTTGCCCCTGATAATTCCACTGACTAACGCCCGAAGTGATGGATTTTACCGTACCGTGCCACTGCGTCGCTATGCTGCCGACAATCAAAGCGCCGACAAAGATGACTGCCATCGGACCTTTTCCACTATGAAAAAGACAAATCACCCGCTCATTGTTGGCGAACACCTCTGGCATCTTTTCCAGGTGCTGCGGGTCCACCGAAAACAATTTACCAGGCACATGCAACATGCGATCCAGCTTTCCATCACACGGGATATGCACGCGATGATAATCCTTCGGCGATAGGTAAGCGGTAAAATAGGCACCACCCTGAAAAGCCTGACACAATTTTGCATCGTTCGCTAACAAGGCATCCAAACTATAACCTATGCCCTTGGCGTAAATTTTTGTCTCCGAGCGCATATAACCACAACTCACCAAACCACCGTCTACTGGACACACAACAGCCGGCGTAGCTGCCAGTGGCCGTGCCTGCGGCTGCAACTCCCGTGTAAAAAAATCGTGAAATGTTTTGTAGTGCGCCAAATCGCTATCCAACGCCTCCGTCATGTTGACTTGAAAATGCTTAACAAACCAATGAATCACCCAGCGCGTCAAAAACCCTAACCGTCGACGTGAAAAGTAGCCTAAAAATCTCGAAAGAGTATGCTGTGGTAATAATCTTTGCCATTTAACCTGCATTAAAACCTCGCCTTATGGTTTTCAAGTACACACCAATGCGCTAAAGTGAGTGCTATCATAACGAATTTTACAAACATGGAATAGGATTTTGCCATGAAAATCTACTTAGTCGGTGGCGCGGTGCGCGATCAGTTGCTCGGCCTGCCGGTAAAAGAGCGTGACTGGGTGGTTGTTGGCGCTAGCCCCGAAGAACTGTTGGCACAAGGCTTCCAGGCCGTGGGCAAGGATTTTCCAGTATTTTTGCACCCCAAAACGCACGAAGAATATGCCTTAGCACGCACCGAACGCAAAACTGCCAAAGGCTATAAAGGCTTTCAGTTTCATGCCGCAGCTGATGTCAGCTTAGAAGAAGATTTAAAGCGCCGCGATTTAACCATCAACGCCATCGCGCAAAGCAAAGATGGCGAACTGATTGATCCTTACCATGGAAGGGAAGATTTAGCCCAAAAAATCTTGCGCCACATCTCACCCGCATTTCAAGAAGACCCCGTGCGTATTTTGCGTGTTGCACGCTTTAGCGCGAAATTACCTGATTTTTCTATTCACCCCGACACCTTGATTTTCATGCAAAACATGGTAAAAAATGGTGAAGTCGATGCATTAGTCGCTGAGCGTGTGTGGCAAGAGTGCAATCGCGCCTTAGGCGAAAAATCTCCGTCCTGTTTCTTTACTGTTTTAGAAAATTGCCAATGTCTTGATATTTTATTCCCCAATATCACTTTTAATTTATCCACACTGCAAACAGCCGCGAAATTAACCGACCATATTCAGGCACGTTTTGCTAGCGCCATTTATAACAGTGCTCCGCAAGCGGTAAAAAAAATAATTAAACACTATCGGCTACCACGCGCCATTGCTAGTTTAGCTGAACTAGTTTGCAAACAGCAACAAAACTATCAAAAACTAGACTGCAATAATGCAGAAGCTTTACTTGAGTTTTTAGAAAAAACGGATGCTTTGCGCCGCCCAGAACGTTTTGCTGATTTTTTAATTTGTGCGCAAGCGATCACTGAAAACAAAGACAATGAGAAAACCTCACGCCTAAATGCTGCGCTGACAGCTGCCAGTGAAGTAAAGAGCAAACCTTTCGTCGACCAAGGATTGGCCGGCCTGGAATTTGCCAAAGCCATGCATCAGGCGAGAATAACAGCTGTCAAGAAAATACTGAATTTAAATTAACCGCTCGAGCATTTTACAAGGAAGAAAAATGCAAACAACTTATCTACTTCATAGCAAATATCGCATTTGGCTGGTATTGCTTTCCATGTGCGCGGCCATGTTTACCGTAGCTTTCAACACCACCGCGCTAATGAACGCACTGGTCATTATAAGCCATGAATTACACCTAAGCCCCTCGGCACTACAGTGGGTCATTAATGCTTACCTGTTAACTTGCGCTGTGTTTATCATTGTCGGCGGTCAACTCGGTGATTTATTTGGTCGACGCAATTTATTTTTAATCGGCACCACACTTTTCATCATTACCTCAGGCCTTATTGCACTCACACATAACACAACCATTCTCATTGGGGCGCGTGCACTACAAGGATTAAGCGCAGCCATCATTACTCCATTATCCATGACCATTGTCAAAGTGGGGTTTCCCGAAGAATTACAGAGCAAAGCTATTAGCATATGGGTGGCAGCCGTCGGCTTAGGCTTTGCTTTTGGCCCATTAATGAGCGGCATATTTACTACTTTTTTTAGCTGGCGCGATATTTTCTGGACCAACATTCCCCTAATGCTAACGGCTACACTATTAGCACGTTTATTTGCCAAAAAATCTCGCGGCGCTAAGGAAAGCATAAAAATCGATATTTGGGGATTAATATTATTATTGTGCGGACTCACCCCCCTTACCCTGGGCCTCATTGAAGGCAATGTATTAGGCTGGTCCTCATGGCTGACGCTATCCCTATTAATTGGAGGATTTGTAGTATTAATTGCCTTCTGGTTTATCGAACACTGTACCGATAGTCCTCTAGTTAATTTTCAGCACTTTCGCAAACGCATCTTCATTGCTGGCAATATCGGCACTGCAGTCAGTATTTTTACTTTATTAGGGTTGCTCTATTTCTTTAACACTTTTATCCAAAACAAAAACGGTTTTAATTATTCTCCACTCAAGGCTGGGTTAGCATTACTACCCACCAGCCTCGCTATGTTTGCCACCTCATTAAATGCATCGCGCATCACTAATCGTTTTGGTTTTCGCCTACCCATGATGATCTCTCTTTTACTAACCGCTATCGCCTGCTATCTGTTACACAACCTATCGCTGAGTTCTACTTATAACAGCATGTGGTTCCCTTTATTATTATTTGGCATCGGCGTAGGCATCAGTTTTTCCAGTGGTCCAGCCTTAGGCTTAATTGCTCTTCCCGTAAAAAAAGCTGGTGAAGGTTCAGGAATCATTAACACCATGAACTATTATTTCGGTGTACTGTGTATTGCCATCGGTACCGTATTATCAATCCACGTTGGCAGAAGCACATTGGCCAAAGCACTTTCATCGGAGCAACTCTCCAATATAACTCTGGGAAAAATAGACAAAGCCATGTTTGGCCATTCGATAACTATTCAAGCATTAACCAAACAACTGGGCTTGCAAACCAATGGCGCAATTACCCACGCTGCCCAACAAGCGCTGGTTAAAAGTTTTTCTAGCACTATGCTGATGTGTATGACAGCGTCTATTTTAGGCGCGCTTTGTATGATTTTTTTGATCCGCAAAAATAAAATATAACCACGCCCATCCATCGTCTGCAAACTAAAAACATCAACCAGAAAAATAATTAAGCTTATCGTGAAGCTAGGTCAACGAGAATATGATACCCAAAAAAGGTTAATATAGGCGATATAGACTGCACATATTTAGGATTACTTACCAAATACACAATGCCAAGCTTTTGTTTCGGTATCAATGCTACAAAAGTGAGATACGTAGCACCAAATGACTCAGTACCATGCACTTTTTTAAAAAATATGTTTTCTCCGCCTTTACTTATCACTGTGGGTTTGTTCTTACAACGCAACCTTTCCCAACCCAAGCCCATATCAAGCGTAACCACAACGCCTTTTCCCATGTCTGCAAATTTAGGTACCGCATTTTTAAAATAAACCCGATGCGCCAATTGCAAGGCCCTGACAATACTCGGGGACGCGTCAACCCCTAAATTGGCTTTAATAAATTGCAACATATCCTGGGAAGTTGAAAAAATGCCCCCCGCAGGAACCAATGTCGATGAAAAGGGGTGCAAGGGTTCTGCCAAGTTTGCTACTTGATTCTTTGGCAATACAGCAAAAGTATGCGCCATACGCAAGGGCCTCAAAACACGACGCCGTAATAGCTGATCATAGGTTTTCTGATCCGCATGCTCAAGTGCTAAACCCAGTAACGCGTAGCCAAGATTAGAATAAACCCATTTAGTGCCAATGGATACACTCGGTTTCCAATGAGCAACGTATTGATATATATTTTCAGGGGTAACGTTGTTTTGCCAAGCTGCCTCGGCCTTCACGCTTTCCGTATCACTCGGTAGAATCCTAGGCAACGAGGAAGTATGTGTCGCCAATTCCTCCAAGGTCACGTGATTAATTGGATTGTTTAGCTTTTTAATCCATGGAGGCAGATAATCCACTACTGGATCATGTAAAGATACACGACCATTTAAAACATCTTCTGCTAACAACGTGGAAGTAAATACTTTAGATAAAGAACCTAACCTAAAAATAGTATGGTGTGTAATGGGAGAAGGCTGAAGGGGCACTCGAGTCAATGCATCACCACGGGTGAAATAATAAAACCGGCCATGATCGTAAAGTGCAACCACAGCACCAGAGGACGGGTACTGTTTTCTTAGGTAGTCAATCGAAGCTAATATTTCGCGTGCTTGTCTAGGCAAATGCTGATAGTTTCTCTTTAGGTTGGACTTGACCTGCCGCCTATGAATTTGATAACCCACCAGCAAGAGCAATCCAATAATCACAATAAGTGCTATTAACTTCTTCAATTTAAGCTCCCGAGCGGATTGAACTTAAAAAGGACACTACTATAAACGCATATGAGTGGCAAGTTATTAACCTATTTCTTAAACAACTTGCTAGGTTAAAACACCACCACTGTAGCGTTACGTCATCTCGTGCCAACCGGATTGTGCACACTGTCCCGGACCGTTATAGACAGCAATGGTTAGCTCAGTAATACGATTTTTATGCATAAAGGATTCATCTTGCACGATCTCACCCACAAACCAAGCAGATAATTCCTCCAAGGTCACGTTATTAATTGGCAAAATCTTAGCGTCTTTTTTTAAAAAAGGAATTTTTTCTTGCGCGAAATGCGCCCACAGATAACCGCCCTCTTCTTCAATTTTTAAATACGACGATGTCCCCGGTAATAAAAAATAGCTGTTTAAACTTTTACAAATAGATTTAAGTTTGGTTTTAAACAAGGTGTAATCAAAACTTAATCCCGACCCCGACATTTCTGCCTTTAAGGTAGCGCCAATACGATAAGTATGTCCGTGTAAACGTTCACGTTCGGTTGGCGAGAAAATAGTAAAATGGCCTGCTGAAAATCCAAATAATTCGGGCATAAATTGTAACGTCGCGTACTCTTTCATTAACCTGTTTCCATAGATAGACGATAACGATAATCTTGTTGTGAAAATCCCAACAAAGATTCAGAAAAATCTTTAGTTAAAGCCATCGCTTTAAATAACTCACCCATTTCATTGGGCAAGGTGAGTCGCTTGACTTGTTGCGCTAACTGATAATATTCTTTTTCAGAATTTATTTTTTCAAGTCTATCGAGAATGCCACAATTCATAAGAAAATTAACCTGCTGCGTAAAACCAGCAACCATTAAACCAGCCTCATCGGCTGCTTGTGCCACTGCCGTAAAATCAACATGCGCGGTAATATCCTGAATGCCCGGCATAATCAATGGATCGGTGTGCGCACGATGGCGATAATGACACATCACCGTTCCCTGAGCACGATGCGGATGATAATATTCATGCCGCGGATAGCCATAGTCTATAATCAAAAACAATCCTCGCGCCAACAAATCACCGATACTTTTCAGCCACGGATTTAATAATAAATTAATCTCTGAGGTGTAACCTTCATTGAAATTAATACCTAAACTATGCACCTGATCAATTAGCTGCTGGCTAGAAGGATCAGCTAAATGCCATTTAAGCTGATTATTTTCACAACTCACAAAACGCTCTTGCAAAGTTTTTTGCTGCGAGAATTGATGCACCCCCATCGCATCAATTACTTCGTTCGCCACAATCACCCCTTGAATAGGTACTTTTGGCAACGTATCTAGCCAATGCACTCGCGAGATTAAATCGGGCAGCTGCTGTGATAAATAGTCTTGTTGTCGTTGCCGCAGATCAGCACTGAGCTCTAAAATCAAATATTGTTCTGGCAGCGCATCCATTTTTTGCAAATATTGCAAAATATCTTTTGCCATCACTCCTGAACCAGCACCCAATTCTAAAATTTTTCCAGCTGACAGAGATTGCAAAACCTGCTGACATTGGCGCGCCACACAATGGGAAAACAAAGCTGATATTTCCGGCGCGGTGACAAAATCGCCCGCTTCACCAAATTTTTGTGCGCCAGCGCTATAATAACCCAAGCCTGGCTCATACAGTGCCATCTGCATATACTCAGCAAATGTCAGTGGTCCTTGCTGCAAAATACGCTCCAGGATCCGAGCTTGCAGCTTAGCACTGTGTGCTTGCGCTGCGGGCGTTGGTTGTGGCAGGTTCTTTGACATCGCTTACTCTAATTAATCTAGACTACTTAGTTAAAGCCAATTACGCTAAACTGACGCATTCAATTTAAGCTATTAAACGTGGGAGAGGTTATGAAGTCAACACAAATGCCAGTTGCCTTAATTACAGGGGCCGCACGACGCATCGGTGCAGCCATAGCCCAACACCTGCATAGTGCTGGTTATCAAGTGATCATTCATTACAGACACTCAGCAACAACAGCCAACGCTCTGTGTCAACAGCTCAACGACAAACGGCCTAATTCCGCCCACTGCTTGTGCGCTGATTTCAACGATCAACAACAAATAACACAGCTCGCCAAACAAGCTTACGGCATTTATCAGCGCATCGATGTATTAGTGAATAACGCCTCTAGTTATTTTAAAACAAAATTGGGCGAAACCAATGAACAGCAATGGCACGATTTAATCAACAGTAATTTAAAAGCGCCTTTTTTTCTCAGCCAAGCACTCAAGCCCTATCTCTGTGAGAATCACGGCAACATTATTAATATTGTGGATATCTATGCCCAGCACCCAAGAACTGATTATTCGGTTTATTGCATTGCCAAAGCAGGACTTGCCATGTTAACTAAAAGTCTAGCCAAAGAATGGGGTCCCAGAATTCGTGTCAACGGTGTTGCGCCCGCCATTAATATTTGGGCCGAAGGTGACAACCAGCCCGATGAACAAAAAAAACAAAATTTAATTGCCTCAACTGTGCTCAAACGTCGTGGCGACCCGGAAGATATCGCACAAACAGTGCTGTTTCTGTTACAAAACAGCTATATCACTGGGCAAATTATTGCCGTAGATGGTGGGCGAGCAATTAACTCGCTATGATTAAAGACAATCAATGTCTATATTTGCATGAACAAATCCTTGGTGTATAATTTAAAATCAACTTAGTTATGTGCAATTGGAGGTATCCGGTGGACCCAATCGAGAAAGATGGAATATTATATAAGCTACTAGAAGCCAAAGAATCGGCAGAGACCCAAAAACTAATTGTTGATATTTTCGTTGAAGATGAATACTTGACTCGAGAATCTGGCATTACAAAAAAAGAATTTGCTATTTTTGCAAAAGATTATTGCGATTATACCATTATTCATAAACTGTCATTTATCGCCATCGATCAAAATACCAATGACGTTATTGGTTTTATTATTGCTGAAGACCCATACGGTAAAGATGCCATTGATCCCAATAAATTTCTTACAGTCAGTGATCACTTCATTCCATTTAATGCAATACTAGAAGAGCTCCACCACTGCTTCCTCAATATCCCCAAAAAAGAAGGGGTCTGCTACCATTCATTTCTTTGGGGAATCAAATTAAGTCATCGGCGCCGTGGTATTTTACGTTACATGAATGCATTATCTGAACAATATGCGCTGGCACGCGGGTTTAAATATGTATTGGTTGAGGCAACTAGCCCACCGACTAAATTTCTTTGCGACAAAGATGGCTACACCAATTTAGGGAATATCCCTTACCAAGATTATGTACTGAATGGCAAGAAACCCTTCGGACATATCACTTCCTACGATGGTCCTTATCTCCACCTCAAAAAATTAAGCCATAATGAATAATCAAGAAAACAGCCAACAGGCCAACGCAGACCTAGAAAAAATAGGCTATCATCAACAGCTCAAAAGATCGCTAGGCGTGTGGCAGCTAACCGCCTTCGGTCTAAACTACATGATCCCCATCGCTCCAGCCATCATCTTTGGGTTTATTTTAGCAGCCTCAGGTGGCACGGTCGCTATTCCCTATTTATTGGCAGCGGTGGGGATGGTGTTTACCGCCAACAGTTACGCTTTGATGATCAACGTGTTCCCGGTCGCCGGCTCGTTGTATAGTTATGTGAGCAAAGGTTTTTCGGCTCACGTTGGCTTTATTGCTGGGTGGGTTTTGTTGTTGGATTATATTTTAATTCCAACGGTTACCTCGATGAGCGCTTCCGTTTATATTCACGAGTTCTTCCCTCACATACCTTACCTATTTTGGTTATTTATATTTTCTGTTTTAACTGGCCTAGTGAATTTATTGGGTGCTCAATTAATGGCAAGAGTCGGTCTTCTGATGCTACTAATTGGCGAGCTAGTTATTTTTATAGGATTTATGGTTTGGTCACATGCAGTTACCCACGGGACAGGTGTTGGCCATTTATTAAGTATCGAACCTTTTCATTTCAGCAGTGTAAAAGCATTGGCCACGGCAACCTCAATGGCGGTATTAAGTTATTTAGGATTTGATGCAATTACCACACTCACAGAAGAAGCAGTTAATCCCAAAAAAGACGTGCCGCGAGCGATTTTCTTGAGCGTTATTATCGGTGGCATCACCATGTTTCTGACGGGCTACCTCGCCATGCTAGTGATACCTAATTGGCGTGTCTACGCGCACAGTCTTGCTTGGCAGAGCACAACCTTATTTCACGTCGCCAACATCAGTGGTGGCCACGCTTTTGGCATTTTTTATACGGCTGGATTCTTATTAGCTATGGCGGTATTTAACATTGTGGCGACAGCTGCAGGGGCGCGTTTATTATTTGGCATGGGACGAGATGACGTATTGCCAAAACAAATTTTCGGTGCGATTAATAAAAAGTTTAATTCGCCGCACTGGAATATTATGCTTATCGTAGTTATTGAATATACGCTAGGCAGCACAATTGCCTTAAATCATGTGGCTTCGCTAGTTAACTATGGTGCTTTACTCGGATTTTCTTTGTTGAACCTTAGCGTGATATGGTTTTATTACATCAGAAAAAACAAACACCCAGCAAATGTTGTATTAAAACAACAGCAAAGCTTTCCCTATCACTTGCGCCGATTATTGTGCCCTTTGCTTGGACTTGTGATCATGGCGTGGGTAATGAGCGGACTACAGTGGTTGACTTTATTAGTTGGTAGCATTTGGCTACTCATTGGCGTTATTTACGGCGCAATTCATTCAAAAGGCTATCGCATCATACCCAGAGTTTTTCAGTAGCGCCCCAACTAAGCAATGACTAAGCATTACCTCGCTCAATCACAATCGCAATAGATTCAATATCGGAAAAAACATTGGGTTTTTCAACCCGCAATCTAAGCCACTGCATAGAGAATTGTTGCAACAAAGTTTGCGCCAAGTTTTCTGCCAGCGTTTCTAACAAATAATATTGTTTTGATTTAACAAAGCTTAAGATTGCTTCGCGCACTAAACCATAATCTAGCGTTCTCCCAACTTCATCTTTGGCTGCCACCAGGCTTGCATCGACAGAGAAATCTAAATCGATCAATAAATCTCGAGGTGATCCACGCTCCTCCGGGTAAACACCCAACACCCCCGAGGCTTGCAGACACTTTATTTCTATATAATCCATTTGTCGTTAACCACAAAAGCAATCGAGGATTTTACGCTCCCTCCGAGAGAGATAGCTTACCGTGCATTCTTGAAAACGTACACCAGCGCTAATTAGCACCTTCTTGCTTTTCTTTGATTTCAGCGACTGTTTTACAATCAATACACCGATTTGCGGTAGGCCGCGCCTCCAAACGACGAATGCCAATTTCAGCGCCACAGTCTTCACAATAACCATACTCACCATGCTCGAGTGCATCAAGCGCTACTTCGATCTTTTTAATGAACTTACGTTCCCGATCACGAGTTCTTAACTCCAAACTAAACTCTTCTTCTTGGCTTGCCCGATCCAGAGGATCCGCATAATTCTGAGCATCGTTTTTCATATGCCCCATAGTGGTATCAACCTCTTCCATCAATTGCTGTTTCCATCCAAGCAAAATGTGGCGAAAATGCTCACGCTGCTTCTCATTCATGTATTTTTCACTTTTCTTAATTGCATAAGGCGTTACGCGCTTAAAGATATCTTCTGCCATTATTTTCTCCCACAGGACATTATTAACTCACGTCCGACTATTATTTCAATCCATCAAGTACTACACAACCAAGCTAACTGTTTAATTTAACACGAAAATTAAACACCATCCAGCCATTCCCCGCGAAACACCTCCGCGGCAGTACCCACTTCTGTCAATGCTGCCCCTGCACCGGCCCAGCTCACCCATAGCTCACCTCCTGGCTGCGTGACACAAACGCGTTCATCCACCAGCCCTTGCAAACGCCCGGCTACCACTGCAGCACCAGCACCCGTGCCACACCCCAACGTCGCTCCTGCTCCGCGCTCAAAAACCTGCAAGTCTATCCGATCCCGGGCCACTATCTGTGCAAACCCAACATTAACCCCCTCAGGGAACACCGAAAGAGAAGCGATTTTAGCACCAAAATTTGAAACGTCAATCCTCTGCAAGTCCGAAACCATAACAACCGCGTGCGGATTACCCAGATTCAGCACACATACCTGCGCGAGACCCTCATCTGTCTCTAGTGGATAGGTAACTGCTTGCTCATTGGCTAAAAATGGGACTTTTTCCGGTGCAAGTGTCGGAACGCCCAAATTCACCTGGACCTGATCGTTCTCCAAGAATGAGAGCTTCACAATCCCTCGTGCTCCTAACAGACTTAATTCCGATTTGCCACTTAGCTGGTGATGCTTAATGTAAAGTGCTAAGGCACGCACACCGTTGCCACATTGCTCTGCCGCACTGGCATCTGCATTAAAAACCGAATAACTGAAATCAGCCGCACTATTTTTTGCAGGATGCAAAATTAATACCTGATCACAACCCACACCATAACGACGATCCGCTAATTTCTTAATGGCTTGTGCTGATAAGTCAACAGCATCCACAGTACCATCAATGACAACAAAATCATTTCCTAGTGCCTGCATTTTATAAAAAATATGGTTCATCAGAAATTATACACCAAGCTAACATTACTAGTTGTGTCCGTTTTTTTAGTATTGTTCGACCCCGGAGGAATACTAGTAACATATTGCACTTGAAAACTTAACTGCAAAGCAAAATGCTTGGTAATCTTATTCATGAAACTTGTGGTTGAAGTATATTGATTGTAAGGATGCCCAAGAGCAGCCCCCGCACTTTCACTTAATGTCCCCGCGCGGGTGATATTCCAAGTGACAGTAGTCAACGGCGAAACAACAAAACTACTCGTGGTGGTTCTATCAACGGCAATTTGATCGCGACGTAAACCAGCTCCCAGCTGTGCACTCCAAACCAGCGTATCATTTTTTATAATATCACGCCCATAACCCGGGGTTAATATAATCTGCGAACTATAAGGACTAAACTTATTAACATTTAAACTGGCATTAAAAAACATATAGTTTTTGAGCTCCCCATTAAACGCGTAATTTAATTGGTTAGATACTGTGTATTGGTTTTTATTGGTAACACCTTTACTGGTTCCATAACCTACCAGAGCTTGTGCATTATCTGTCCAACGATTCTTAACATATTTGATATTAAGTCCACCCGTCAACGTAGTGGCATCTGTATTACCTGTATTCTTGATAAACCCGAATTGTGCATTACTGCCATCCCAAACACTTTTAGTAACCGGCGCCTGCGGTGTTGGCGCTGTATCAGCCCAAACAGAAATCGCAACCATCGATAGCACCAATGCGGCCATGTAGGACCATAACTTCTGTAACATCTCTTCTTCTCCTGCTTAATTTTTACACAAAAGTGCTCACTTTAAACGCACTTGGCTTTTATGAAGTCTAAAGGGATTATATAAAGAATCACAGAAAAATCTATCCCAAATTTAGCCGCCCCCTAAAGGCCCTCGGCCGCATCAAGATAAGAAACTAATTTTTTGTTTTTTGCGAAGATTTATGCGCAGGCAAAAACAAAGCTCCGGTTTGCCCACAACCACTCATGGTTAGCGTTACCACAAGAAATAACAGTATGTACGTCGTTTTTTTCATCATTTTCCTTGACCAAGACTGACAGCAAACAATCTAGCAGCTAAAATTATTATTGCCAAGTTCAACAATCTCGGCGGCTTGCAACCGAGACTGTTTGCTTCTTTTATTTCACCGGCGGGGGGAACCCGGCCTAGCCCCTGACACAAACCCAATTTTTTGTTAAACTGCGCTTTTACTGATTTAAGCTTTGACCATGACTCAACATACCACCCCGGTTATCATTGAACCAGAGAACACGCACAAAGCCAGCGTTATATGGCTGCATGGCTTGGGCGCTGATGGCCACGACTTTGCCCCCGTAATTCCGCAGCTTAATCTAGCGGAATCTTTAGGCATACGGTTCATCTTTCCCCATGCCCCCGTTCGCAACGTTACCATGAATCAAAATATGCCCATGCGCGCCTGGTTTAACCTACATTCATTAGAATTAAGAGACACACAAGACTTTGATATCAACGGCATACTGGAGTCAAAAAACTATATAGACCAATTAATTAAAAACGAAGTTGAGCAATCCATCCCGGCAACAAAAATACTGCTTGCTGGTTTTTCACAAGGGGGCTGCTTAGCACTATTAAACGGACTTACTTATCCTGAAACATTAGCAGGTATTTTAGCACTCTCTACCTACCTGCCACCCGAAGTTAAGTGGCAAATCAATCCTGCCAATAAAAAAACACCGATTATGATGGCTCATGGTGATTTTGATCCAGTTCTCCCCTTAAAAATGGGACAAATAACCTATGAGCACTTACACCAGCAAAATCTCAATGTTGCTTGGCACCAATATCCTATGGCACATGAAGTCTGTAGGCAAGAAATCACAGATATCAGCCAATGGCTAACCAAGCTGCTCACGTAAATATTGCAACTCAGCTAATGTATTAGCATTACACCACTGGCCGTTAAAAAATTCCCCGGTAATACCTTGTTGCGCAATGGATTTTTCAATAACCGTCATAAATGAAATCTCCCCTTCGGGAAAACCAGAAAATAAATCTGGGTGCATAAGTGAAATGCCCGCGTAATCAATCCCATTTTTACTAAGACTTAAACAACCATTTTCCGTTTTTTGAAAAACCCCAGCTCGTTCTGGCAATAATACCAGATGCGCCAATCCTGGTATTTTTTGCGGCAGCTGATCGAAAGAAAAATCTGTCCAAACATCTGCGCTAACAACTATAAAGGGTTCCGGTCCCAGAAAATCCAACGCCTGTCGAATACCACCACCCACACCCAACTTTTCTGTTTCATAAGAATAGACAATGTTAACACCATAGCGAGCGCCGTCACCTAAAGTCTGCATAATTTGCTTAGCTTTATAGTTGACATTAATCACAACGTATTTGATACCAAAGGCGGCTAACTTGTGCAGATGATACTCGATTAAACGCTCACCCCCCACTTGCAATAATGGCTTGGGTGTAGAGTCTGTTAACGGACGCAACCGCTCCCCACGCCCCGCTGCTAAAATCATAGCGCGCATCTAAATTCCTTTCTCTAAGAAAAATGCTTGCAACCCTCGTAATTCTGGATAACGACCCGCCAAACTTTTAACGTAATTAAGCCCTCGAGGAATATATTGCAGATAGCTGTCATCCTGATCACGATGGAATTTGCGTGCAAAAATAAAAATAGCTTTTAAATGTCGCTGCACACCCATCCAATCAAACCACTGTAAAAAAAGCGCGGGATCCTGTGGTGCAATCAATCCACTGGCATTTAACTGCTGTAGATAAGATAAGGCCCAGATTTTCACCTGATCCTCCGGCCAATCGATATAACAGTCACGCAACAACGATACCAAATCGTAAGTAATCGGCCCCCACAAAGCATCCTGAAAATCCAATATCCCCACTTTGGCATCCGGCAAAACCATCAAATTACGCGAATGATAATCACGATGTACACAAACCTGAGGTTGCTCCAGCGCCTTTTGTACCAACCAAGCAAACAATTCATCCAACATGGCATTTTCAGCGGCCGTTAAATCCAAACCACAATGTTTTTGCAAAAACCAAACGCGAAAATTTTCAAGCTCTTGCAAATATTCTGCCGAATCAAAGGTTGGCAAATCCCAACCCGCAATTGACTGACACGATTGAATTGTCAATAAATCATCAACAGCACGTTGATACAAAGAGGAAGCTGTTCGCGCATTTAATGCACCCAAATACAACTGATCACCAAAATCCGTCAGCAATAAAAAGCCTTGTTCAAGGTCGGCTTCATAAATATAGGGAACATTGAGACCCAGCTTGTACCAAGCCTGTGCAATAGCAACAAATGATTTCGAACTCTCTTTTTCTGGCGGGGCATCCATAACCATGTAATTGCCACGCTCACTTTGCAAACGGAAATATCGCCGAAAACTGGCATCTCCCGGCAGAGCCGCCAGATTGACTTCACGGCAAGCACACTGCTTTTTTAACCAGTCCGTTAGTTTATTTAAGCGCAGATCAATCATATCTGATTCCCAAGCTGTTTTACTGACACTGTATCTCGACATCAACCAACCATCCTTTCTTTCACCATGGTCAAATGCACTCAGAGAGGTTACTATTCGTGCTTTACTCATGAAGAGTTTACTAGTGAAAAAAACTTTAGCTCAAACACTCCGAATAATGCTAAGTGCCCTAACCAGGCCACTCATTGGTACCGGATTGCTCATCGCCGCAACATCCTTCGCCACCAGCAACGTTCCTTCGCCTCACAATGCTGCCAAGGCTAGCAAAACCCACACCAGAAAACAACGCAAGCAACGCAGCAATCAAGAAATTGCAGCGGCACTGAACTGGATATCCGACAAAAATACTAAGAATTTATGCCAGGGATACTATAAAGAGCCCAGCTTCGTGCTGGCAACGCCACATCCTGCCGCCATCAAGCAAAGCGCAACTCACATCACCGCACAAGGGCCCGCCTTTTTCACCGAACAGGGTACCTCCATATTGCAAAAAAATGTTGTTATAACCCAGCCCGGGCGGATAATCAAAGCAGATAAAGCTTACTTATTTCGTAATCAGGGCAATATTTCACAGATCAAACTACGCGGCCATGTCCACGCCATAGAGGCAGGCAAACTCATGGTTAGCCAAACGGCCAACCTAAACCGAGTGACTAATGTCTATTCCGCAAAAGATGTACTCTATCACTTGGCCACCCAATACAACGGGGCAACACTGGACGCCTGGGGCAAAGCAAGTAAGGCAAAGCGCCCCTCCCCGACACTGCTTGAACTGCATCATGCCACCTACACTAGCTGCAACCCATTGAACCCATCTTGGGTCATTCAAGCCTCTTACATTAAATTGGACCAAAAAAAAGGGCGCGGCTACGCCAGAAACGCCATCCTTAAATTTAAACATATCCCTATTTTCTACACACCCTATTATTCTTTCCCCATAGATAAACGACGAAAAGCGGGTTTTTTATTACCCATCCTAAGTTCCAATTCTTACAGCGGCTACCAACTCGGTATCCCTTATTATTTTAACCTAGCGCCAAATTACGACGCCACCGTCACCCCCACTTGGTACACCAACAGTGGCGCCCAACTCAATCTTTTATTCCGTTATTTAAACCAACACAGCGCAGGACAAACTAACACAGTGAATGTGTCGTATTTACCAGACGACAAAGCCTTTGCCAGCTTTCGCCAGCGAACCCTAGCGACGCATCCTGATAATGCCACTAATCATACTTACTTGGAACAACTCAAAAAAGATAGTAACTCCCGTGCGTTTTTATCCTTGAATAATCACACGCAATTCAATTCCAGCTGGAGCAGCGACATTCACTTAAATTATGTTACTGACGACTACTACTTAAATAATTTTTCGGTCAATGCCACGGATGTTCTCGCCAACCAGTTACTCAATCAAGCAAACCTTATCTATCAGGGGCAACATTGGCAATTTACAGCGCTGCTACAAGGCTTTCAGACACTGCATGTGATCGACCAAACCCCGGTACTCGATCAATATTGGCGTCTACCTGAATTTGATCTTAATGCTGATTACCCCAATTTTTACAAGGGATTCGATCTGACCTTACAAAATCAACTGGTTAATTTTAAATATTCCAGCCCAATCTTGTTTAACGTCCCCCAAGGACCGCGCTTACATCTGCGCCCAGGTATTGATTTGCCCTTAAACTGGAAAGCTATTTATTTTACACCACAAATACAATTAGACAGCACAGTCTATTCCATTCAAAACCCAACCGCGGAACAGACAAACACCATGTCACGTAATTTGCCAATTTTTAGTGTGGATAGCGGCATTTATCTGGATCGTAAAATACACTTAGGACATCACACCTATTTGCAAACACTAGAACCGCGCGTTTTTTATTTGTACGTGCCCTACACCGATCAAGATAATCTTCCTAATTTTGATGCCTCACTATCGAGCTTTAGTTTTGACCAACTCTACAGCACTAACGCGTTTACCGGTTATGACCGCTTACAAAACGCCAATCAAGTGAGCCTTGGCGTCACCAGCCGACTGCTGCGCACCAAAGACAGCTCACAATTGCTCAGTGCCAGCTTAGGTATCATCAATTATTTCACCCCTCCCCGAGTCGATCTCACGAATACACTGAGCCTGCCAATTCCACAGGGTAACTTTGTACCGGTCACCCCGACAGCACAACATCTATCTCCCCTAGTCGCCACGCTGTCCTACTACCCAACGACACGCTGGTCTGCCAGAGCCTCCGCTGCCTGGGATATCAATAACCATGTGTTAACAAGTTACAGCGCCTCCACCACATATACCCGTGATCACCGGCACACACTGACGCTAGGCTATACCTTCATACGCTCACAGCCACCCCCCAACTACAACTTCTTCAATCTGGGTCTTGGCTGGCCACTCAGTGAACGCTGGAGCGCACTTGGCTATCTGAATTACGATGTTGGAAATAAGCGGCCTTTTCAATACTTTACCGGTCTTCAATACGATACCTGCTGCTGGGCCCTGCGCCTTATGTTTAACAAAAGCTATACGGGTCTTTTAACCACCAATGGCATAACTCAAACTCAATTTACCACCACTTACTATATTCAAGTGCTATTCAAGGGGTTAAGTAGCTTTGGAAACAAGGACCCAGGTGATATAATCGCTGCAAACTTACCTAACTATCAGAACATTTTTCACTAAAGGTGACTATTATGAATAAAAAAATCTACCCAGTTTTAGCCGCTAGCCTCATGTTTATTGCGAGCACCAACCTTGCTCTGGCAGCACAACTACCTTCGCCTAGCAAAACGCCCACTGTTTCACTGGACCAAATTGCTGCTGTGGTGAATAGCGACATCATTACACAAACTCAACTGAGCCAAGCGGTAACCGTCGCTAAAAATGAATATCGCAACGCCAAGGCACCATTACCCTCCAATTCTTTATTAGAACGTCAAGTACTTAATCAATTAATCAACCAAAAAATACAATTGCAACTAGCACAAAAAGCAAAAATTACTGCAACCTCCAGTGAGACTGACAAGGCAATTAGCAATATTGCCAAACAAAATAAATTAACCCTCGCACAATTAAAGCAAAAGGTAGCAGCCACGGGCTTGAGCTTTTCTGCTTATCGCACACAAATTCGCGATCAAATGATCATGAGTAAATTGCGCATGCAAATTGTCAGTGGCGATGTAAAGGTTAGCAGCGCTGAAATCAACAAATTGTACCAGCAATACCAGACTAGTGGGCAAGGTGCCACAAAATATCATGTCGCCGACATTCTTATTCCTTTAAGCGCCACACCAAGTCCTGCAGAAATAGAAAAGGCGAAAGCAATTGCCAATAATATTAAAGAACAATTACAACATGGCACTGCTTTAAAAAAAATCATTATCCCTAAAACCAATGTTGCACAAACCCCCGCGACGAATGATCTTGGTTGGCGGACACTAGCAGACCTGCCAGACATGTTTACACAACCACTTCAAAAAATGAAAGCTGATGGCGTGGCCGGACCATTGCGTGCTGCCAACGGTTTCCATGTCATTAAATTGGAAGGCACAAAAAAAAGTAATTTAACGCCGACTAAAGTGCAAATAAAACAAATGGTACTCAATCAAAAGTACCAACAAAAATTTCAGCAATGGTTACAAAAACAAAAAGCCGGGGCTTATATTAAAATCAACATATAGTTAAACAATTTAAACTCTAGATATTCAGGAGCACTTAATGTCAGATAGTTTTGCGCTTAAAGTAGGTTTGGCTGAAATGCTAAAAGGCGGCGTCATCATGGACGTGGTAAATGCCGAACAGGCAATGATAGCAGCACAAGCTGGTGCCTGTGCTGTCATGGCGCTTGAGCGCGTACCAGCAGATATTCGACGTGACGGCGGTGTGGCACGCATGAGCGACCCGAAAATGATTAAAGATGTGCAAGCAGCCGTCAGTATTCCAGTGATGGCAAAAGTGCGCATTGGCCATTTTGTCGAAGCACAAATATTAACAGCACTCGGCGTTGATTTTGTGGATGAAAGCGAAGTCTTAACACCCGCTGATGATCAACACCATATTGAAAAAAAATCATTTAAAGTGCCTTTTGTTTGTGGCTGCCGTAATTTAGGTGAAGCCTTACGTCGAATTCACGAAGGCGCCGCACTGTTGCGCACCAAAGGTGAAGCTGGTACCGGTAACATCGTCGAGGCTGTACGCCACATGCGCGCCGTTAACAGTGCCATTAAACAATTACAAACTTTTAGTGATCAGCAATTAGCAGAAGCCGCTAGCGAAATGCGTGTACCACTCGCGCTAGTTAAACAAGTGGCCCAAAATGGCAAGCTACCGGTACCTAATTTTGCCGCCGGTGGCATTGCGACTCCCGCGGATGCTGCTTTAATGATGCAACTTGGTGCAGAGGCGGTATTTGTTGGCTCAGGAATTTTTAAATCTGGTAACCCACAAAAACGTGCGCAAGCAATTGTCCAAGCAACCACGCATTATGAAGATCCTGCATTACTTGCTAAATTATCAGAAGATCTTGGCGAACCCATGGTTGGCATCAATATCGATCAGTTGGCGCCTGCTGATTTATTACAAACACGCGGCGACTAAGCATGCAAGTTGGCATTTTAGCACTACAAGGTGGTTTTGCTGCTCATGCGCAAGCGCTTACAGCATTAAACATATCCTGGCGGCTCATTAAAAAACCAGTGCAATTACAATCTATTGACATGCTTATTATTCCCGGCGGAGAAAGCACGACGCTATTAAAATTAATGCAGCCCTGGTCGTTTATGCAAGCCTTAAAAGATTTTCATCAGCAACAAAAACTAATTTTCGGTACTTGTGCCGGGGCTATTTTATTAGCGAAAAAGGTTGATCCCCAGCAACCCTCGCTAGGTTTAATTGACATCGACATTACCCGCAACGCTTATGGTTCGCAAATTAATAGCTTTGTCGCCAGCGCCGATCAAACACAGCTGAACACCCCACTGCCAGCTATGTTATTTATCCGCGCACCCAAAATTACGCGCACCGGCCAGCAAGTGCAAATACTCGCAAAACATAATAATGATCCCGTATTAGTTCAAGAAAATAATATCATGGTCGCCACCTTCCACCCTGAACTTAATCAACAACTAGGGCCTATTTTCCAACAGCTGTCTTCACAAAACACATTCTCATAAATCGGCAACACTACGGGTAATCCTGCACTAACTCATACAACTGCATGAAATAGTTTATTTATTCAATCAACCCATCTCGCCGTGCTTTCGCAACAGACAGGTATTTGTTCTTGGTCCCTAGGTTTTTATTCATTTTCTGTATATGATAATTGACAGTACGTTCAGTAATTTTAAGTTTCTTAGCAATCTCATCCATAGAGTATCCCTCAGCTACCAGCTTCAGGCATTGCATCTGTCGATCATTCAACTGGTATTGATTGCTAGCTCGGGGCCGCTCTTTAAGAAGTCGTGCTCGCAAATAATGATAGTAATAGTGTGCGCCCGCCAATAACTCATATTGTAACGTCGCCCAATCATCCAGACAGTGCTCTCCCTGAAGTTGCTCTACCATGAGGATAGCCTTTTCCCCTCCATCTCTGTGAACAGGAATAGTTAGTCCGCGGTCAGCGCCAAACCACAAGGAATCTAAACGCATTTTTCTTTCACGCTGTGTTTTTGATTCTGCTATTTGCTGGTGAATTTCCCAGAAAACCGGCAGGTTACTTAATTTAGCTTGTTGAGAAGTTGTGTCAATTTCATCATAATTTTCACTGTGATAATGATCATGCCAAGTTTGAAAGCTTGGAGATATATAAGAATATTCTACAACTGTATTCTGCCTTTTTCCCTTTTTGTAATAGCAGGTCAACGCAAACGTGTCTATCCCATAGCTGGATAAAAATGACTTCAGGATAGCATTAACCGCAGAAACCGTTTTGGCATATTTTAATTTTTCATGAAGCTCTTTTAATTTCATTATATTACCCCGTATCGTTTGGTAAAATAATAAGTAAAAACCATAATGAACGCTCCAAGAAAAACAATCCACAGAAAGAATAAGAAATTATTTAGCAGATGATTCATATAGCCGCCCAACAGTCCAAACAATAAAAAACTCAACGACATTGTAGCTGTTGCCAACGCGTAGTATGCGGCACGATAAGTCTGATGGCCAGCCTGCTGCATAAGAAACGCCATATAGGCACTGTTGCAAAAGCCAAACATAAATTGAGCCGCACCATAAACAGCAAAGGTAATACCTATTGCGCTCTTAGGATAAAGCGCCAAACCCAAATAACCACTATTAAACACAAAGAGAAATACTGTGGCCCAACGCAACGTTGTCTTCAAATTAAATTTTCTCAAACAAAAACTAAGTGCAAACGAGCCAACAATAAAGGATCCAACACCTACGGACTGAACCTCACCCATCTGTAATACACTCAATGAGAGGCCGTGGCGAGCAGAAGGATCCATAAAGAAGAGTGGAACTATGCGCATGAGCTGAGCATCAGCAGAATTATAAATTAATATAAAAACACTAAGTAAGATTACTTGCGGCAACCCCAGCCACTCCTGCAAAATATGTTTGGTGGTAGGCACGATACTTTTAAGCTTCAGTTTTGCTTGTCCCGGCAACTCTGTTCTCGGCAGTACATAGCGATGCATACCAAAAAGTGATAGCATAATGAAAGCTAAAATTCCAAAAGTAACATGCCAAGACAAAATTCTCCAGTGATCTACCTGCCAATTATTCTCTAACCACCCCGCCATTACTATCAATCCCCCTTGGCAAAAAAGTCGTGCAGCCTGAAAGGAACAGTTCCGCAACCCAACATAGTGGTATTGTTGAGACAAATTCAATGTCAGCAAATAAACTCCATCCGACCCGATATCATGCCATGAGGAAAATAAGGCTAGCGCGAAGAACAAGATCGCACTAAAAACAAAAAAATGCGAACTATAAATACTTAAAAATAATAAAATAAATATTGCCACCATGCCAATTTCCATATACAAGGTCCACCGCCTCTTAGTATATGCACTCTCAATAAAAGGTGAAAATAAAGGTTTCAAAACCCATGGAAGAAAAAACAAACTAGTAACAGATGCAATATGAATATTTGAAACATCAAGATCTTTATACATTATCGTAGACAGCATAGTCACAACGGCAAACGGAAGGCCCTGCGTAAAATAAAGTGATGAGATCCAGCAGCCACGAGGATACTTTCTGTCTTTGAGCATTACAGTAACCCTTCTTAATATTCTAATAAATAACTCTATTAATTGATGCCTACAGGTAACTACAAAGAATTATTGTCTGGACACTACACTATTTCACCTAGACTGTCAAAAATGACAGCGTCTATAAAACCGTCACCAGCTAACCTATTAGCAATATTATCTCGCCAAAACATTATATCCTATTGAAAAATATACTAAAATTAAAAATTTTTCCCGCGACTATTACTATTTTGTACACTAGTTTGCTACCTTCCTTAAATTACGCGCCCTTTATACCCCAACATTAACTTTGGGAAAATTAATCAGGCGCATGGATACATAATAATGAAGAATTTAAATGAAAATAAATGGGTTAAAACTCTACTATTGAGCGTTTTGAGCGCCACGGTCGATGGGCTAAATGTAGTGCAGGAGTATCTCAGCAACACCTAAGGTTTCAATCTTATGCATAAAACACTCAACAGAATATTAGCAAGAACGCCGGCCACAACCAACACATGGCTTTAAAAAGATAACTTATAGCTTTGGAAAAGGAAAAACGCTGTGAGCTAGCTGATGTTCTGAGCCCTGTCTCTGCTCTCTGAAAACTGCATAGCATCCGCAGGCGCTTCAAGATCAGGTGATTCTAAATCAATCCATGCTGCATTAGGTTTCGAAGGAATCGCTGTAGCAACGTGTGGCCTTCTATCTATATACCGGCACGAGATGATTGTTTTTACATTTAATAAATAGATTGATATTAGGTAAAATTGTAATTTAAAAATCAAATTGTGGATCATAGTTTAAGGATATGACACTTTGTCGTAATTATACCTTAAATTTGGCGACATAATACATATATAATTGCAGGGTATTTTTTTTTATTAATTAGAACCTTTAAATTTAATAAATAGATTGATATTAGGTAAAATTGTAATTTAAAAATCAAATTGTGG
>CAZGQK010000011.1:1890-2278 GCA_964527645.1 uncultured Legionellales bacterium | reverse complement strand
TTAAGGATATGACACTTTGTCGTAATTATACCTTAAATTTGGCGACATAATACATCTATAATTGCAGGGTATTTTTTATTAAGTATATTTTTTTACTTCTTAATAATTCCTTAAGAATTCCTTAAGGTTCTGCTGTTATCCTTGGGCATCAAACTGAGAGGAATATTCTTTTATAAATTAATTTTAACTAAATTTAGTGAGGGCATTATGAAAAAATTGACTATTTGTATGGGCAGTATTTGTTTGGGGCTTGCAGCCACATCTTTATTAGCAGCTACTCAACCTGTGAAAACTGCAGTTAACCCTGTAAAAAAAGTGAATGCAGTTAAAGCTGTTAAAGCTGTTAAAGCTGTTAAAGCTGTTAAAGCTGTTAAAGCTGTTAAAGCTG
>CAZGQK010000011.1:0-1790 GCA_964527645.1 uncultured Legionellales bacterium | reverse complement strand
TTAAAAAAACCAAAAAATCTAAAACTAAACAACCTGTTGTTGTCGCAGAAAAAATGCAACATAAATCATCGCCCTCTACAAATATCAAACAACAACCCCTAACAATGACTAGTTCCGCTCAGGCGATGGTGAGCACGCAACTCGCGCAGAGTTCCTTTTATGTGAGCGCTGGCGGTGGGATGAGTATGTTAAAAGTGCAAAAAACCGCTACGGTAGCGAATAAGCCCGCGGGTGGAGTTCCCACATTACCGGATGTTTACACAACTACAGGCGCACAAAAAAAGGCTTTTTTATCACTGGATGCGGGTTATCGTTGGGCAAGAGATAGCGCTTTCCTACCTTTTTACAGTTTAGGTGCGGCTTATACGTATTATTCTCCGAGCACTATTAATGGTGATATCCAACAAGATTCGGTGGGTTTAGCACAATGGGCGTATCAATATCAATTAGCGCGTCAAACTTTGATGCTGCAAGGAAAAGTAGACTTGTATCGCTGGGGCAACTTAATGCCATTTATTTCTGCAGCGGCAGGTTATAGCTTTAATAGCACACGTGATTTTCAAGCCAATAATGCACCCGGCACAGCTGAACCTAGCACCGTTTTTCCCGCCTATGGCGATTTGAAAAAACATTATTTTACTTATGCTATTGGCACTGGCTTGGATTATCAGTTGCGCCATAATCTGCAATTAAGCGTTAGCTATCAATACGGTAATGCAGGCTATGCACAAACAGCTAACGAACAAAAAAGTATTCCAGGGTTCTTTGAGAGCGGCACTTATTTAAAAAATAGTTTAAAAAGTAACGATATCGGCTTGAGTTTAACTTATTTTATAACAGGTTAAATAACCTTAATTATTTTCAAAAATTTAAAAATAAGGATAAAAAAATGAAAAAAATAATATCTATTTTAGCTTGCCTACTTTTGTTATTAGGAACAGGAGAAGCTTATGCCGATGGCGGTGCCGTGACGCAGGGAGGTGCCAAAATGACGTGGAATCATACGTCGGTTTTCAACAAGGGCCAGCTACCGCAGCTTTCGGTGACTGCCACCCTGCGACCCCCCGTACACACTAATTATGGCGAAGTTAGCTGTTGGTCTGCGTTGTTCGGCTCGCCGCCTCAGCTAACCTTTCTACGGTCAAAGTGGAACATGTCCTGGAACAGAGCTCAATATGCACTTCACAACTACCCCGTTGGCACTCCTTTTGTGATTATTTGTGATGAGATCAATGATAATAATAGTGCTGATCCGGAGACGACTGCGAGGGTTATCCTGCACGTTAAGTGCACGGCCAATACTTGCACCTTTAGTTCGTAACTACACCCCTACATTATTGTCAAAAGTTTAAAAGTTTTAAAAGTAAGGATAAAAAAATGAAAAAAATAATAAAAATTTTACTGGGGTTAACCCTGTTAGGATTTGGAATTAATGCTTATGCTGGTAATTTGAGTGTTAAAGTTACTATGCCAAATGGAACATCTAGCATAACAAAATCGGAAAGAGATTCAGCCTTTTCGATTAAAGCGACGGTTTCTCCTGCATCATTCCAGGGTACCATAAGTTGTAAGGATAGAGATGGCGTCCTTAGTCCAACTAAGGATCCTACAACTTATACGTACACGCCTAAGATTGGCATGCGTGCGGGGTCGGATCTGGTCACATGTACTGCGACAAACCTTATTGGACAATCCGTACCAGGCACCGGAACAGTTACGATTACAGCGCCACCGCAAAAACCTTTAACTTTAACATGCCACGATTTATCCTTAACGCCGGGAACCACGAG
>CAZGQK010000010.1:44862-59170 GCA_964527645.1 uncultured Legionellales bacterium | reverse complement strand
AAAACAATTCTTTCATAGCTAAACAAAGCGGCTGATCAATACCTGTCACATAGCTGCGCTTTTGCTGATGATCAACCACCAATGCCCAATCGTAAATACCGATGGCAATTTCTGGAATACTTATGTCAGTGCTTTTTCGCGCGGGTATATTTTCAATAAAATTGCCATAATCGTAACTAAAATAACCCAACGCACCACCGACAAAAGGCAACCCGGTATTATTTTCGATTGGCGGTCCTAATATTTTTTGCAACAACGTAAAGGGGTCTTCACTTGTCTCACGTACAGTACAACCATCATCAATCGTGCTTATTTTACCGCTCGTAGTTAGTTTGACACGTGGATTAGCGCTGATAATATCGTAACGCCCCATAGTGGTACTGTCTAAAAAAACTGCCCAAGGGAAATGTTTAATCGCTTGAAAAGCGATAAAACTATTTGTTTGATAAGGTATTTCCTCTGCGAAAACCATTCTTAACACCTATAAGGAAGCACTATTTTTTAGAATTTTTTGCACCGACAGCCGTAGGCAGCAATCCACAAGCAATGCGCGTGCCCCCTCCACCCAATGGTAGCGGTTGATCTGAATAATTGTCCCCTCCAGCATGAATAATTAAACTATGTCCGTATAAATCGCGCATTTTTAAGCGTGGTGCCAAAACTGGCAAAGTTGCCTTACCGTCTTCATCAATCAATAAAACCGGCAAATCACCCAAGTGTCCCTGGGCATTATAAGGCCCCAAATGCTTATCAGTTTTTTTTGGATCCCAGTGTCCACCAGCCGCTTTGCCACCTTGCGCACAGGAATGATTGGCGTGCATATGAAAACCGTGCACCCCTGGAGGCAAACCCTTTAAGTCAGGCGTAAATAATACACCGTAACGCGTTGGTTTAATGGTGATGGTCCCTAATTTTTTACCCTTACCTTTGGTCACCGTACGATACATCTTCACTACTAGGGTTTTATTAGGAAAAGGTGCTGACTTTTTCGCACAAATCGTCGCGGTAAAAAATAAACTCAATAAACCAAAAATCAGCATAAATTTTTTCATTAAAAGCCCCCTAATTATTACAAAGATGTTTCTAAACTCAGTTTTAACAACCCATGTTCCGTTGCCCCAGGCTGCAAAAAGCGCATGCCCTGAACAGCATTCATAGCATTTGGAAAACCCATCCACGGCTCTACACAAAAGAAAGGCTTGTCCGGCATGGTATAAAGCTGAATATAAGGAAACAAATTGGGATCCTCAACACCTTGTGCACACAGCCGAATCACATCACCATCCGCATAACGCAAGACCACTTCTTTAGCTTCACCCACCGCCGTTAATTGTTCATTAATGTGTGGATTGGCAATCGATGTTGGCAAATCAAATAAATCCAGTTCCCCCACCAAATCGGTAAGTTTTTTATTGTATTTAAAACGACGGGTAGGCTTATAATCCAGTGTCACCGCATCCTTACCCTGCCCTGGCATGGGCGTTAAAAAATACGGATGAAAGCCTGCATTATAAGGCATTACCACATCGCCTGTATTCGTATACGATTGTTCACAGGTGAGTAATCCGCGCTTAACTTGATAACGCAAGGTAACGATAAACTGAAAAGGATAATTGACTTGTGTTAATTCACTGTCTTGCAACGACATTTCCAACATGTCGTCACGCTGGTCCGTCACTCGCCAAGGCAAAGACCAGGCAAAACCATGTATCGGTAATTGATAAATTTTGGCGTCATATAAATAAGCACCCACTTGCCCCTGCCGCTCCAAGCGCGCACATACCGGAAAACAAAAAGGCCACCCTCCCGGTAAGTCTTGCATGTCGTGATGCCAAAATTCATCATGTTGATACAATAATTTTCGCGGCCCCTGTACGCCAGACATTATAATTTGCGCACCCATACCACCTTTTTCGGGAATAAAGGTTGCCTCTGTTGAGCCATCTTTTGCAACAATAGTATAAGTTTTAAATCCCCGCTGCTGCTCTATCCTAGCCATTTTTTTCAGAATCCTTGGCCCATTCATTAAACTTCGACAGTAATTGTATTGGCAATGGAAAAACAATGGTATTAGTTTTATCACCAGCAATATCTAACAACGTTTGCATATAACGCAACTGCAAAGCCTCAGGACGTGTAGATAAAATGTCTGCAGCCAATTTTAATTTTTCCGCTGCCTGCAGCTCCCCTTCTGAATTAATAATTTTAGCACGCCGCGCCCGCTCTGCTTCTGCCTGCTTAGCAATCGCCCGCACCATGCTTTCATCAATATCCACATGTTTTATTTCTACATTCGCTACTTTAATTCCCCACGCATCAGTAGCTTCATCCAAGATCGACTGAATATCTTTATTTAATTTATCACGCGCAGACAACATTTCATCTAGATCATGCTGTCCCAACACGGAACGCAAAGTCGTTTGCGCCAATTGACTAGTCGCCTCAAAATAGTCTTCCACTTGGATGATCGCTTTTTCAGGATCAACCACGCGAAAATAAAGCACCGCGTTCACTCTGACCGATACATTGTCACGCGAAATAACGTCTTGACTGGGGACATCCATAACTACAGTTCGCAATTGTACTCTCACCATTTGTTGCACCATTGGGATAACAAATATCAATCCCGGACCTTTCACTTTCCAAAAGCGCCCTAACATAAAAATCACACCACGCTCATATTCTCGTAACACTTTAACAGCACTTAATAAAACCAACAAAACCAGTACAATGATAACAAGTATGAAAATGTTCATAATATTTCTCCTTCGGTTCAACAACTCGGCAGCAAGCCCCCGAGATTGCTTTCTTGTTTTATTTCGCCTACGCGGGAACCCCGCGTGGACAGCGACCAAAAGGGAGTGTTGCATCATTCCCCTTTGGAATCCCTATCGACCTTGTCTCCCATGCAAACGGGAGACATGTCTTATTTTAAATTTTTTCTTTTTCTACTTTCAATTGCAATCCAACTACCTCAATGATCCGTACCTGTTGTCCCGCAGCAAATTGCTCACCATCGGCAACACGCCACAGTTCACCAGATACTTTTAGCCAGGTTTGCCCCTGGGTATCTTTGCTAATTGCCCCCGTCAAACCCACCAACGTGCCACTACCGCTCACCACGGGACGTCTTCTGGCGCGCAGCACTAAATGAATCATACCCAAAAACGCGACCAAAGTAACTGCGCACACAGCAACAATAACAGGAACAGCTATTTTAAAAGCAGGTAGATCGGTTTTCATAAGCATCACCGAACCGATAGCGAAACTAACCACGCCACCAATCCCTAGCGCACCAAAACTGGGCAGAAATGCCTCGGCCACAATAAAAGCTACGCCTAAAAATATCAACCCCAAACCGACATAATTAACCGGCAATAAATGCAACCCATACAAGGCCACCAACAAAGCAATGCCGCCTATCACGCCGGGCAACACAAACCCGGGATTAAAAAATTCAAAAAATAAGCCATAAATTCCCAACATCAATAAAATATAGACAAGGTTAGGATCTGTAATAGTACTTAAAAATTTGTACCGCCATCCCGGTTCAAAAACAATAACACGCATGTCCTTAGTCGCTAACTTCACCTGCGTGTTTTTTATCTCCGTCACTTTACCATTTAATTGGCGCAATAAATCTTGTATGTCGTTGGCCACAAAATTAATCACATTTTTTCGCAGTGCTTCTTTCGCCGATAAAGTAGCCGCGCGCGTAACCGCTTGCTCCGCCCACTTTACATTGCGATGCCGTAATTGCGCCAAGCTACGAATATAGGCACGCGCATCATTAAGTGCTTTGCGTTCCATAGCGCTCGATTGTTTGCTTTTACTTGCCGCTTTATC
This sequence comes from uncultured Legionellales bacterium, assembly GCA_964527645.1. Taxonomy (GTDB): domain Bacteria; phylum Pseudomonadota; class Gammaproteobacteria; order CAZGQK01; family CAZGQK01; genus CAZGQK01. The sequence continues at coordinate 55,324 of CAZGQK010000010.1, read as the reverse complement.
TTTTTTCGATTCGCCAGGCTTTTTGCCCCCGCCACCAATGCCCATCTGCACAGGCGTAGCTGCTCCCAAATGCGTGCCTGGAGCCATAGCAGCGAAATGACTTGCATATAAAATATAAGTCCCCGCGCTTGCCGCCCTTGCGCCGCTTGGCGCTACATAGGTAACCACAGGTATTGGTGAGACTAGAATACTTTTGATCATCGCCCGCATAGATCGAACCAGCCCACCTGGAGTATCTAATCGCAAAACAATTAAACTAGCGTGTTTTTTTTCTGCTCGCGCAATTCCCTCAACCACAAGACTATGACTAGCTGGACCAATGGCCCCCTTTAAATCAATTAAAAAAGCAATGTTTTTAGATTGTGCCATTGCAACATTAGCGAATAGCAAAAATATTAAGAAAACCCATGCCAGGTAACAATATCCAGGTCTTTTCTTCATCGCTAAATAATCCTAACTAAAGCAATTGGTAAGAAAATCGTTGCTTGCGTGATGCATTTTTCAATAAAAATACAAATCTAAGTAAAATAAGAGCAACGATACTATCAAAAACAAGGTGTACTAAAATAATAGGTGTCAACTTCAAAGCACCATGATGCCATTCAAAAAGGTGCATAACAACAGAAAACAATAAGAAAATAGACCAGCAAATGGCCGCAGCAAGATTAAGGCTCCCGCGACTAAACAAGGTAACCAAAGCCATTATCACAATACTAAGAATTGTCAACGCATATTGGGTATAAAGCGGTGTATATGCCCATCCCATGGCGGCAGCATCTTGTGGGCCACGGAAAAACAATCGACCTACCAAGAAAAAACCTACTAAAATTACATTAAAAAAAACAAAATAACGATAGTAGACCAGCAGAGAAATATTAGAAGGATAAAGCCGTTGCTGCACTGAGGCGAACAAAAAAGGCAACGCCAGCAATAGTAAATTAATGAACAATAATTTCATGGTAACCTCCTGTTATTCCTAACCTCACCCTGGATGCCGCGATTTAAACAGGGGTAACATTAGGGGTCTACCCACATTCAAATCAAGCGCTGCAATGTTAACACATATTTAGCCAAAACAGCTATGACTGACCGACCAGCATACAAAGGAGCTGCAGAATCCCTTATATTCCTGTATGCTTAATCCAACACGGATAGAACCTAACACAAAAACAGCAGGGAAATGTATGCTGTGGTACCTAAACATAGTTAAGCGCCGCCCGATTGAAGCTAAACATGCACTAAAAACGGCTATCGCCAGCATCATCGCTATGGCTATCTATCTTTACTTTAACATTCCCGGGGGTTACTGGATTGTTATTTCAGCGCTGCTGGTCATGCAATCCAGCCTAGAAACTGGACGCATGGAAAGCACCACTCGAGCAGGCTATGAGCGTATCATTGGCACCATCATTGGTGCTGGCATTGGCTTACTTGGCTATTTCCTGGTTGCTCAAAATGAATGGCTTAACCTCCCCGTTGGTTTTGTGATTGTTTTTGTTGCCACCTATTTCATTGAACATTTTGCTGGTTATAAAATGGCCTCCGCCACCGCTATCATCGTTATGCTCATTAGCTCGCATTATCACGAGCCCTGGGACTATGCCATGTATCGATCATTTGCAATTATACTAGGCTGCTGCATTGCTGTATTGACCACCGTTACTATTTTTCCCTATCGAGCTAAAGAACAACTGCGCGAACAATTGGCGCAAACGCTGCGGCTAATCGGTAAACTGTATCAAACCCTGTTATTCGTTTACATCGAGCAAAATTCTCCACCGACAGCAAGCAAACCCATCATCACCCGCATTCGCAAAATGATTGCTAGTAACAATCGTTTATTCACTGAAATTTCTTCACACAAATTCAACGCCGCGCCCAACGAATATGCTTACCACAGCATTTTGACGCTGGAAGAAAACCTCTTCAACGCATTGATGCAAATCTACCAGGCTGAGAAAAAACCCAATCCAGGTATTTTTAGTAAAGAAATTGATCAATGTTTGCGTAACCTACAGAAACCCACTTATCAATTTTTCAACCAAATTTCCAAAAAAATTCTAAATCCTAAAGCAAAAATTGCTCATGCCGAAATCAATCAAACTATCGTGCAATTGCAATCTGTCATGGAAAAACTACCCACAAGCCGCCAAGACCCCACCGCAACAGCTCAGACATTAGAACAAAAATACCAATTTTTTGCTTTCTACCATGGCCTCAAACACGCCACCGACCTGCTCCTAGAACTACACCAAAAACTCAACCACCACCCTCAACACAAATAAATCCATAGCAGAACCAGCGCCATATAGTGATGGGATATCTCAGCCAAGTTGTCTATAATGGAACTCTATGAAAAAAATATGTACATTTTTAATACTTTTATGCATGGCTTGCGCAATACCCATTTACGCAACCTCCACGTTGAAAATCAAAATAACTGGCATACAGAACAATATCTTAAAAAATGTCAACAAACGCCTAGAGGCACATAAATCGCGATGGAAAAAGCGCCCGACCCAGGCAAAAATACAACGCTTTTTTCGAGCAGCGCCTAAACAGATTAAACTTGCTATGCAGCCTTTTGGTTATTTTCAACCCACTATCACCTCACAACTCAAACACGAACAAAACACCTGGATCGCTTATTTTCAGATTGACAAAGGCCCGGTTGTACGCATTGTACAAGTTGATATTAAACTTATTGGCCCCGGACAATACAACCATAGACTACAACACTTTTTAGCACACCATCCTTTAAAAATATCTCACTCACTTAACATTCAAATATACAATAAAACCAAAGACAAACTATACTCGCTCGCCTCTTCACAAGGTTATTTCAAAGCAAAAATGGAGAGCAGCCACATTTACATTAATCGAAAAACGTTACAAGCCAGAATAAAAATACGTTTTTTTACCGGACCGCGCTATCGATTTGGAGCAACCCATTTCTCAGTCAGCCCTTTTAGTCAAAAATTTTTGCGCCGCTACCTGAATTATAAGCAAGGTGAACCCTTTAATAATAATAAATTATCCCGACTGCAACAAGGTTTAGCCAGCAGCGGCTATTTTTCACAAGTGGCCGTGACCCCTGAGATCACGCAAATAACTCACGATGAAGTACCCATCCAAATTAGGTTGAAGCTGTTAAATTCTCGCCTATACAGCTATGGTTTAGGTTACGGTACTGATACGGGTGTACGCGGTATTGTGGGTTACGAAAAACGCTGGACCAACGCCTATGGTCACAGTTTCAATACTTCACTGAGAGTCGCACAAATTGTGCAAAACCTTGTCGCCTCGTACTCTATTCCAGGACGACACCCGGCCACCAATCAATATAAAATTAATGCACAATTGAGTAATCAAAATTCAAAATTAGGTGAAGGGCGATCCGGATCCGTTGGCGTCAGCTATATCACCATGGTTAAAGGTTGGCGACAAACCACCTCATTAACATCACTGCACGAAAAATATAATTTAGCAGACACTCCGTTTATTACTACTAATCTTTTGATCCCAAGCATACAATGGCAACGTCTACGTAGCAATAATGCACTCAAACCGAGCCACGGATATAGCATCACGTTAATGCTTTCCGGCGCTCACCGAAGTTTTATTTCCGAAACAAGTTTTCTACAAGCACGCTTGCAAACCAAATTCTTGCTTACCTTTGCACGCAACAACCGCCTATTACTGCGCGCCACCGTCGCACACACCGCCATCGATAATTTAAACCACCTACCACTAACCTTGCAGCTCTTTGCCGGAGGAACCCAAAGTATTCGCGGCTATGCCTATCAGGCACTTGGACCTGGAAATAACTTATACGTGGGTAGCATTGAACTGCAACGTCGCATTAAAGGCGACTGGTATTTGACCGCTTTTTACGACGCCGGTAATGTCAGCAATAAAATGTTTGGCTCATACAAGCAAGGCGTTGGGCCCGGTATTATGTGGCTATCTCCCGTAGGAGCACTCGAGCTGGATTTGGCCAGACCCCTGAACGGACTTTACCCCTGGAGTCGCTACTGGCGGGTGCAATTCTCCATGGGTACTGGACTCTAGGGCCCCAGCCCTCCTTTAGGCTCAATTAATTGCTATAATCAAATTGTCGTCGTCAGAACAACAAAGATCTGCCACACAGCAAGGAGACTCGTATTGCGTTGGCTTAAAGCTACCATCATTATCTTACTCATTGCCATTGTCTGGCTCACTAGCCCAGTTGGTCTGTATTTGACCATGGGTATCCTAGCAAACAGCCTCTCAGGTAACTTACGCTACCACTCACTTTCTGGAAGCTTACTAGGAACCATCCATATCCATAAGTTTCACTACCAAAGTCAACACGCTAGCGTGGATATAGATGCGTTGTCGCTAAAAATAGAGCCTCTGGCATTATTTAAAAAACATATTATTATTCGCCAATTAGCGGCAAATAAAGTAAACGTAGATTTCACCCAAACAGGAAAAAATGACCGTGACAAAAACAACAACTCCCATAATTTAAGCCAAATTCCAAAAACTCGCGCCTCCGTTTCAAACAAAAAAGAAAAGTCAGCTACACTCCTCTTTGCCATTACCATCGGCAAAAGCCAAATTAATAATATAAAAATAATAACTACCGAAAAAGAGTTAAACACACAATTCAAAAAATTAACCATAAGTGGGGTCATCAACCATCGTTACGTCAATCTAAACTTAAAAGCCAACTCACAGAGATTACATTCTACCAAGATTGAAATAAAAGCTATAGGACCGATAAGCAACTATAAAATACAAGCCTCCACCAAAGGAGATCTTTTTAATTGGCAACTAGCCGGTAATGGCAACACCAATGGTTTGAAATTAGATATCAAGAAAAGCTCTGTTTTAGATGGTTATGTCAATGGCAAAATAACCATTACTTGGCACCCCACTCTCAAATGGTCTATAAATTCTCAAGCAACCGCTGTTAGCCTCAAGCGCATAAATACAACATGGCCACAACGCTTGAGTTTTCACCTTAAAGCTAAAGGTGACACACAAAGCAAACAGGTGCAAATAAATAACATGGCAATGCTCTATAAAAATCGCACCTTATCTGGAACTATAGATTTGTTTTATAAAAATAAAAATAATTTTACTTTTACCAGCCATCTTCAAGGTTCAGGATCGAAAATATCTCTAAACTTATCCCGCGACAACTTGTGGAATTTCAATTGGAAAGTAGATGTGGTTAATCTCGCTAACCTCTGGCCAGGTCTACACGGCCTAATCAAAAGTTCTGGCACCTTGTCCGGCACACCACTTAAACTTACAAGCAACGGCAACATTCAAGCTTCTGGATTATCATTCAAAAATAATCGCATTGGCCAATTAGCCGGCAAGTGGTTTATTGATAATAGCGACCAACAACCGTCGTCTATTGATTTAACGGCACAAAACTTAAAAAGTTCCCACGCAACACTAAAGGCTATTTCCTTAAATAGTGAGGGTTATTTTAAAAATCACAATATCAATGCAAAAATACAAAATAAATTAGCAACGCTCAATATCGCATTACACGGTGACTGGGAGAACAACAAATGGCAGGGAACACTCAAAAAAGCTAACTTAATTTCTAGCTCACTAGGAACATGGAACCTGCAGAAACCTAGCAAATTAGAACTATCCAGAAAAAACTCAACGCTACCTTTAAGTTGCTTCAACTCTAGCAAAGGAAAAGTGTGCTTCGACTTTAATTTAGATCAAGACAAATCTTGGGCCACAAACATCCAAGCGTCAAAGCTTGATACTGCAGTAATTAGCAAGTTTCTTAATAAAAAAATACAAATTAAAGGGAAAGCAACCATAAATATTGCAGCCAAGGGTGCTGGCAAAAATATTAATGATGCCAATTTCAATATAAATACAGGCCCGACAAAGATACAATTCATAATCAACAAAAAACGCTTTCAAAATACTATAAAAAGCGCCTCATTAACCGGAAAATAACCCAACAGGGCGCCCATGCAAAAATGCATGCAACCCTTTCAACCAAAGAATACTTTTCCGGCAACATTAACCTGCCTGCCTTTCACACGTTGGCATTACCGAAAGCAAACCAATCCATTGCCGGACAAATTAATTGGCACATAAATCGGGTAGATTTCCTCACCGGACTCATAAGACAGGTTCATAAACCACAAGGGTATACTGCTGGCAAATTTAAATTAAGCGGAACGCTGGCAAAACCTAATATTTTTGGACAAGGAAAAATTAGATTACATTATTTAAAGATACCAAAAATAGGACTAATATCAAATAGAGCAAATATAGATATAAATGCTCAGGGGAAAAAAGTATTTTACTCTGGAAAATTATTTAGCAAGAACCCGCTATATATAACCGGATCTCTCACGCCATCGATAACTAAGCTCTCTACAAAATTTAAATTAACCGGAAACAATGTGCTAATAGAAAAAATAGGCGAACGCACCATTTATGCTTCACCCAATCTTTCTGGCAGCATCCACGGCAAAGTTGTTCAGCTAACTGGCAGCATCCTCCTGCCAAAAGCTAGCATCACACCTCAAAACTACAGCGGTGTCACCAAGCTCCCCGGTGACGTCATCTTTGTTGATAACGGCTACCACAAAAAAAGTTTCTGGAAGGTCAGCATGCAAATAACACTTACTGCCGGAAAAAATATAACCTTTTTTGGTGATAATATTAAAGGGAAAATTGGCGGGCATCTACTTTTAATAAAAAAACCGACAACTAGCATATTGGCAACTGGAAAACTATTCTTTTTACCAAATACCGGCACCTATACCACTCGCGGCAAGGTAATGACCATCACGCAAGGTGCCCTAAACTTTATTAACAGCCCACTAAACGACCCCTACCTCGACGTACAAGCAGCTCGGGCATTCCAAAGCATGGAAACAGGCTCGCCCAACGCTTCTTTTATGGTGGGTTTGAATATTAAAGGAACTTTTCAACATCCAAAAATTAGTTTGTTTTCATCCCTACCGGCACTCTCACAAGCAGATATTCTATCCTACTTAATACTTGGACACAGCTCTGGTGCCGATGCTTCATCGGTAAATATTACGCTATTAATGCAAGCACTGGACAGCCTAACCTCCAGCGACGACAGCAGCTCCGGTGGCATTACGCAACAATTTTATCAAGGCTTTGGTTTGGATGAATTTGGCGTTGAGAGTGACGTCAACCCATTTTATGTCGGCAACCCACTATTGCCACAATCCTCGTTTGTCATTGGTCGTTATTTTTCACCTAAAATATATATACGTTACAGTGTTGGCTTAATATCAAACATCAATACATTGCAAATACGCTACATTATAAACAATACCTGGTACCTACAAACTTCATCAAGCAACCTCGGTAACGGACTGGATATATTTTATTCCTACCAGAAAAAGTAAGACAGACTCATACTCTTAGCCATAAAAATGTCAGTTGTTTACGACCCGCTTGCCATCCGTCAAAGAAGTGTTAAAATAAGCTCACGACATGATTCTCAACAACACCTATTATAGTTAGATGCTACTATAGAACTTTAAAGTGAAGAAGAAATTCGTACCAATAACAATTTTCGAATGATTTAAGCTGGAGAAATGACTATGCAGACTGATAAACGCTCTTTATTTAAAACACTGCTGCTCGCTTTACTGATGCTAATTGTCATTGTTGCAGTCTGGCATCTAATATTTCCTATTGCTGGCGGTGTCATTGCTATTACGGCAGGGGCCTGGAGTATTTTACTGACTGGGATTATTCTCCTATGCATGGCTATTTTACTCGGCCTAATCCTTACTGGGCTTGGCTTAATCGTTCTCACCACAATATCCTTAATTGTGACCCTGCTGGGCATTGTTTTTTTTCCACTGGCTTTTCCTGTTTTAGCCATCCTGTTCATTACCTTACTATTTATTAATATTATTCGGCATCGGCAACGAAAAAACGAACAGCTTCATCTTAAAAAATAGACGGTCACTTTCTTAAAGTAGGACTTAAAGATTTTTTTTAACCTGCTTTGAACATGTTCTGTGAAAAATAGTCTTTGCCGCGCAACCATTGCAACAACAATAAAGCCGGAATACCAATTAAAAAAGTCAAAAAGTAAAAAACTGCCCAGCCCATATGCTCAACCATCACGCCGGCAAAAGGGCCAACAAAAACGCGGCCAACGGCACTTAGGGCAGACAACAATGCAAACTGTGTGGCGGTAAATCGACGATCGCACATCGCCATTAAAAAGGCGACAAAAGCTACCGTAGATAATCCACCACAAAAGTTTTCAGAAAATACCGATAACCCCATCACCCAAAGGCTCTTGCCAACCAATGCTTGTACCATAAATGCTAAATTTGATACCGCCTGCAAAATACCAAAATAAAAAAGCGAGTTAAATAAACCAATCCTGGGCATAATAATGCCCGCCACCCCAACCCCAAACAACGAAGCAAATAGCCCTACTGATTTGGCCACCGTGCCCACTTGCGCAAGACTAAAACCGATACCTCGAATAAAAAATGGTGTTGTTAACGACAAAGCAAAAGCATCACACAACTTATAAATGACAATAAAAATTAGAATAAGAATAATATTCTTACGCGACATAAATTCTTGCCACGGCCATATCACGGCCTGCCTCATCGTAGTTGGCACATTTTGTATGGCAATTGGACGTGGCGCCCATACCGTTATCAGCATTTGCACCCCCATTAACCCTGCCATAATCAAATAAGTTGACCTAAAACCGATGGCTTGAGCCATAATTAGAGCCAACGCACCAGAAATCACCATAGCAAATCGATACCCCAGCGTATTCAAAGAAGCTGCTGTGCCACGCTCATGATCCATGGATATATCCGTTCGATAGGCATCAATCGCAATATCCTGCGATGCCGAAAATGTTGCAACAGCCAAAGCCGCAAACGCCAAAATTAGCGCATGCCCGCCAGGATTTAACAACGCCATCACGATGAACCCCACCACTAGCAGAAACTGTGCTAATAATATCCAACCACGTCGTCGGTCCAACCCAAAAAGACGATAACGATCCATAATCGGTGCCCACAAAAACTTGAAAACATAGGGCTGGCCAACCAAACTTAAGGCACCAATAGCTACAATATTCACACCCGCCACGGTATACCACGCCTGCAACGTGCCCGTTGTCAACGCCAAGGGCAATCCCGAAGCAAAGCTAAACAATAAGACTGCCGCCATGCGCTTATTGCTCAACTGTTTGAAATATTCCATTAACTTCATTTGTTTTTAATCCTTATCCTTGCAGGTCCTGCGAGAAGTTCACCGACTAACCGCGCCATCAAAGTATACCAAGACCCCTGTATCTAACCAAATGATTTTGAAAAACATAGAGTTTAGGGTGATTGTGCCAACTAACGACGACGCCCATATGATCTAACAATAACCGTGGTACCTGATCTAATAAAATTTTGATGCAACCACAACGCCGCTTTAGGTGCAACGCGAATACAGCCATGACTGGCATTGTAATTGGGCAATTGATAAGAACCATGTATCGCATAACCGCCGTAAAAAAACATACAATGCGGCATGCGTGCACCACCACGAGGACGCGGATATTTACTGGAACGACAATGTCGATTACCTTTACGATAAACGCGGAAAATACCACGCGGTGTTGTACAGGCCCTACCCAAATCTGGACAATAATAACGCCCCCCCGAGGCACGGCCTTTTTTAACCAAACGGCCATAGGCATTATAAGCACCCCACTCAAGTTTCTTGGGGTCAAAAATAAATACATTCCTTCCTGTTGGCACACGTTGCCGAGGAAATCCACGCTCATAAATGCTACTACTGGTTTTTCGATATCGAGAGGCCTGCGCTTTTGCAATTAACCAAGAAAATACATATGTTTCGCTCAACGCCTTATTATTATCCGGATCTAACTTCGCAGGAGCCATAAAATAATTGACATCGCACTGCACGCGACTGGAAAATTGTGCAAAGGCCCCCGTGCTCCACATGAAAGCAAAAGATACAAATAGGCAACAAACAAACTTCATCACCCTACCCCCATCATGCAAAACACACAGCTAAACTGAGCTAATTATAGTAAAAATAGCCTGAGAGTTATTATAAAAGTGATACACTCCCGATATAACCTTTTGTTTTAATTGGTATTTAAAATTTTCTGTACCTAAAATAACCCTGGCGATAACACTTGCTTTTAGCAATAAAAAATAATATACAGGTGACTAGCACGTGAAGGTTAAGGATATAAAAATGATCAGTGTATTTGATTTGTTTTCAATAGGCATTGGGCCCTCAAGCTCCCACACAGTCGGTCCCATGCGTGCTGCACACGATTTTCTCAATAACCTTAAGGAGCCCTTAAATAAAATAAAACGCATCCATGTTAAGTTACACGGCTCACTCGCCTTCACTGGACACGGACATGGTAGTGATAAAG
>CAZGQK010000010.1:0-44852 GCA_964527645.1 uncultured Legionellales bacterium | reverse complement strand
CTGTTCTTTGCTTAAAGTTATGGGATGAATTGCCAAAAAAACAAACGCTCCGTTTGCTTAACCAACATACAATCGCTTTTAATCCAACCATCGATCTAGTTTTTGATTATAAAAAAACCTATGACTTCCATTCCAATGCCATGTCATTTTCTGCCTACACAGACGATAAGCAACTACTCAAACAAGAAATTTATTATTCTATTGGTGGTGGATTTATTATTAGCCAACAGCAAATCGACCGACAAACGCTAAAAACAGAAGACAGCTCCCCCCATCCATTTAACAGTGCCAAAGAATTGCTAGCGCTAACGCAACAGCATAATTTAAGCATTGCCGATATTATGCGCGCTAATGAAAACTCACGATATAATAACACCGACATAGAAAAAAAATTAAATAAAATAATTCAAGCTATGCAATCCTGTATTGAGAAAGGTTGTCACACACAAACTGTGCTGCCTGGACGTTTAAAAATTCAACGTCGCGCAGCCACTTTGTATAAAAAATTGATACAACAAGGCAACCCCAATGCCAACCATCCACAGCGTATACAATGGTTAAATTTATACGCCATGGCAGTGAATGAAGAAAATGCCGCCGGTGGACGCGTTGTTACCGCACCCACTAACGGTGCTGCTGGTATTATTCCGGCAGTAATGCAATATCATCAATTATTTTACCCCGATGCAAAACCGGCAGATGCCAATGACTTTTTATTAACCGCTGGTGCCATTGGGATTTTATATAAAAAAAATGCCTCTATTTCCGGTGCCGAAGTGGGTTGCCAAGGCGAAGTAGGTGTCGCTGCCTCCATGGCAGCCGCTGGATTAGTTGCTGCATTAAAAGGTAGCCCACAACAAATCGAAAACGCAGCCGAAATTGCCATGGAGCACAGCTTAGGACTAACCTGTGATCCGGTCAATGGGCAGGTACAAATCCCCTGCATTGAACGCAATGCCATGGGTGCGGTTAAAGCATTTAATGCCGCACAATTAGCCCTTGCCGGTGATGGCAACCATCATGTTTCCTTAGATATGGCAATTAAAACCATGCATGAGATTGGACAAAACATGCGGGATATTTACAAAGAAACCTCAAAAGGCGGCTTAGCCGTCAATGTCGTTGAGTGCTAAATACAACAAACACTCTTCGAACAAGCACACAGCAGATGACAACATCGATACAACTTATCCCTTCGGCAAGTATGAATGAAAGATTAATCCACCTCATCTATAAGAAACGGACTATAAACACTGAACCTTTATTACCAACCGCCGTCGCAGACGAATTTAAATAGCTACAATCATCGCAAGAAAAAAAATCTTTGATCCCATATTATTTATCGAATCACATGATGCCTTTATGTCGATGCATCACAAGCGCACACCGCGTGATTTATTAAGGAACCATCACGTAACTGCGTTTTTAAAACCTCGACCCCCTTGGTGCTGATTCTGCCGCCAATCCTGGTGGCGGTGATACTGGCACTGATGACGATGCACCGCCTTCTCCCGCACTATTATGAGCCTCCCCTCTCCCCTCTTCCTCCAGAACTTTTTCCCACCGTTCTCTAGCCTTACCACCTGCTTTGGATGAAAACGCTTCCAAATACTTTCGAGCCTCAAAATACCAATTCCGAACATAAACATCTTGCATCCTTGCTTCCGAGACTAAACAACGATAAAATCCCCCTCGCAATCTTTCATGTCATTATAATATTCTACTATATCCATCTGCGCAGTTTCTGTTCCCATTGCAATTGATAATTCATATGATGCGCGTAGTGTACCCATCATGTGAAATATCATAGTAGAAATTAGCGCTGATCGTGCCAAAATATTTCCCTCCAACGCGCGAGGAGCATCCTGCTTTACAGCTTCTACTAAGGGTGCATAATAAATCTTCCATATACAAATAATGCCCGCATCTAAAGTACTTTTTAAGCTCGCATATTGAGATAGTTGACCTTCAGTTGGTCCAATCCATGCCTCCCGATCTTCGCCCAATTCATATTTTTTTTGTGTTGATAATAGGCTAAATCTTCTTGACAACGTCTAATAAGCTCACTCAATTTTTTATATCTCAGATAAAAGTCATATAATAATTGATTAGAGATGAATCCAAGATGCTTATATACAAACTCTGCGTCAACTACCTTCCCGGACTCAGGATCTCGCGCGACTGCTTCTGTTAATTTGGCTTGTAATCCAGTAAATTTCACATACAGAGGGAAACGTTTCATCCCTGCAAGAAGCTTCGCGTGCTCGTCAAGATACTCATTCCATCTGTCGCTATCCCTCATAATTGTTTTTTTCCTTTATTCAAAAAGCTCGATCATTTATTTAAGGTTTCTCGTGGTTGGGCCATATAATTCTCAAGAAGAACATTGATTGTTATAATCACATCGCTTGGGTATCTGAACTGACCTATATTTTCTCTTTGATCTGAAAATGTCTTGGTAACTTCAGTCAGATGCTTGCTTTCGTCAATGGTTGGAATTGTTATTATCCATGGTTGTATTGTTCTTAAGAAAGCATTACATATAACATATTAAGAAAATATTAAAAATTCATTAATCCAGGCCTTTTTTGTCCCAAGCATGCCTATGTGTAACAGCACCGTCAGCTAAATTCCACACCACATAGTACTACACCTCATGTCACAATACTATATACCGCGGTTTAGCCGCAGTATCCAGCAAATCAATACTAAATGGTTTTTCTATTATTTTCTGGTTCACTCGCCTTCGCGGAGGACGGCGCCTGGATCTACCCAAGGAGGGCACAGGCCACGATCATCTCGCGAAACATGTTTTTACAAAGAAAGCCAAGGAAAAGAAACGAAACGGAAATGAAAAGCGTCAGATTTGTGCGTGAACGCGAAGCACGAGAACCGGAACGGAACGTATGTGGTAATACGTGAGTACCGGCAGCACAATCGCAACAAAGTTCACGTGCAAATATGGCGTTTTTTATATCCAGTTAGTCAGTGAAATCCCCACCCCAACCGCATTAGTATAATGATTATACTCAATCAAACTCTGCCCATACCCAGAAAAAACCTGCACAAATGCATTAACATGTACAGATAATGGGAAAGAATAATCCACCTCTACAGTCCCTCGATGAAAACCACTTGCTAAAATATTTCGAAAAATAAATGACAGCTCTTGGTTTCTTATTTTATATGCAAGAATCACACGCCCATAACCCAAATAGCGCTCAATATCAGAATTGTGTAAATCTTGTGAATCGGCCTTAAAAATTGGCACCCAGGGTTCTAAAATAACAACCCAATTTTCTCTGGAAAAAGCCAGATCCGAGTAAATACGGTTCCAGCTACGTTCCATACCACTAGGGCCTGCACCACCACGTCCATTTGATTGATGCACAATACCAAGTGCAAACAACCAATTTTTATGGAACTCATTGCTAAAAAATACTCGCGGTTCATAATTAGTTTCCCTAAAATAGGGAGACTTAGTATAAAGTTGCCAATACATTAACTGAGTATAAGCCGCATTCAACACCCAGCCACTACCAAATATATCTACCCATAATGGGAATAAAAAACTCAGCTGCGCTTTAAACTCTAAAGGACGCACGGTCATATGTTCTGGTGTGCTACCCGGATAATTTGCATAATAAGGGGAAACCGATTGCGTATAATAAAATGGCAAAATATACGTGGGTTCATAATAACTCAAACCGTAATTATCCTTATAAATTTGCAGCGTTTTGCTAATTCGTTGCGCCAACGCAGAAGTTTTATCGGTTTTCACTGCCGTCAAAGCTGAATCAACCCGCTTTTTTATTGTAACAGCTTTGCTAGACTGAGACTTTGTCGACGGTTGTGGTTGTGGTTGTTTTGCAGCCAACGCCGCGGAACAAATAAAAGGCAACAAAAATAAAAAAAATTCATACACTTCAGCATCTTCTTCCTTGATGTTGTAAAACACAATTCATTAATTTATTCAATTACATTACCACAGCTTAAATCTGAGTGCAAAGTGGACAAAAGTCTTAATTTTTGCTCACTCACTTTAGCCTTGCGAGCACTGTTCCACTAATCCCAAAAAACCATCTACTTCTTCGACAGTGGTATCGTGCGAAGTCACCAATCTAGCTAAATTGTTCTCCTTGTCAAACTCATGAAATGGGTACTCTTTCTGCAGGGTTAATATCATCTCTTTTGGCATGGATACAAAAATCTGATTTGTTTGCACCGGATAAACGAGCTTTAAGCTTTTGTGCTTGGCAAATCCTGTTGCCAGTTTCTGTGCCATTTTATTGGCATGACTGGCATAGTCACACCAGAGTTTAGCTTCAAAAAATGGAATAAATTGTGCACTCAAAAATCGCATCTTTGATTGTAATTGCAATAACTGCTTATGCAAATAACTGGCTCGCTCAAATAAATCTGGATTAAAAACAACAACCGCTTCACCAAACAATAAACCATTTTTGCTACCTCCCAGCGACAACAGATCCACATATTGAGTGATATCATTTAATGATTTATTTAAAAAAACAGCGGCATTATAAAGACGACAACCATCCATATGTAATAATAAATTATGTTTTTTGCAAATTTTGGAAATTTCAGCCAGTTCATCAATCGTATAAACAGTTCCCATTTCCGTCGCTTGGGTAAGACTTAAAACACGCGGCAAGTTACTATGTGTTCCCCAATACGTTTCCTTTGCAATCGCTTTAGCAATGTCAGCAGGATTAATTTTACCCTGAGTATGTTCAAGCGTTACTAATTTAGCGCCAGTCGCAGCACAAGGTGCACCAACTTCTGAAGTGACAATATGGGCATCTCGCGCCGCTAAAATACTTTGATAAGAATCAGCAGCTACTTTCAAACACAATGTATTGGCAGCTGTTCCATTATAAACAAATATAACTTCCGCAAGACGATCAAATTGCTCTTTAATTAACTGCATTGCCTTTTGCGTATACTCATCCGCCCCATAAGCTGGAGCATGACCGTGATTGGCTGCACTAATAGCTGCTAAAATTTCTGGAGCAGCTGTTGCCCAATTATCACTTGCAAATGATTTCACTTAAACCCTCCGTCTATCTACACCTATTTTTACCTTTCTCTAAAATTCACTAGCAGATTACCACGGGATCAGTCTTGTCCGCTAGTGTTTATCGTTCAGTGCAAAATAGATAATAAAATAAATAAAAAACTAAAGCTTATGCAACATAGAAAGATCTGTAGCACACAAATGCTTGGTTAAGGCACCAATTGAAATATAATCAACACCCAGCGCTGCCAATTCCGGTAAATTATCCAAACTAACGTTGCCGGAAATCTCTAATTTAACCTTTCCATTATTTAAAGCTACTGATTTTTTAATATCTGCAATGGAAAAATTATCCAACATGACAATATCAGCTTGAGCATCAAGAGCTTGCTGTAATTGATCGAGAGTTTCCACCTCTATTTCAACTAATTTGTCAGCATGTAACTGGCGGGCTCTTTGTATGGTTTCGGCAATAGAACCACAGGCCGACAAATGATTTTCCTTAATTAAAAATCGATCATATAAGCCAAAACGATGATTTTGCGCGCCGCCACAACGCACTGCGTATTTTTGTGCGTAACGCAACCCCGGAATGGTTTTGCGTGTGTCTAATAACTGTGTTTGACTGCCCTGCAACGCATTTAAATATTGCTTAACCGTAGTGGCTGTACCTGATAAAGTTTGCAACCAGTTTAGCGCACAGCGCTCACCCGTTAATAATGAACGGGCTGGACCAGAAAGATTGGCAAGCTTAGTATTAGCACAAACTTCAGCACCTTCGTCTATTAACCAGGTTAGGTTAACTGTTGAATCAACTTGCCGATAAACTTCATTTACCCAAGCTTGCCCACAAATAACAGCCGATTCACGCGTGATGATGGTTGCCTCAGCCGTCTTCTTTTCAGGAATTAACTCCGCGGTAATATCACCCCTACCCAGATCTTCCTGTAAACTAACTAACACCGCTTGAACAATAGTTTCTTTATCCATTACTTAATCCGAATTGGGCTCTTCTGTATCTTTCTTATCAGGTTTAGGCAAGCGACGCTTTCTAATCCACTGCCAAATAAATCCCAGTGGGCCCGATAAAACATAAAGAGCAAATACGCCTAGAAAAACATCGGGGGGATCTATAATAATTAACACATAAACCATTACTACCAATAAAATTACCATAAAAGGCACACGCCCGCGTATATTTAAATCTTTAAAACTACGATAACGCACTGAGCTAACTTTTAACATGCCAAGAAAAATAGCCAAAATGCTCATTGGAATAGCAATGGTGTGCGGATCAATACCATATTTATCACCCACCCAAACTAGACTGGCAACCAATCCTGCTGCTGCTGGCGTCGCCAAACCTTGAAAATAACGTTTATCGTGCACCTCTTGAATATTAAAACGTGCCAAACGTAAAGCTGTACAGACCGCATAAATAAAAGCCGCCAACCAACCGGGTTTGCCCACACCCGATAAACACCAAGTATAGAGGACTAGCGCTGGGGCAACGCCAAATGACACCATATCCGAAAGGCTATCAAACTGTGCACCAAAAGCCGATTGTGAGCGCGTCATCCGCGCTACCCGGCCATCCAAGCCATCCAATATCATGGCAATAAAGATAGCAATTGCCGCTGTGCTGAAGTGATCACGCATGGCTGAGACAACTGCATAAAACCCAGCGAATAAAGCTGCTAGGGTAAACAGGTTAGGGAGCAAATAAATTCCCCTTGACTTTTTTTCAACTATTTGATTTTTAAAGTTATTTACCTTTTCCCCCATCACCATCCCCACAGTTTCTATCGCCCAAAGATGCGGCAGTATACCATAAACCTAGAAACAGCCTTTACCCCAACCCGGTGTCTTAAGGGTCAACAAACAACTAACTGTATATTTTACAATCAATAACATGCTAATATGGGCCAGTTACTTAGGACCCCTATTAGGACCCCAAGCATGAATTCAAAAACAGCAAAAATTGTCATCCATGGCATCACCGAAACTGGTGAAAGATTTCGTCCCAGCGATTGGGCTGAGCGCATGAGCGGCAAATTGTGCACTATCCATCAACATCGAATTCAATACTCACCACTGTTGCAACCGTCTGTGAAAAACGGTTACAAATGTGTGTTGCTAGATCCCAGCCTACAAGATTCCAATGCCGCCTTATACAATTCCATTATGGAATTTGCTAAAGCTAATAAACTCAAAATCTGCGAAGAGCACCATGACGAATAGCGGCATCTAAGCTTTAGATTACCTATTAGATGGATGCCTTAAGCATCCATCGTGTCTTCTCATGCCATTGCATCCGCGCAATTAACAAATCCGCAGAGACTTCATCAGCTGAATTTTGCACTTGTTTTAAGGCTTTTTTCAGTTGCGCTAGCAATTGCTCATGATCTTCTGCTAAATCCTGTAACATCTCTTTTGCCGCGTAATTGGGATCTGCTGTTTGCAAAACACTTAACTGATGCAATTTAGCAAAGTCAGCAATCGCCTGCCCACCAACAATGACAATCCGTTCGGCCAGGGTATCAATGGCATCGGCTAATGCTTGATACTGCTGTTCAAATAACTGGTGCAAACTGTAAAAGTTCACTCCCTTGACATGCCAATGGTAACTTTGTGTTTTTAGATACAAGGCATAGGTATTTGCCAACACACTATTCAAATGATCCACTTGATGATTGGGTTTCATAGCACTTCTCCTTCTTTGTTAAACCTTCACTTATGTTATAACTAATCAAAGTTAATATGTAAAATCGATTGATTTTATCATAACAATAGATATAATCTATCGCATGAACATCCGGGATCTGCGCTACATACTAGCCGTAGCTGAATATGGCCACTTTGGCCAAGCGGCAGCACATTGCTACGTCAGCCAACCTACTTTAAGCATGCAAATAAAGAAGCTCGAAGATGAGCTTGGCATTGCGCTGTTTGAACGTCATCCGAAAAAAGTACGGATTAATCCTGCTGCCGAACCTATTCTTGCCCAAGCACAAGCCATCCTAACCGCTATCGATGAGCTAAAATCACTGGCACAACAAGCGCAAGACCCCCTCAGTGGTGAGGTTCGCTTAGGCATCATTCCGACCGTTGCCCCCTATCTACTAGGGCGCATCTCAGCATCCCTACAAAAAAAAATGCCAAAATTAAAATTAAAAATACACGAAGATAAAACCGAAAATATCATATCGCAATTGCGAAAAGGTCAATTAGATGGCATTATTTTGGCGCTGCCCATCACCGGAATAAAAGATCTAGCACAACAAACTTTATATGAAGAAAAATTTAAAATTGCTTTATCTAAAAACAATCCTCTAGCAAAAAAGAAATATTTATCTTTAAAAGAAATTATACAACAACCTTTATTGCTGCTCGCTGAAGGACACTGCTTGCGCGACCAAGCTTTAAGTTTATGCCAAACTCAGCAAAACATTGCTCATGATTTCCAAGCTACCAGTTTAGAAACCTTATCACAGATAGTCGCTGCCAGTGACAATATCACACTATTCCCTGAATTAGCCACCTTAAAAAACACCAATGCTCATTTAGTTTTTCGCAACTTTAATCCTCCTTCGCCTAAACGAACGATTGCCCTACTGTGGCGCAACAGCAATCCGCGAAAAAAAATATTTCATTATTTAGCCACGGCCATCACAGAAATAGTTGAAAAATAAAATCTCCTCCGCTTGCAGCAGAGTTGTTGCGCTTCACCAAGCCAACAATAAAGCCAAATACCCAAGAAATGCTAACAATAAAATACCCCCAGCAAAACGGCCCAGCTGTCTGCGCGCTGGTGGAAAAAAAGCTAACAACCAAGCCAAAATTAACATCCCTACCATAAAAGGATAATCACGATACAACAACACGGAGGAGATTTTGGTGGGTGTTAAAAAGGCGGGTATCATTAGTACAGCAGTAATATTAAATATGCTGGAACCTAGTATATTGCCAAACACCATATCAGCGTCTCGATGCCAAGCGCTGACTACACTGCCTGCTAATTCCGGCAATGAAGTCCCAACTGCCACCACTGTCAAACCAATGACTAAGTCCTGAATATGCAAGTTATGTGCAACTCGCACAGCACCGGAAACCAACAATTCTGCCCCTCCCAATACCATCACCATGCCAACCAACCACCAAAAAAGGGCACGCTTTGCACTCATCACTTTTGGTGCTTCGGCAGAAAATTCTTGCATAAGACACGCTTCTTGCTGCTTATCTTTGGTTAAGCCGCGCCACATAAAAATAAGATAAGCACCTAAAAGTACCAATAATAAAATCCCATCCAGGCGCGATAAATATAAATTGACCAACAATATCCCCACCAATAACGTGACAATAAAAACAATGCTGAATTCACGTCCCAAAATATGCCCTTTCGCGCGCAGAGGACGAACCAAAGCAGTAATGCCTAAAACAAAACCAAAGTTAGCAATATTAGAACCAATAGCATTACCCACAGCCATCGCGGCAGAACCTTTCAAAGCAGCAAAGATAGTGACAATAAATTCGGGTAAAGAGGTCGCAAAACCGATAAAAATGACACCAACCACCAAGGGCGGCCAATTAAATTTTTTGGCTAACACCGCTGCGCCTTTAATAAAGCGATTGGCACCGACGCACAATAACAAGCAACCCAGTAATAACTTAATGCCAACGGCAATCATAGACGCCCTTTATTTCTCGCTTTCTAAACGTAGTGCCACTGAATTAATGCAATAACGCTTGTTAGTTGGCGCCGGACCATCATCAAATACATGGCCTAAGTGCGCATCGCAGTGCTGACATTTAACCTCTGAGCGCTCAATGCCAAGAGAATTATCCCGCTGATAGACCAAGGCCCTTTCATCAATAGGTTGATTGAAACTTGGCCAACCGCTACCCGAATCGTATTTGGTGTTAGATGAAAATAACGGCGCGCAGCAACAAATGCAGCAATACACCCCTGCTTGCTTGCAATAATAATACGTGCCACTGAAGGCTGGTTCAGTACCTTTACAACGCGTTACGTGGTACTGCATATCGGTAAGCCGCTCTTTCCATTCAGCAGCTTCCTTCTTGACTTCCGACATAACTTTGCTCCTTGCTCAAAATTTTTACTTAAAAATCAGCTTATTCTGCTGACATTCTACTCGAATAGGCTCACCCGCCTGATACTTACCTGCTAATATATCCTGTGCCAGCGGATTTTCCAAGAGCTGCTGAATAACACGTTTGAGTGGCCGGGCACCATAAACGGGATCGTAACCACGTTTCGCCAAAAAATCTAGCACAGCATCTGGCACTTCTAGGTGATAATCCTGCGCTGCCAAACGTTTAGTCATTTGTGCCACTTGCAAAGCGGCAATACTGCGAATTTGTTGCTCTTGCAAGGCATGAAACACCACACTTTCATCGATACGATTAATAAATTCAGGACGAAAATGTGCCTCGACCGTTTCCATTACCGCTTCTTTAACCGTAGCATAATCTTCTTTAACTAATTCCTGGATTAATGGAGAACCTAAATTGGAGGTCATCACGATGACTGTATTTTTAAAATCAACTGTTCGACCCTGCCCATCAGTTAGGCGACCGTCGTCTAATACTTGTAATAAAATATTAAAAACATCTTTGTGCGCCTTTTCAATTTCATCTAATAAAATAACCGAATAAGGACGTCGACGCACCGCTTCGGTTAAATAGCCACCTGCTTCATAACCGACATATCCCGGTGGCGCACCGATTAAACGTGCGACAGAATGTTTTTCCATAAATTCTGACATATCAATGCGCAACATCGCCTCTTCGGTATCGAACATAAAAGCAGCCAGTGCTTTACACAATTCCGTTTTACCCACACCCGTAGGCCCTAAAAATAAGAAGGAACCAATTGGACGATTGGGATCCGATAAGCCAGCACGCGAACGACGTATGGCATTAGCGACAGCATTCACCGCTTCATCCTGACCAATAACACGCCGGTGCAAGGCATCTTCCATGTGCAGTAATTTTTCACGCTCACCTTGCAACATTTTTGTAACAGGAATGCCGGTCCACTTGGAAACCACCTCAGCTATTTCTTCTTCGGTGACTTTATTACGCACCAATGATTTTTTTTGCTCGGTTTTCTCTTCTTTCGCCGCGGCTTTTTGCAGACGTTTTTCTAATGCTGGAATAACGCCATATTGCAACTCTGACATGCGTGCCAAATCAGCAGCGCGCCGTGCAGTTTCCAATTCAATGCGCACTTGTTCCAATTCGCTTTTAATTTGTTGGGTACCTTGTAACTCAGCTTTTTCCGCTTTCCATATTTCATTTAGGTCAGCATATTCTTGGTCTAATTTAGCTATTTCACTTTCAAGATCGCTTAAGCGTTTTTTGGAAGCCTCGTCTGTTTCTTTTTTAAGGGCTTCACGCTCAATTTTAAGTTGAATTAAACGGCGATCCAACCGATCCAATTCTTCGGGTTTGGAATCAATTTCCATGCGAATTAAACTCCCCGCCTCATCGATTAGATCAATAGCTTTATCCGGCAAATTACGCTCAGTAATATAACGCTGTGATAAATGCGTTGCAGCAATAATAGCTGGATCGGTAATTTCTACACCATGATGCACCTCGTAGCGCTCTTTTAAACCACGCAAAATAGCAATGGTATCTTCCTCACTGGGCTCATCCACCAATACTTTTTGAAAACGTCGCTCTAACGCCGCATCTTTTTCAATGTATTGACGATACTCATCCAACGTCGTCGCCCCCACACAATGTAATTCGCCACGCGCCAAAGCGGGCTTTAACATATTACCGGCATCCATAGCCCCTTCAGCTTTACCGGCACCAACCATGGTGTGCAATTCATCAATAAATAAAATCACCCGCCCCTCTTGTTTAGACAAATCGCTTAATACAGCTTTTAAGCGCTCTTCAAATTCGCCACGAAATTTCGCTCCAGCAATTAATGCACCCATGTCTAACGACAACAAACTTTTACCTTTTAATCCTTCCGGCACCTCTTCATTGACAATGCGCAAAGCCAAACCTTCAACAATCGCCGTTTTACCAACCCCAGGTTCGCCAATTAATACGGGATTATTTTTAGTACGCCGCTGCAATACCTGAATGGTGCGACGAATTTCTGCATCACGCCCAATAACTGGATCCAGTTTACCTAAACGGGCACGCTCGGTTACATCAATGGTATATTTCTGCAGCGCTTCACGTTTTTCTTCCGCGCCGGCATCTTGTATGCTTTCTCCACCACGCATATCTTTAACAGCCTGTTCTAGCGTCTGTTTTAATACACCCGCTTGTTGTAATAAATCCTGCAACTGCCCTTTTTGCTCAATGGCAGCTAAAACAAATAATTCAGAAGAAATGAATTGATCAGCGTGTTGTTGCGCTAATTTATCGGTTAAATTAAACAAACGCAATAAATCACGTGAGGGTTGTACATCGCCAGTATCACCTTGCACTTGCGGCAGTTGATCCAAAGCTTTATCCAAACCATCCATAAGCTTGGATAAATCTACAGCACAACGATTCAGCAACGGCACCGTCGATCCTTGTGGCTGCTCCAATAATGTTTTCATCACATGTGTGGGTTCTATACAGGCATGATCACGCCCCACCGCCAGCGATTGCGCGTCAGCGAGGGCACTTTGAAATAAGGTTGTCAATTTATCAAATCGCATCAAACTCTCCTAATTATAGGTTTTAATATGGCCTTGAGCATAACAATGGGGGCAAACGTGGCGCTTTTCAAGCTCTGTGACCCAAGAAAGACGCTAACCTCATCAAAAAATAGTTAAAACTGCCCCAACCACGCTAGTACGCTAATGCGAGGTAATGTTTGCCGGACCATCAAACCCATGGCCAACGAAGCTATTTTCCGGGCACATCACCCCAAATATATTTATGCATTTGCAACTGAAAGCGCACCTGCAATTGATCCTGCAAAATCCAATCTGCCAACACTTGATTGCTGAGCTGCTGATAGCTCGGTGAAAAAAACACCTCACAACACGCCAATAAATTATATTGCTCAATGATTTTTTGCGACCAACGATAATCTTGTTGATCACAAATCACAAACTTTAATACATCTTTTTTTTGCAAATAATTAAAGTTTTCGTAACGATTACGCCGCTCTTCGCCAGAACCCGGTGTTTTTATATCCACCACTTTAACAACGCGCTTGTCTACGGTAGAGATATCCAAAGCACCACTGGTTTCTAAAGAGACATGGTAATTCTTTTCACACAACATTTTCAATAAAGATAAACAGATCGGTTGCGCCAAGGGTTCCCCACCGGTCACGGTAACGTATGGTGTTTTATGTTGCGCAACTTGTTGCAAGATATCATCAAGATCATACAATTGACCGCCTTGAAACGCATAGGCGGTATCACAATATTGACAGCGCAGGGGACAACCGGTGAGTCTAATAAAAACACTCGGGTGCCCTACCGTTTTGGCCTCCCCCTGCAAAGAATAAAATATTTCCGTAATTCTTAATTGTTTCACTGTGTGCTGACGTTTTTAGCCCTACTCTTCGTGGCAATAGTTTGTAACTGAATAGCAGCCAATTGTGCCGCTGTAGTGCCCGGGTAGTGCTTTTTAATCTGTTGAAACTCAGCCTTAGCCACACCAAAACGACGCTGCTTCATCGCAATCACTGCCAACTTCAGTTTAGCATCCGGATATTTCGAGTTCTTTGGGAAATTTTTAACTACCGTTGTAAACTCCTGTGAAGCCTGAGGGAGTTTTTTCTGTATTAAATACAACTCACCCAACCAATAGTGCGCGCTTGCATTGTATTTGCCATTTGGATAATCGCTTAAATAATTCTGCATAGCAGCCAACGCATCATCGTATTTCTTTTTGCTTAATAACTGAAAAGCAGCCTGATAAGC
Source organism: uncultured Legionellales bacterium (assembly GCA_964527645.1). GTDB lineage: Bacteria > Pseudomonadota > Gammaproteobacteria > CAZGQK01 > CAZGQK01 > CAZGQK01. Next base: position 30,902 of record CAZGQK010000010.1, on the reverse strand, counting down.
ATTATCGGATTTCAGGGCAACTGAACTGGAGGTAGATGGAATATCATTATTTAAACTAGTTGGCTTAGGCTTAGCACTCGTATCATTCGTATCCCCAGTAGTACCGGTCGCTTCTGGAGAGCTACCCTGCAGATTTTTAATCTGGTTGATACGCTGATCCAAATCTTGATAAAAACTACGTTGCTGGGAATTCAATACTTTTAAATCATGTGCTTGAACTTGGAGCTGGCCCGTCAATTGCTGCAGTTTCTGCTGCAATTGACTTATTTGCTGCGGCAAATTCATACGCACCAGGTTATTCATCTGCTGTTCTAAACGTGCGGTGCGCTGCTCCATAGTTAACGATTGCAAAGATGGTAAAGAGGAGTTAAGCGTATTTGGGTTGATCCCCTGCAAACCACTAGCTGCACTCATATCATTGCTGACATTTGATGAACCATTAGAAGTATTGGACGTGGTATTCGTAGAAGCACTGGAAGAGGTACTACTATTTTGCGATAAATCCACAACCGGAGCGTCCGCCCAAATTGCAGAACAATAAATGCCCACACCCAATATCAACCCTGCCATAGAAATAGACTGAATTTTTTTCATTACAATCACCTCTTATTTAGATGTATAAATCAAATCAACGCGCCGATTTTGTGCCCAAGCAGCCTCGGTATTACCCAAAGCAATCGGTTTCTCTTTACCATAACTCACCATTTTTATTTGCTGCAGAGCAACGCCCTGCTGTGCCAATAAGCTCTCAACGGCTTGATCTCTACGCCAACCCAAACCAATATTGTACTCACGAGAACCACGATTATCGGTGTTTCCCGCCAAACGAATTCGGGCATTGGGATGCGCTATCAAATAGTTTGCCTGCGCATTAATTGCACTTGTATCGTTACTGGCAAGCGCCGTGCCATCAAAATTAAAATAATAAGATTGATTTTGCGGTGCTAGCAAACGATTATTAATTGGCTGCCCCTGGAAATCTCCCGGGCTAGCCACACCATAACTTTGTGTCGCTGCCGCCGTCCCGCCAGCTCCAGTTGCCGACGACTGGACGCCCTTCGTACCTAACTTACTACAAGCCGCCAACGACAACACTAACAAACCCCATCCCATAATCTTTAATATTCGCATTGTTCCTCCTTTACCATCTGATATTTTCAAGATAAAAACGGTGACCATGCCGGCCCCTGTACACTACCATCCGTTGACGGCAAGCGTAGCTTTACCCGCCCATTCGTCGAAACCATCGCCAATACCCCCTGGCCACCATATTGAGTAGCATATAATACCATTTTTCCGTTGGGTGCCAATGATGGTGATTCATCCAGGCTACCCCGGGTCAATATTTGCATTTGCCCAGAATCCAAATTATCCAAGGCTATACTAAACATCCCTTGATCGCGGTGCATAATCACGATGCTTTGCCCATTGGGCAACAAAGACGCACGTGCATTATAATTGCCGACAAAAGTTAAGCGCCCTACCTTATGTGTTTTAAAATTATAACGGTAGATTTGTGGACTACCGCCTCGATTGGAGGTAAACAGTAGGGTTTTTCCGTCACGCGACCAATAAGGCTCTGTATCAATCGAACGACCATGGGTCAATTGCTGCAATTTCTTAGTCGCCAAATTTAGACTGTATATTTTTGGATTACCCGTAAGCGTCAACACCAATGCCAACTGCTTCCCATCCGGCGAAAACGCAGGTGCACCGTTAATTCCGGGGCGATCACTCACCAACCAACGTTTCCCCGTGGCAACATTTTGAATGTAAATGCCTGAGCGGTTATGCTCAAATGAAACATAAGCAATGTCCTTGCCATTTGGTGACCAAGTCGGTGACATAATTGGCTGTTGCGAACGCAATAAACGCCGAGCACGATAACCGTCAGCATCCGCAATATATAAGTTGTATTGCGTTGCCTTACCGGATTTCCTTTGTATTAAAACATAAGCAATTTGTGTGGAAAAAACGCCGCGCACCCCGGTCAACTTTTGATAAACCAAATCACTAATACGATGCGCTAAAGAACGCAACTGTTGTCGATTAACAACAAATTCCTGTGCCAACAACACACTGTTAGCTGGGTTACGCTTAGCAGCTGCCAGCGATTGCGCATAAATACCGACTAGCTGAAAACTGACGCGATAGGTGCCTCCCGACTGTCGCTTAAACGTGCCAACCACCACATCATTGATTTTATGTTTCTGCCAGTAAGAAAAGTTAACCTGACTCAGTGTGCTGGGATAAGTTTTCAATTGACTATTATCAAATACACCGAACTGACCACTGTAAGCTAAATCATGCCCCACAATAGTGCTCAGGGTTTGCTGATTGGCCTTCACTTTTTCCCCACCCGAAAAGGGCATCACCGCGATCGGCAATGGTGCATTAACGCCTTGCGTTAATTCAATATTCAAAGCCGCCCAAGCAGAATGGCTCAAACACCAAAACAACAGCAGTATAAAACCACTTAAGCATTTTTTCCGCATTAACAACCTCTTTCAAATCCTGTTACTCATGGCTCGTATCCACTCGGAGCATGACCCTTTTCACACTATTTTTATGTCACATCCTTGGGGCTCATCGTCAATCTCAGCTCACGAAATCGATTAAACAATTTCGGGTCACTTGGCACTGGCAGCGGTGAAGTTTTAAAAACCGCAGTAACCGCGGAATTATCAAACGCCTTATTGCCGCTACTGTCAATAACTTTCGCACTAATCACCACACCCTTCGGAGCCAACAGTACATAAACGACACAGGTCACCTGATTCATCCCGATTGGCGGTAACCAATTTTGCTCAACCGCTTGGCGAATTTTGGCAACATACTCATCAACCACCCCCTGCAATTGTTGAGCGCGTTGCGCCGCCAGTTGCTTCTGTTCTTGTGCCAGCTGTTGATCAAGCAGACTTTGCTGCAATTGATTTATACGCGCCAATTGCTGCTGATGACGTTTTTGGACCTTCTCCCGCGCCAGTTTTTTCTGCTGTTTTTTCAGTGCCAAGGCCTTCGCCCGGGCCAAACGACGACGACGCGCAGCAGCCAAAACCCGAGCTTTCGCCCGCTGCTCAAGGCGCAGCTTGGCTAAACGTTTTTGTTTGGCTTGTTGTATCTGCTTAGCTCGCCGAGCCGCCTGCGCCTCCTGCTGTTGTATACGCCGCTGCTCAGCTTGTCGTTGTAGCGCATGTAGCTTCGCCACCTGCGCCTTAACCTGCGCCTGATCAACAGCTACCGCTGAAATAACAGGGGTTGTTCCCAACGGCGCGCGCTGCCGATAGGCTTTGGCCGACATATGAGACATCAAAATCCCGAGCAACAACAAATGCAAACTCAGTGAAATCAGCCCAGGCACACGATAAGATAAACTTTTTTTCATCATCCTAAATAGAAAGCTTTAAACAGCACTTAGTCTGCCACAAACACTCTAGTTTGTCTCCTAGCAATTTATACAACACAAGCTGTAAGGAAAAGCATTACAACCACAAAGAAGGCCCACCCGCCCGTGCATTATGATTATTAAAGCAATTCTAACAAATTAGCTAGCAGCGAAAAATCAACAAGTACTTGAAATTAGGATGTTTTAAAATAACGATTCTCATCGGCAAAAACACTTTTGAAGATAGGCAGATTAAATTTTCCATCAGAAATCCGCTTACCGGCTGGCGTTTTCATGACATAATTACCCTGCGGATAGATAATAGTAATTCTTTTTTTAGTTAATATCGCATGGTTGACATAACCCGCGGCGATTAAGTAAGGGCGATGACCGGCTTGCAAAATAGGCTCGCCAACACTGTAATCTTTGATGGGATTCAAACAACCCAACACGCGCTGCATCAATAATGGCACAATATCGTAATGAGAGGTTAGATGGTGAATTTTTTTAGGCTTGCTGCCAGGCCAATAAATAACCATCGGTACTTGCGTTTGATAACGCGTAAACCCACTTGCATGCCCCCACAAATCCTGGTGAGTATCATTAAACTCACTACCATGATCAGAGGTAATAATAACCACGGTGTTTTTTAGTAGATGCTGCTGCTCTATGGCCGCCAATACCTTACCTACCTGGGCATCATCAAATAGCACAGCATTTTTATACCGATTTAAATACGGCACAGGATCCGAATTATTCGTCAAGGTTAAATGATCACACTGATCAACCGCCGGCTGAAATGGTTTAGGAAATTTTTCACCAGAAGAGCAATAACCATGCACTTGATCATAAAATAAAAAACTAAAAAAGGGTCGTTTGCCATCGCGGTTTTTTATAAAATGTGTGAATTCTTGCGTAATGCGTTTATCACGCTGATAAGGATCATTGCCCGGTGTATTTATTTGTAATGGCTTAACCTCACGAAAAATCGTATCATCAAATGCTGGGAACTGCATAGAAGCGCTCATAAAAATACCCATCTGATATTTATCTTTTAACAATTGATGGATAAATACTGGGCCTTGCTTTTCTTGCAACATGGCAGACCAATAATTTGGCGGCAAGCTATAAAATAATGAAAATAATCCCGGCTGTGTAGAATTCCCGCCACTGTAATGATCAAAGAATCGCCAGGATCGTTGTGCAAAGGCAGCTATGTTCGGAGTAACCGTTTTATTTAATTGATCAAAGCGCCACGTATCAATACCAATAACAACAATATTCAGTGGTTTTTTAATCGACTTAAAATGCAAGGGGTGTAAAGGATAATTTAACGGCTTAACCAAATTTTGTAATTCCACAAAACCGCCCGAGAGTGTCGTTTGCAAACTATCCGCCATGCTTTTTTTAGGCATCAGTTCGCCAAACAAAAACTCATAAAAGGGAATGACTCGCGCTTCCAGCGTAATAACGGTACTCGCCGCTTGCACTGGAGATAGAAAATAAGTCACACCACCAGCCATTAGTAACGCCATGTAGGAAAAGTACAAACAAACCATCAAATAGAGAATACTCATGCCACCAGCAGATTGTTTCTGATGCTTTTGCCACCTATACCATACAAATCGAGACACAAAATATTCTAAAATAAATACCAACAAACCAGCCACAGCAACAATTGACCACTCGAGCCAGGAAAACTGCAGAACCTGAGAAAACGCACCAGAACGATAAATCTGCCACACAATCCCCATCATATGGTAGTGATAAAGATGAAATACAACACTATCAATCAACAACAATAAAACCATTAAGCTGGCACCCAAAATAGCTATGAGCACAGTCAACCATCGTTGACGAAAAAGTAATGCCACGCAAAAGGCCGGCACAGCAGCCAAAAAAGCTAACAGGGTAGAATTTCCTAAAAAGGCGAGCACCAAAAACAATATCGCTCCAGCTTTAGCTATAAGATTAAAAGAGGGAATACTGTCAAATGGAGGAACTGGCCAATGAACAATAAAAGCCACACCAACCAAACAAAAAACCAATACATTCATTAGAGCAAAACGGCTTACCCAGCGACACAATTGAAGTCTTGAAAGAGAAGAATCTTGCTGCATATTTTATCTATACTTTGCCAAGCAAAGCGTTCCTGTGGTTTTAAATGATAGGGCCTATTGTTTACTGTTTTTCTGTCGAGCAAAGCGCTTCATCTGTCCTCAATTAGCCAAAAACAGACCTTTTATTTCACTACAGATCAGTAACCAACTTAAGTTTATAGTCTACAGCACGAACCTTAAGGAAAGATTAAGTAATTTTTATTCTAACCTAATGATAAATATGGTATTTTTATTTTACACCCTGGTATTTTAAGAATATCAAGGTGCCAACGACCAACTTTGAGAGACCTTTTCATAGGTATTACTTTTGAGCACAAAACCGTTACAATACTCACCCTAAAGATTAATTTGAGAGAAACTATGCCTCTGTATGAGTACAAATGCCAAGCCTGTGGCAAACACGATGAAAAGCTCGAAAAAGTATCCGCCCCCAGTGTACAGAATTGCCCCTATTGCCAAGCACTCACATTCCAGCGCCAAGTATCAAGCACGCATTTTCAGCTCAAAGGTGAAGGCTGGTATGTCACTGATTTTCGAGATAAAAATAAGCCTAAACCAGAAACCAATAAAACCGCTGACGATAAACCTAAACCCGCCGCGGACAAAAAATCCGATAAAAAGGTTAACAAACCCGACTCTGACTAATCCACCACAATAGACAACCTCGCCTATTGCGTTAAAATCAGAGGATGTGACAGTGCACGTGCTAATATGACATAAGTGCGATAAAAAAATGTCAGATTTGTGCGTGAACGCGAAGGGGCGAGAACCGGAACGCAAGGTATATGGTTATACCTGAGTACCGGAAGCGCAACCACGACAAAGTGCACGTGCTAATATGACATTTTATACAAGGGATTGATTATGCGCCGCTACTTCATTGCTGGACTACTCGTCTGGCTCCCCATCTGGGGCACCTATGTTATCATCCGTTTTGTGGTCAACTTGCTCGACCAAAGCTTACTGCTGCTACCCACCAAATATCAGCCCGAGCAGTTATTGGGCACCCATATCCCGGGAATTGGTTTTGTCTTTTCTATCCTCTTGCTGTTATTAACCGGGGTAATTGCCACCAATTATCTTGGCAAACATTTAGTCGCCCTTTGGGATAAATGCCTCGCACGCATCCCTCTAATTCGTAGCATTTACTCTGCTGTTAAACAGGTCGTGCATGCATTTTTAAAGCCAAAAACTGAATCCTTCAGCCAGGTGCTTCTAGTAGAATATCCCCGCAAAGGTGTCTGGAGTTTTGCTTTTCAAACGGGAAAAGATTTTCAGGGAGCCCCGCATGACCAACCAACCAAAACCGTGTTCATACCAACAACGCCCAACCCAACCTCAGGTTTTTTACTTATCGTACCAAAAACAGATGTTATTGCGCTCGACATGAATGTTGAAGATGCCTTGAAAATGATCGTTTCACTGGGCGTTATCATGCCTGAAAAAATGAAAGGAGAAACTAACAGCCCTTCAACACCCCCGCAACCTTGAAAATGCCAGATTTGTGGGTAAACACGCCAGATGGAGCCGGCATGGGTACATCCCTATTTGTACTTGCAGGCGGCAACCGTTAAGATAGTTCGTTTTACGAGGATAGCCCATGAGCATGCGCAGTCATTTATGTCGCGAAGTCGATGCCAAACTCATCGATGAACAACTCACGCTCTGTGGCTGGGTTCACCGACGCCGTGATCACGGTGGCGTGATTTTTGTCGATTTACGCGATCGCGATGGCCTGGTACAAGTCGTTTTTAACCCGGAACACAAATCTTGTTTTGAAGATGCGCAAAAATTACGCAATGAGTTTGTCATTCAAGTCTCGGGTAGCTTAAAACCGCGCCCTGAAGGCACCATCAACCCTGATTTACCTTCAGGAGAAGTGGAGCTGGTTGTCAATAAATTGACCATTCTTAACCAAGCAACGCCTTTACCCTTTAATATTGATGAATACCAAGAGGTCGGTGAAGAAATACGCTTACGTTATCGTTACCTAGATTTACGTCGCCCAGAAATGGCGCAGCGCATGAAAACGCGCGCGGATATCGTGTACTTTATTCGTGATTTTTTACAAAGCCGCGACTTTCTCGATATAGAAACCCCAATGCTGACTAAAGCAACACCGGAAGGCGCACGTGATTATATTGTGCCAAGCCGCACACACCCGGGAAGTTTTTACGCACTACCACAATCACCACAGATTTTTAAAGAATTATTAATGGTTGCTGGATTTGATCGTTATTATCAAATTGTGCGCTGTTTTCGCGATGAAGATTTGCGCGCCGATCGTCAACCTGAATTTACCCAGCTCGACCTGGAAATGGCATTTGTTGAAGAAGAAGATATCCAAACCTTAATGGAACAAATGATTCGCGAATTATTTGTCAAAGTTTTAAAAATCAGCCTGCCAAACCCTTTTCCACGCATGAGTTACCAAGAAGCCATACAACGTTTTGGTACCGACCGCCCCGATTTACGTAACCCGCTAGAATTAATTGAAGTCAGCGATTTAATGCAACAGGTGGAATTTAAAGTATTTAATCAACCGGCTAACGATGCGGACAGTCGCGTTTGTGCCTTAAAAGTGCCGCAAGGGTGCGAATTAACACGCAAAGGAATCGACGATTACACTACTTTTGTTGCACGTTACGGTGCCAAAGGATTAGCTTACATAAAAATCAATGATGTGTCTGCCGGCATGGATGGCCTACAATCGCCTATTTTAAAATTCTTACCTGAAAACGTGATTGGTGAAATTTTAAAACGTGTTGGCGCAGAAAATGGCGATTTAATTTTCTTTGGTGCCGATAAAGCCAAAGTTGTTAACGATGCCTTGAGTGCGTTACGTGATCGCTTAGCACAAGATTTAAATCTTTATACCTGCCAATGGCAACCGGTCTGGATTTATGATTTTCCCATGTTCGAAAAAAACGCCAATCATTGGCAACCGCTACACCATCCTTTTACTGCACCCAAAACGCAAGATCCTGCCGAATTATTGAAACAACCCGGTAAATTATTATCGCGCGCTTACGACATGGTGCTCAATGGTTTTGAAATTGGTGGCGGCTCCATACGTATTCATCGTCCAGAAATGCAATACGCTGCGCTAGAAATTTTAGGCATGCACCGTGAGGCAGCCGATGAAAAATTTGGCCACCTGCTACAAGCTTTAAGTTTAGGTTGCCCGCCACTGGGTGGCATGGCTTTTGGTATTGACCGCATCGCCATGCTTATGACTGATTCACAATCGATTCGCGATGTGATTGCTTTTCCTAAAACGCAATCAGCCACTTGTCCACTCACCAATGCACCTGCGAGCGTAACAGCAGAACAGTTACAAGAACTAGGCATCCGCGTGCGCACCATTCAAAAATAATCCATTAACTCAGTTAATTACCACAATCTATTATAATTAATAGACTCTTCTAATGCTTATATCAACATTAAGGAAATCTTATTGCTTGCCAGTTTTAACTTAATATTTATAATGAATATTATAAATATTAATTATTTATATAATAAATAGTTGGGCTCAATCACCGAAAAGGATACTCGATCACATGTTTCCCGGTTGTTTTTTTTATTGTCAACGCCCCAGCCATGAGCTGCAAGCAGCACGGACTTCTTTGACAGGAGTTCATCACTGTTTTAGTGAATTATCTGCGGAAATGAAAAAATATTTGGGGGTAAACGCAGGAAGCATCTATATTCTACCTTGGCACCTTACAAACCATACCGGTCAAATTCCAATCCGAGCAGTTACAAAATTCACTGACTTAATACAAGCTATGCAATCTCTTGCCGAAGATATATGCCATTTAAATACAGGTGACAAACAACAAATCTTACGGCATGCTCACCATAATGCACAAACACAAACACAGAACGTACTCTGGAACATGTTTACTGAAAAAAAATTTAAAGACCCTCGTGGATTTTTTGGATTTGACATGAGTTTTGACCTAATAACAGACTATTTTAAAAGCGCAGAAACAGGATTAGATCCCAGTGCACTAATGAATTTTTTTCAAGCATTCCCGCTTTCAGAAGCTCCACCCCGCTTCTTAGCATATAATTCGGGTTTAACTACTCTCAACGCCATCAAAACCCGCGGACCGATATTTGCGCTTACAATAACTATGGCGGAAGGATTAACAAGCATGTTAGCAGCCTTAAAGCCCACCATAATGGGCCCCGACCCCTTCCATGGCATTATGGGACACGCAGAGCTGCATTTCGGGTCCCCTGCCCTAGAGAAACTGGCAAAGGAGTTGTTTACTGTAAAAGCATTTGACCCCCTGGCTCTCGCTTTTTTTCAAAAGTTAGAACTACCCAGCACAGATTTACAACAAACCTTAGCATCCCTACCTACAACAATCTTCGATAAAATAGTTATAGATGTCGACGAGCGAAAAACTCTACTCAATACTCTCTCTACCTTCAAAATAAAGCCTGGTGGATGGTGGAGCGACGAAGCAGTATCTGATGAAATAAAATTAAAAATAATAAAAGTAATAAAATCAATACAGGAAAGGGGCCGCGCACCACAGAATAAAGATGTTTTACTGATTTATAAATACATTGCGGCAACCCATTTTATCCTAAGAAAACAGGATGGCCGGCTAGCTATTGATGACGTACAACTGGATACATTCATGTCTCATCAAGAGGGTCTAGCAAGATTTACAACTGATTGCATAGAGAAAGTTATGCAAACAGTACTGAGATATGATGAGAAAGATCCAAACTCAAATCCAAACAACTTCTGCTGCATCTTTCATGAAGAGGCTATTGCTTTTTTTAGAGAAGAAGATATTTTAAATGAAGAGCTACAGCAAGCCATTAAGATCTTGCGTCACCTACTGCACCAAGAGTTTACTGACGAAGCTGTCACACAGGTGATCGATTATGTAACAGAAAATAAGACCTCCCCCGATAATTTCGAACGTTTAACCTTGTATCAAAACCTTGCCGCAGCAGTTTTTGTCAAGAGAGCAATTCAACACACGCAAGAAAACGGCCTACACGGACACACAGACATCAGTTTATATATTTATACGCAACTTTCAGACCTAGTGGCAAGCTCATCTGACGCTGCAAAAGGTTCAGTAGTCGAATTAGGAGGAAAACTGAACAGCCTAATTATCACTAAGACACAGACTGTATTCGACCACCACAAGGCGAGCTGTGTAGCGAAAGGAATCGACTTTTCTCGCCAACCCTTTCCGTTTCTTGGCTCATTCACTGCCGACGGTAGAGACTTCACTACTGGCCCAGTTATCAAACTCCTCAAAGCAAGTGCGGGAAAACTCAGTACCGCAGCCATAGAGTTAGCCAGAATAGACCGAAAATTAATTGCAGCCGCGCAAGGTCAACGACAAGGAATAATCGACGATCTCATGGCACAATGGTCGCAAGCGTGTGAAAACACACTCGGGGAGATGGAACCCGAACTTGAGCTGCTAACAAAACTGCAGCAAATGTGTCATTTACTAATAAAGGAAACCCTGCTATATGGTAACACTGAGACATCTTTCGTTGCTCAGCTAAACCGAAATTTACCTGAGCTATTAAGCGAATATTCACAGTGTACCGTTCCAAGAGATATGAGGAGTGTTACAGGCTTATTAAGTTATTATTACCAGCAGGGAGTGAAAAAGATGAGACTTGACAAGAAAGTTGAATCTTTTGGCAGGGAGTGGAAAGAAGCTTCTGGCGTCGAACAGCAAGGACGCCTTGCCCAGCTCTGCGCCGAAGGACATGTATCAATGCGCTACATGCCAAGAGCACCAGCACAATATCAGGTAGTGAATGTTGAGAAACTAAGGGAAGACATAGCAAGAAGAGAAAGCGCCCTTCGTGAAGGAGATAAAGTAACTGAAATGTTTAGTAGGTGCTCTCTCTATCAACTAGAAAGCATTCTAAGTACACGGGAAAGTGCCGTTATTTTAGCTAATCTGCTTAAAACCATGAAAATTGACGCAATAAGGTTTTTCAACAGTACGTTTCTGGACAACGGAGACGAGACACCATGGGTCGGCGACAACATTTGCCCATTTTTGAGGCACACTTCCACCCTCAACCCCAAGACAACAAACTTTCGGAAAGTTTTTCAAGAACGATTAAACAGGCTTCTTCTTACAGAAGACCGCCAAAGAATAAAAACAGAGATCACCTCAATCAAGGAGTATATAAACATTTGCTCAGAAATGTACACAAAGCAGGTAGATTGTCTCATCCACTTTTTCCCGCTAGACTTCATGGACAAGGCAAAAAAATTATTAATTGGCATGGATATAATCCAGAGCGACAGCAAGAAGAGTAATATTCGTGAATTGAAGAGTACTATTCGTGAATTTATGGAAATTTCTGAGGACGTTTTAAATAACGAGCCGATATTCCTTGACGGTACTCGAGCTCTTTCCCCAAAAGATCGTGTTAAGTGTTATAGGCATGACCGATTTTACCAGAGGGGCGCAGGTGTTCTCTCGGGCAGGACTTTTTCAAACTAGAGCACAAAATTAATCGTCTGTTGCGAGAAAAGAGAAAAGGTCAAATTCCGCACTACCGAGTTCAGGCTTATAGTCATAACGCCAACTCACTTTAGGCGGCAATGACATTAAAATAGATTCAGTGCGCCCTTTAGACTGCAAACCAAATAAAGTACCGCGATCGTACAACAAATTAAATTCCACATAGCGCCCGCGTCGATAAAGCTGAAATTCGCGCTCACGTTCGCCCCACTTCATAGCTTGGCGTCGCTGTAAAATAGTTTGATAAGCCGTTAAATAATTCTCCCCTACCGCACGCACAAATTCAAAGCAACGATCAAACCCCCAACGATTTAAATCATCAAAAAATAATCCGCCAATGCCGCGCGGCTCCCGACGATGCGGTAAATAAAAATATTCATCACACCAACGTTTAAATTCAGGATAAATTTCCGCACCAAACGGTTCACATGCCTGCTTGGCATGCTGATGCCATAACTGGCAATCTTCCTTAAAACCATAATAAGGCGTTAAATCAAAACCGCCCCCAAACCACCAAACTGGTTGTTCACTAGGAACATCCACAACAATTAAACGCAAATTAGCGTGTGAAGTTGGCATGTAAGGATTAAGCGGATGAATAACCGTGGAAACGCCCATGGCTTGAAAAGCACAGCCAGCAATTTCAGGGCGCTGCAACGTTGCCGCCTGCGGCAATTGCTTACCGCGGATCGCAGAAAAATTAACACCCCCCTGTTCAATCACTTCACCCTTTTCTAATACACGTGTACAACCACCACCGGATCCTTTATAAGACCAGTCATCTGTTCTAAATTTTTGCCCACCATCAATCGCCTCGATAGATTGACAAAGACGCTGCTGCCAATCTTTAAGAAATTCTTCTACCGCTGTTATTTTCTCTGCATTCATGGTTAATTCTCGTGAGCATTTTCGTTACGATGCGATTCGAGTTCAAACCATAGTGCATTTAATATCGCAAAAGCACAAGCCACACCTAACCTTCACCCCCCCCAAAACGCCCTAGCAGGTTACTACAGACCCTAACAAGCTGAAAAAACTGTGCTATCATAACCCCAGATTTCAACACAATAGCGGAATAGATATGGCGGGTCATAGTAAGTGGGCAAATATCAAACATCGCAAAGGCGCGCAGGATGCCAAGCGCGGTAAAATCTTCACCAAGCTAATCCGAGAAATTACGGTATCTGCCAAGCTCGGCGGTGGTGATCCAGCTGCTAACCCTCGCCTACGCGCCGCCATCGACAATGCGCTTAGCAATAACATGACCAAAGACACCATCAACCGTGCGGTAAAACGTGGTGCTGGCACCGATGATGCCGATCAATTATTTGAAATCTGTTACGAAGGCTATGGCCCAAGTGGCGTGGCGGTGATGGTCATGTGTTTAACCGATAACCGCAACCGCACCGTCGCCGAAGTGCGTCATGCTTTTAGCAAATGTGGAGGCAATCTCGGCACCGAAGGCTCCGTGGCCTATCTATTTAGCAAAACGGGGCTTATTACTTTCGCCCCCGGTGCCAATGAAGAGGAAATTATGGAAATTGCCCTCGAACATGGCGCCAATGATATCAGTAACAATGAAGACGGCTCCATCGACGTATTAACCGATCCCGATCAAATGCTCAATGCCAAACAAGCGCTTATCGATGCTAATCTTGAACCGGCCAACACGGAAATCACCATGCTAGCGGCAACAGAAGTTGCTCTTGACAAAGAAACTGCTGAAAAAATGCTAAAGCTCACCGATATGTTAGAAGATCTTGATGATGTGCAAAATGTTTATTCCAACGCCGACATCGCGGATGATATTTTACAACAACTGCATGAGTAACCCACCATCACGCACGGAGGCATAAATTTGACCGTCATTCTAGGAATAGACCCCGGTTCTCGTATCACTGGCTATGGCTTTCTCGTTATTGCTGAGAATAAAATTCGCCACCTGGCACATGGCACCATTAAAACACCAGCACAAGATACCCACCAACGCCTTTATTTCATTGCGCAACAGTTAAATCAACTCATTGAAACACATCACCCGACGGAAGCCGCCATTGAACAAGTCTTCGTCAAACACAACGTACAATCGGCATTAAAATTGGGACAGGCACGAGGAGTCGCCATGGCCGCCACAGCAAAATACGAGCTCGAATTGGCAGAATATAGCCCGCGCGCCATAAAAAAAGCCGTTACCGGTTACGGTGGTGCCGATAAAAAACAAGTACAACAGATGATTAAAAGTTTATTACAACTTAAGGAAACGCCTCAAGCCGATGCAGCTGATGCATTAGCTATTGCACTTTGCCATGCACATACGCGACAATGGAAAAAGCGCTTAAGCGCAGCACAAGGCTAGCACACCTATCATTGCTAAGAACACAAGGAAGCATCCGATGATCGCACAACTAACTGGTGTTATTTTAATCAAACAACCTCCCGTCGTTATTATTGATGTCAACGGCGTAGGTTACGAAGTCTTAGCACCCATGAGCACTTTTTATCAATTACCTGACCTTAATCAAAGTATCAGTTTATGGATACATTTAAATGTGCGCGAGGATGCCATCACACCTTACGGATTTATACAACAACGTGAACGCGACTTATTTCGTGCCTTAATTAAAGTCTCTGGTGTGGGTCCAAAATTAGCTTTAAGTATTTTATCGGGCATTGAAACTGATGATTTTATTCGTTGCATTCACAACAACGATACTTCTACTTTAGTTAGCATTCCTGGCATTGGCAAAAAAACCGCAGAACGCTTAATTATCGAAACCCGCGATCGTCTTGCCACCTGGCAAAGCGCACCTAATGCAAATAACCCTTCCTCGCAAGGCACCAGTCAAGCGCAAGAAGCCATCAGCGCGCTAATTAATTTGGGCTACAAACCCAATGAAGCCAAAAACGCGATTAACTTGGTTAAAGGCGAAAATTTATCCAGTGAAGAAGTCATCCGCCAAGCATTAAAATATAGGATGAAAGGAGCCCACGCATGAGTGAACGCTTAATGGATAATCACAACTTAGAAAATGAAGAGACGCTCGAGCAATCGATTCGTCCACAATATCTCAAAGATTTTGTCGGTCAGATAGATATGCGCGAGCAGCTACGTATTTTTATCGATGCCGCACAACAACGCCAAGAAGCGCTTGACCATGTTTTGATTTTCGGTCCACCAGGACTCGGTAAAACCACGCTGGCGCATATTATTGCCCATGAAATGTCGGTTAATTTAAAACAAACCTCCGGACCTGTGCTGGAAAAAGCCGGAGATTTAGCGGCATTACTCACTAATTTAGAACCCCATGATGTTTTATTTATTGATGAAATTCATCGCTTGAGTGCCGTGGTTGAAGAAATACTTTACCCCGCACTGGAAGACTATCAATTAGATATCATGATCGGCGAAGGACCCGCGGCACGCTCAATAAAATTAGACTTGCCGCCCTTCACTTTGATCGGCGCCACCACACGCGCCGGCTTGTTAACCTCACCGCTGCGCGATCGTTTTGGTATTGTGCAACGTTTAGAGTTTTATAAGCCTGAAGATTTAATGCAAATTATTCTACGCTCAAGCAAAATACTTAAGGTTGAAATCGACGAGGCTGGCGCACAAGAAATTGCTCAGCGTTCGCGCGGCACCCCAAGAATTGCCAATCGTCTATTACGCCGTGTACGTGATTATGCGCAAATTAAAGGCCAAGGCACTATTGATTTTGATATCGCACAAAAAGCACTGGCGCTGTTAAATGTTGACCAAATGGGTTTTGATGTTATGGATCGCAAATTACTGTTTAGTCTTATCCATAAATTTGCCGGCGGCCCGGTTGGTATTGATAGCTTGGCTGCCGCCATCAGCGAAGAACGCGGCACGCTGGAAGATATGATTGAACCCTACCTCATTCAAGAAGGTTTTATTCAACGTACTTCTCGCGGGCGCATTGCTACCGAACACGCTTACCAAGTGTTAGGCTTAAAAAGAACAACCAAACAAAGCAAGCCAGAACCAGACTTAATCGAGAAATAAATGCCTCACTTTGATTACTTAACCACAGTTTATGTTGAAGACACTGATTACAGCGGTGCGGTTTACCACGCCAATTATTTGAAATTCGCTGAGCGCGCGCGCACACAATGGCTACAGCACGTACATTTTCCACTGATCGACCTAGCCAAACAAGGCCTACATTTTGTCGTTCATGCTGCCCATATCGACTATTTGAAACCAGCACAACTGAATAATCAGTTACTTATTCGCTCAACGGTGAGCGAGCATCGAAAAACCAGCATGACCATGGCACAAATTATCCAAAACCCGGATGACGCCAAGCTCATTTATGCTAAACTAAGCATCCGGTTGGTGTGCATCGATAACGATTGGCGCCCCCAACCGATACCGCATCAACTAATTGAGGATTTACACCGTGACTCATGAACCATCACTTTGGAGCTTTATTCTTGACGCTGGCACCGTTGTAAAAATCGTGATGGTGCTCTTGCTGCTCGCCTCCGTATTTGCTTGGACGGTTATTTTGCAACGCTTGTCTTTGTTTAAAAAATTTTTCCGTGAGGCCAAAACCTTTGACCAACGTTTTTGGTCTGGCCAAGATATGAATAATCTTTACCAAAAGCTGGATGATGACAATTATGGTTTAGCTGACCAATTTCGCAGCGGCTTTGGCGAATTTAAACGCCTCTACGAACAACGCCAACCTGCTGCAACGATTATCGAAAGCACACAACGCGCCATGTATATTTCGCAATCACGCACCGCCAGTTATTTAGAACAACATTTATCTTCACTAGCCACGATTGGTTCCACCAGCCCTTATGTTGGTTTATTTGGTACCGTGTGGGGCATCATGACTTCCTTCACCGCGCTTGGTGGTGTGCAACAAGCCACTATTGCTATGGTTGCACCAGGCATATCAGAAGCGCTGATTGCTACTGCCATGGGTTTATTTGCCGCTATCCCCGCGGTTATTGCCTATAATCGTTTTGCCAACCAGATGACACGCTTAGAAAACCAATACGATTTATTTCAACAAGAATTTATTAATTTATTGCAGCGCCAAATGAGCCAAACACCCTCCACCAGCCTGGAATCAGAACATGCCTAAATTTCGCAAAGCACGCAAACCGTTGCTCGCCGAAATCAATGTCGTGCCCTACATTGATGTGATGTTGGTATTATTGGTAATTTTTATGATTACCGCACCCCTATTAACACAGGGTGTAAAAGTTAATTTGCCCCGAGCACAATCCAAAGCTTTATCGGTTAAACAACAGCTCCCCATTATTGTCAGCGTCAAACAAAATGGCCAATATTTTCTAAACATTGCCAAACAACCACAACAAGCTATTAACGCACAGCAATTGCAAAATCAAGTGGCTACAGCGCTCGCCACAGCACAAAAACAACAACAAAAACGTTCGATTTACATCAAAGGTGACGCCGCTGTCAATTACGGCCAAGTGGTGCAAGCTATGGTATTGCTGCAACAAGCAGGCGCTAAAAACATTGGCTTGCTAACACAGCCCTTGGCACAGAAAAAAGATACCCTATAAAATTTCTTCAGAATGTCATAGCGCCACTTAATTCTAGACCAATTCCCATATTCCTTCGTCATACTGTGGGTGAGCCGTAGTACGTGTTTTTAAAAAATAACGCAACAAAGCCAGAGGGAAAAAGAAACAAAATAAGAATGATTTATTTTTTTCACTGGCGCGGCGCGTTGTTTTTTAAAATACCGGAGCTTATTCAACATAAGTGAAGATTTTTAAAAAATAACGCAACAAAGCCAGAGGGAAAAAGAAACATTTTCAACATGGGGTTTTTCAACTCCCAACCACCTGCGGCAACCCCACCCACTGCTTAGAAATCATAGCTACCCGATCCCAATCAATCGTGATTTTTTGCTTACCCACCATTTTTTGAATCCGTTTTTTCAACTGTGCCAGTGCCTGTTGCTGAACAACGGGTCCCGCTACTGGTGCTTTTTTGGGATTAGCTGATGGCGGTGCATCTATAGGCATATCAACGGAGACTTTTTTCTCCACTGGCACGGGACGTGAAGACAAATACAATTTGTGCTTTTCCCAACCCAAAACATAAGGTTGATTGACAATACGCACTGGCGTGCCTACTGGCGTCATCGCAAATAATTGCTTGATATCTTTTCTAAATAAATGCACACAACCGGCGCTGCTGCGTCGCCCAATACTGTCCGGCTCACTGGTACCATGAATTAAATAAGTGGGAATGGATAGGCGCATCGCGAAATAACCGAGCGGATTATCGGGGCCTGACTGCATAATTTTTGAGACAGGATCACCGTGTTTTTTGCGAAACTTCATAATGCTATCTGGCACAATCCAAACTGGGTTTTTAATTTTTTGCGCAATATGCATAACGCCAATCGGAGTGTCCCAATTTTCTTGGCCCACACCTACTGGAAAAACAAAGACATTTTTCCCCGCCTGCGGAAAATAATAAAGCAGCATATGTGCTACATTAACGATAATACCTTGACGAATCTTCGGCAAAATAAAACGGCTCGGAATAATCAAAACTGCACCCGGCAGTGGTTTTTCTGAATCAACACGCGGATTGGCATTAGTCAATGCATCGTAGCCAACATCAAACTTTTGCCCAATCGTGGCAAAGCTGTCGCCAGGTTTCACCTGGTAAAACTGAACCTTACCCACCAGGTCGCCGCTCGCCGGCAAAACAAACTCCGAAGAAAACACCGGGGAAATAGAAACCAACAACACAACCGACAAAAACACCCGCAGCACTAATCGCATAACTACCTCAAACACGCTGAAAACTCTTTTATCTCCTTACCCGAAAAAGCTGCTCCTGCTTGAGCTCCGCACAAGCCTTGCGCCACTGAGTCAAAGACTGCCGAAACCGCTTCTGCACCACCATATTACCTATTACCGCCCCCAAAAGGATCAGTAACCAACTGATATAAAGCCACACCAGAAAGATAGGAATTACGGCAAGTGCCCCATACAATAACTTATAAGTGGGTACCAAAGCAAGATACAGGCCAAAACCATAGCGCGCCAGCTCAAACAAGACCATCGAAACCAGCCCCGCCAACATGGCATAGATAATCCGCACCTTGGAGCTCGGCAACAACCAATTAATCAAGGTAAAAGCGACAAAAACCAACACGTGCGGCAACACAAACAACAGCGGCTTTTTCAGTAATGCAAACATTTTAAGCTTGGTGAAAAAGGTAAAAGCAAATAAGTAGGTGCTCAACAAAAAAGCCAAACCAATCAAAATAGGTGTGGCCACCAGAACAACGATATAAATAATGAGTGACAGCCAAAATGGCCGCCGCAAATGTGCTTTCCAAATAATATCTAAGGTTCTAGCGGTTTTGTAAATCATAAAAATACAAGCAACCAACAAAAAAGCTGAACTGCCCAATGATAATGAATGCACATTATCGGCAAAATAATGCAAGTGTGACAAAATCGTCTGCGCTGATTGCGCCATAAAAATTCCAGCAATGTAACTTTGCAAATGTGTACCCGCCACTTGCGCACCTGGGATCAGGGAAAATAGCGCAAACATGACAATCGCCAAAGGCACCAAGGCGAGTAAATTGACATAGGCCAACGATGCGGCTTGATAGGTCACACCATCGACTAACAAACGTCGAAACACGTATTGCAGAAAATAACCTAATTTTTTCAATGCCGTCATACGCCCATCCCTTGACTTAAGCTTACCATTTCAAGTACAAAATAACCTAGAAGCGAAAACCCTGTCACGCAACCGGAGTTATTTTGTGCAAAAAGCAATCATTTATCACAACCCTCGCTGTTCTAAGTCTCGTCAAACCTTGGCGTTATTGCAAGAACATGGCCTGGCAATTGAAATCATTGAGTATTTAAAAACCCCACCCTCGCCGGCACAAGTAAAAAAATTATTGCAATTACTCAAACTATCCCCGCGTGAGCTGCTGCGCACCAACGAAGCCATCTATAAAGAAAAGCACCTCCACCAGCAAGCACTGAGTGACCAGGTGCTGATTGCCACTATCGCTGAACACCCAATTTTAATGCAAAGACCCATTGTCGTGTACAATCAAAAAGCGGCATTAGGCCGTCCACCGGAGAATGTTTTGGAGATTATCAAATGAGTTATGTGTTAGTCCTTTATTATAGTCGTACCCAATCGGTAGCCAAAATGGCAGAGGCCGTTGCCAACGGTGTGCACCGAGTAACCGGCATGGAAGCCCGCATTCGCACAGTGCCGTCAGTTTCACCGATTAACGAAGCCTGTGGCGAAGAAATACCAGAATCCGGCCCACCTTATGTTGAGCTGGAAGATTTAAAAAATTGCAGCGGCTTGGCCATTGGTAGCCCCACACGTTTTGGCAATATGGCCGCACCGCTTAAATATTTTCTCGACACCACTAGCGGATTGTGGCAATCCGGCGCTTTAATTGGCAAACCCGTTGGCTGTTTCACTTCAACCGCCAGTTTACACGGCGGACAAGAAACAACGCTGCTCAGTATGATGTTACCCTTTATTCACCACGGCGCCATTATTGTTGGCGTGCCTTACAGTGAAACAGAATTATTTGCCACCGCCGGCGGCGGCACACCTTATGGACCCAGTCATTTTGCCGGTTCTGACAATAAACAACCCTTTAGCCAATCCGAAAAAAAAATCTGCCAAACTCTAGGCAAACGCATTGCTGAGTTGGCATTGAAATTGGCGTAATAAAAAATAGACCTAAAAAATAGAAATTAACATTTTCTCATGCGGCGCCAACACGACTTGCAAAACATACAATCCGTCAAAATACAGCATTTGCGCGAGAAGCCAAAAAACCACCCGCACCATAGGCTCCTTCCCTACCCAGCCGCTCTGGGCTATAATCAAGTTTTCATAACGTGTTAAATTATGCAAAATAAACTGCCACACACACATCTAACACCTTTGGGGCTGTATCATCGATTGCTGCAACAACACACCATCGAACCCAACGAACAACAACTTAAAGTCATCGAACACCTGCAAACGCTCTACGCGCAGCTCATCCAGCCTTCCAGCTGGTTAACACATATGCGCAATAAGTTGCAAACCCCCACCGCGGCTCCTGGCATTTATCTGTGGGGAGATGTGGGTGTTGGTAAAACTTTTTTGATGGATATTTTCTACGACTGCCTACCCATCGACATACGCATGCGCACCCATTTTTATCAATTTATGCGCAGCGTTCACACCAAGCTCAAAGAACGGCAAGGGATCACTGACCCACTGGTTGAGGTTGCCCACGAGCTCGCCGCGAAAACCAAAGTTATTTGTCTGGATGAATTTTTTATTACCGACATAGCAGACGCCATGTTAATGCATGGCCTGCTTAACTCTCTGATGGCTCAGGGCATTTGCTTAATCACCACCTCTAACATCCCACCCAATGAACTTTATAAAGATGGACTACAACGCGAACGCTTTCTGCCAACCATCGAATTAATCAAACAACACACACACGTCATTGAATTAACCAGCGAAATTGATTATCGCCTCAACCACAAGGCACATACCGGGCACTTTTACACACCGATCAATGAAGAGAGCCGAAAAAATATGGAGCAATGCTTTGATGAATTCTCCCATCACCATCCCGTCACTACCCACCCCATCGAAATTTTGGGAAGATCAGTTAATCTTGTCAAACAATCCAGTAGCGTTATCTGGTTTGACTTTATACAGCTGTGTGATAGCCCGCGCTCACAAAACGATTATTTATTTTTAGCCGAAAAATACCACACGGTTATGATTAGCAAGTTACGCCAAATCACCGCCAAAGAAACCCATCTAATTAGTAATTTTATTAAACTCATTGATGTGCTCTACGATGCTCGTGTACGTGTTGTTATTTCATCGCAAGTAGACATGGAAAGTATTTACCCTGAAGGACGCCTAGCGTTCGAATTCAAACGCACCCATTCGCGGCTTATCGAAATGCAATCGAGCGAATATTTTGAAAATCCGCAAGCTAAGTAAAGCACCTCGCGAAATTAAAACTAATCGTCTTTTTTTAACTGCTGCAGATCTTCTTCAATCTTATCCAGCCGATTGATTATCTCATGCTGTCCAGCATAAAGGGACTTAACGTACTTTTCAATAATTTCTTCTTGCTCAGCACGCGCTTTAGGTGATTCTTTTCTTAATATTAATGCCAAAAAGTTCGCGGTAATCACCACAAAAATACCCAGGCCCAACACCACTAAAACGCCACCCAAAATACGCCCCAAGGCACTGGTCGGCACCACATCACCATAACCTACCGTTGATACAGTTGCCAACGCCCACCAAATACCATCCCAAGCGGATTTAATATTCGGATCAACACCATCCACCAATAAACCAAACACCACCACAATAATGGAGGCTGCGATCAATGTCGTACTCAATTGTCCGTCAATAAAAAACGACAGCAACATGGCAAACGAAGGAATCATGATATAAATGGCTAAGAATGGTCTTAAATTACGTAGGGGATCAGTAATAACAGGGATATGCAAAACAAAACCAATCCCTAAAATAACAATAGCAACCAACATCCAGTTATGTTTTAGGAAATGCCATTTACGCTGCGCCAACGCTGTCAATATCAGCAGCTCTATAACAAAAAAGAGCCACACCAAACCATTAGCGATATATTGCTCCACCAATGTCAGGTGATGCAACATTTCCAGTTCCCATTGGAACAATAACCAAATGGCAACTACCACCATAAGAATAGAAAAGATACGCGCCGCGCTTTTCGCCCGCAACGAATCACTTTCCTCTACCCCAGCTAAGCCAACCAAGGTATAAGGGGATTGTTTTCTTAACCAATCTAAAACATTCACGTTTCAACGATTCCTTTCGCTTGCACTCAAACAATCTTCTCAATCAAACCAGATTGAAACATATTCAAAAACCAACTACCAGTACGCACCCATAAGCATAGTCAATTTCCTACTTTCATGGTAAGCGATTGTTGATAGCGTACAACTCAACCATCTGCAATTACTCCAACCCCACCACAAACCCAGCCACTACTTGCAAAAATTTTACCGAAAGCTTTAAATTATTTTTATAATAGGTTTGCAATACCAGCCATTATTTCTTTTAAATTAAATAACTTAGGAAAAAGAACTAAAAAAACGAAAATTTCTCTTGAGTCCCTTTCGCTTAGTGCTATAATGATCGCGCTTGAAACGGCCGCACTGTCAGGATGACCCGCGGTTGCCTTATTAATAACTGTAGAAAGGAGTCTAAAGTTGAAAGGAATCCTATACAACATGAACACTGAAGATCTAACAATTAATGCTGAAACACGCTCGATGACCACAGATGATACGCTACGTACATCGGTTGAGTCTTCTCTGAAACGTTATTTCACGCAATTGGGTGGACATGATCCTGCTAACTTGTACAAAATCGTATTGGGAGAGATGGAAGTCCCTCTACTAAAAATGGTGCTTACCTATACGAAAGGGAACCAAAGCAAAGCTGCCAAAATACTTGGGCTTAGCCGCGGTACTTTACGTAAAAAGCTAGCGCAATACGATTTGGACAATAACAAGGAATAATGTCGGCTCACCCACCTATTAGAAGAGCGTTAATTAGCACTTCTGATAAGAGTGGGGTTGTTGCGTTTGCAAGACAACTAGCTGTATTAAATGTCGAACTTATAGCGACAGGTGGCACAGCTGCCTTGTTAAAGCAGCATCAGTTGCCCGTCAAAGAAATCGAAGAAGTCACTGGCTTCCCAGAAATTCTGGGGGGCCGGGTTAAATCTTTGCACCCCAAAATATATGCCGGTATTTTAGCCCGCCGCGATGTGGATGAACCCATTTTAGAAAAACTCGACATCCGCTCCATTGATCTTGTTGTCGTTAATCTTTACCCTTTCGCTAAAGTAACGCAACAGGCCAATTGTGATATCAATACTGCAATCGAGCACATTGATATCGGTGGACCCACGTTGCTCCGTGCAGGCGCTAAGAATTACGCAAGCGTCACCGTTATCGTCAACCCCGACGACTACAAAAATGTATTAACACAATTACAACATAATAACGGCCAAACAAATTTGGCTACGCGTTTACAATTGGCACAAAAGGCATTCGCGCATGTAGCCGAATACGATCAGCGCATCGCCAATTATTTAAAAAATGCAGTAACTGCACCCTGCACCAGTAGCAATAACGATGAAACCTCTGCCTCATCCTCGTGGCCCCCTATTTATGCGCCGCAGTTCAAGAAAAAAATGATCCTGCGCTACGGTGAAAACCCACAGCAAGCAGCAGCTTTTTATAGTGATTCTTCAACGGGTGGTTTGGCCAACGCACAACTACATCAAGGCAAACCCTTATCTTTTAATAATCTATTAGATAGCCACAGCGCACTGGCATGCTTGGCTGAATTTGATGAAACGGCTTGCGTCATCATTAAACACATGACTCCTTGTGGCGTTGCCACGCATCCTGATCAGCAGCAAGCCTATTTACGCGCGCTAGCAACCGACCCTGTTTCTGCTTTTGGCGGTATCATCGCTCTAAACAGTACGCTCACAACTAAAACCGCCGCTAGCATTTTACAACGACAATTTGTCGAAGTTATTCTAGCGCCAAGCATTGATCCAGAAGCCTTAACTTTATTGGCTAGCAAACCTAATTTGCGCGTCTTAAGCGTTACCCCCGCCACCGACAAAAACTGGAGCCTACGGTCCATTAGCGGAGGCTTGTTGGTGCAACAACCCGATCAAAACCCCCTTGATCTTTCACAATTACAAACAGTTAGTAAACGCAGTCCGTCAAATAGCGAAACGACAGATCTTTTATTTGCTTGGCGCATCGTCAAGCATGTTAAGTCCAATGCCATTGTTTACGCCAAGGAACAAACAACTTTCGGTATTGGTAGTGGTCAAACCAGCCGAGTATTCAGCGCTGAAATTGCTATTCTCAAAGCACAACGCGCCAAACTTAATTTAGCCGGAGCAGTAATGGCATCGGATGCTTTTTTTCCCTTTGCGGATAGTGTTGAAGTTGCAGCCAAAGCCGGCATCCACTGTATTATTCAACCGGGTGGTTCCAAGCGTGATAAAGAAGTCATAGCCGCAGCCAACGCCGCAAACATCGCCATGGTCTTTACCCATAAGCGACATTTTTGTCACTAGAATGTGAAGTTTTGCGCTAAAAAAACGGGCTTAAGAACCTCACCTACAGTATACTCAAGCCAGCCACGGGCAGACTTAACACACCAGGAGTAAAAATGCGCAAGCAATCGTTATCCATCCTTATCGTTGGCGCCGGAGGCCGAGAGCACGCACTGACCTGGAAAATCTCACAATCAAAACACGTTAAAGAAATTTGGGTTGCCCCCGGCAACGCTGGAACTGCCACAGAAGCTAAAACTAAAAATATTTCAATTACAAGCAATGACATTGAAACATTACTCGATTTCGCCCAGCAAAAAGCCATCGATCTCACTATTGTTGGCCCCGAAGCACCTCTGTGCGCGGGTATTGTTGATGTTTTTACACAGCATGGCCTGGTGATTTTCGGCCCCAACCAAAAAGGGGCACAGCTCGAAGCTTCCAAAACTTTTGCTAAAAAATTCATGCAACAGCACAACATCCCCACCGCCAGCTATCAAACTTTTACGAAGACCCAACCCGCTCTAAATTACGTGCGCTCACAAAACAAATTTCCCCTCGTCATCAAGGCAGACGGTTTGGCTTCCGGCAAAGGCGTCATTATTGCCGCATCGCTTGCTGAGGCCGAGAAAGCAATCGATTTTTTACTAACGAAAGGCTCCCTCGGACAAGCAGGCTCCAAATTGGTCATCGAGGAATTTTTAGTCGGCGAAGAACTCAGTTATATCGCCCTAGTCGATGGTCAACATATTTTACCGCTTGCCAGCTCACAGGATCATAAAAGACGCAACGATGGTGACCAGGGTCCCAATACCGGAGGTATGGGCGCTTATTCACCCGCATCTTGCCTCACCCCAGAGTTAGAAAAACACATCCTGGAACAGATCATGTACCCTACCGTGGCAGGATTAACTACCATGGGTATTAACTACCGTGGTTTTTTGTATGCCGGCTTGATGCTCACCACCGCCGGCCCCCAAGTACTGGAATTCAATTGCCGCTTGGGTGATCCTGAGGCACAGGCCATCTTGGTGCGTCTTAAATCTGATCTCATTGAACTGTGCCAGGCAACCCTGGAACAAACGCTCAATCAACAGCAAGTTCAGTGGGATCCCCGCCCTGCCCTCGGCGTTGTCATGGCCGATCAGTCTTACCCGCAAAAATACGTAACTGGCGAAATCATAACCGGTCTCGGCGACTTCCCAAATACCAAAATTTTTCATGGTGCAACTGTACAAAACCGACATCAGCTCTTAACCGCCGGAGGCAGAGTATTGTGTGTAACCTCACTCGGTGATAACCTAACTGAGGCCAAAAAATGGGCATACCAAGGCACAAAATCCATTAATTGGCCAAACTGCCATTATCGTCGAGACATTGGCCACAACGCATTAAAGAAAGCGACAAGCAAAAGTTAGATGCCAAACAGGTAAGAACAAAGGTGGCTCTCAATCTATGAGTAAAAAACACTATTTTCACCAGAACCCAGTTAGCAAATGGGTGATTTCCTTCGCCATCATGATGTTGTTCATCTGGGGGCTAGGGCCTTATCTTGCTATCGCTGGCAAAATGCCACTAGCAAAGCTGGAAATACGCGTGCTAGTAACAGCCATGCTAGTTTGCCTTTATCTTTTATATTATTTCACCGTACTAGCCTCTGCTAAATTTAAATTAAGCGCCAAAATAGGCACGATTCTACTGCTACTTCTATTGACCGTACCCAGCCTGTTACTTTGGCAACTTGACGCCTACCATACGCGACAATTAAAACAAATTTCAATTGACATTAATGCCAACAATTTAAATCAGTTACCCTGGCTTGACCGGCTTAACATTTTACAAACCGTAGCCCATCAACTAAATTTAAAAAAATATTTTCTACTTACCAACAAAAACCTTAACCTCAAAGAAAAACTCATAAACCAGGCGAACACATACTATAAAAAAGATATCCAGGACAATCTAGTACCTTATTTGCAAAAAATATTAACTGCACAAATAATACAAGATATGAACAATAAAAGCCCAGGATTATATCTCAGCCTAAAAACCTATCTTATGCTCAGCAAACAAGTCTCGCTAGACAAAGTTTTCGTTAAAACCTATTTCCAGAAAATTTGGCAAAAAAACATTCCTGGTCAAAGTCAAAGACAGTCTTTAATTAACCAATTAAATGTAGCAATCGAAGAACATGCATTGTTTCCCAGCCCCAATCAAAATCTTATTGCCACAGCACGCCAAGTGTTAACTGTCATCCCTCTTAATGAAATCGTCATTACTGTTTTGGCCTACAGCAATCAACAACCGCCCTTAAAGTTTTTAGATTACAAAGACATACCCGGGTTCAAAATGGGATATAAAAAATTAAACAGTATTTACTCAGCTAACCAACTAGCCGACACTTATGCCGTGCAAATTCCTATGATCTGCCAAACACTTTCTTCCGATGACAAAGTGCTAAACTTATCCATCGATAGTCAGAACACTTCCACTTTGTTTAAAGCACTGGTCAAACAAAGTCAACAATTTTATTTTAAGCAATATTACCAACAGTGGTTAGAAATATTAAACAACATAAAACTCGTCAACCCACCCAATCTGTTAGCGGTTAGCACCACGCTAGACACCTTGAAAAACCCAGAATCTGAGCTTTGGCAACTGCTTAATTTCATTGACAGAAATATAGCCCCCAAAAATGTTCCGCCAGGTTTCCAACAACAAGTGAGTAAAAAATTTCCCGACATTCGCATGATACAACCCACCTCGGGCAACAATAATTCACTAATGCCCACCATACAAAGCGTTAGTGACTACATCAATCAAATCAACTCATCAGCAAATATCAACCAAGCGGCTTTTGTGCAGGCGAAAAAATTAATTTTGAGCAAAACCAACGGCCCCATTTATAATTTGCTAACCCTGGCCAGCAAAACGCCTAAACCTCTAGGCCAATGGTTGGCACAATTGTCCAATCAGGCAGAAGCTTTATTGACAACACATCTCAGTAATTACATTAATGCCCAGTGGCAAGAAGAAATTATACCTAGCTATAATCAATATATAAAAAATCGCTTCCCAGTAAACAATAAAAGCAAGATCAGCATTCCTTTACAAGAGTTTTCTCAATTTTTTGGCCCGGATGGGACACTCGATACATTTAGCAGCAAATACTTAAATCCTTTTATCAATAAACAGCAAAGCGCCTGGACTTGGCAAAAAATAAACGGGCAAAGCCTTTCTCTTGTGCCAGCTAGTTTAAAACAATTTATTCGTGCAGAATTAATCAAACATATGTTTTTTACAAAAGACAAAAAGAAGGCTTCTTTTGATTTTTCCTTAACGCCAACACAATTGTCAACCAACGCCCAATCCTTCAACCTAAATCTAGAAGGACAAACCGTTAACTTTTTTCCTAGAAATACGGCACGAACTATTAAACTGACCTGGCCAGGTCCACAGCCCGGATTAGTTGTTAGTAGTTTCACCAACCCAATTGAAAAAAATCCCACACTAGCTACCACTGGCCCTTGGGCTTGGTTTAAAATGCTGCAACAATCTATTTTAAACCCCACACAAGACCCAAAAAAATATCAGTTGATTTTCACCATTGGCGACAATTATGCCAAATTTGAACTTAACGCCAATCAACTGGTTAATCCCTTTATCCCTGGTGTACTTTCTAGCTTTCGCTGCCCTACTCACCTATGAGCGTTTAGAAACTCATACAAACTACCCCCCCAATGAGAATACCTGGCACTTAGAATTGTTTATTGCTATGATTGGGGCGTTTCTTTTTCGGGTAACGAGGAAAATCTATGAGCGCAAAAACGACAATCGCCGAATCATTGCTTGCCATCGAAGCAGTTTCTTTAAAGCCAAACGACCCCTTTCGCTATACATCGGGAATTTTATCACCCATTTACTGCGATAATCGACTTATTATTTCTTATCCGGATGTGCGCAGCACGGTTATCGATGCCTTTTTACAATTAATAGCGCAGCATCATTTGCAATTTGATGTTATTGCAGGTGTAGCCACTAGCGGCATTCCACATGCCGCCTGGTTGGCCGATCGCCTTAACAAACCCATGCTTTATGTACGCGGTGCAAGCAAGAAACATGGCAAGCAGAATCAAATTGAAGGCAAAGTAACCCCCGGGCAAACAGCGCTGGTTATCGAAGATTTAATTAGCACTGGCGGCAGCGCTCTCGCTGCCGCTCAAGCATTGCAACAAGCCGGACTTAAAGTCAATCATTGCCTGGCTGTCTTTAGTTATCAACTACCGACAGCGGTTAATCATTTTAAAACAGAAAACATTGCATGCCTAAGCTTAACTGATTTCAACACACTCCTTAACGTCGCAGAAAAAAACAACACAATCAGCGCAGAAGAAAAAGCCATTGCGTGCACTTGGAATGAAGACCCGAAAAATTGGGGAAAAAAAATGGGATTTGAAACATGAACTATGCCGATCGCGCCAAATTATGCCAAAACTCAGCAGCAAAAAATTTATTGCAAATTATGGCAGATAAAAAAACCAACCTCTGCGTTTCTGCCGATGTTACTCAAGCCGAAGAACTCTTGTCATTGGTAGAAAGTGTGGGTGATGAAATCTGTCTTCTAAAAACTCATATTGATATCATTAATAACTTTAACTACGAACTAATCGATAAATTACTAGAATTAAAGAACAAACACCATTTTTTATTATTTGAAGATCGTAAGTTTGCCGACATCGGCAATACTGTCAAAATGCAATACGCGCACGGTGTCTATCGCATTGCAGACTGGGCAGATATTATTAATGCGCATATTATTCCAGGCCCAGGCATTATCGAAGGTTTGCGCCAAATTGGCTTAAACAGCGGCAGAGGACTGTTGCTTATTGCACAAATGAGCTCACAAGATAATTTAGCAACCGATGCTTACACACAAAAAAATATTGACTGGGCAAAGACAAATACGGATTTTGTAATGGGCTTTATTGCTATGGAGAAATTAATCGATGAACCTACTTTTATTACCATGACCCCCGGGATAAAACTAAAACGAGGCACCGATGCACTTGGTCAACAATACCGTACCCCGGATGAAGCCATTGCCAACGGTTCGGATATTATCATCGTTGGTCGTAATATTTGCCAAGCACAAAATCCCAAACAAGCGGCACAACAATATCGACAAGCTGCCTGGCAGGCATATTTAGCACGAGAATAAAGCTAAAGCAGTATCACAGACAATACCTATTACAACGATCCTCCTCGTAAATGCCCCCCTCAGGCTCGAGGAAACAACATACGCCGGCACCGATGCATATCATACAGCCAGAAACTATCAAAAACGGCCACAGTGTCTTCTCGATATCATTTTCCTGGATCTACCCCAGGAGGGACAGGTCGCGGGATGACGGTGCGGGGTGGATACCGTGGTCAAGCCACAGTACGTGTTTTTTTCAACAACCCGGTCGCAAGCGACCAAAAGGGAGTATTGCATAACTCCCCTTTGGAATCCCCATCGATTTTAATGCCAGAAAAATTTATTTAAAAAAACGCATCTAAACGCACGGACTCTTTTTTCATTTTTTATTTTTAAGCAGTGTGGGTGATGTTTGCTTGAGCGCTGTGCGCGACAGGGATGTCGCGTTCAAGCCTACCGGGATGTATTTGCGGCGTGCGAGAG
>CAZGQK010000009.1:51630-64599 GCA_964527645.1 uncultured Legionellales bacterium | reverse complement strand
TTAAATAATAACGTACCCAAAGCCTATCAAGGCTTAGAGCGTTATGCCGCGCGCAAACAAATTGTTGCTGACCTAGAACAGCAAAACTTATTGGAAAAAATTGAAGACCATACCTTGCAAGTTCCACACGGTGATCGTTCTGATGCTATTATTGAACCACTATTAACTGACCAATGGTTTTTAAAAGCCAAGCCACTCGCCGAACCTGCCATCGCTGCCGTTAATTCTGACGAATTAAAATTTGTACCTGAAAATTGGACCAAAACTTATTTACAATGGCTCAACAATATTCAAGATTGGTGCGTTAGCCGACAATTGTGGTGGGGACATCGCATTCCTGCTTGGTACGATGAACAAGAAAATATTTACGTTGGCCTTGACGAAGCCGATGTGCGTAGAAAATATAAATTAACCGATAACATTAACCTTCGCCAAGATAACGATGTCTTAGACACCTGGTGGTCAGCGGCCCTGTGGCCTATGGCAACACTTGGCTGGCCAGAGAAAACCGCGGAATTAAACACCTTTTATCCCACCAATGTGCTGGTTACGGGCTTTGACATTATTTTCTTTTGGGTCGCGCGCATGGTGATGATGGGAGTTAAATTCACCGGCAAATTACCCTTTAAAGAAGTCTACATCACCGGCTTAATTCGCGATAGCAAAGGCCAGAAGATGTCAAAGTCCAAAGGCAATGTCTTAGATCCGATCGATTTAATTGACGGCATTAACGCTAAAGATTTAACTGACAAACGCATCCGTGGTTTAATGCAACCCAAAATGGCCGAACGCATTGAAAAAGCCACAACTAAAGAATTTCCCGACGGCATTGCCGCATACGGCACCGATGCCCTGCGTTTTACTTTTTGCGCACTCGCCACTACCGGCCGTGATATTAAATTTGATTTAGGCCGCATCGAAGGTTATCGTAATTTTTGCAACAAGTTATGGAACGCTGCACGCTATGTGCTCATGAACATCGAAGGTCAGGACATCGATGCCAAACAACCGATGCGCTTCAGCCTCGCTGATCGCTGGCTGCAAACACGTCTGCAACAATGCATTGAACAAGCCCATCAACATTTTACCAACTACCGTTTTGACTTATTGGCACAGTGTTTATATGATTTTATTTGGGGGCAATACTGCGACTGGTACTTAGAGCTAGCTAAAGTCAACTTAAACGATGCAGAACAAAGCCCTGAGCAATTGCGCGCTACGCGTTACACCCTAATCAGCGTACTCGAGACCCTGTTGCGTTTAATTCATCCTTTAATGCCATTTATCAGCGAAGAAATCTGGCAGCGCATCGCACCTTTGTTACAAAAATCAGAAAGTAGCATTATGCTCACCAACTATCCAGCGGTTGATAACCAACAGTGCGACATGGACGCTTTTAATTTAATGCAATGGTGCCAAAAAATAATTATTAAAATTCGCACCATACGCGCTGAAATGAATATTGCACCCAGTAAAAAAATTCCATTATTGCTGCAAGGCAGCTCAAGCGATCAACAACACATTAACACCTGCCAACCCTATTTAATGCAATTAGCACGACTCGAGAAAATCACTTGGCTACAAGACGGCGACACTAAGCCCGAAAGCGCCAGCGCCATGATCGATAATCTGCAACTGCACATCCCTCTGGCCGGTTTAATTGATAAACAAGCCGAATTAGCGCGCATTAACAAAGAAATCGCGAAACTAGAAAAAGAAATCGCCAAACAAAGCGCCAAACTGAATAACGAAAATTACCTAAAAAAAGCCCCTGCCGCTGTCGTTGCCAAACAACAAGCTAGCCATGACGAGAATAAAAAAAGGCTTGATCATTTGCGTGAGCAAACCGAGCGATTACAAGAGTTTTAGCAATCAGATGATTTTAAAAAATAAAAATTTAATGCTGTTACTCTATCTGTCAGCTTTGGTTGCATTTGCCCCAGTTTCAACAGATATCTATCTTGCCTCAATGCCAACCATCCAACATATTTTTAATGTATCAATGGCAAATGTACAATTGACTTTGTCGCTTTTCTTTATAAGTTTTGCCCTAGCGCAGATTTTTTGGGGGCCACTATCTGATCGCATGGGTAGAAAGCCGGTCATTTTTATTGGCATCTCTATTTTCATTGTAGGATCATTATTCTGTGCCTGGAGTCACAGCCTGTTATCCTTAATCATTGCACGAATCATTCAAGCGCTTGGTGCTTGTTCAGGTATTGTAATGGCCATTGCAATGGTTAAAGATACTTTTACCGATGCCAAAGAAATGTCCAAAATTTTAAGCGGCATGATGAGTATAGCAATTCTTGCACCGATGATAGCACCGATCATAGGAAGCTACATGCTAGTCCACCTTAACTGGCAATCTAATTTTTATTTATTGGCAACTTATGGCACCATACTTATTTTGAGTTCTTTTTTCATTAAAGAAAGTTATCCTGAAGCAACAAGAAAACCGCTGCCAATTAATAAGCTATTTCATGCGTATTTAGAACAAATAACTTTCAGTCCCTTTACATTAGCCGTGCTGGCTGTTAGCACAAACTTTTCCGTACTGTTTTCTTTTATTTCATCTTCCTCGTTTATCTATATTAAAATATACCATCTGTCAGCACACCTATTTGGCTACTTTTTTGCAGTTAACGCTGGCGCCTTAATTATTGGCACCCTATCTTTGAGCCGATTAAAAAATAAATTCAAAGATAGGCAAATTATTTTTACAGCAATATTAATCTCACTAATCGGAGCCATAACTATGCTGGCGGCAATCCATCTTGATCCAAAATCGATCTGGAGCGTTGCGATTCCATCCTTTGTCATCACCTATGGTGTTGGCGTGCTCTACCCCGAGATAACCAGCTATGCTCTCAAAAATGTGGTGTCTTACACAGGGCTAGCATCGTCATTGGTCGGCACCAGTAGATTTATATTGGCAGCAGCCATAGGTTACTTTATGGGTATGGTAATTAGCCATTCGGCATTGCCACTTGCAGCTATCATGGTAGCACTAAACCTTTTAACAGCTGGCTGCATGTTTTTTTATTTTAGATACTTTAATACGAAAAAATAAACTAGCTATTGAAAAACCGATTTTTTTAAAGCTCTTTTTTGCCAACATCATAGCAACGCGGCAATCTAAAAAGTATAAAAAATACTTTTTTTAGAAATTACCACGAAAAAACCGCGCGATTCTGGCATATAACCAATACTCTGGACGCCATGGCAAACCGCCTTTGATAAAGCCCACGTGGCCACCTTTATCACTAATCTCTAACAAAGTTGAAGCACTAACCTCATGTGAATGAGGAATAGATTGTGCAGGGATAAAGGGATCATCGGCGGCATGGAGGATTAACGTTGACTTTTTAATTTCACCTAAAATAGGTTTCGAACTCACTTTTTGGTAATAATGATTTTCATCTTTAAAATCAAACATCGGCGCGGTAATGAGTCGGTCAAATTCACGAAAACTGCTAACCTTTTCTATCCTCTCCATGCTAACAGGAAACTTCAGTCCTTGGCCAACTTTTTTCGACGCCTTTAACTTCATACTATGCAAGAATCGCCACTGATAAAATGGCAATAAAAAATCGGCAGATTGGCCGACATCAAAGGGAACGGAAACTGCTACACCGGACTTTAATACGTTATCAGGGTTTTCCGCCATATATTTTAATAAGACATTCCCACCAACAGAAAAGCCAATCGCTGCCATGGGTGTATTAGGATGTTGACGAGAAATAGTATTTAATACATGTGCAAAATCGTCGGTGTCACCGGCATGATAAAACCGCGCCTTGCGATTTAGGCGACCGCTGCAACCACGGAAATGCATCGTCAAGGTACAAAAATCATGCTTGAGTAATTCACGAATCATTAATTGCATATAGTGCGAACTGATAGAACCTTCCAAACCATGAAGCAATATAATAATAGGCCTATTCTTTGGACCCGCCCAACACAAATCTAAAAAATCACCGTCTGGTAATGCATGTTCTTGCCACTTTACCACTAAATCAGCGCAAGGGCTGTGCAGTGCGCCAAACAATGACTGCAGATGATTATTGGTTAACCACCAGGGTGGCGCAAATGGGTCGTCTAATTTCATGATCTTCTTTCCTTAGTATACTTGTGTACAATATAGCAGATTGCAGTAAAATTGCTTGTTTAAAGTAATATTTCGATAAAAATAGGCAGTTATAACATTAAGTTAGATGTTATACTTTATGAATAAAAAAGACAAAAAAACAGTGAGATATAGACATTAAGTTTGCTGCCGATTACGCCAGATTAAATACACCAACGCAACTAAGGAAAAGAGATTAATGTACAATGAAAAGGTAAAGTCCGAGCTCAATGAAAAAGACCAACGACTACCCAAAAACCATTTTACACCGACACCATGGCGACCACCCATAAAGTCCATACCTACGGCAAACAAAATTCCAGAAATAAACTGGTAAAAAAAGTTAGCGGTAATTAAGGTTGGAATTTGCACCGCCTGAATAAAAATAGAAAGTCGATAGCCCCAACGTGTTTGCTGCCATAATAAATATCCGCCACAAAGCGATAAAATGTAAAAAATAAAAAATATGAGAAAAATCAAGATTAAAAACAGAAGTAGCCAGACTGACCCATCCGGAAACGCTATGTGCCATTGCTGAGAAAAACGCACAATAAAAGAAAAGCTAAAGATAATACCAACCAAACCACCCAACATTTCAATAACGGCAATGACCCGATCAATGATCATTTGTTTGCTCATAGCCTTATCCTTAGTTATTGATCCATGTCGATGTTCATCAAATTGACTGCCTATTATTGCTCGATTTTAACCAAATGGCAAAGTGGACAAAGGCTGAGCAGACTTAACCCGTCTATTAACAGCAGCAGCAATTTTAACCAGCGTAGACATCATCTCTGAAAACATCGATGGGCTGATGGCCTGCGCCGCATCAGATACAGATTTATCAGGAGAAGATTGTGAACTTTTTATTCTAAAAAGCAGCCACAAGAACGGATACCACCGAAACCTTAAGCATATGTTTAATACAGTTCTGGTATGCAGCTTTGTTTTGGAACAAAGAGAAAAGAAAATTGAATGAGACATGGGCCTGCAGCCCCAGTTGATTCACAAATAGTATGGCGAGGCGTCGAAAAGGAGACAATGAATGAATAGAGAGGAGCGTGGGCCATGTTGCCTAGAGTGCATTATCTGCGTCGGCGTGGTACTACTAGTTCTGGCCATAGGTGCGCTCTCCTGCACACTCGATGACCCATCACCGAGATCGTCTGAACCACCCGGGAGCGATGTGGCATGTACCAGACGTTGGGATTTGATGTCCGGGGTGGGGGCTGCTGTAACTATGATAGTATCTGCCCTGCTCTATCTCCGCTCGGCCTGCTGCTCGAGAGAAACAAACCTCGTATAACTCCCCTTTGGAATCTCCATCGATTTTAACTATATCAAAATTTATTTGAAAAACGCATCTAAAGGCACCGACTCTTTTTTTCTTTTTTATTTTTAAGCAGTATTAGGGCACGCGAGAGAGCAAATAGCACAAATACCACTCCACTCTCCACGCACAACAAAGCCATTAGGGAAAAAAGCTTTTTTTACCAGCCAGTAACCTCAGCAACCCCCACGCCGATCTCCGCTGGCGACTTAACGGTATGCACACCGGCTGCCTCCAGCGCTTTAAATTTTTCGGCCGCAGTGCCTTTTCCACCAGCAATAATTGCGCCGGCATGGCCCATACGTTTACCTTCGGGGGCAGTAACACCGGCAATGTAGGAAACCACGGGTTTACTGACATGCGCTTTAATATACTCTGCTGCTTCTTCTTCAGCAGTACCACCAATTTCACCGACCATAACAATGGCTTCGGTTTGTGGGTCTTTTTCGAATAATGCTAAAACATCAACAAACGAAGTGCCAGGAATTGGATCACCACCAATACCGACACAACTGCTTTGCCCAAAACCCAAGGCTGTGGTTTGATGCACCGCTTCGTAAGTTAATGTGCCAGAACGTGACACAATGCCAACTTTACCAGGTTGATGAATATGTCCCGGCATAATACCAATTTTACATTCACCGGGGGTTATTACACCCGGACAATTAGGACCAATTAAACGCACGTCTGGATACTGTTGCATAAAAGCCTTAACTTCGAGCATGTCTAAAACTGGAATCCCTTCGGTAATACAAACAACCAATTTAATACCAGCAGCAACAGCTTCTGCGATTGAATCTTTACAAAAAGGTGCAGGCACATAAATAACACTGACATCAGCACCGGTGGCATCCACCGCTTGTTGCACACTATCAAACACCGGCAATTTTAAATGTTTTTGTCCACCCTTACCTGGTGTGACACCGCCGACCATCTTGGTGCCATAGGCAATCGCTTGCTCAGAATGTAAAGTGCCTTGTTTTCCGGTAAATCCTTGGCAAATAACTTTGGTATCTTTATTAATTAATATGCTCATTTACGCTTCCCCCTTGCCGGCTAATTCAACCACTTTTTTCGCGGCATCGGCAAAACCTTCTGCAGCAACAATATTTAAACCACTTTTTTGCAGCTTTTCACTACCCAGTTCGGCATTATTACCTTCTAAACGCACCACAACTGGCACCTCAATACCAACTTCAGCCACAGCACTGATAATACCTTCTGCGATCAAATCACAACGCACAATACCACCAAAAATATTTACCAATATGCCTTTTACATTTTTGTCAGACACAATTATTTTAAATGCTTCGGTGACACGTTCTTTAGTAGCACCTCCGCCAACATCTAAAAAGTTAGCCGGATTGCCACCATTTAATTTAATGAGATCCATGGTCGCCATCGCCAAACCTGCACCGTTAACCATGCAGCCAATATTGCCATCTAAAGAAATATAACTTAAGTTCCATTGCTGAGCGATATTTTCTTTTTCATCCTCTTGCGAAGTATCGCGCATTTCACGCAACTTTACTTGACGATAAAGCGCATTGTCATCGATGTTTATTTTAGCATCCAAACAAATTAAATCCCCTTGCTTGGTCACTACCAATGGATTAATTTCTAATAAAAATAGGTCTTTTTCGACAAACATTTTATAAAGATTCATCAAAATATGGTTGAACGCTTTCATTTGGCTTAATTTAAGGTCCAAACCAAAAAACAACTCACGACATTGATAAGGTTGCAACCCAATGGTTGGGTCCACACTGACTTGCAAAATTTTCTCCGGTGATTCTTCGGCGACTTTTTCAATTTCCATGCCACCTTCGGTCGATGCCATAATAGTAATACGTTGACTCGCACGATCAATTACCGCACCCAAATAAAGCTCTCTGGCAATATCAGAAGGTGTTTCAATTAATACTTGATTAACTGGCTGACCATTAGCATCCGTTTGATACGTCACTAAACGCGTGCCTATCATGTTTTTAACAATATTAACTAATTCTTCTTTGCTATCGGTAATACGCACACCACCGGCTTTGCCTCGACCACCGGCATGTACCTGCGCTTTTACCACCCAGCGCTGACAATCTAATTTTCCAGCAGCTTCTATCGCCTGATCCGCATTCCAAACCACTTCACTGTCTGGCACCGCCACACCGTAGTCACGCAACAAATGTTTTGCTTGATATTCATGTAAATTCATCGTTTTTTTTCCAACATAAAAATGAAACTTGCCCCTAAAAAAACAGGAGCGCCTAAAAAACTATACCTGTAATAATA
Organism: uncultured Legionellales bacterium; assembly: GCA_964527645.1. Lineage (GTDB taxonomy): Bacteria > Pseudomonadota > Gammaproteobacteria > CAZGQK01 > CAZGQK01 > CAZGQK01. The sequence goes on along the minus strand of CAZGQK010000009.1, from coordinate 56,854 downwards.
ACCTAGCGGGGTCCTCTAATATTTGTTTAATTGCCACTAAAAAACTCACCGATTCGCGACCATCCACAATGCGATGATCATAAGACAAAGCAAGATACATTACTGGGCGCGCCACGATCTCACCATTTTCAACAACAGGTCGTTCAACAATATTATGCATGCCCAAAATAGCACTTTGTGGTGGGTTAATAATCGGTGTTGATAGCATTGAGCCAAACACCCCGCCATTCGTTACCGTAAATGTGCCGCCTGTCATTTCTTCCATAGTTAACTTAGCATCTTTAGCTTTTTGCGCATATTCACGAATTCCTTGCTCAATATCCGCCATGCTCATCGCATCAACATCACGCAACACAGGGACTACCAAACCACGTGGACTACTCACTGCAATGCCAATATCAAAATAATCATGATATAAAACATCACTACCATCGATCGAAGCATTTACAGATGGAAAATTTTTCAGCGCTTCAACCACAGCTTTTACAAAAAATGACATAAAACCCAAACGCACGCCGTGTTTTTTTTCAAACGCGTCTTTGTAACGTTTACGCAACTCCATGACTGGATACATATTCACTTCATTAAAAGTCGTTAATATAGCTGCGGATTGTTGCACCTCTACCAAGCGCTCGGCAATACGTGCGCGCAAACGCGACATCGGCACCCGTCTTTCATTACGCTCACCAGTAACTGCAGTTGTTGCAGGCTTAGACGCAGCAGTTGTTGACTTTGCTGCAGATGCTGCTGGCTGTTGCGCAACTGCTTTGGCTTGTCGAATATAGTCCAAAACATCTTGTTTGGTTATCCGACCGCCTTTACCGCTACCAGAGACTTTATCAATATCGACACCTTCTTCTTCCAGCAAACGTCGCACAGCTGGACTAATTGCGCCTTCTTTAGCAACCGCTGGAGCCTCTTCAGACACAGCTGCTTCCTGTACAACTTTTTCCTCGGGTGCCTTTGCAGCTGCAGCAGATTTCTCAGCACCACCTTCCTGTAAAATAGCCAGTACAACTCCCGACTCAACCACCTCACCCTCAGGGACTAAAATTTTCTCAATCACACCTGCTGCTACAGCCGGTACCTCTAAAACAATCTTTTCCGTTTCCAAATCTACCACATTTTCATCGCGAGCAACCGCGTCGCCTGCTTTTTTATGCCACTTGATGACGGTTGCATCACTTACAGATTCAGGCAACATCGGCACTTTAATTTCAATACTCATAGCTCATTATCCTTTTTTAAAATGGGCTTAAATTCACAAACGTGTTACTTATCCTCAGGCGTTAAATTAAGCGCCTCATTCACTAAAGCTTTTTGCTGTTTCACATGCACCCCACCGTAACCCGGCGCTGGTGCTGCAAATGGCTTACGACCCACATAAGCTAATTTTTTACCTTCAGGCATGCATCTAAGTATACGATGCTGTGTGCAAAACCAAGGGCCTTGGTTTTTTGGCTCTTCTTGGCACCAAATAAATTCCGTAGCACTTTGATAGTGCTTTAAAATCGCGGTTAATTCATCGTAAGGAAACGGATATAATTGCTCTATACGAAGTATCGCTGTATCTTCAATTTTTTCCTCACGCCGCTTAGCTAATAAATCATAATAAACCTTGCCCGAGCATAAAATAACACGCTTAGTCAACTCTGGTGCAATATCATCAAGCTCTGGAATAATTAATTGAAAATGTCCTTGACTTAAATCATCTAACGATGACACAGCTAATTTATGGCGCAACGAGCTTTTCGGTGTCATTACAATTAAAGGCTTACGAAATTTACGCAACATCTGTCGACGCAATAAATGAAAAATTTGTGCCGCCGTAGTCGGCTGACAAACTTGAATATTATCTTGTGCACATAACTGCAAAAATCTTTCTAAACGTGCCGAAGAGTGCTCCGGCCCCATACCTTCCTGACCATGCGGCAATAACAATACCAAACCGGATAAACGTCGCCACTTTTGCCACCCAGAACTGATAAACTGATCAATAATAACTTGCGCACCATTAGCAAAATCACCAAATTGCGCTTCCCATAAAACTAAGGTCTCTGGACGTGCCGTCGAATAACCATACTCAAAACCAAGCACCGATAATTCTGATAGAACTGAATCGTAAATTTCAAAAGTAGCCTGATGATCATTCATATGCTGCAAAGGGATATAACAGGCACCTGTTTTTTGATCAAATAAAGCTGATTGCCGATGAAAAAAAGTACCGCGTTTAGAATCTTGACCAGAAAATCGCACCGATACGCCTTCATCCAACAACGTTGCGTAAGCCATGGTTTCAGCAAAACCCCAATCAAGTGGTTGTTCGCCGGCTGCCATTTTTCCACGTGCGCGCATAATCATTTTTATCTGACGTTGCAGCTCAAAGTTTTCTGGTATCTTTTGTAATTCGGCCTCTAATTCTAAAATTTTCTCTTGTGACACCTGCGTGTCAACTTGTTCTGTCCATTCCTGGTATAAATGCTCCGCCCAACGACGCCCGCCTTCTTTTTCTGGCAACACAACCTCGATGACCGGGTTACCATTGTCTAAACATTTACGATAATCCTCGATCCATTGGTCTATTTGTTGTTGTGTACAAACATTGTCAGCCATTAATCGCTCAGCGTAATTAAAATAGGTTGGCTCACAAGCACGTATTTTTGCATACATTAATGGCTGGGTTGAACGCGGCTCATCAGCTTCATTGTGCCCATGGCGACGATAGCCGATTAAATCAATCACCACATCTTTTTTAAAATGCATGCGGTAATCCAGCGCCAATTTCGCCACCATGACCGCCGCTTCCGGATCCTCTGCATTAACATGAAAAACGGGCGCCTCAATCATTTTTGATAAATCTGAACAATAATGCGATGACCTAGCGTCATGCGGATCACTGGTGGTAAAACCAATTTGATTATTAGCAATAATATGCATAACGCCGCCAACTTTATAAGCGTGCGTTTGCGACATATTAAAACTTTCCATGACAATGCCTTGCCCAGCAAAAGAAGCATCACCATGCAAAACAATCGGCACCACCTCTCTTTTTTCTTCGTAACCATCACGCTCTTCATGCGCGCGCGCCAACCCCATAACAATTGGCCCATGGTGTTCTAAATGCGAGGGATTAAACGCCATCGATAAATTTATATTGCCGGCTGGTGTCTTAAGGCTCGAAGCAAAACCTAAGTGATACTTAACGTCCCCCGTGGTATCAAATTCATCAGCAATTGTACCTTCAAATTCTTTAAACAATTGCTGCGGCGGCTTGCCCATAATATTAATCAACACATTCAAGCGACCACGATGCGACATGCCAATAATGACTTCTTTTTGCTTATCGGCAATGCTTTCATGAATAATGCTACGTATCAAGGGCACTAGCGTATCTAGCCCCTCAATCGAAAAACGTTTTTGTGCAACATATTTAACACCAAGATATTTTTCCAGGGTATCTGCGGCAATTAATTCTTTTAATATTTCAATTTTTTTCTCGACATCATCAAGCTGCCAGGAACTTTTTTGAATTTTGTCGCGCAACCAATGACGTTCATCATCGTCCGAAATATAAGTAAATTGCACACCAACTGAACCACAATAAACTTTTTCAAGCTGCGCGATAATTGCTGATAAAGGCGCCTGCACTTCTGGCAAAATGCCACGTGTGGCAAAAGTTTGCGTTAAGTCTTGCTGGCTCAATTGATAATGACTGGGCATTAGGCGCACTTCAGGCTCAAAAGTATCCCCCAGTGGATTGAGCTTGGCATTCAAATGACCAAAACGCTGATAGGCCCGAATCAGTGCATCCACTGAACCCTGTCTATCAGCTTGCGCCATGACAACAGGCGTGGCCGATTTTGTCTGTCGAGCTAACCCTTCTAACTCGGCGCGCACATCAGCATGCGAAATATCTGCACCCGTATGCCCAGCAACCGTGGGCAGGTTGGCAAAATACTGTTGCCACTGGGCGCTGAGCGCATCAGGATCTTTTAGATAAAGTTCGTAGAGATCTTCCAAGTAGTCTGCGTTAGAACCACTCAAATAAGAGCTTTCTTGAAACTGTTGCCTATTTTTATCTGTCATTGAATGCCTGTACTCATGCCGAATCGGCAGCGCCTTATATCAAAGGCCCAAAAAATTCATGTTGACTGGTGAAACTTAAACCGATTCTTCCAGCATCTCAGTTCGGATTTTACGGATCGCCTCAGTAGGGTTCAAGTGTTTTGGACAAACTTGAGCACAATTCATGATGCTACGGCAACGAAACGCACTGTAAGGGTCTTTAAGATCTTCCAATCGCTCAGTTTTTGCCGTATCACGACTATCTGCGATAAACCGGTATGAGTTGAGCAAACCGGCAGGTCCTATAAATTTATCTGGATTCCACCAGTAAGAAGGGCATGAACTTGTACAGCAAGCACATAAGATACACTCATACAGGCCATCGAGTTTAGCACGATCCTCTGGTGACTGCAGACGCTCTTTGACAGGAATTTCGGTATCATTGATGAGATACGGCTTAACCCTTTCGTATTGAATAAAAAATTGCGTCATATCGACAATCAAATCTCGAATCACGGGAAATCCAGGTAATGGACGAATCACTACAGTATCCGGCAGATCACGCAACTGGGTAATACACGCCAGCCCATTAACACCATTAATGTTCATGCCATCAGAACCACAAACCCCTTCACGACAAGAACGGCGCAGGCACAAGGTAGGATCTTGTGTTTCTCTGATATCTTCAATCGCATTTAACAGCATAGTGCCACTAACCGTTGCCATGTCCAGTTGATAAGCCTGCATATAAGGCTTTTTGTCCTTTTCCGGATCAAAGCGATAAATCTTAAAAATTTTTATCTTAGCTTTCGTCGCTTTTGACTGCGCGACCTTCGACTTAATGCCTTCAGCTTTTGTGTCTTGCGATTTTTCTGTCATGTTTTACTCTCTTTCTGCTAATTCCATGCGCTTTACTTTCACCGGTGAAAAATTAACGGGTCGTGAAGAAAAACGACCATCTTCGAAATACAAAGTATGCTTTAACCAATTTTCATCATCACGTTTAGTAAAATCACGACGCGAATGCGCACCACGACTTTCTTTACGCGCTTCAGCACAAGCGGCCGTTGCTAAAGCCACTGCCAATAAATTATCAAGCTCCAACATTTCAATACGTTCTATATTATTTAAGTTAATTTGAGACAAATCAATATTGCCG
>CAZGQK010000009.1:40846-51620 GCA_964527645.1 uncultured Legionellales bacterium | reverse complement strand
TTGGCTATGATCAGTTAATTTTGCATGCTGTAAGCGCTCGGTTAATTCACGTATTTTTTGCAAGCCTTGTTCCATTGGCTCCTGATCACGAAATACACCAAAGCTCTCTTGCATAACCTGCTTCATTTCAGCGCGAATAGTGTAAGGATTTTCTGTACCATCACTATCTTCCCAACGCTGTAAACCCGATAAAGAACGTTCTAATTCAGCTTTATCTGCAGGACGATAATCTAAACCCTGTTCCAGTGCTTGCGCTAAATGCATGCCCACCGAACGCCCAAAGATAACCAAATCCAACAGAGAATTCGTTCCCAAACGATTGGCTCCGTGCACAGAAACACAAGCACACTCTCCAGCGGCATACAAACCTTCAACCACTTTCTCATTGCCACCGGCATCCACCGTCATCACTTGACCATGAATATTCGTTGGCACCCCGCCCATCATATAATGACAGGTTGGTACCACTGGAATCGGTTCTTTGGTAGGGTCAACGTTAGCGAATTTTTCTGCTAATTCACAAATTCCCGGCAAACGTTTGTGTAAAACATCTGCACCCAGATGATCTAATTTTAATAAAACATAATCGGCGTTAGGGCCGGCACCATTACCTTCAAGAATTTCGGTCATCGAAGCACGTGAAACTACATCACGGCAATCCAAGTCTTTTAAATGCGGCGAATAGCGTTCCATATAACGTTCGCCATCTTTATTCAATAAATAACCGCCCTCACCACGCGCACCTTCGGTTACCAAACAGCCAGCACCGGCAATACCCGTTGGATGAAATTGCCAAAACTCCATATCTTGCGCAGCCAACCCAGCACGTAACACCATACCCACACCATCACCAGTATTAATGAAAGCGTTAGTTGTGGAATAAAAAATGCGTCCCGCTCCCCCCGTTGCCAAAACAACTGCTCGCGCTTTAAAAAATACTTTTTCACCGGTTTCCATACACATAGCAACTACGCCGGACATCTCTCCTTGCGGACTTTTCACTAAATTCAGTGCAAACCATTCATTATAAAAGTTAGTATTGACTTGAATATTTTTTTGGTACAACGTGTGCAACAACGCATGACCAGTACGATCAGCTACCGCACAAGCACGTCGCGCGGGATCCCCACCATAATTACGCGTATGACCACCAAAGGCCCGCTGATAAATGTGCCCACTTTCTACGCGCGAAAATGGCATGCCCATATGTTCTAATTCGTAAATCGCTTCCGGCGCTTGCTCACACATATATTCAATGGCATTTTGATCACCCAAAAAATCCGAACCCATCACTGTGTCATACATGTGCCAACGCCAGTCATCTTCAACGACATTGCCCAGCGCAGCACTAATACCACCTTGTGCCGAAACCGTATGTGAGCGCGTCGGATAAACCTTTGACAAAACCGCTACTTTTTTTTCTGAATGCGCCAATTGATAAGCTGCACGCAAACCCGCGCCGCCCGCACCAATCACTACCACATCAAATTCTTTTACTGGTAAATCCATAAAGCCATTAACCCCAAAGTATCAACACACCCCATACCAAAAGCGCTATCAAATAAATCGCAATAACAATTTCTAAAAATAAACGCAACCAAATCAACTTGACATAATCCGTTAATACTGTCCATAAACCTACCCAAGCATGCGCGACAATAGAAAGCAAAACTAAGAAACTAAAAATCTCCATCCACGTCTGTGCAAATAGAGAATACCACTCCAAATAACTTAACGGTCGATGCAGTATCATAAAGAAAAACAAAAAAATCAAATAGGCGCCTATCAAAAAGGCGGTAACTCGCTGAATCAGCCAATCACTTAAACCATTGCGACTTAAATTTGTAACACTCGTTACCATAACCAAATTCCCATTAACACAATAACGGCCCCTGAGAGGGCAATCATAAAAATAGCCATTATCCGCGCACTGCGTAAACTTTCAAAAAAACCACAATCCATCAACAAATGCCGAATACCTGCCAATAGATGAAATACTGCTGCCGATAACATTACCCAACAGAAAAATCGCACTAAAAAATCATTTAGTAAAACTTGCACGGCAGCAAAAGAAGCACTCGAAATCAAAGAACAATGCAAAAGATACAAAGCAAAAGGCACCAAAAGGAACAAAAGTATGCCGGAAATACGATGTAAAACAGAGATGATAGCCATCACCGGGAAGTGAATCGTGGTTAAATTCAAATTCATCGGGCGTTGATCAGCTTTCATCAGATTCCACCTTCACTGGCATAAATATTTATTTTTCAATCAAAATCAATTGATTATCCTATAATTAAGCTTGGATTATAGCCAGAAAAATTTACAAACACAAACCGCTATTATCTTGCAAGCAAAAAGCGGTTAAACTTAAAAAATTCACTGAAGATTTGTTTAAAGTTTGAACAAAATATCCTGTGAAAAATTGGCAAATCTTAATGAGACTAATGAAAAAAACGTGAGATCACCCGCTCTCTCCCGCAAAAATAGCCAATCGCTGGTCAACCCAGCACAGACAGATTCAGCACTACCCTAGAAACCTGTAAACAAGGCAATTCTAAATAAACACAAAAGACCTTACCCAACAAGTAACCTACCACCAATCCACTTTGATGATTGACAAACATAGCCTGTCTACACACAGAGACAGATCATAACTAATTAATATTTATACATAAACTACAAAATACTCCACTAATATTCTTGACCTCACCCCTATCACTTGATCGAATCAATTGAGCAAAAAGAGGTCCCCCACCATGATATAATAGCGATTAAATTATTCGTTCAGAAAAACTTTCAGACAAACGGTTATGATTTGCCTATTTATGTCATATAATGGTGACTTATCATTCATTAGCTGCTCTTTTGCAGGATTAATACAAGTAATAAACCCTGCTAAAGCCGGGGTTTCCTTACACAATAGATAATTGCAAGAGGAAGAATCACAAGTCTCCCACTTTGATTGCTGTTGGTGCGGGTTTCCCGCGCAAACGATACAATAGAAAGCACTATGATTAAGCACTTACAACAACGTTTTGAGTTATTACGTATCCAACCTTTCAAATGGTTTGTACTAAGCTGCCTGTTTAGCACTTTCGGCAACGGACTCTCCTACATCGCGTTGACCTGGATTGTGCTCGATCATGGCCATGGCCTGGGCGCCGTTGCACTGCTGATGACGCTGGCCTGGCTACCCATGTTTTTCCTAAGCCCACTGGCAGGCGTCATTGCTGATCGCTATTCCCGTAAAAAGATAGTGATTATCAGCAACTTAAGCCGTGGCCTATTTATGATAATTTTTATTGTGTTGTTCAAAGGCCACCTCAACAATCTATTGGTTTATCTGCTCTCCTTCATATTAAGCATCATGGGCAGCTTATATGGCCCTGCCTCCATGGCATTAGTACGCGAAGTGGTGCCCGCTGAAAAATTACTCTCCGCCAATGCTACAGTAGACATGGCTTATGAACTGGGCAATATTTTAGGTATGAGCAGTGCCGGCATCATCATTGCATTGAGCTCCAGTGCAACCACCATTATCATTAATGGATTCGCTTTTCTTCTGGGTGTCATCTGTATGTATTTTATGCGTGAAACACACAAAAAGCGCGCTGATTTAAATCAATCCACTTACTGGCAAGATTTACGCGATGGCCTAGCCTATCTTGCTAAAAGAAAATTCCTACGCATTATCTACTGCCTGCAATTATTTGTTTTATGTTCTTTCATGACTGCACCCATTTTATTAGCACCCTTTGCCAGAAATGTGCTACACACAACAGCCGGACAATTTGGTTTAATCGAAGCTTTTTTATCCGTGGGCATGGTATTGGGTAATATTATTTTACCCTACGTGGCTGAAAAAGTTGGCTTTAATATAGCTATTTATGCCAGCATTATTGTATTAACTGCCTGTTTTACTAGTATGTCCTGGGTGCAGACTATCAGCACCACTGCGGTTTTATATCTCATTATTGGATTTTTTTACGCCAGCTGGGCGCTTATTTTAACCCGCGCGCAAAGCTTAACCGCACTTAATTTTCAGGGTCGCGTACAATCCACATTTACCAGTTTATCTGGCGCATTGATCTTGCTCACTTATTTAAGTCTTAACTGGATTAGTCACAGCATCAGCATTCGCCATATTTACTGGATACAAGTAGGATTTTTTATCATTTGCTTTCTGCTGCTATTAACCAGCCATAAATACGCAGCCAGCAAACAAACAGCCACTGATTAAACACAACAAACAAAGTGCTCACAGTTTTAACCGAACTTACATCGCCAAAGCTGCTGCATCTGTTGTGCATCGGAACCGGAACCACCAGGAGGCTCCGCAGGTAGCTCAGCGCCACTAGCAGCCTTTAGTTGCTGAGCGCCAGCAATAATTATCTCTAGTTCGCGATTTTTTGTTAACCCAGAATCACTAAAGTTCATTGAACTGATTTTTGCAAAACATCCTTTCTTCTTATACAAAAAACAGCCAGCAACAAACTAATCAGAGCCAAAAACGTAACTGAGCAAACACCAAATGCAAATGCTTTTGTATAAGTTTTCATAGCAACTTCTTTTAAAAATCTTAATTTTTCTAAATCTAAATTCGGTATCTTTTGTGACGCATGAATTAACAAACGGTTTACTTGATGCACCGATACATTTGTGTAGTCAGGATTGCCACGCAGAAAGTTTCCCAGTTTAAAATTATTATAACTCGTAATAATAGCACCAACAATCGCCAAGCCCAAACAACCGCCTAACTGCCGCATAGTATTTAATACCCCCGAGCCCATACCATGCTCTTCTGCTTTTACTGAACCCATGACAGTTAAAATACCGCAGGGAATAATAAATCCCCAACCGATACCAAAAATAACTAAGCCTAAAAATAGTAACTTATAATCGGCAAAAGGCGCAGCCAACGCTACCCATAAGTTGCCAACAAAGAACAAGGTGGTTCCTATCACCAGCGGCACTTTCGGTCCATATTTATCCAGTAACCCCCCTCCCCATCTAGAAGCAATAATATAGGGTAGCCCAGCAGGTAATAAAGCAACCCCTGTCTTTAATGGAGAAAAGCCCAATGATTTTTGCAGCCATAAAGCCCAAAATACCATCGCCAAAGCACCTGCTTGTGTACATAGTAAAATTATATTGCCAGAAAAAAATAGTCTCCCTCGAAACAACTGTAACTTAAGCAATGGCAAGCGTTTTCGACGTTCAATATAGCAAAAAATAACAGCGGTACTAGCACTTATGATAAATAAGGCAATAATATAACCATTTCCCCACCCCCAAGCAGAACCTTCCATTAGAGCAACAACCAACGAGGTTAATGGCAATATAAAAAATAGCAGCCCAGTTAAGTCAAATGATTCTTTGATGCCAGCGTCTCTCTCTGCAGGTATTGCGATAAAAGTGAGAAAAATACAAATAACTACAATCGGTATATTAATGATAAAAATCCAACGCCAACTTAAAACTTGACTAAAGAACCCACCAATTAACGGTCCACTACTTAAAAATAATGATCCAAATGCAGCACATAAGCCTAACGCTTTACCACGCGATTCAACTGGTATCATTCGACTCAATAGTATTAAATAAGTTGATAAAGCCAAACTTCCACCAACCCCTTGTAAGGCACGCCCGAAAATAATCCATAAACCATTCGTTGCAGAAGCACAAATAATAGAAGCTAACAAAAAAATAAGCAGCCCGCTTAAAAAAACCCGCCGATATCCCAAATGATCAGATAACCGCCCACAAAATAGCAACAATACTGACAGCGTTAAAAAAAAGGCATTCATCACCCATTGGCTTTCAATTGTCGTAAGATTCAAGTCATGCTGCATAGTTGGCAGAGTTACGCCAACTCCACTTTGATCTAAAAAGATCATAGACAGAAACGCTGCAATCACACACAACAGTAGAAATTGAGATGTTTTCTTTGAAACTAGCACCTATAATCATCCAACAATACTTTCATCCCCCCAACACAACATAATATTTTTTTTAATGGCTGCAACGAGTTGCGACGAAAGGTTTAGATACCTGCCAATCCCGTGAAAAAGTAGCATTCATGACCTTGGCTACCTCGCTACTTGCAACGATCATACCCAGTTCGCGATTTTTTGTTAACCCAGAATCACTAAAGTTCATCGAACCAACAAAGGTTTGCGTGCCTGCATGTGCATAATCTTTTAACATCGCTTTAGCATGAATATAAAGCTCACTGTCCAAGCGTACCTGTACTTTGTGGCGCCTTAAATAACGCAATTTTCGGCAATATTTCTTGGCCAGTGAGGCCGGCATGATCACGCGCACTTTTATTTTGTGATCACTTTCCCGCGCTAAAGCACGAACTACAGCATAATTACTCATTTCTTGATTATAAACGGCTAAATTCACTTTCGCGCTATCAATAAATTTAACTATTTTCCCCAGCGCATTATCCGGACTCCACACTAAATTTGAATTTTTAAGATTGATTGTTTTTCTATTCCAGTCCGCATTAAAAACAGCCAAAACCTCGTCTACCAATTGAGGGTTTGTGGTCGCAATAGCAAAATTACGCTGCGTCTTAAAAGTTAAATAAGTAAAATTAAAAGTCATAATGATCGCTTCTTTACCATCAATAATCAGAGTTTTTTGGTGCGTTAAATAAAACTTTGGATCTGACCACTTAACAATAATTCCGCGATCAATTAAATTTTTTGACATTTGTGTATTTTCAGTTTTTGCCTTGTAAGGATATCGCTGTAGTAATATTCTCACCTTTACACCACGTTTTCGTGCTGCAACCAACGCCTTATAAATTTTTTGATCAGTAAAACCATACATAACCACATCGATATTAGATTTTGCTTGAGCAATGGCATCAAGTAGAGGCGCACGTCCCATATTTGGCTCTACAATTAACCGATCCGTGGCAAAGCTTAGTGCTGGCAAACACAAAAAAACACCCAGAAGATAATATCTCAAATAGCATAAAATTTTCTTACCACACATAACTGCCCCCTCTCATTCATGAATCCACCGTTTGACACACTACTCTACTCTAACGCGCTTGATATCTCACAATACCTCCACCACAATACAACGAGCAGTATAGCTTGATTACGCGGCAAACAAAACCACAGAGAGCAACCACAAGCTCATCGCCACCCACCCATTGGAAAATTTTCCTTCTGCCACAAGATCCCGTATCATGGCCTACAACTTACTGACATTTTGGAGAATCTCAATGCACGCAACGGCTGACTACCTTTTGTTCCTCGCCAAACTGGCCTCCGTCGTGATAGCCATCTTAGTACTACTGGCCGGTATTTTGGCGCTCACCTTACGTGGCAAACAAAAAACCAAGGGTGAACTAAAAGTTCGAAAACTAAACGACCGCTATCAAGAAATGCAAGACGCAGTTCACCACGTTGCAACGGTGAAATCTGCTTACAAAAAAATACTTAAAAAACGCAAAAAAGAAGAAAAAAAATCTAAAGGAGAAAAATCAAGACTGTTTATTCTTAAGTTTAACGGTGACATTAAAGCTTCCAGCGTTGAAAACCTAACCCAAGAAATCAATGCCATCTTACTTTGTGCCGATAAAAAAGATGAAGTGCTCGCCTGTGTCGAAAGTGCCGGCGGCATGGTCAATGCTTATGGCTTGGCTGCCAGCCAATTACAACGATTGCGCGACGCCAATATCCGCTTAACCATCGCCATTGATAAAATCGCCGCCAGTGGTGGTTATATGATGGCAAGTGTTGCAGACTACGTAATTGCCGCGCCTTTTGCTATTGTTGGCTCTGTCGGTGTCATTGCACAATTACCTAATTTTCACCATTTATTGAAAAAGAAATCCATTGATTTCGAGCAAGTCACCGCCGGAAAATATAAACGCACCCTCACTGTCTTTGGTAAAAATACCGAAGCAGGTCGAGAAAAACTACAAGAAGAAATTGACGAAACCCTCGACCTATTTAAAGCCCACATCAAACAAAATCGTCCGCAAGTGGATGTCGAAAAAATTGCTACTGGAGAACATTGGTTTGCCACCCAAGCCTTAGACTTACAACTGGTGGACGAACTAAAAACTAGCGACGACTATTTACTTTCTTGCCATAAAAACTTAGAGCTTATTGAAATTCAATACGAAATTAAAAAGAAATGGGGCAAGCGTTTAGCCGCCCTATCACAAGACGGTGCCGCTTATTTATTACACGGAGCCAACAACAAGCAAGATTTGATTCACTAAGAGAACCACATGGCACACCATCACGGCAAAACGCCCTACAAAACTCTCGCCTTAGCGATTGTTTTAGTCGTATGCTTTGCCGCCATCGAAGGTTTGGTCGGCTGGTGGGCCAATTCCTTAGCCTTATTAGGTGATGCCGGTCATATGATTACTGATGGCTTCGCGCTGGGCATCGCCGCATTCGCTGCCTATTTGGCCACTCGCCCGCCATCCAAAAGCCACAGCTATGGTTTAGGGCGCGCTGAAGTCATTGCCGCAGCATTCAACAGTTTTTTAATGCTCATTATTGCACTCGTTATCATCCTCGAAGCCGTCAAACGTTTTCACCATCCGCCACAAGTACACGGTGTTCCAGTCATGGTAGTTGCCGCGATGGGTTTGCTATTAAATTTAACCATTGCTTGGCTATTAGGACGCAGCGAACACACACTCAACATCCGTGCCGCACTACTGCATGTTCTTGGTGACGCACTCGGTTCGCTGGCCGCACTGGCTTCTGGTATTGTCATCTACTTTTCTCATTGGTTATTAATTGATCCAATTTTATCCATTTTCATCAGTCTGCTCATTATTTTTTCTAGCATTTACTTGTTACGTGAAACCATTGGCATTTTGATGGAAGGCGTTCCTAGTCATATTGAATTACAAGAGGTCGCCACCGCACTGAAAGAAATAACAGCGGTCGAAGCTATCCACGATTTACACATTTGGACACTGACTTCCGGTCGTGTTGCTTTATCCACCCATCTACACCTAAACGATATGAGCCAATGGGACAGCGTTTTGCAACAGACTCAAGCCATGCTAGAGAAAAAATTTCACATCAATCATGTAACCATTCAGCCGGAAACCCAGGCAAAAATTTTAAAATACTGCCCTAACCCTAAGAATAATAAAAATAAAAATCTCTAAAAATTACCTTGCGCTTTTCTTTAACCTCATTGACAACAACGATTGGGCTCTCCACATAAAGTAGCCCTCCTAGACACTTGCAAGTAATCAGTAAAATCCCCATAATAAACCCGTTGAAGGCCCCGGCAAGGAACACCAAGGGATCAAGGACTACAAGGAAGGACGCTTATGGAACCGCAAGGAAATCCCATCGATTGGGAACAGAGCTTAGCACTTAGTAATCACAGCAGCGAATTAGCAGAAGAGTTGCTGATGATGTTAAAAAATGAATTACCAGAATTTAACCAAAATATCCAGCAAACACTAAATGAAAAAAATTACGAGGGGCTTTATAATTTATTGCACAAACTTCATGGGTCATGTTGTTACTGCGGAGTACCTCGTCTAAAAGAAAAGGTGATGGCAGCAGAAAATGATCTTAAAAATAAAGATTATAGCGAACTCACACATAAAATTAGTAGTGTAAAAAAAGAGGTAAGTACGATATTGAACGCACTAGAAGACGACGATTACAGATAATATGAAAGAAAATAACCACAACGTTGACGCCGAAGAAATCCATAAATTTGATAAAATGGCTGAGGATTGGTGGAACCCACAAGGCGATATGAAGCCACTGCATCAATTAAATCCCGTGCGTCTAAATTACGTGCAAGAGTACATTAACCTAAACGCTAAAAAAGTCCTAGATGTTGGTTGTGGCGGCGGCATATTATCCGAAGCCATGGCGCAAGCCGGAGCACAAGTGAGTGCCATTGATCTAAGCGCGCAAGCACTAACTGTTGCCAAACAACACGCACAAGAAAATAATTTAAACATTGACTACCAAAAAATCAGCACTGAAGACTTTGCGCAACAGCAGCCACACACCTTCGATGCGGTTATTTGCATGGAAATGCTCGAGCACGTACCCAACCCCGAATCAATTATTAAAGCTTGTTCTGCATTAACGAAACCCGATGGCCTGGTGTTTTTCTCCACCATTAACCGTAACTTAAAATCTTACTTAATGGATATTGTCGCAGCAGAATATATTCTCCAGCTTCTTCCTAAAGGCACACATGAATACGAAAAATTTATCCGTCCATCCGAATTAGTCAATTGGTCACGCCCACAGCATTTGGATTTGCAAGATATCCGTGGCATTGCCTATCAATTAAAAGGATCATTTAAACTTAGCAAAAACACCGATGGCAACTACATCACCTGCTTTAAAAAAATTAGCCAACCATGAAAATATCACACGTTTTATTTGATTTAGACGGCACCCTGCTAAATACGGCTGAAGATATTGTACTGGCTTTTAATACGCTGTTGCAAAAGTATCAACGCCCCTCGGTTACATTTACCTCCATGCGTAAAGTCATCAGCTCCGGCAGTCCAGCGTTTATGCAGTTAGGTTTTGGTATTGATACGCAAGATCCTAATTATCCGTCATTGCGCACAGAGTTTTTACAAATCTATGCCGAACAAAAATCTAAGAATACGAAATTCTTCCCAGGAGTGGAGGCCGGATTAAACTGGTTAGGTAAACACAAAATCTCCTGGGGCATTGTCACCAATAAAACACGCAGCTTGACAGTGCCATTACTCGAAAAATTTAATTTA
>CAZGQK010000009.1:38389-40836 GCA_964527645.1 uncultured Legionellales bacterium | reverse complement strand
TTTAGATAAAAAATTAAGCGTGCTAATTTGTGCAGATGACATGGCAAACTTGAAACCAAATCCAGAGTCTTTATTAACAGCTTGCCAAAAAATGCAAACATCCTCAGCGCAAACCTTTTATGTCGGCGATAGCAAAATTGACTCTCAAGCAGCACAACGCGCAAATATGCCCTATGCCATTATGCGCTACGGTTATATTTCCGCTGAAGATTTAGCCAACCTGACCACCGATCATATTTGGGATAATTTATTAGAAGGGTTGCAAGGTATTATTGAGGTGTAAAAATGGGCTTTATTACCAACTTCTACCCACCATAAGCTCGAATCGCTCATATTGACAGCAACCACGAACTTGGTCATACTTAGGCCAACTTATCAAAACCACTCTGCGGCTGGAAAAATGCCTAAAAAGCCTATTGCTTTGAATCGCTTCACCCTGACTATCGCCATTGTCGCTGCGTTCTCCGGCATTTTATTTGGTTTTGACACGGGGGTTATTTCTGGCGCTATCTTATTCATTCATCAAGAGTTCCACTTGAGCCCACAAATGAATGGCTGGATCGTTGGTGCTGTTTTGCTGGGTGCTTTTTTGGGTTCACTGATCAGTGGTCGCATCACCGATCGCTTTGGCAGACGCCACCTCCTAATTGTCGATGCCATCATCTTTATCATTGGAACACTCATTACCAGCCTTAGCATGCACATCATCAGCCTGTTTGCTGGGCGCTTAATCGTTGGTATTGCTATCGGCATTGCTTCTTATATTGCCCCGCTTTATATTTCAGAAATGGCGCCCGCTAAACATCGCGGCGCGTTAGTTTCGCTTAACCAATTAGCCATTACAATTGGTATATTGGTCTCTTATATTGTCGATTATCACTACGCCGCCAGTGGCGCTTGGCGCTGGATGTTTGCTTTTGGCATACTACCTGCGACTGTTCTACTCATCGGCATGGTGTTATTACCTTATAGTCCACGCTGGATGTTATCCCGAGGCAAAGAAACACACGCACGTAAAATATTACAAAAAATTCGCAATACCGAACAGGAAGTCGAAGAAGAATTAGAAAAAATTTATGCAAGCCTAAAACAACAAAAAAATGATTGGCGTTTTTTATTTAGAAAAAAAATTCGACCCGCTTTACTGGTTGCTGTTGGCCTCGCTATTTTTCAACAAATCACCGGCATCAATACCATTATTTACTATGCCCCCACCATCTTTAAAATGGCAGGATTTGAAAGTGCTACCACCGCTATTTTAGCGACTATGGGTGTCGGCTTAGTATTTGTGCTATTTACAATAATTGCATTACCGCTCATTGATTCCTTAGGCCGGCGACCTTTGTTATTTATTGGCATTAGCGCCATGACCTTAAGCCTTGGCGCATTAAGCTGGGCCTTCCATATTCACGGAAAATGGATGGCGCTTGGCGGCATGATTGTTTACATTGCCGGTTTTGCCGTTAGCCTAGGGCCGATTATGTGGTTAATGATTGCTGAAGTATTTCCACTGAAAGTGCGCGGTGTTGGCTCATCACTGGCCACTTGTGCCAACTGGGGTTCCAATTGGTTAGTCGCACTGACCTTTTTGAGCTTAATCCAATATTTCGGTGCCAGTTCCACGTTTCTGCTTTATGGCGTTATTAGCATCGCCTGCATGGTCTTTGTCTATTTTGTTGTGCCAGAAACCAAAGGCATTACTCTAGAACAGATAGAAACCAACTTGTATGCCGGGAAGAAATCACGTAACTTAGGCATAAGTAAAAATTGATTAAAATCATTGGTGAATGCATATGTTTTTAGGAATTGATTTAGGCACCTCCAGCATAAAAGCCATTATTATTGATGAAAACTTTAACTGCCTCGCCACCGCCAGCCAACCACTAACCCTCGCGCATCCACAGCCTTTGTGGTCAGAACAAGATCCCGAACAATGGTGGCAAGCACTCAATACATTAATGCAAAGTTTCAAACAACAGCACCCACAACTATTAAAAAATATAAAGGCAATCAGCTTAGCTGGACAAATGCACGGTGTTACTCTGCTGGATGACCAAGGCAAAGTATTACGGCCCGCGATTTTATGGAACGACGGCAGAAGCCAACCACAATGTAGTGAGTTATTGAAACGCGAATCCCAAGCAGAAAAAATTACCGGGAATTTAATCATGCCAGGCTTTAGCGCACCTAAAGTGATGTGGCTGCAACAACATGAACCCGAAATTTATGCGCAAATAAATAAAATACTACTGCCCAAAGATTATTTACGCTGGCGTTTAACCGGAGAATTTGCTACCGATTTATCCGATGCCTCTGGTACTTGTTGGCTGGATGTCAACCAGCGCGAATGGTCTAGCGCTATGTTAAAAGCCAGCGAAGTTAACCTGGAACAATTGCCCAAATTATTTGAAGGCACGGAAAAAACCGGCACTTTATTACCTCAGTTG
>CAZGQK010000009.1:33116-38379 GCA_964527645.1 uncultured Legionellales bacterium | reverse complement strand
TTACGATTGGGGTTTAGCTAAAAATGTTACTGTTATTGCTGGTGCAGGTGACAATGCCGCCAGTGCGATCAGTCTTGGTATTAGCGAACCGGGCGAGGCTTTTTTATCACTGGGCACTTCAGGTGTTTATTTTGTCGCTGATAACCAATGCCGACCCAACCCACAAGGTGGCCTACATACCATGTGTCATTGCCTACCCAAACGCTGGCATCATATGAGCGTGCATTTAAATGCTGCCGGCCTGATTCCCTGGTTGGCGAATTTATGTGGCATTGATGATGCATTAACTTTGCTAGACAAAACTGCACAAGCAAACACACAAACCGATTGTTTATTTTTACCCTATTTATCGGGAGAGCGCACGCCGCACAACGATCCTTATGCACGCGGTGTTTTTTTTGGATTATCCCCCACCACCACACACGAACAACTGTGCCAAGCAACGCTCGAAGGTGTCGCATTAGCGCTAGCGCAAGGACAAGATGCCATTGCTGCTGCACAAGTTGACATTAATCAAGTCTATGTCGTCGGTGGCGGCGCTAACAATAAATATTGGGGTAAGATCATTGCCTCGGCTTTGAATCAATCTTTAATTTATACCGATCAAGCAGCCATTGGTGCCGCGTTAGGTGCCGCCTATTTGGCTTGGCTTGGCTATCATGAAAAAACCACTACTGCTGACTTGCCGCGCCCCAAAGTTCTCTATACCATTGACCCAGATGCAACTATCACTAGTGAATTATCGCGTAAAAATCTTATTTTTAAAAAATTATATCAACAATTAAAACCCGTCTTTCAACAGGCATATGCAACGCAGGAGTAAATACATGTCTACTTATTTTGACCACATCGAGGCCATTAAATATCAAGGTAAAAATAGTTCTAATCCGCTCAGCTATCGTTATTATAATCCTGAGCAAGTGGTTTTAGGCAAAACCATGGCTGAACAATTACGCCTGGCGGTTTGCGCATGGCACAATTTTTGTTGGCAAGGCGATGATAATTTTGGCGCACCTGCCTTTCAGCGCCCTTGGTTACAAAGCAAAGATCCTATGCAACGGGCACACAACAAAGTTGATGCTTTATTTGAACTAGTCAGCAAATTAAATGTGCCCTTCTTTACCTTTCATGATCGTGATCTTTCCCCTGAGGCCGACACCTTAACTAAAACACACGATAACTTTCAACAAATTGCTGATTATATCGCCGAAAAAATGCAGGCCACCGGCATTAAATTACTCTGGGGCACGGCTAATTTATTTTCACATCCACGCTACCTAGCTGGCGCGGCCACTAACCCTGACCCCGATGTTTTTTGCCACGCTGTTTCACAAGTAAAAAAAGCCATTGAAGTTACTCACCAATTAAAGGGTGACAATTATGTTTTATGGGGTGGTCGTGAAGGTTACGATTCACTATTAAATACCAATTTAAAACAAGAGTCCGATCAATTGGCCCGTTTTTTACACATGCTGGTGGACTACAAACATAAAATTGGTTTTAAAGGTGCCTTGTTGATTGAACCCAAACCCTGTGAGCCTACCAAACATCAATACGATTTTGATAGCGCAACTGTCTATGCTTTTTTACAACGTTATGGCTTAGAAAAAGAATTTGCTGTCAATATCGAGGCCAATCATGCACAACTAGCAGGTCACAGTTTTGAGCACGAAATCGCCTATGCTTTTGCCAACGATATTTTTGGCAGCATTGATGCTAACCGTGGCGACCCACAACTTGGTTGGGATACGGATCAATTTCCATTGGATCTGTCAACGCTCGCTCAGGTTATGTATTTAATCTTATCCAACGGCGGCTTTACTACCGGCGGCTTTAACTTTGATGCTAAACTAAGGCGTCAAAGTATCGATTTAGATGATTTATTTCTAGGACACATTAGCGGCATCGATACATTAGCACGCAGCTTGTTGATCGCTGAAAAAATGATCAGCCAAGACGATCTTAAACAAAACCTTAGCAAACGCTATCAAAAGTGGCATACTGATAGTGGACAGAAAATACTGCGCGGCAAAACCGACTTTAAAGCCATTGCCGCTGACGCTGAAAGCCAGTCGTTGCAACCACAACCGCTGTCCGGCAAACAAGAATACTGGGAAAATTGGCTAAACAATATTATCGAATGATATGAGCAAAGAAAATTCTATTAAAAAATTATTAATTATCACTTCAGGCGGCGATGCGCCCGGAATGAACGCGGCCGTTCGCGCTAGTATTCGCATGGCACTGCATCATGAAATAGAAGTTTACGGTTGTCTCGGCGGTTATCAAGGATTACTTGAAAATAATATTATCAACATTGAAGCAAGCTTTGCCGCTAATTGTATTCAAACCGGCGGCACCATCTTAAAGACCGGTCGCACTGAAAAATTTAGACAGGCTGAATTTCGCCAACAAGCAGTTAAACAATTAAAAAAATTAAAGATTGACGCCATTGTTGTTTTAGGTGGCAATGGCAGCTTTGCTGGGGCTAAATTATTATCCGATGAAAGCAGTATTCCCATTATTGGCATCCCCTGTACCATTGATAACGACATTTTAGGTACCGAATACACCATTGGTTTTGACACTGCCTGCAACACCGCTTTAGATGCTATCGATAGGATTCGCGACACCGCTTCTAGTTTAGATCGCCATTTTATGATTGAAGTCATGGGGCGTAATTCTGGTTTTTTAGCAGTTAGCGTTGGCATGGCTGGTGGTGCTGAAATTATTTCTATTCCAGAATTTCCGCTTAGTACCGAACAAATTGCCGATAAAATGAAAAATCGCCGCCGTGAAAAACTCACGTCC
This sequence comes from uncultured Legionellales bacterium, assembly GCA_964527645.1. Classification (GTDB taxonomy): domain Bacteria; phylum Pseudomonadota; class Gammaproteobacteria; order CAZGQK01; family CAZGQK01; genus CAZGQK01. The sequence continues at coordinate 35,568 of CAZGQK010000009.1, read as the reverse complement.
ATTATGGTGGTGGCTGAGGCCAACCAACCTGGCCACAGTATGGATTTGGCTCAAGCCATCAAAAAAATAAGCGGCATTGATTATCATGTCTGCATTTTAGGCCACACCCAACGCGGCGGCGCACCCACTGTCAGAGACCGTAATATCGCTTCCCTAATGGGCGCCCAAGCAATCCGTGCCTTAATGAACGGTGAATCGAAACAAATGTTGAGCTACCAACAAGGTAAAATTAGCTTGCAAGACTTCCCCCCAGCAGACAATGGTACACGTTATTTTAGTGATAAAAAATTACTTGAGATTAATGAAATTATTTGTGATCTTTAATGCATCGCCTAATAAACACCGGCCCATCAAATCTCTTCAGCAGAAAATTCCAAAAGATCTCCTGGCTGCTCACCTATAGCTCCTCTCAACATGAGCATGACGATAATCACCCAGCCAAGGGCATCAGAAATCCCCTAATATAGCATTTACTATCAATAAGTTACCTATTTCCTGGAAGATTCGTGCAACAGGTTGACTGCCAGGAGTAGCGGTGTTATAGTTGCCTACAACACAATGCAACAAGGCAAAGAAATATGCAAAAATGGGATGATAGCAAACCAATCTATCAGCAGCTAAAAGAGAAGATCACAGATTCGATCCTTGAGAATGCCTTGGCTGAAGATGCTGTCATCCCTTCAATTCGTCAAGTTAGCAGTGAATACCAAGTGAATCCCATCACTGTTTCTAAAGCCTATCAAGCTTTAGTTAGTGAGGAAATAATTGAAAAAAGAAGAGGTATAGGCATGTTTGTTAGAATTGGGGCCAAAGAAAAGTTACTCGCCTCTGCTAAAAAACAATTTTTACAAGAGGAATGGCCACGCATCCTCGAAAAAATAAAACGGTTAAATTTAGATATCAAGGATATCAGCTCATGAACACATTAATCGAAGCAAAAAATTTAAACAAAGCCTATGGTAACTTTGTGGCGCTAGACAATATCAATTTTAACATTGAACGCGGGCAAATTGTTGGTTTAATTGGACCTAATGGTGCTGGCAAAACCACTTTGCTTAAATCCATACTTGGCTTAACGCCCAGCTCAGGTCACTTGTCCGTATTGGGACAGAACCCGAGAAAACATCGTAATAAATTAATGCAGAAAATGTGTTTTATTGCTGATGTCGCCATTTTGCCGCGCTGGCTAAAAGTGGCCGATGCACTGACATTTGTCGAGGGCGTACACCCTCTTTTCAATAAAAGCAACGCCCTGGCCTTTTTAGAAAAAACTGATATCCCGCTTAACAGCAAAGTAAAGGCACTCTCTAAGGGTATGGTTGTACAATTGCACTTATCCTTAATCATGGCAATCGATACCGACATATTGATTCTTGATGAACCAACACTGGGCCTAGATATTATTTACCGTAAACAATTTTACAATTCATTATTAAGTGATTATTTTACCGAAAACCGCACTATTGTGATAACCACACATCAAGTTGAGGAAATAGAAAGCATTTTAACGCACCTTATGTTCATTAATAAAAGCAAATTTATGCTAGATTGCTCAATGGATAAATTTTCAGAGCGCTTCATTCAAGTTATGGCTCATCCAGGCAAGGAAAAAGAATTGCAGGCCTATAAGCCCATAGCTACTAATAAACAATTTGGAAAAATGATCTATTTATTCGAGGACACCCCCAAAGATATGCTGGCAACACTCGGTGAGATTAGCATTCCCAGCGTCAGTGACGTATTCGTGGCTAAAATATTAGGAGAGCGTTCATGAAAACAATGATTACTTTAATCAAGCGCGAAATATGGGAATACAAAAACACATTGTTAACTTTCTCAGCAATTATTGCTGGCATACTTATAGTTTTTGGTCTTTTTAGCCTGGTGCTTTCGTTATTTCCTCATCATTTTTCTTCAACCCTTACTTCAACTAATGTGCGCGATCTGCCTGATAATATTGTATCCCTGGGATTTTATGGCATAGCCACTCCCTTTGCAATTGTTTTATGGCTGATGGTATTTAATTATTTCTTATCAACACTGTACGATGACAGAAAAGATGGTAGCATTTTATTTTGGCAATCGATGCCGATTGCAACGCCACAAACCATTATTGCAAAATGCATTACACCATTAGTTATAGCACCCTTAGTAATATCCCTGGTGGTTGCTATTACTACAATTATCGTCTTATTTCTATTCGGCATGGCGATGGGGCATTTCACTTTGATATCATTAGCCAGTTTCTTGCACCCCTTAATATTCCTAAAAACATGGGTGTCAATGGCATCAGCACTAATACTTCAAGGTTTGTGGCTGTTCCCGTTGTTTGGCTGGTGCATGCTGTGCTCAGCTTGGGCGAAAAAGAAGCCGTTTATGTACGCTATTGTTTTTCCTATCATGGCCATTATCATTGAATTCCTGTTTAACAGCAGCCATTATGTTGCCCATT
>CAZGQK010000009.1:6661-33106 GCA_964527645.1 uncultured Legionellales bacterium | reverse complement strand
ATTTTATTCGTACCCACATTAGCCAGGCAGGAATAGCCTGGGGCAAACCATTCCTTTGGTTGTCACCTGACTTACAATCACAATTATCCACAAATTTAAATACTAATGCCCTGACCAAAATTATGGCAACTAACAGCAATACTTATGATCAGTTGTTTATAGGTCTTGCGATTGGTTTAGTCTTTATAATAATCGCCGGTATTTTGCGTAGCCGTTGCTATCGATTTGACCGCTAATGAGTTCCTCTCATGTCACCCCACTCTCAACATAATTTCCTCTATGACAGAGGGTGGGGTTGGCATTTTTATTATTTTAAACAAGCGTAAATGCCGACACACAAGGACAATCAACCTTGCCCGCGAACCGATGGAAGTATTTCATAACTCCCCTTTGTAATCCTTATCGATTTTGAAGAAATTTTTTTATAATCCCTAGATACCGCGAATAAATCGCGGTACGTAGGAGAAGAATAAATCGCGGTACATAGGGAGAGAAATAAATCGCGGCACCTAGTGAAAGCATAAAAAAATCAACTACAAGCTGCTAACGCAGCTCTTAACTCTTCCTGTAAATCCTCAAGCGCTTCAATACCAACCGATAAACGAACAAATCCGTCGGTAATACCCAGTGCTTGACGTTTTTCGAGGGGTAATGACGCATGCGTCATAATCCCTGGATGCTCAATTAAGCTTTCCACCCCGCCTAAACTTTCGGCCAAGGCGAATAAATGGCATTGTTCTAGAAATTTTTTCGTTTGCGCTAGTGAATAATCTAACTCGAGCGAAATCATACCGCCAAAACCATCCATTTGCCGTTGCGCTAATGCATGTTGCGGATGACTCTTTAAGCCAGGATAATATACTCTTTTGACCTGCGGTTGTTTTTCCAACCAAGTTGCTAACGCCATGGCACTATCACAATGACGCTGCATACGCAGCGCTAAAGTTTTTAAACCACGCAACGCCAAGTAACTGTCAAATGGTCCGGCAATCGCACCACTGGAATTTTGCAAAAAATGAATTTGCTCAGCTAATTCAAGCGTACTGGCAACGGCTAAACCACCCACCATATCCGAATGCCCATTAATATATTTGGTTGCTGAATGAATAACAATGTCGGCCCCAAACCCAATGGGGCGCTGTAAAATAGGTGTGGCAAAAGTATTATCCACCACACAAATTAAATTATGCGCCTTAGCGAGTTTAATTATTTTTTCTAAATCAATAATTTTAAGCATTGGATTGGTTGGCGTTTCCACCCACAACATTTTAGTATGCCCTTTAATGGCCTCACTGACAGCAGCTTCATCGGTAAAATCAACAAAAGAAAAATCCAAGCCTGCGGAACGTCGACGAACATTTTCAAATAATCGATAAGTCCCACCATAGACATCATCAACAGCCACCACATGATCTCCAGGTTGCAATAATTCAAGCACTGTCGCAATCGCCGCCATGCCCGAAGCAAACGCAAAAGCCTGATGCCCGGATTCCAAATCAGCCACACAACTCTCATAAGCAAAGCGCGTAGGATTTTTGGTGCGCGAATATTCATATCCCGTGTGTTCACCCGGGCTTTTTTGCACATACGTAGACGTAGCATAAATCGGCGGCATAATCGCCCCGGTGGTCGGATCCGGTGTTTGCCCCGCATGGATTACACGTGTTGCCAATTGTTTCTTTTTAATTTCTTTAGCCATAATATGCCCTTATATTAAATTACATAAAACCGTTTTCGCGCATCCAGCCATCATTAACAAATTTGGTTAAATAGTTACGAATTGAATCTGGAAAAAGTACTAAACAACGCTGACCTTTTTTTAGCTGCTTCGCTGCCTGCAATGCCACCCACATAGCCGCACCCGAAGATCCACCGATCAACAAACCTTCTTCACGAATTAAGCGACGCGCCATTAAAAAAGCATCTTTATCCGCAATTTTAAAATATTCATCTACTAGCGAATTATCCAATACATCTGGAATAAAGTCATAACCAATACCTTCAACTTCATAAGGTTCAACTTCGTCACCACCCCCTAAAATAGAACCATAAGGATCAACACCGATAATACGTACATCTGGTTTTTTTTCTTTTAAACACTGCGCCACACCGGTAATAGTGCCACCAGTACCAACCCCCATCACCACCATAGCTAAATCATCACCCACATCTTGTAAAATTTCCTCGGCAGTATGCTCACGATGCGCTGTTAAATTCGCTGGATTAGCATACTGATCTAGAATGTGAGAATCAGGTATTTCATCGCGCAAACGATTAGCCAATGAAATATGACTGTCGGGATGATCAGAAGCCACCTCCGTTGGCGTGCGGTAAATCTTTGCCCCCAGCGCTTCTAACACCACTTGTTTTTCCTGGCTCATTTTCTCCGGCATAGTAATAATCACTTTATAACCTTTAACGGCACCAGCCAAAGCAATACCAATACCCGTGTTACCGGATGTGGGTTCGATCAACGTATCGCCCGGTTTAATCTCACCGGCCTGTTCGGCAGCTGCGATCATTTCAGCCGCAATACGATCTTTCACTGAACCGCCGGGATTGAAAAATTCACATTTTCCATAAAATTCACAATCAAGCTCAGCGCCCACACGATTTAATCGTACCGTTGGTGTGCTACCAATCGCCTGTAATATATTATCTAATAACATATAAATACCCCCCTTAATTTTCTAAACTTTTAGTTGCCATTTCATAGACATCTTTGGATAATTTTTTAGTTGCCACAATTAATTCCAGTTGTTGACGCATCAATTGTTGTCGCGTCTTATTGTATAATCGCCACTGTGTAAACGGTTCGATTAGTCTGGCGGCTAATTGTGCATTTTTAGTATCTGCCAGCAAAATCTGCTCACCCAAAAAGGCATAACCCGCACCATCTTGTTGGTGAAAACACACTGGATTGCGCGTAAAAGCACCTACCAAGGCACGCACTTTATTTGGATTATTGGCATCGTAAGCGGGATGTTGCAGTAATTTTTTCACCTGCGCCAAAGTATCAGGAAAAGCCGCCACTGCTTGCAAACTCAACCATTTATCCATGACCAAATCCTGACTTTGCCAATCGTTATAAAAAGTAGCTAATGCTTGCTCACGTTCTACACTGGGTGATTGATTAAGCGCAGATAATGCCGCCATACGATCGGTCATATTATCGGCCTGTTGAAACTGTGTTAACGCTAACGCCCGCAAACTCTGATCATCCAAGGTCAACAAAAAGTTTAACACCACACTCAACATCGCACGTCGCCCCATAGCTGACATGTCAAAAATATATTTATCCTTTGATTGATAATCTTGATAAACCTGCAACCAAATATCACGCAATTGCCCCGCTAATTCACGACGCATAAATTGCCGCGCTTGATGCACCGCATCGACATCAGCAGGTTTGAGTTGCTGCAGCAAATAGGATTCCTGCGGTACAGCAAGCAAACAAGCTTTGAAATTATTGTCTGCAAATGAACGCTGTAGAATACCGGAAAATCCAGCAACAAACTCAGAATTTAATTCAAGTTTTTTGTTTGTTTGAATGTCATTCACCAAAGCCAACAGCAAATTCACCATCAAACGTTGACCCGCTTCACGCTGATTAAAGCCATCCGTATCGTACTTAAATAAATGCAATAATTGCGCTGCGGAATAATTAAAATTTAATTTAACCGGCGCTGAGAAATTGCGCAGCAATGAAGGTACGGGGGGTTCCGCGATATCCGTAAATACAAAACTCTGCTCGGCTTCCGTTACCTCTAATACGCCATGACATCGCCCATCACCTTGCAGTTGCAAAGGCAAATCCTTTCCTGCTGGTCCAACCAATCCCATCGCCAGCGGCATGGCAAAGGGCTTTTTATCTTTTTGTCCTGGTGTGGCCGACGTCGATTGTTTAACGGTTAAGCTATAGGTTTTGTCTGCAGCATTAAACTGGCCGCTGCAATCCAGTATCGGCGTTCCGGCTTGCGCATACCAACGCTTAAACTGCGTCAAATCTTTACCGGAAATATCTTGCATCACTTGCACAAAATCTTCGGTTGTTACTGCTTGACCATCAAAACGCGAAAAATATTCATCCATCGCCTGGCTAAACAATTCTTTGCCAATTAAAGTCTGAATCATACGAATAACTTCCGCGCCCTTATAATAAACAGTCATAGTGTAGAAATTATTAACTTCAATATAAGATTCCGGTCGAATGGGATGCGCCATCGGCCCACTATCTTCAGCAAACTGATGACTGCGAATCAAATCCACATCTTTAATGCGCGTAACCACTGGCGAGGTCATGTCTGCTGTAAACGACTGATCACGAAAAATAGTTAGGCCTTCTTTTAAAGTAATTTGAAACCAATCACGACAAGTGACGCGATTGCCCGACCAATTGTGAAAATATTCATGACCAATCACGCTTTCAATGGCGACAAAATCTTCATCGGTTGCTGTTTCAGGTTTGGCTAAAATATACTTGGTATTAAATATATTTAGGCCCTTGTTTTCCATCGCCCCCATATTAAAATCACTAACCGCGACGATCATATAAATATCTAAATCATACTCGCGGGAAAAAACCTCTTCATCCCAAGCCATCGCTCGTTTTAACGCTTCTAAGGCATAAGCGCCTTGATCCAAGTAGCCTTTTTCTAAATATAAACGCAAATTAACATCACGCTTTGATCGAGTAATAAAAGTATCCTCTAATAGTTCTAAATCCCCGGCCACCAACGCAAATAAGTAACAGGATTTTAATGAGGGATCTTCCCATTTTACCCAATGTCGATTGTCAGTTAATTCCTTACTCTCAATTAAATTACCGTTCGATAATAACACTGGGTATTGTTTTTTATCCGCAGAAATAGTCGTAGTAAAACGCGTCATCACATCGGGGCGATCAAAAAAGTAAGTAATTCGACGAAAACCATGCGCCTCACATTGCGTGCAATAATTTCCACGCGAACGATACAAACCGCTTAATTGCGTATTTTCTTGCGGCTTAATTTCCACTACGGTTTCTAACGTAAAAGCATCTGGCACATTAAATACGGTTAATGATTCATCATCTACCGCATAAGCATCCGCCGTCAACGGCTGGCCATCAAGCGCCACACTCAACAACGCCATAGCCTCGCCATTTAAGCGTAACTCGCCAGCATGACTCTGCGCTTGCGGATTTCGATGCATCTGCAAAACAGCTTTAACCTGTGTCACTGACTCTGCTAACTCAAAATGCAGCCACACAGATTCAACCACAAATTCGGGTACACAATACTTAGATAGATAAATAGTTTGTGGCTGTTCTGGCATCTTTGCCCCTCTTGCTCATATAGGATATGACAATACGGTAGCGCATTGTTGCCTCACAAACAAGCAACCACCCAGGCTAAACGTGTCTGTTGTTTACAGCAAAGCCCGTGAAAAAGCCCCAGCAACACGTAGGCTGCTGGGGCGCAAACACCAAAGGGCTCCGGTTATCCCATTGGACGCAATTCAATCACCACACGGCGATTCATATGACGACCACGTACTGTCTTATTGCTAGCGATCGGATGACGCTCACCATAACCTTTAGCAAACAAGCGATAACGCGAAACACCCTGAGAAATCAAATAATTTCTCACACTACCTGCACGATGTTCTGATAACGTCTGATTATACGCAGCACTACCCGTGTTATCAGTAAAACCATAAATCATCACATTGGTCTTACGATACTTACGCAGTACAATTGCCACAGAATCCAGTGCTGGATACAATCCTGAGCGAATAGCAGCACTATTGAGACGGAAAGTAACATCAGAATTCATAACTAACTGAATGGTATTGGTACGACGATCACGATAAACCTGCACGCCTGTGCCCACTAAACGCTGACGTAACATGGTATCTTGATAGTCCATACTATGACCAATTGCCGCACCACCAACACCACCAATGGCAGCACCCACTAAAGCACCACGCCCACCACCAATTGCCGCACCCAGCAAAGCGCCACCAATCGCGCCAATACCCGCACCTGCCGTGGATTTGCTCATTTCTCTTTGTCCCGTGTATGGATTAACTGTTGTACAGCCCACCAAACACAGCACCAATAAACCGCTGACCAGCAGCTTTAATTTACTTGTTAATTGCATTTTCTTTATCTCCTCATGTTAAATTTCTAACTAACGCACGGCTGGGATGACATAAAACATCACCGCAAAAACATGCGCCATACTTCCCGCCAGCACAAACAGATGCCAAACCATATGATTGAAGGGCATTTCTTCAAGGAAGAAAAAAATCACGCCCAGAGTATAACACAGGCCACCGAGGACCAACCAATAAATTCCACCCCAGGGTAACGCATGCAACAAAGGCACAATGGCAACTATCACCAGCCAACCCATAGCTAGATAAATTAAGGTGGATAGAACCTCGCCTTTATTGCGATAGAACACTTTGCCCAACACACCCACTATAGCTAAGCCCCAGATAACACCAAACAAGACCCAGCCCCAAACGCCACGCAGCGTCACTAAGGTAAAAGGGGTATAACTGCCAGCAATCAATAAATAAATACTGGCGTGATCCAAGATTTTAAACAGCTGTTTAACCTGTGGTTGGCGCAGCGCGTGATAAATGCTCGAAGCTGAGTACATCAATATCAAAGCCACACCAAAAATGGCACAACTACTCACCTTCCAAGCACTGTGCTGAAAACTAGCAAACGTCACCATCAACACTAAGGCTGATAGGCTTAAAAGCGCTCCTATACCATGAGATACTGAATTAGCTACTTCCTCACCAAATGTTTCGACGTGATCGATGGCCATAACCTAAACTACCTATCTAATATTTAAATATACAACATTTATTATTTAGTATAATAAACCCATCATTCTAACCGAGTGTTTCCTTCTGCCCACGCGCACACGATACCCGCAGTAAAAGGTAGCCTAACAAGCCCGAGGCAAAAGATCCAGCCAGCACACCCAATCGTACCAACGCACCATAGCTTTCTGCCAGACCTGAAAAGGCTAACCCACCAATAAACAAACTCATGGTAAAACCCACCCCTGCTACCAAACTAATACCGTAGAGACCCATCCAACTAGCCCCATGTGGCATACGAGCTAGCTTCAACTTGATGGCTAACCAAGAAAACCCCCAAATACCTAATTGCTTACCCAAAAACAAACCGGCAGCAATACCAATGGTAATGGGACTCAACAGTTGATGCAGACGCAATCCAGCAAAGGAAACACCCGCATTAGCAAACGCAAACAAGGGCAACACACCAAAAGCCACCCAGGGGTGCAAATCGTGCTCCAACTGACGCACAGGTGACATGGCCGGATTACGTCGATCGCGCATCGGAATACAAAAAGCCAGCACCACCCCCGTTAATGTCGCATGCACACCGGATTTAAGTACACAAACCCAAAGGATGGCACCCACCAAAATATACGGTGTAATTTGCGAGACACGCAGCCGGTTTAACAAAATAAGCACCAGAATCAACCCAAGCGCGACAAATAATAACAGCAGTGAAATTTGTGCACTGTAAAAAACAGCAATCACGACAATGGCACCAATATCGTCAAAAATCGCCAATGCGGTTAAAAATATTTTCAACGACGGCGGAATACGCGAACCCAACAGCGATAATATGCCCAAAGAAAAAGCAATATCTGTCGCCGTCGGAATAGCCCAGCCTCGCAGCGCGGTGCTATCCCCCCAATTAAAATACAAATAAAATAACGCAGGTACCAACATGCCACCAACCGCAGCCACCCCTGGCAGCACCACCTTGCGCAAGCTATTGATCTCTCCCTCCAACATTTCACGCTTGATTTCCAGACCCACCAGAAAAAAGAAAATCGTCATCAAGCCTTCGTTAATCCACAAGAGCAGTGGCTTAACCAATTTGACTTGACCATAACCAATCACCAGCGGCAAATGCAGCAACGTGACATAAAAATGATGCAGCGGAGAATTATCCACAATCAAGGCCAAAACGGCTGCCGCAAACAGCACCACACCGCCACTGGACTCATATTTAATAAATTCACGCATCATCCGAAAAGCCACTTTATCTCCCTAATTACGCACAACCAGATTCTTATTTTCAAACAAAGCACCCTGCTTTGGCAAGGACAAATGCGCAACACCTGCAACAACACAGCGTTAGCCGCCAACAACGAAGATTTCATCCTTTAAATAGATGGCCAAGTCAGGCATTATGAGTACTGACTGATCAACATCGAAACAGGGAGTCTGCAGATTATGGTCGATGCTTATAACCTTGCCGCCATCATTCTTACACTGGCGGTACTAATCGGCTACCTTAACCACTTGTTCATCAAGCTACAACCCACCATTGCCATTATGTCAGGTGCGCTTATTTTATGCTTGGTTCTACTGGTTTTTGAACAACTGGGCTTCTCTCATCTTAAAAGTAATACCTCCGAATTATTACTACGCACCAATTTTCACTCACTTTTGCTCAACGGCATGCTCAGTTTTCTACTATTTGCTGGCTCACTGACCGTCGATATTAATTCTCTTAAACGTTATAAATGGGAAATCGCCACCTTAGCTAGCTTAAGCACCATTGCTTCTACCGCGCTGATCAGTATTGCACTGCACTGGTTATTGCCCTTCATCAATATCCATTTACCGTGGATTTATTGCATGTTGTTTGGCGCCTTAATTTCTCCGACCGATCCCATTGCGGTGTTAGCCACTTTTAAAGAATTAGGCGCACCCAAGAGTTTAGAAGTCTGTGTCGCCGGTGAATCTTTATTTAACGATGGTGTTGGCATCGTGATTTTTATTTCTTTATATCAATTACTGTCAAACACCCACCACATCAGTGCCGGTCAAGTCAGCGTGTTATTTATTCAAGAAACGCTTGGCGGTATTGGCTATGGTGTAATTTTAGGTGCCATGGCTATTTGGCTTATTAAACCTATTGAAGATCACAAAATTATTATTCTTATTACACTAGCCATTGTCACCGGTGGTTATGCTTTTGCGCAAACCATCGAAATTTCAGGACCATTGGCTATGGTGGTCACTGGCTTAATGGTGGGTGGTCAACTGCACAACCATAAATTTTCACCAAAGAGTACCATGGCTATTGATACCTTTTGGGAAATTATCGATGAAATTTTAAATGCGGTATTATTTTTATTAGTCGGCTTTGAGTTGCTCGCCATCGATGTCTCGGGTTGGCAATTATTAGCCGCGTTGCTAGTGATTCCACTGGTATTAATCGTGCGTTTTGTCACCGTTGGCATACCCATGCATTTTTTCAAATCACGCAATTTGCATAGCCCTTACACCATTTCCTTGCTCACCTGGGGTGGATTGCGCGGTGGCCTAGCAGTAGCTTTGGCTTTGTCCCTGCCATTAAGTGATAATCGTAACTTTATCTTAGCCTTAACTTACGCAGTGGTAAGTTTTGCTATTATCGTACAAGGACTATCCATAAAACCTTTTTTGAAAAAGATAAAGTCTAGTCAATAAGATGCCCGGGCCTTTCTTTAAAAGCCCTCCCCCTAAAGATCCATTAGTTACTATAGAGCTTCTGAATTTCGCTAAGCTCCCCACAAAAAAAGCATATTTAGTAAAATATGGCTATTACGCACTGGTATGCTCTCATGCCTAATATGATCACAGACTAGCCGATGAATATAAAGAAAAATTTCCAGAAATACTATTTTTCGCGATTAAAAAAGAAAAAAAATTAAGTAAGTTGCTACTTATATTAAACATCCTGACAACAAGATACACAGACTATATTTCAGAAAAATTCAACAGTCGCAGTCCCCTCTTAAGCGCCATTAAAAGGGAAAATTCTAGCGCCCTCGCTAGCTTATTACAATCGAGATTATTTGATGAACATTTTCGCCGCTACCTTAATCGGTCTCTGGCTCTAGCAAACATAAAAGAAGCATGTAGTTTTGGAAAAACCGCGAACAAGGAGGAGTGGGAAATAATTCAACAAGCTCTTCACCGCTGTGGCAATTAGAAAATTAAGCCATTTGGGAACCATTAGGTTCAGTAGTTGTACCCCTGGAATCATGAATTATCTGCCTTGCCTCCTTCACTTCAGAACGATCTGTGCCCAACGCTGTAGCCAAAAAAGTCAACCCACCTAAAGTGACACTAACGGGCCACTTAAGTTGGTTATCTTTAATCCAAGTGTTTAACCCCTTAAAAACAGGCACACCTGCCGCCGCACCATGCAACGGCCCCATGATATTAATACTTTTTTCTAAAAAATCTAACGCCCAATTTGGCAAGCTAAGGTGCTCAGAAACAGTTTCCTCTTTCAGGTTTGCTAGATTTATTTCCGTATGTCTACCTTCAAATAAATAAGTTTGCACAAATACCAATAAAGCCAAAGGAATTCCTATAAAGGCCGACACGGATAAAACCCAATTCCTGACATAGCTATTTTTAGCTAGATAATGAATAGCTTCTTTAGGCAACAAAGCAAGCCAAGGTATTAGATCGTCACACAAGGCATGCTCTAGAGAACCAACAACACTTATTGTTTTTCTCATCTTCGGCCCTGAAAGGGGCGTAAAAATACCTGCATAAATAGGTTTCTCCCGACCATCAATTTTTTCAGCAATCGCCCCAGCTGATTCCCACGTTTCATTGGTTAAATCAAACAATTGTTTTATCAACAAATCAAAACCGAGGACAACCCACTTGGCATTGGCCGTCCCCTCATCTTCCAAACTGAATAAATCACATAAAGTAAGCAGAAAAAAATAACGATTAGCAAAGTTTTTACTTAGATTCAACAGCAAATACGCAGACTGTAATACAATAGAAAAAGTTGAATCCCTAGCATTAGGAAAGAGTTGATATTTATCACCACAATCATCCTGCTCACTCTTGCAAATAGATTTGCCTTGAAAATTATAAGCAGCAAATCCATCAACAAAAAATCCCAAGCCAGCAACAACCAAACTAGCTGGTATATTTTCACTAACTTCATGAATACTAAAAGCAAAAAGAATACCAGTAGCTAACCCACTAGCCAGACTGTAACCAACCCTAAGCACACGTTCAAACACAGCCAAGCACTCCCTGCTTTTCCAAAGGTCACTAGCATAATTTAAACGATAATAATTATCAATTGCTTTTAGTAATTATTATTATTAACACAGGAAAGTTTCTTTATACTGTCTTAATATAAAAGTTTGGTAAAATTTTATGCAGGTTAAGTAAGGATTTTAGGCTGTTACGCAGATACAATTTCCGCATTAGCACACAACGCACACACCCTGCATACCACACTTAATGCGGGATCAAAAAACTGGATCTGCTGCAGAAAAATGTAACCTTTTATTTTTATAAACAAATAGTTAGCGGAAAGAACTATTTTTTAATTATGCATAAAATAACACAATTCAGCGGATCTAAATTATCAATTAATTAGCTTAACTTCTGCCTGTACCTGTGGAATTCTTTGATACTTTCTATTCTAGAATCGTAAGATATTTGGCCTCATTAATATTTCCTTAATATTGCTGATGTATAATTTCCAACATAGAATAATCAAGCAAGACCAAGATTTTATAACTCTACAGGGTACGCAAACAAACAAGGTCAAAAATTGGAATCAGAGCATAAACCACCAGCAGAGGTTACTGCCGTCAAATATGATACTTTCGATGAAAGTTCAGACGACGAGCAAACTTCAGATCCAAACTGTTTTGGGTGGTTAGCAGTTTGGTTTGCGTGTTGTTGCTGTACTGGCACACAACAGGAGTTCAACGAAGCGTTGGCAGCTGTCACAAACGAGGGGTACATTAAACGTCACGGTACACTGGAGGCGGCGTGGGATGCCGCAGACGCTTCGCGCGATGCCGCACAAGAGCAGCAGCTTGCCCCCGCTCCAGTACGTGTCTCTCGGAGTGGGACGGTGACGGTGATGGATCACGCGTTTGGAGGTGTCCCACGGTGGCATCGATAAAAGTTTGGTCAAGAAGAAAACTTCAGATCCAGACTGTATTGGGTGGTTAGAAGATTGGTGTAAGTGATTGTGTTGCTGTACTGGGACTCAACAGAAGTTCAATCAAGAGTTCGCAGCTGCCGTAGAAGACCAGTACATTGCCGCAGAAGAGCAGTACCATGCCGCAGAAGAGCAGTACCATGCCCCTCGGACTCGGACGGTGGGGGATGACGAATTTAGGGGTGTCCCACCAAGGAGATAAGGTGCTCGAAGCAGAAAACACGAGCTGATCGGCACGTACATCGCAGCCAATAAAAATTGGCCAAAGCCCTCTCGCAGATTAAATATGACACGCAAGATAATAGTTTTCGAAAAATAATTAAAAAAAGGTGGGTGTGAGCACGTTAAGCTTTAACTTTTTTCTTTCTTAAATCTTTATAAGTTTGTATAATAAGTGCAGAAGCTATTACGCCACAACCAATGATCTCATGAAGATTGAATTTATTATTGAGCAACAGAACACCAAACAAAATTCCAACAATAGGCACTAAATAATTCGAGAAGGATGCAAAGTTGACTCCGCTTGATTGGATCAGTAATACATAAAAGATATAAACAATACCTGAGGAAAAAACTCCTAATATTACAGCGCACAGTAACGGTATCCATGCAATATGTATAGCTGTGGGATGACTGACAACCAACCATATAAAAATAATTTCAATGCTGGCCGCATATAAAATATTTCGTGTTAATTTAACCGGTGACACCTCTGGAAGTTTTTTAATCAAAACGAGACTCAGGGCCCAACTGACAGCAGCTAGTAGAATAGCTAGTTCAGGTAAAAGTTTATCCAGCCAATTCGTGCCTGCTGTAGGGTTGATTAAAATAACAACACCTATAAACCCTGTTATTATACATAGGGTATCTAACAGGCTTATTTTCGAGTTTTTAATAAACACCGGCCCTAAAAACATAGCAAAAATTGGCATGGTGCTAATTAAAATTGCTGCGATGCTGCTTTGTACATATTGTTGGCCCCATGGCACCAAAACACACGGCAAAGCCCCTTCTAAAAAGCCAATAATAGCATAATGAAACCATTTTATAGTTAATCTTTCTTTGTTCGAAAATATCGGTGTTAAGAGAGCAACCACAAGCGTTCCCAATACAACTCTAATCATGCCTATCCCAAGTGCAGAGTAGCCTTGTAAGGCAAATTTAGTGAATAGAAATTGTGAGCCAAAAATAAAGCCCGTCAAAATTAGTAAAAAATATTTTTTAAACATAGACGCTTACTATCCTCATCACATCTGTTCTAAGCTATCATATAGTTATACTAAAGCGAATACTCTAGTTAATTCACTAGCTCATACTAACACATTGAAATTTAATATTACATCTACAACAATAAAATATATAATCTTCTTGATTAGGAGAAAAATGAGTGATATCAAAAATAAGTACAAGATCCAGAAAAATTAAAAAACTTAATCTGGCTCAAAAATCGCTATTTATTCTTCATCCCAAACGCATTTATCAGCATCTTGACGCAATTTTTCTAAAAACGCTTTATGATCGGCTAATTCGTCTGCATTTGCTGTAACGATGGGCAATGGATTACGCGCTTGATCAAGACGATTAATCGACTGATTAACCGTTTTTGCATTAGCTGATTGCGGCTCGGCAAATAATTGTGTTTGCCCACCGGTCATCGCCAAATAAACACGCGCCAATAACTGCGCATCCAATAACGCACCGTGCAAATCACGTTCAGAATTATCGACTTCGTAACGTCGACACAGCGCATCTAAGGTATTACGTTGGCCGGGATGTTTGTGTCGCGCTAACGGCAAAGTATCGAGCACTTGACAGTGGTCCGTTAACTCGCGCCAAGCTGGATTAACCTGGCCCATTTCAACATTTAAAAACCCCATATCAAATGGCGCATTGTGAATAATTAATTCTGCTCCAGCAATAAAATCAAATAATTCCTGTGCAATATCGGCAAACAGCGGCTTGTCGGCTAAAAATTCGCTAGTTAAACCGTGTACCCTAACCGCACCAGCATCAACTGCACGTTCTGGATTAATATAACAATGAAAATTTTGCTGGGTAATATTACGATTAATTAATTCAATACAACCAATTTCAATTATCCGGTGTCCATACTTCGGTGACAATCCCGTTGTTTCTGTATCCAAGACTACTTGTCGCATACTTATTCCTTGTTGAGTTCATCAATGCCTAAATTAGCTAATTCATCAGCAATTTCATTTTCCACATGGCCACTGTGTCCTTTTACCCAATGCCAATGAATATCATGACGCTGCACTTCTGCATCCAACGCTTGCCATAAATCCTGATTTTTAACCGGTTGGCGCTGTGAATTACGCCAATTTTTTTGTTTCCAAGACGCTAACCACTGTGTAATACCTTTACGCACGTATTGTGAATCTGTGGTTAAATGCACTTGGCACGGCGTTTTTAAAGCACGCAATGCTTGAATCGCCGCCATTAATTCCATGCGATTATTGGTGGTATGCGCCTCGCCACCGTGCAAACGTCGTTCTTTGCCTTGGCAACGTAGCAACACGCCCCAACCTCCCGGACCAGGATTGCCACGACAAGCGCCATCGGTAAAAATATCCACAGTCGGTGCTTGTTTTAAATCTTTATCAGTCATGTCGATCCATCCGCGCCGTTGGTTTCAAAAAACGCTCCCGCCGTTTATTTCTTTGCCGTTGCCACATTTTTTTAGCCGGAATCACCGGTTGCACTTTTTTCTGTGCCACCAAACAATAACTGCCCGCCAAAAATGGCAACAGGGCTATACCTAAATCACTCAAAAAACGCCACCCCCACGATGTGGGAAAATAACGATCATAGTGTAGCGTATTAATACTAAAGTGCAATCGCGATAACTGGCGCGCAACCTTTGCTGGCGAAATGGCTTGACCACGTTTTCCAGTGCTGCGCAAAAATCGCCGTAACCCCGAGACACTGTAAGGATTAAAGCCAAAAATAACTAACCGCCCACCCTCAGCTAAGGCTTCGTAAATTTCAGCCAGCATGATCCAGGGATCGGCGACAAATTCCAGCAAATGACAAATAATAATCACATCCGCATGGTGTGGCAATAGTGGCAATTCACTAAAATCCGCCACCACGTCTCCTGATTGCCCACTGTTTTGCGCCACCAAATGCGCACGCTGCGTCATCTGCGTCCTTGGGCCCAGATCGATAGCATCCACGCCACCCATTTCAATCAAACAGTTCCCCGGTAATCCGGGCAATAAATGCACTAAATATTCCCGCTCACGCGCCAGCAACCATGCCCCCGCGGACGATCGATACCATTCATCTAGCGATTCAAACCTATTTTTCATCAATTACTCACAAGATTACTGACAACCTGGGCCGTAACTCCTAAACTAGACACATGAGTCAGCTTAACACCAAAATTCTACCGATTCCGGCTTTCCATGATAACTATATCTGGGCCATTGTGCATCCATCAAAACCACGGGTGGTTGTCGTTGACCCGGGTGACCATCGCCCGGTGGAAGCTTTTCTAAAAAAACATCAGCTGCAACTCGCCGCGATTTTAATTACCCATCACCACGCGGATCATATGGGGGGCGTTGCCGCCTTAGTCAAAAATAATGAAATACCCGTTTACGGTCCGGCGAGTATCTCTGTTTGCAATCATCCGGTAGAAAACAAACAAACCATTTGCTTACGCGATTTTTCCTTAACCTATCAAGTCATGGCAATCCCCGGACATACCTTAGACCATATTGCTTATGTGAGTGATGATCATGTTTTTTGTGGTGATACTTTATTTTCGGTCGGTTGCGGTCGCGTTTTTGAAGGTACCATGACGCAAATGTTAACCTCTTTAGATCATTTAAGTGCTCTACCCGGCAGCACCCGCGTTTATTGCGCGCATGAATACACACAACAAAATATTGCTTTTGCCCAACAAGTCGAACCCCATAATCAAGCTTTAAAAAAACACGCACAAGCCGTGGCTAAACTACGCGCCCACAATCAGCCAAGCCTGCCTTCCACCTTAAAGCTCGAACGGGAGATAAATCCTTTTTTACGCGTTGATGAAGCGGCTGTAAAACAAGCCGCCGAAAAACAAGCTGGTGAAGCGTTAACTGACCGCGAAGCTGTTTTTGCTTGTATAAGACGATGGAAAGATAAAAGCTAGCTACCCATTAAAGATGGGTTCAAGCATAATCCAACCAAATAGGCATAACGCGTTTTAAATAAGTAATAAACTTCCACAAACCAACATTGTATTCAAAATTTTGCATCCGATCGTATGCCCCTTCAGGAAACGCAATTCCTACACCAAATAATCCTGGCGCGATGATGCCGGTTTTATCGTGATAATGAAAATCCCCTAGCCCGGCGATAGTCGGCAACTTGCGCCGCTTAAATCCAACAGCATAAATCACTTTGTTGCATTGTGGCAAATAAGTTTCAATATTTTCCACATTGGATAACGCTCGCGTTAAATTAGCGTGCTTGCCAACATCAATATTCGCGCGCGCCCATTCGGCAGTTTCACCTTTTAAACCGGTATTATCAAACAAAATCCAATCATCCATATAAACGGCATAACGCAACGGCGAACGATAAAAATTAATGATTTTGCCAACCTTATTTTCCAGTAAAGCTCGTAACGCCAATACTGCTGAATGCGACGAGCCAAACAACGCCACACAATCGTCTTTATTAACGTACTGACTTAATCCCTGTCGATCCATTGCATAACGCAGTGGAATTGTCTCTTGTCGATAGGTCAACACTTTAGGCTCAGCACCATTAGCGAGAATAACTTTTTTTGCCAATAAGAAATCATCGCCCAATTGAAGCTGCCAATTGCCTTGCTGATGTTGTAAATGCGACACCAAGCCTTGGCGGCTACTCACTTGTTTTTTTAAATGCTCACTTACCCATTGCAAACATTCAGCCATATTGCCCAACAGACAGCCACGCTCAGTATCACATTTTTGTAAGGCAAAATTGCTTGGCGCTTGTGAAAAGTTAAAGCTCTCACAGGCATTTAAAAAATCTAAAAAAAGACCCGCACGTGTATTACTTGGAATGGGCTGCCAATATTTACCTAAATCGCCAACTTTAAATTCGGGATCTATCCATAAAATATGCTGCGCTTCAACGCCACGATCAATTAACTCACCAACCGCTGCAATGCCGCCCGGACCGGCGCCCATCACGGCCCACTGATATACTTTTTCCATTAAAAAATTGCCTTATTAAGAATCTAGATTATTCGTCTTCCACCATATTTGGTTGTTTGCCCTCAGGTTCCGGACCCACATAAATAGCCGAGGGACGAATCAAACGATTATTCGCGGCTTGTTCAAAAATATTTGCCGTCCAGCCCGCAATACGCGCCATACAAAAAGTCGGTGTGTATAAAGAGCGTGGTAAATTAATGGTGCGCAAAGTTCCAGCTGCCCAAAATTCAATATTCGGATATAAATTACGTCCTGGTTTATATTCTTTTAATAATTTAACCGCCACTTTTTCTACTGCCAAACTTAATTTAAATAAATGACTGTCTTCGGCAAACTTTTTCGCCACTTCACGCAACGCCGCTGCACGCGGATCATAAGTTTTATACACCCGATGACCAAAGCCCATTAAACGTTCATCGTTTTCTAATTTTTCCCGCAACCAAGGCTCAGCATTTTCTTCGGTGCCAATCTCATCCAACATATCATCCACTTTCGATGGCGCTCCACCGTGTAATGGACCGATCAATGCACCAATCGCTGCGGTTACCGCAGAACCCATATCTGCTTGTGTAGAAGTCACCACGCGCGCGGTAAAAGTCGAAGCATTCATGCCATGATCCGCCGATAAAATCATATAAGCCGTCAATGCCATACGCTCCGTTTCGGTGGGTTTGCGATTATGCAACATATATAAATAGTCAGAAGCATGGTCCAAGCTTGGATCTGGTTCCACTTCTGGCTTGCCCTCGAGCAAATTTTGAAAATAAGTAGCAATGGTTGGCGCTTTCGCCAGAATCTCCATGGCTTGCTCACGCTCTGGCGGGTAACTTTCACCCGGCAGCTTAATCGCTGAAATCGCCGTGCGCATCACTTCCATCACCGTCATATCACGCGGAATCTGCTGAATGATGGCTTTGAGATAATCCGGCAGCGCGCGCCTAGCAGCCAAATCTGCAACAAATGCCTTGAGCTCTTCTGCATTCGGCAACTGACCATTCCAAAGCAAATAGGCCACTTCTTCATAGGTGTAATTCAACGCCAACTCTTGCGCCCAATGGCCACGGAAGACCAATTCACCTTTGACTCCACGCACATTCGAGATTTCCGTCTCGGTAATCGCCACACCTTCTAGACCAATTTTTAGTTCATTCATAATTATCCTCTCTCTATTTAATATCTTCTTCGCCGCAACCTACCTACATTATAGACACTCAAAACGACGAACGTACTAACTCATAACCAATTGATTTTTAAAAAAAACTACCAAAAGCTACCAATCTTGACGCCATCATATCATATCAAATTCAGTACAAATCGGTAGTCTCTTAAGCTAAAAGAATGTGGTCAATTATGATCACCTGTGAGGCACTCTCATTCACGGAAAAAAATACACGCCAAAAAACGACAAGAGCAAAATCTTGTCCTTTTATTTTTAAAGGACTGCAACTGACTGTTCACGGCTACCCCCAACATCCTCTTAATGCTGCCTTAATGTTTTTGCATGCTGAGTGGTTAAAAACAAGTAGTTAGGTTACGTTACAAAGCTAATGATTCACTAGATGTAAACAACTCATGTAATTTACGTTAACAACAATCTTTATTTGTGTAAAAAAAATAACATCTTTACAAGATACCGCTTGATCCGCGATATGATTGTCCGTAACATGGCGCAAATGCAAAGGCTCAAATCCACATTAAAAATCACCGCTATGTTACTCCTAGGTTTATTAGTAGCAGGTTGCCCAACACAGAAATCCGGCACCAACTTTGGAAATTTCAGCGGCTGGGGCCTACCACAACAAGGAAATTTGTGGGCTAATATGCGTGAGCATTTTATGTTGGTTAATGACAGCAATCTCAGCCACATTAAATTTAAAATCGATTGGTACACCAAACGCCCGGAATATTTAAATCGCTTAGCCGATAATGCCCGGCCTTATTTATATTATGTCTATCAACAAACACAAATAAAGCATATGCCCAGCGAAATTGCCTTAATCCCTATGGTCGAAAGTAATTACAATCCCTTTTTATTTTCTCACGCAGGTGCCACCGGCATTTGGCAATTAATGCCGGGAACAGCTTCCGGTTTTGGTTTAAAAATTAATTGGTGGTACGACGGACGCCGCGATATTGTCGCCTCCACAAAAGCTTCTTTGGATTATTTAAATTATTTACACGATTTTTTCAATAATTGGTTGTTAGCCATTGCCGCTTACGACTCCGGTGAAGGCACAGTTCAATCCGCTTTGCGTTACAACCGCCGCCATCATTTAAAAACCGATTTTTGGTCACTGCCCCTGCCGCTAGAAACTAAACGTTATGTACCCAAAGTCTTAGCCTTAGCGGCGATTATTAGCGACCCAACACACTACGGCATAAAATTACCTGAAATAAGCAATACACCCTATTTCGGCGAAATTGATATGAAACGGCAAATGGATATTCGCTCCATTGCCAAATTAGCCGATGCCTCTGTTGACAGCATCCGCGGTTTAAATCCCGGTTTTCGTCGCTGGGCAACGGCACCTAAAACAACTTACACCTTATTGTTACCACGCGACAAGATAGCTTTGTTTCGCCAACACCTGGCAAACTACAAACCCAATAATGTCACCTGGTTACACCACATCGTCAAAGCCGGTGATAGTTTAAGTGGCATTGCACTGCATTATCATACTTCTGCGCCCATTATTCAGCGCATCAATCATTTAAAAAATAACACCATTCGCATTGGACAAACCTTATTGATTCCAGAATCCGCTCACGGGCGCTTTGCCAATCGCGTCAGTGCTAGCAACGCCAGTGTGCAAGAAGATCGTCTACCGGGCCCACAACGCATTGTACACACCGTAACCGCACACGATAATTTGTGGACCATTGCCAAATTCTACGGCGTCAAAGTCAGTGAAATTCGCTTTTGGAATAATTTAAGTTATTTTGGTCAATTACACGTTGGTGAGCATTTAATTTTATGGTTACAACCACGCCGAGTTTTTGTGCGTGGCGATTATCGATATCGCGTAAAATCAGGCGACAGCCTAAGCCGCATCGCCAAACTCTACCACACAACCACAACGCGTATTCGCAGCGCCAACGGATTGCGCAATGACACCATCCGCCTCGGTGAAAGTTTAAAAATCCCCGGCTACGATCATTACGTTGACGCACGTTATTACCACCGGCATGCACCCGCGCATCATCATAGAAAAACTCAAGCCATACACACAGCACACAAACAAACACATCGTATAAAAAAGGGCGAAACCTTATACGATATCGCCCGTCATTATCACGTCACTGTCAAAGATTTAATCCTTTGGAACCATCTGCACGATGTGCGTCGATTAAAACCTGGGAGGGTTTTAAAGGTTTAACGACTAGCTGTGCTATCACCTAAAAAATAAATAAAATAAATCCACACTCCGCGCATAAAAAAGGGCGAAACCTTATACGATATCGCCCGTCATTATGACGTCACTGTTAAATAGGACCCTTAGTTTTGGACCACTCCTCTCAAACAAAACTCTTCGTCGTCTGTTCCTCATTATCGGTACCCTCTCCAGGTCTGTTCCTCATTATCGGTACCCTCTCCAGGCCCACTAAAACAGCTTAGGGTAGCAGCAACGGCTTTGACTAACCAATGCGGAAGAGTTTCTGTTATTGCAAGCAACCAGGTCACTGCTACTCTATAATAGTGACCCTTGCCCAGCCGGACATCGTCAACTTCTACAGGGCCATGGTTAACTTCTACAGGGCCATGGTTGATCGGGTCGTCCTTTCCTCCATCTCCACGTGCTCTATGTAGCCGTGGGGGCGAGTGGATTCGGTCAGGAGTTAAAGGCGGACTAGTAGCCATAGCAGTATTCTCCGGTTTAATATTCAAACTAGGTTCTTATGGGCCCACGACCTTGTGGGGGCCGAGTATACCTATTATTATGACTTCTTCCTACAGGGCAAACATACACAGCGTAGCCCTTTAATTCGTGCTCAGGTACAACATCAATGTAGTGGCAATATGCCTTCTTTTTCCGCCCTACTGGCCTCTGGGTGTGGTCGCGGACGCAGCAGCGCTGGCGACAGCGATCTCAGAAAACAACACTTTGTTGATGCCTTTCTTTTTTTTTTTTGGCCCCGCTGGTTGAGCCGCTTGCCTTGGCGGAGGAGTATTCCACATTATTTTATTCCTCAATTTTATAGTTAATATATTGTCTTTCTATAAGTATTAAAAACCTATTTATTTATCTCGTCAACAATTAATTAAATAAAATAATTAAATTAAAATTAAAGGGTTACACTGTGTACGTTTACTACATAATTAACGCAATGCACCTATTGTCTTTATTTTTTATTTTAATTTTTTAGATTTACCCAAGGAGGGCACAGGCCGTGGCTAAATAAACCACGCGATGACGGCAATGCTTTTTTAATGCTCTGGATTCTTTATCATTCTTTTATAATTCCTGAGCCTTCCGCCTACGCGGAGGATGACGGTGCTTTTTTGTCATTGTGAATTTAATACGGAACCCACTCACACCGTCATACCGCGGCTTGACCGCGGTATCCAGAAAATTAAAATAAATGGTTCTTCCTGGCAAAGGTGGCACATTTAAAGCAAACCCAACTCCAATTTCGCGGCTTCGCTCATGCGATCACGTGACCAAGGTGGATCAAACACTATGTCAATTTCTACTGTTTGCACTTCGGCAATGGAGAGAATTTTCTGCTTAGCTTCACCGGCAATCACCGGCCCCATGCCACAACCGGGTGCGGTTAATGTCATTTCAATGTCAATAGCGTATTGCTCGTCATTGAGTTGATCAACCTTACAGGCGTACACCAAACCTAAATCAACAATGTTAACTGGGATTTCAGGATCGTAACAAGTTTTTAACATCACCCAGATTTTATCTTCAACACTGGCATCAGCCGGCATATCAGCCAATGGATCTTTGACACTGCGACCCAACGCATCGGCATCTTGTGCTTCAATCCGCGCTAAATTGCCATACACATACACGGTAAAACTATCCCCCTTATCTTGGGTGATACGCACATCCGTGCCCTTTTGCAACACAATCCGCGCACCAGCTGGCACCATGGTAGCCACTGTATCGCGATTTAAAATAACCATGTCATCACTCATGCGCTTGCTCATCCACATTAAAACTCTCACCACAACCGCATTCATTTTTGGCTTGTGGGTTGTTAAAAATTAATTGCACCTGGCCTAAAGATTTTTCTTGCAAATCAATCACTGTGCCTTTTACCATAGCAACACAATCGCTGGCGATAAAAATCGGCAAGCCATCTTGCTGCAATTGCTCGGTATTTTCTGGCACTTGATCAACAATTTCAGGTGCATAAGAAAAACCGGAACAACCGCTGGTTTTTAACTTTAAATAAAAACCCAAGCCACTGCCACGACGGGCAATAATATTTTTTATATGTTTAATCGCCGATTGCGTTAATTGAACACTATTTTCTTGTGACATTCTCTCACCTTTATTCTGTTTTGACACAACCTGATTCACCCTGCATGGCCGCTAATACGGTATGCCAAGCGAGGCTGGCGCATTTTACCCGCGCGGGATATTCTCGCACACCCGCCAACACTTTTAATTTACCCAAATCATATTTTTCCTGATCACTATTTTCCGTATCGGTGATCATTTGATGAAAAGCAGTAAAAATCTTCTCGCCTTCGGCTACAGTTTTACCGCCTAATAGTTCACTCATTAAAGAGGCGGATGCCATGGAAATAGCACAACCTTGTCCTTTAAATTTTACTTGACTAATTACGCCATCTTTAACCATTAAATAAACCACCAAACGATCGCCGCATAAGGGATTAAAACCTTCGTGTGTGTGCGTAGCATCAGCCAACTCGCCAAAATTGCGTGGCCGCCGACCGTGGTCGATAATCAGTTGTTGATATAATTCTCGCAATTGTGACATCATTAAGCCTCAAATAAAACCCGTGCTTTTTCTAAACCCAACATTAACGCATCAATGTCTGCACGCTTGCTATATAAGCCTAAAGAAGCGCGCACCACCGCCGGCACAGCAAAACGTTGCATCAACGGCATAGCACAATGATGCCCAGCACGCACAGCAATGCCTTGATCATCTAAAATAGTAGCAATGTCGTGTGCGTGAACATCTTCTAAGACAAAAGAAAAAACACCCGCACGATCTTTTGCCGTACCCAATAATCGCAAGCCGGGAAAATTATTAAACGCAGTGGTGGCATAATCAACCAATTGTTTTTCATAGGCGGTGATCTGTCCCATACCAAACGCTTGCAAATAATCAATCGCCGCGCCCAAACCAATAACACCGGCAATGTGTGGTGTGCCTGCTTCAAATTTTAGCGGCAACGGCGCATATTCTGTTTTTTCAAAGGTAACCTGCGTAATCATGCTGCCCCCGGCTTGATACGGTGGCAACGTTTCTAGCCATTGCGTTTTGCCATATAACACGCCGATACCCGTGGGCGCATACATTTTATGCCCAGAAATAACGTAAAAATCGCAATCTAAATCTTGCACATCAACTTTTTGATGTGGCACGCCTTGGGCACCATCAATCAACACCGGCACGCCATTGGCATGCGCCGTAGCAATCATGCTTTTAATCGGATTAATCGTCCCCAATACATTGGAGACATGCGTTAGGGCAATCAATTTGGTGTGCCCATTAAATAAATCAGCATAGGCTGTTAAATCCAAACAACCGTCGTCTAACACGGGAATAATACGTAATTTAGCGCCAGTTTTTTCACAAGCAATTTGCCAAGGAACAATATTGGCGTGATGCTCCATACCAGAAATAATAATTTCATCATCTTTTTCTAATTGCGAAGCAGCAAAGCCGTGTGCCACTAAATTAATGGCCTCAGTTGCGCCATGCGTAAAAATAACCTCATGCAATTGTGGCGCGTTAATAAAGTTGGCAACTTTTTCGCGTACTTGTTCAAAAGCTTGTGTTGCTTGTTGACTCAATTGATAAATACCCCGATGGATATTAGCATTTTGTCGCGTGTAATAATTCGTTAGCGCATCAATCACTACTTGTGGTTTTTGCGTGCTGGCACCGCTATCTAAAAAGACTAGCGGCTTTGCGTGCATGGTTTGCTGCAGCAATGGAAAATCATCGCGCGCGTTTTCAATAGATTTATGATTCATGAACACATTCTCCCTGGCATCCTGAGGTGGCTAATCGCGCCACAGTTTGCTTTTGCACATACTGTGATATTTTTTTATCACTAATGGCTGAAAATATTTCATCAGAAAAAGCGCATGCCAATAAATGCTGCGCCGCTGCTTCGCCAATGCCGCGCGAACGCAAATAAAACAAGGCTTCCTCGTCCAATTGTCCAATAGTCGCACCGTGCGAACACTGCACATCGTCGGCATAAATTTCCAATTGCGGTTTACTGTCGATTTGTGCGTGTTTACTTAATAAAATATTGTTGTTGGTTTGTTGGGCTTTTATTTTTTGGGCGTGCGGATGTACTTTTACCGCACCATTAAATACCGCATGGCTTTGACCATCCATAATACCTTTATACAATTGCCGACTTTGCGTGTGTGGGCTGATATGATCCACCAACGTATGATGATCAACATGTTGTTTGTTTTGCAGGTGATAAAACCCATAAAATTCACAGCCAGCGTGTTCAGCGAGTAACTGTAGAGTTAAATTATCGCGCGCTAATTTTGCGCCTAAGGAGTAATTATGCAACATTACCGAGCTACCTTGTTGCTGCTGAACTAAAATATTAGCAACGTGATAGGCGTTAGCGCTTTCTTGCTGGATTTTATAATGTTCTACCCGCGCACCGGCTTGCGCCTGAATATAAGTCACTAAATTATTAAAATAAGTATTTTGATGCTGTCCACGGTATTCTTCTACCACTTGGCAGCTAGCTCCAGCTTCGGCAATAATCAAGTGACGACACTGTTGCATGCAAACCGCTTGTTCACTGCCATTTATATGCAAAATGTGAATGGGTTTATCTAAAACAAGTTGTTCCGGCACATAAATCATCATCACTTGCTGCAACAAAGCGGCGTTTAAATCAGCAAAAACATAAGGTTTTTGTTCGGCAAAGGCATGCATCGATGCC
This sequence comes from uncultured Legionellales bacterium, assembly GCA_964527645.1. Lineage (GTDB taxonomy): Bacteria > Pseudomonadota > Gammaproteobacteria > CAZGQK01 > CAZGQK01 > CAZGQK01. The sequence goes on along the minus strand of CAZGQK010000009.1, from coordinate 7,731 downwards.
GGCAAATAGGTATGTAGTAAATCGGCGTGTTGAGACAACGCGGTTTTAAAATCGCAAACAATCGCCCCAGCAGGTAAATCTTGTAAACGCGAATGCTGCTCGCTTAGCTCACCATTAATCAAAGTCACTACAAAGGCATCGGTTAAGGCGGTAAGTGTTTCAGCTGCCAAAGCATGCGCTGCGGGCAATTGAAAATCTTGCTTGGCGATCGCACTAACGTCGGTATATTTCCAAAATTCTTGTTTTCTATTGGGGAAACCACGCTGGCAAAAGCGCGCCAAATGTTTTGCTTGCAACGCAGACAACCACTCCACCGGCGCACCCGGCAATTGCTGTTGAAATTTTTCTAGAGATTGTTGTTGCCACGTCGTCATCAACTTACACCGCCTGTTCAGCTAACCAACGATAGCCTTTGGCTTCTAATTCAACGGCTAATTGTTTATCGCCGGATTTAATAATGCGACCATCCATTAATACATGCACATAATCCGGCTCAATATAGCGCAATAAACGTTGATAATGCGTCACCAAGATAATGCTACGCTCAGCACTGCGCAAACTGTTAACGCCTTTGGCAATAATTTGTAAGGCATCGATATCCAAGCCAGAATCAGTTTCATCTAAAACAGCTAATTTAGGCTGCATAACTAACATTTGTAATATTTCATTGCGTTTTTTTTCACCGCCGGAAAAGCCATCATTCACCGAGCGTTTAAGAAATTTGTCGTCCATATCCAATAACTGCATAGCCGGTTTAACAAATTCGATAAAATCCATGGCATCCAATTCCGGCTCGCCACGCGCAGCGCGTAAACTGTTGTAGGCGGTTTTTAAAAAATACAAATTATTAACGCCAGGAATTTCTACCGGATATTGAAAGCCTAGGAAAATACCAGCAACTGCGCGCTGTTCCGGCGATAAGGCTAATAAATCTTGGTCGTTATAGACAACACTGCCTTGCGAAGCGGCATACTCAGCTCGCCCTGCCAACACTTTTGCTAGTGTACTTTTGCCTGAACCATTAGGTCCCATAATGGCGTGCACCTCACCAGGTTTAATATTTAAGTTAA
>CAZGQK010000009.1:6119-6651 GCA_964527645.1 uncultured Legionellales bacterium | reverse complement strand
ATACCGCGCAATATGTCTGTTGACTCAACGCTGACTTGTAAATCTTTAATGGTTAACATCACCTATCCTCTTTATCCAACACTGCCTTCTAAACTAACTTCTAATAATTTTTGCGCCTCTACTGCAAATTCCATCGGCAGTTCCTGAAACACGGTTTTACAAAACCCATTAACAATCATAGCCACGGCATTTTCTGTACTCATGCCACGCTGCTGACAATAAAATAATTGATCCTCACTAATTTTTGAGGTGGTGGCTTCATGTTCAACATGAGCACTGCTGTTTTTCGTCTCAATATAAGGGAATGTGTGCGCACCACATTGATTGCCAATTAATAAAGAATCACACTGCGTATAATTACGCGCATTTTCTGCCGTGGGCGCAACCCGCACTAAACCACGATAAGCATTTTGCCCATGACCCGCAGAAATCCCTTTGGAAATAATTGTGCTACGCGTGTTTTTGCCAATATGAATCATTTTTGTGCCAGTATCCGCTTGTTGATAATTATTAGTTAATGCTACCGAATAAA
>CAZGQK010000009.1:5459-6109 GCA_964527645.1 uncultured Legionellales bacterium | reverse complement strand
AATTCACCCACCGAGTTATCCCCTTGCAAAATAACGCTGGGGTATTTCCAGGTAATCGCTGAACCCGTTTCCACTTGTGTCCAAGAGATTTTTGAATTTTTGCCACGACAAGCACCGCGTTTGGTAACAAAATTATAGATGCCACCCTTGCCCTCTTTATCACCAGGATACCAATTCTGCACAGTGGAATATTTAATTTGTGCATTGTCCAACGCCACCAATTCAACAACCGCGGCGTGCAATTGATTTTCATCACGCATTGGCGCTGTACAACCTTCTAAATAACTGACATGACTATCGGCATCGGCAATAATTAAAGTGCGCTCAAATTGTCCGGTATTAGCGGCATTAATACGAAAATAAGTCGACAATTCCATGGGGCAACGCACTCCCTTAGGAATATACACAAAAGAACCGTCACTAAATACAGCCGAATTTAAGCTGGCATAAAAATTATCGCGATAAGGTACCACCGTGCCCAAGTATTTTTTTATTAATTCAGGATGCTTTTGCACTGCTTCGGAAAAAGGACAAAAAATAACGCCCGCTTTGGCCAAGGTTTCTTTAAACGAGGTGGCAACAGAAACGCTATCAAATACAGCATCAACGGCAATGCCCTGCAAGCGTTCTTGCTCGAATAAGGGAATGCC
>CAZGQK010000009.1:0-5449 GCA_964527645.1 uncultured Legionellales bacterium | reverse complement strand
AATATTTCAGGATCAACTTCATCCAAGCTGTTGAGCACTTTTTTCTTTTTGGGTGCGGCATAATAACTAATCGCCTGAAAATCAATCGGCTGATAATGCACATGCGCCCATTCAGGTGGCGTTAAAGTTAACCAATGTTGATAGGCTTTAAGACGCCACTGCAATAAAAATTCAGGCTCATTTTTACGCGCAGAAATGGCACGAATCACATCTTCATTTAAACCCGGTGGAAAAATATCCATGGCGACATCGGTAACAAAGCCGTGTTGATATCCCTGATCAACCACATTTTGTATGGTTTGATTATCACTCATAGCTCATCCTTTTTATTAATTTCTAGCAACGGGCTATGAAAACGCAGCGGCAATGCTAGTGGTTTTAACATATCGGCTAAAGTGATATCACGCAAAACATCTAATACTAAATTATTAATAAACTGCCAATTGCTACGTAAAGAACAATGCGCATCCTGAGTGCAACAATTATTCGATTGACTACACTCCGTTAACGCCGGAGAACCATCAATGGCAGCGACTAACTCCACTAAACTGATTGCATCCGCCGCCCGTGTTAAGTAATAGCCACCATTAGCACCCTGTACAGAAGTGACTAAATTGTGCTGCGAGAGACGCTTTAACACTTTGCTGACCGTAGGAGCGGGGATGTGAGTTTGTTCGGCTATTAGCGATGCGCTGAAGCGCTCACCGGGTGATTTGGCGAGAAAGCTGGCAATAATGGTGCCGTAGTCTGCTAACTTACTGATTTTTAGCATTATTTTATCCGTGTTGCTGCCCAAACTCAATTAAGATCGATATAGTACCATGTCCGTACTATATGACAAGTCAATAAAGAAACAAAAGGCTCATAAACAGCTGGTGTGGTGTGGTGTGGTGTGGTGTGGTGTGGTGAGGCAAGCAATACCCCAACTCACAAAAATACTAGAAATTATCTTTGACCCATTTGCTCAGAAGCAATTTGCACTGCCCGCTGCGATTGCTGCAACGTCAAACCGTAAAGCATGGTTCTGCCTGCCTGAGTATTGCGCGTAGCTGCACTCATGCTGGCGTAATTGACACTTTGCTCATCAATTTCTACCATAGCAATACCGATCAAGCGCTGCAAAGCCGAACAATGCATGCGCACATCAACAACACGTGAAAAAGGAATAATTCGCTGATTAAGGCTAATAAAACGCGTCGACCAAATGCAGCGGTGGGTAGTAAATATATAACTAACGCAATTATTGGCGAACCAACGCCCGGCGATATAAAAGGCAATAAAAAATAATAAAATTAATAGCACCATTAAAAACACGTTGTGCAAGAGAAAACCATATAAACTAAAGTATCTCCCAGTAAAAGTAGCCAACACCTGCATGGCAACACCGTAAATTAAATAAACCATCAGCGCGATCATCACCAAGCGCCCACCGCGTTGCAGCAAATAATACAACACTGCTCGTTTGCTGGGGTGCATTTCTAGCAAAAGTTTTTCATCTTTAAAAAGCGAAACATCGGCCCTGTTCATTAATCACCTGCGTTGTGTCTGTCATCGGATAATACGGGTATACAAATTCCGTCGTATTATGTAGGATCCTTGCAAGAGCACCATTATAACCAGTGGGTAAACTATTAACAAATGCGATTTCGCTAACCTATTGATAGTTTGTAGAAAGAGAGAAACTTTTTCAAAAAATCACGGGGCAAAACGCCATAAGGAAAGGCAAATGCAAACACCGCAGCGCTACCATGAAACCAAACGAGTCACTTGGCTAAGTGCACTTATCAACATCTTGCTCGGTATATTCAAAGTCGTATTAGGCTATATAGGTCACTCACAAGCCCTAATCGCCGACGGCATCCATTCCTTTTCTGATCTGTTGACAGATCTTTTAGTTTTAGTAGCCGCCAAAGCCGGCAGCAAACACCCTGACCAAGAACATCCTTATGGACATGGACGTATCGAAACTATCGCCACTACCGGCATTGCCTTGCTGCTCATTTTAGTGGGTTTATGGCTAGGTTACGAGATGGTGCATCAATTATGGCAACACAAAACATTTGTTAAACCCGATTGGCCTGTTATTGTCGTTGCCGTGGTTGCCATTATTGTTAATGAATGGCTATATCGTTATACCAACAAAATTGCTACCAGCATCCATTCTTCTTTATTAAAATCCAATGCGCTGCATCATCGCAGCGATGCCTTTGTTTCTGTCATTGTTTTTGTCAGCGTGCTCGGTTCTTTATTAGGCTGGCCACACTTAGATGTGATTGGTGCGGTTGTTATTGCTATTTTAATTATTAAAATGGGTGTCAAACTTATTTGGGACAGCGCCAAAGAACTGATTGATACCGGCGCTGATCCTGTTATGTTGGAAAAAATAACGGAGCAAATTAATCAAGTGCCGGGGGTCGTTTCTATTCACGAACTGCGCACACGTTTATTTGCTGGCAATATTTTTATTGATGTGCACATTATCGTTGATCCTCTTATTAATGTTTCTGAAGGTCATTATATCGGCGAACGCGTGCGCTTGCGTTTAATAGAACATTTTGAATCGGTTACTGACGTGATTGTGCACATTGATCCTGAAGACGATGAGAAAATGGCACCTTCGCTTTATTTACCCAATCGTCATCAAATACTCAGCAAACTCAATCATGGCTGGGAAAAACTGCCCGGCTTTAGCCAAATTCAAAACATTAAGTTAAATTATTTAAACGGCAAGATAACCGTTGAAGTTTATTTATCACTCGAACTACTTAAAACACATGATCAAGCGGAAATAAAAAAATTGTATGCCCGAGCAGCTAATTCCATGAAAGAAATTAGCACCGTTAACATTTATTACGTGTAACACTTTATGTCTTATCTATTTTACGATTTAGAAACAACGGGTCTCAATAAATGTTTTGACCAAGTGCTGCAATTCGCCGCGATTCGCACCGATGAAGATTTTAATGAAATTGATCGTCATGAAATTTTTATAAAATTAAATCTCGACGTCATTCCTTCGCCACAAGCAATGATGGTGCATCAACTGGACCTTAGTGATATTCAAAGCGGTAGCGGTGAATTTGACGCCATCAAAAAAATACACCAACTGCTCAACACACCCAACACGATTAGCTTAGGCTACAACACACTGAGCTTTGACGATGAGTTTTTGCGCTTTGGATTTTTCCAGAATTTTATGCCGCCCTACACCCATCAATACGCCAATGGTTGTAGCCGCATGGATATCTACCCCATGCTTATTTTTTATCATTTATTCAATCCTGACAGTTTAAACTGGCCCGCAGCCAAACATGATAAAATAAGCTTGCGCTTAGAAGATATCAATCAGGCCAACAACCTTTTTTCAGGTCAAGCACACAACGCGCTGGTTGATGTCGAAATTACCCTAGCTTTGGCTCGGCGATTAAAAAAAGAAGAAAAAATGTGGGATTATTTGTCCGGTTATTTTAAAAAGCACGAAGATTTAGCGCGCATCAATAAACTGGAAAAAATAGCAATCGCCGATCAATCTTGTCATCTCGGTTTGTGTATTATTGGTAAATTAGGCAATAGAAACAACTATCAAGCTCCCTGCTTAAATTTGGGGCAACACCGACATTATAAAAACCAAACCATTTGGTTGCGCCTTGATTGGAAGCCCCTAGCACAAGTCTCATGCGATGATTTTCAAGAACATACCATGACACTCAACAAAAAAGCTGGCGAACCACCTTTTATCTTGCCAATGCAAGGGCATTATTTAAAACACCTAAGCGTTGAACGGAGCGATTTGTATCAGCAAAATATCGCCCACCTACAACAAAACAAAGCATTATTTAACGCAATTCGCGATTATTACTTGGATTATACTTACCCGCCCATTGATCATTTAGACATTGACGCAGCTTTATATCAAGACGGCTTTCCCAGTGATCTTGAAAAAAATTGGCAACAAAAGTTTTGTCGCTCCCTGCCCAAACAATGGCCCACTTTAAGTGCGGAGGCGCCTAATGACAAACGCCAACAACAAGCACTGCGTATTTTAGGCCGTAACCACCCGCAATTACTCTCCACAAAACAGCAACAACAATTTCAAGATTATCTACAAACAGTCTATCAACCCAACAAAGCAAGCCAATCCTTCGATTATAAAGGCGAACCACGGCGTAGCCTTGTCCAAGCACAGCAAGAACTGAGTGAAATTGAAAAAGAACAATCCCTAACGGAAAAACAACGCGCCATACTGGCACAGTTAAAAACGTATTTTTCTACACTGCTGCCAAACGTTTAAGGTCCTATTCTTTTCGTTTATCGCCCTCACTTCTGGCTTTTTTTTCGGCTCTGCATAGAATTGTCACTAACCTACGAAATAATCCCGATCAAGTCGCGGGACATATTTTTGGGCAGGGCGTGCGTAGTGCTTTTCGAGGAACGGATTTTATATTGACATAAATGAGTACTGCAGAAAAGCACTGCAACGCCGTATTGACGGAAAAGAAACTTAACAGAAATGCTTTATTTTTTCTGCTGGCGCGGCGCGTTGTTTTTTTAAAACACCGGAATTTACATAACGCTAAATGAGGATGTTGAAAAAAATAATGCAACAAAGCCAGCGGAAAAAAGCAATATTTCTACTGAATGGCATCGATAATGGCTTCAAAATACTCCGCCATCTGCGGCCTTTCAAACCAAACCAACGCAACCTCATATTTTAACGACCTTCCTTGATTTAATATCATTAATTTTTTATTTTTTATAAATGGCTCAGAAAAATCTTTGGTGGCAACTCCATATCCCATGCCGCTGCTAATCATATCGATAATTAAAGCTGTGCCATTGACAAAATGACGATCTGGCCTAGCTATGTCTAATAGCTTATATTTCTTAAGATAATCAAGTGTTAACTTATCCTCTTCTGAGAAATCGATAATATGTTCATCTTCGACAATGCTTTTCAATCTTCTGCCTTTCCAAGCACGACTACATATCAAAACATATTCCTCTGGTTTTAACAGCTTATGGGACATTTCTTTATTAACTTGCTGCGGTTCCATAATGGCAAAGTCGCTCTTTCCGGTACGCAACAATTCAGCTAAGTTTTCAAAACGAGACGCTTTAAACTGTATGGTTAACTTATTATAAGCACGCATCACTTTATAACACTGTGGCACAATACGTGTCCGCAGAATTGATGCCGGGGCAGTGATACGCAAAGGGACGCCGCTACTGAGCCCCGCGCCTTTGAGCTTTTCAATGGTCTCTTGCTCTAGGTCGCTAACTGCACGACAATAGCGCAACAGAGCATCTCCTTCCGGCGTGGGTTGCATACCACGACGAGTTCGCATAAACAAGGATACCTGCATTTGCCGTTCCAGTGTGCGTATGCGCTGGGTAACCGCGGTTTGTGTTAGATTCAAAACATCAGCCGCTCCATGGACTGTTTTACTTT
>CAZGQK010000008.1:45219-69053 GCA_964527645.1 uncultured Legionellales bacterium | reverse complement strand
AATACACACTTCGTCCGTGAATATTAACCTAAAGCAGGTGAGGTGTGTCTTTTCCTTAATTTAAAAATGAACCGATCTGGCGGCTCTTCCATTTAACCCCTCATCGGGTAACTCCCAGCAGCAATGAGCTGCTTAATGAAATGGAAGAGTCTTTGCGTTACATTGGTAGCACTAACTATTTATACATTACGCCTAGTTATCGCATTAGCGTCCTGGCCGTCTAGATGTCATCCCGGGATTTGAATCTCCCTCTCCCAATAGTCGTTCTTCCATTTCTTCCTCCCCTGTACAACCACAGCCGAGGCAAGAGCCTAACCAAAGACAGCAATTCCAGCGCGAAGTGCTCGCAGATACCGCTGCTTGTTGACTGGGTAGAATTTTATTAGCTCCTTCTTGAGGGGAACTAGCTGCTGCCTGTTGGCCTTTTTCATAGGCGGCTAACTGCCGGGGGTTCGGCATCTCAAGGTATTTATGCGGTGGTAGTGCAAGCCCACGGGTATTATGCTGATCATCTGCATATGCGCATAACATAGCTAACTCGGAATTATAAAATCCTTGCAGTTCAATAGAGTGCCTAGAATCACCCCACAAATCTAACCCAATAAAATTGCCATTAACTGTTTTCCATGACGTCTTGCGGGACTTCTTCTTTGCAGGTATCAGCAATGTTCTTCCTGTGCCTAAAACAAAATAGAGATCCTCTATTGCTCTTTCAACATTTACACCACTTCTACTCCTCGGCAAACTTACACTTAGAGTCACTTGAGTTGAATGTTGCATGCCAAAACTTTGCTTACCCTCCGCCCTTGGAGATAACATTGTCATGTTTTTTTTCTTATCTTTAGTATATTCTGGTACAATAAGAACAAAATTATTAGGCTCAAAATGTTGTAAATTAGTTTTCCACCAATCTTTAAAATTAGCAATAGGCATACAGCGCTTCATATAAACAACTCCCATTCTTAGCTTGATTAATTTAGTTTTTATTTCCTACTGAACAACACAGCCGCTTCTTCTGTACATACCATTATTATTTTTGTTACTCCCACTCTGTTCATCAGATATGAGGGGATCTTTTGGCATGTCCGCAGTCACCTGAGTTTCATCTCTAGCTGATTCTTTCCCGCTTTCATAAAAAAAGAAATATTCTCGCGGTACAGGACAGTTGCCCCCATCTGTTACATAGCCATTTTCCGCTATCACAAATCTTTGAATTTGTTCAAGTGCCCCCAAATATTCACTAACAATTTCGGGCTTAATGGTGGGAACTATTTCAATCCAAAGACGAGTGCTGGGTACAATCACAGTTAAATTGCAACCCAATACATACCAAAGGTGTTGAATGCCAAGCTTCGCAAGTTTTAAAGAGCCAATTGGCAGCACCAAGGTGTGTGGCATGCGCTTTGCAGTCACCCCCAGTTGACTTGCGTCTGTTTTCTGCTTTTGTAGAGGTGCCCTTATATCAGGGCTATAACTTGGAAAGGCAAGAACGATGTCCTTTTCAGTAACTTCCACCGAGGATTGCGCTCTGGCTAGTTGAACTATATTTTCACGAGTTAAGCCCGCCTCCAGTATTTTTGAATCGAGTATAATAACATTCATAATCAGTCTCTTAATGTTAATAGTTAATTTTAATCTTGCGTCAACGCTAGGGTTGGTTTCAAACATCTAGCTAATTGAACGGTTAAATCCAATAGATATATAACTTAAATGCATCTATTCGATAAATATATTCTATTTGATCCGCAAATGTATAATGAATTTTTTTATTCTCGTGATGAAAAAAAATGAGTTTATAGCGACACCTCATTGCAAAAGATAGCCTCGAAAAGTTGAGCTTAGTACAATTCGTCATCCTGTGGTTTAGCCGTGGAATCCAGGGAATTAAAACAAATCTTATTGTCTTACACAGCGCAATAGCTCCTGTCTAGGCCTATTGCAATTCTAGGAGTTCCCCTTTAACCTAGTTGCCTCTACTGCAGGCGCCATCAAATAAACAAACCATTTTGCTTGCACGGGAGTTGTCAAAACAGAGGAATTTTATATGCGCACAACAATTCAAACCGATCAGGCCCCACAGGCGATTGGCACCTATTCACAAGCCGTAAAAGTGGGCGATACAGTTTACTTATCTGGCCAGATTCCATTGTTGGCAGAGACCATGGAGGTGCTGGATGCGCCGATTGAAGAACAGGTGCATCTGGTATTTAAAAACTTACAAGCGGTGGCACAAGCGGCAGGGGGCAGCCTTGCTGATATCGTTAAGCTGAGCGTTTATCTTACCGATTTTAAAAACTTTGCCACTGTTAATAAAGTGATGGCACAATATTTTACCCAACCCTATCCGGCACGCGCCGCGATTGGTGTGGCGCAATTGCCAAAAGATGTAGCGGTGGAAATTGAAGGGATAATGGTGTTAGCTAAATAACTGTCATTTTAATTTATCTGGATTACCGCGCATTCGCTGGCAATGACTGTTTTTTTAATTCTTTGGATCTAGCCAAGGAGGGTATAGGTTGAACTAATTTGTACTAGATAGCCCTTCAAATTGTAATCGCTTAGCAAAAATTGCAAATAAAATAAATCCCAGCACGCTAAATACTAACGCTGGAACCGCTAACGGCAAAACTGAATGAATATAAGGGGAGATGATCAAACCCAACAGGGCTGAAAAGGCAAAGCGCATGCCGCCGCTTAAGGCTGCTGCCATACCTACTTGAGTCGCAAAAGGTTGCATTGCTCCAGCACTGCCCGCACCCATGCCAAAGGTGGCCCCCAAACCACTTAATAACATCTGCCAAATGAAATTATTCAGTGTTAGGCCGGTGTTATAATACCAAACAGCCATACTTATCCCGCCGATTAACGTAATCATAAAGCCCAACATAACTGTGCGATAGATCTTTAGCCACCCAACCACCAGTACAGAAACAATGCTACCGATAAAAAAGGAAAGCCCCATAAAACAAAAGTAATAACCAAAATCCGCTTCAGGTATGTGCAATAACTTTATTAAAATAACAGGAGAGGTGGCACAAAAAATAAAAAGATACGACAGGCCTATCGATGCAGCTAACGAATAAAAGAAAAAAATAGGGGTGAGAAATATCTTACTATAATTTATAAATATACGTCGAGTAATGGGCTGACGTTGCGCGGGCAAACAAGTCTCCGGCAATAGAGGAAAATACAGTAACACAGCCAATATAGAAAAGACTAGTAAACTCTCAAAAGTCATCGGCCAACCAAAGTGAATATCTAAAAAACTACCAATAAAAGGCGCAAACATCGGCGAAAAGGCGATCAATCCATTTAAAATACTATAAACTTTTGCTAATTTTGTATCCGCATACAAATCCCGCGCAATAGCAAAGCCAAGCACCATCATGCCACAAGCACCAACGGCCTCAATAAACCGACCCAATATTAGCTGTGTTATCGAAGTAGATGCCGCGCAAGTCAGGCAGCCTATACTGAAAATTACAATCGACAACAGTGTTACTGAACGCCTGCCATAGGCATCTGAAAGCGGGCCAATAACTAACTGCATAATGCCGCTGACCAACATAAACAAATTTAGCGTCAATTGCATAACCGCATCACTGATGTGAAAGAGTGCGCTTATACGTGGCACCGCCGGTACATAAATATCCATGGCAAAAGGCAACGCCATCATCAGTGGTGCTAAGGCTAACAAGGTAATGGGTAGAGTAATTCTTTTTTTCATAGTCGCAACCTATTCATCTGCATCAAGGCCTTTGGCGCAAATACACAGGGCATGAATGTCGGTTTGCATCAAATCACCCAGCGCTTGATAAATCAGCCGATGTATTTCTACTGAGGATCTACCGGTAAAAGCTTGCGCGTGAATATCAAGACTAAAATGTCCCAATCCAGATTGTGCACCGGCATGTCCGGCATGTTTGGCGCTATCGTCTGTGATTTTTAATAATTGCGGTTGAAAAGCGCGCTGTAGTATTTGTTCCATTAATGCCATGCGCTGTTGATTTGTTTTCACGAATCAATCACTCTTCTTGATGAAACGCACCATGTAAATAGCCTGCAAGACTATAAACAAAAAGGTCAGCGCTAACGTACCAAATAGCTTAAAGTTAACCCAATCGTTGGTGCTGTAATGATACATCACATAAACATTTAAAAAACCCATGCATGTAAAAAATATTCCCCAAGCGATATTTAGCCTTGCCCAAATTTTATCGGGCATATCAATTTCACCACCCATTTTAAAAATGCGCTTGATAAAGGGGTCTTTGCCTATAATCTGGCTACCAAATAATAAAATAGCAAAGAACCAATACACCACGCTCACCTTCCATTTAATAAAAAGTGTGTTGTGAAAAAATAAAGTCATTGCTCCCAACACTAATACAATAAGAAAAACAAAGGTATAGACTTTTTCAAAGCGCCTATGCCGCAACCAAAAATAGAGTACCTGCAAAAAGCAGGCGCCCATAAGCACGGCTGTAGCCACATAAAAGCCATAGATCTTATAAGCAATAAAAAAACAAATGATAGGAAAATAATCAAGTAGAAACTTCATGTACTCACATCCGCTTATCAACAAACGCCAACTATAGCATAGGCGAATGGACACAGCCTATAGATGTGCAAAAATTAAACTATCCTCAGTTGCGTAAATGTCCCTACTGTACTTTTAATAAGCTTGGCTCCGTGTTATTTTATAATTGTAAAAACAATCATCTGTATTGATTAATTAATGTTGCTTGGCCGATGATTAGATTCTGGTATGCTTATCTAGACAAGAAAACATACACAGTCTGCAATATCTAGTGTATTATATTGATTTGTTTGACTTTTTAGGAGTAGGCATGCAAGCAGTTCCAGCCCCCAATGAACCGCAAACAAAAGTGGCGGGTGAGGTGGTCGTCGAATTACCCAAGGATCTCTATATTCCGCCCGATGCGCTGCGTATTTTTTTGGAAACTTTTGAGGGTCCGCTGGATCTATTGCTCTATCTGATTAGAAAGCAGAATATTGATATCTTAAACATTCCTATCGCTGAAATCACGCGCCAATACATTCGATATATCGAACTGATGGAAGCCATGAAATTAGGCCTTGTAGCTGAATACTTAGTCATGGCAGCCACCTTGGCGGAAATAAAATCACGCATGCTGTTGCCTCGCACAGAAACAGATGAAGAGGGTGAGGAAGTCGATCCACGTGCCGAGTTAATTCGCCGCCTACAAGAATACGAACGTTTTAAAAAAGCCGCTGACAACCTCAATGAATTACCACGCTTGGAGCGAGACACCCACGTTGCCAATGCCTTAGCACCTGCCATAGAATTCAAACAGGCTCAACCCGATGTGCCGATGGACGATTTGCTAAAAGCCATACAAGAGGTGATGGAACGTGCGCGTTTGTATACGACTCACCAAATTGGGCGCGAGGTTTTATCCGTGCGTGAACGCATGACGGCCGTTCTAGATAAAGTCACAGCTGATCGTTATGTTAAATTTACTGAATTATTTCAAGCTGAAGAAGGGCGCATGGGTGTTGTTGTCACCTTGTCTGCTATTTTAGAATTAATTCGACAATCAATGATTGAACTTACTCAAAATGAGGCATTTGCACCCATTTACATTAAATCAAAAGGATAATGCATGAGCGAAGATAATATATCAGCCATTTTAGAAGCCGCCTTGTTTGCTTCCAGCGAACCATTAACGGTTGAGCAACTACAATATCTTTTCGATGGTCGCAAAAAACCGGCAAAAGATTTAATAAAATCTACTTTAAAAAGCCTGCAAGCAGAATACACCAACCGCGGGGTTGAACTTATTCGCGTTGCCAGTGGTTATCGTTTTCAAGCACGTAGCGATTATGCTGAATATTTAAGAAAAATGTGGGAAAAAAAACCGCCGCGTTATTCCCGTGCCTTACTGGAAACACTGTCTTTGATTGCTTATCGCCAACCAATGACGCGCGGTGAAATTGAAGACGTGCGCGGTGTAACGGTTAGCACCAATATTATCAAAACATTGCTGGAGCGCGAATGGATAAAAATTGTCGGTAGCCGCGATGTGCCAGGAAAACCTGCTTTATTTGGCACTACCAAACAATTTTTGGATTATTTTAATTTAAAAAGTTTATCCGAACTGCCCACGCTGGATGAACCGACCGATCAAGCTGCTATTGAAAAACAACTGGGTGAGCAACTGGCTTTAATTAGTAATACAACTATTAACATCACAGATGAAGCTACCAGCACAGAAAACGCAGAAACAATAGCGGAATCTGTACAAATTGATGAAACGCTGGAGACAGAAACGACAGCACCGACTAAAACAAGCGAAATAGGCGACGATTCAGAGGTGATTAGCTGATAATGGATAGCGAAAAACTACAAAAAGTATTAGCTCGTGCTGGCAAAGGTTCACGCCGACAAATGGAACAGTGGATCGAGGCTGGGCGCATTCAAATTAATGGTGAGGTTGCAAAAATTGGAGCACGTGTCAACGCAGATGATCAAATTCAGATTGATGGCACACTATTGCGCCTTAATCCAGACAAACAAAGCACACGTGTTTTAATTTATCATAAACCCATTGGTGAAATCTGTACACGCGATGATCCACAAGGGCGCGAAACCGTATTTTCCGCACTGCCAAAATTACACAATAGTCGTTGGGTGAGTGTGGGGCGCTTGGATATTAATACATCCGGTTTATTATTATTTACTAATGACGGTGAATTAGCCAACCAATTAATGCATCCACGTCAACAGGTCGAGCGTGAATATGCAGTGCGTGTTTTTGGTAAATTGGATGATGCCAAAGCACAGCGTATGACCCGCGGCGTGCAACTCGAAGACGGTGTCGCACGCTTTGAACACGTCGTTGAAGCGGGTGGAGAGGGTGCTAATCGTTGGTATCATGTCGTGGTTGTTGCGGGGCGCAATCGTCTGGTGCGGCGTTTATGGGAATCACAAGATCTTCAAGTGAATCGATTAACGCGTGTACGTTACGGGCCTATTGTTCTGCCGCGTGCATTGCGACAAGGAAAATGTAGCGAATTATCGACAAAAGAAATAAAAGAATTAATTGACAGCGTAAAATAGATTAGAAATTATTAAGCGAGGAGTCGGGCTGTGAAAAAGAAATTGGTAGTTATTCTAATTATTATTTTAATTATTTTGGGTGCCTATTTTTGGCACCAGGCGCATAAGCCCAAAAAAATTATCCCCAGTATTACTGTAACGCAGCGCACCATTAAGCAAAAGGCGATTGCCGTTGGTAATGTGGTGCCAAAAAATCAAATGATTGTTAAATCATCCATCTCTGGAACAGTAGATCAACTATATCACCACATGGGAGATTTTGTAGCAAAAAACACACCCTTGCTGCGCTTGGACCCTAATCCAGATCCTAATACATTAGCACAGCAAATTGGTAAAGTAGCGCAAGATAAAGCCACCTATCTTGCAGCACAAAAACAATTAAAAGGCTATCAATTTCTACTACAAAAGAACCTGATCCTAGCTAATAATTCCGACTATATCACGGCATTAAAAACAGTTGCTACCAGCCAAGCTCAATTAAAATATGACCAACAATATCTCGATTTACTACAAAAAGGCGAAGCTACCATTGGCGGTAAACTGGTGCGCAATATAGTTTATGCGCCAACCAGCGGTTTTATTTTAGATCGCTATGTGGATGTTGGTGATTCAGTGGTTAATATCAGCGGCTATCAGGCGGCAACACCATTATTTAGCATTGCTAATATGAATGATTTAATATTCCAAGGTAGTGTGGATGAAACAGATTCTAATAAGATTAAAGTCGGCATGACGGCAACCATCACCCTCGGTGCTTTGCCTAACCAAAAAATTACCGGCACCCTAACTCAGGTGGCGCTACAATCCGATGCGGAGAATGCCAAATACGATCCAACAGCGAGCGTGACACAAAGCGCCACGGCTACCAACACCAGTCCTTTCAACGTGGGCTTTCAGGTTAAGATTACCCACCTTGTCATACCAAAAACAATTTCGTTACGCTCAGGATTTTCCGCCACTGCTAGCATTGTAGTTGCAGAAGCAAAAAACACACTTGCCGTTCCTGAGCGTGTGTTGGTATTTAAAAATAATAAAACCTATGTGCGCCTGCAAACAGCCAATGGCAAGCCAAAGTTGCAGGCAATTAAAACTGGAATATCTGATGGTCTTTATATTCAAGTTGTCAGCGGGCTAAAAGTTGGGCAGAAAGTATTAGAGGATAATTCTGCTAGTTAAACTAGGTAAGAGAAGCATATGAGAAAAGTATTAGTTGGAACATTGTTAATTATTTTTCTGCAACCTGCTATTGCACTTGACTTATTGCAATCGTTTCGACAAGCATTAATTAATAACCCAACCTATTTAAATATCCAAGTCAAAAATAAAGCCCTGGTACAACAATACGCCATTGATCGCGCTAATTTGTTGCCGCAATTAGCACTTAGTGCTAGTGCCGCCACCACACGATCACAGGGCCAATCGTCGACATCAAATTCCTATTTATTAAGTCTCACACAAAACCTATTTAATTATAGTGGTTGGATAACAGTCAAAAGTGATTTATACAACAATAAAAGCTACGGTTACACTAATGCAGCAGCATTGCAAGATCTCGCTGTTACCGTTGCCAAAGCTTACTGGCAAGTGGTCCTTTACCAACAAGATGTTACACTGGATCAACAACAATTGGCAGATGACCGCTACTTAATCAAACAAGCAAAAAACCAATTTTATGCCGGCAAAACAACCCGCATTGATGTCACCAGCACACAATCAACTTATGCCGCTGATAAAACCACATTCTACAGTGACCAATCGCAACTTGCTGCCGCACGGGCCACATTAATGGAAAATACTGGCATAAACGTCACGCAGGTAAAAAGCTTAATGAAGAAAATACCACTTATTTATCCTAAACCCGCCTCATTAACTGCCTGGATAAGTAAAACCAAGCGCCACAACTTTACCATTTTAGCCGATCATTTTGCCGTATTAGCTGCACAACAAGCGATAAAAGTAGTACGCGGGGCTCGCTTTCCAACTTTAGGTGCCTCAGCTAGTTATGGCAATCAATTTGATTCAGCTACCAACACTGGTTTTAGTCCAGGTAACACCGCTTCATTAACAGCAGGCCTGAATTTAAATTGGCGGTTATTTCAAGGTGGTGGTATTTCTGCCAAAACAAAACAAGCACAATACCAATTCGAGACTGCCATCACCCAGGAAAAAATGGATATTGCTAAATATATTGCCCAAACACAAACCAATTACCAAACTATTGTTAACAATGTGGCCGCCATTACTGCGCTGCACAACGCCGTGAATTTAGCCAGCAAAAACTACCAAAGTTATCTCGATGGATATCACAGTGGTATTGTCAAAGTTGCCACCATGAATAACGTCATTCAGGCAAAAAAAGAACTCTACACCGAAAGAAAAGATTTGCTCACAACCCAGATTAGTTATATCAATGCACTTTTTTTGCTTAAACAAGCAGCCGGGCTATTATCGCCAACTGATTTTATAACGATTAATCGCTGGTTAAAATAAGTGTATATATTCGAACTGATACAACAAATTCTAAGAGATATGCGAACACGCAAACTGCGCACATTTCTTGCCATGTTTGGTATTGTTTGGGGAACCATCGCGGTGGTTGTTTTATTTTCCTTAGGACAAGGATTTTATCAATATCAAAAAAAACAAATATTTTTCCTCTCTAGTGGTACTATCTGGGCCTTCCCTAGTACCACCAGCAAACCCTATCAAGGTATGCCACAAGGGAGAAAAATCAATATTAAAGCCAGTGATCTGATGCAAATGGGTAGAGTTTTAACTGGTATTCATGCAATTTCTCCAGCAATGAGTGAGGCAGGCAAAAATACCATCATTCGCTATCAATCCGAGCTGTCAGTAGGACCCCTGATAGGTGTCGGCAGCGTTTATCGACAGCTACGAAAAATACAGGTGCAGCCGGGCGGGCGTTTTTTAAGCCCGCTTGATATACAGTCAGCCTCTCATGTTATTTTTTTAGGTTATAAAATCAAAGCACGGCTCTTTGCTCAGCGTCCAGCTATTGGTAAAAAGGTCTATGTTAATGGCATACCTTTTACTGTTGTTGGGGTACGCCAACAAACTACTAGCCGCAAGCGCAGGGCGGCTATGCGTAGTTTAATACCTTATACCACCTTTATCGCTATTTACGGTGATCAAAATGTTCAACAATTTTATGTGTTGCCCAAAGCAAATGTGTCTGCCGATAATCTTAAACAAGATATCCGCAACTATTTTGCTAATCGTTATCACTTTGATCCTAGCGACACGCAAGCAATAACCATGCCAGATTTTGGTAAATTTTTACAATTTATTACCTGGATTTTTCGTGCCATTGAAATATTCTTAATTTTTTGTGGATTAATGACCTTAGGCGTTGGCGCCGTTGGTGTGGCTAATATTATGTTTCTTATTGTTAGTGAACGCACTGCTGAAATTGGTTTACGCATGGCGGTTGGTGCGCGTGATTTTCATATTATGTTCCAAATTCTTTTGGAAGGCAGCTTAATTGTGTTATTGGGTGGCTTAATCGGTTTTACTATCGCTGTTTCGTGTGTCACTATTTTACAACACATACAGTTACCATCGTGGTTAGGAACACCCGTGCTCTCTACTACCTCAATTTGGATGACTTGGTGTATTTTGGCGATAACAGCTTATAGTGCTGCCTATTTCCCAGCAAAAAGAGCGGCAAAAATGCAACCGGTAACGGCTTTATCGTTTTAGGAGAACTTTTGATTTCGATAACAGAAATTGTCAAAGAAATGCTCGACCAACGTCGACGACTTTTACTGACCATCTTAGCTATAGCCTGGGGCACCATGGCAATAACAGTTATGTTAGCGATCGGTCAAGGTTTACGTGTAAGCTTTGGTAGCGCTACACAAAGTGCCGGCAAGGGGATTCTTATTGTTTATCCCGGCAACACCTCAAAATCATACAAAGGCGTTCCAGCAGCCTATAAAGTACAATTGACACCACAAGATTTGCAAGCAATTAAAGCAACCATCCCTGCCATAAAAGACATTGCTGGCGAATACAGTTTTGTGCAACCTTTAAGTTATAAAAACAACAAGCCAGGATACAATATCCTAAGTGCGGTAACTCCAGAGTTTGCTAAAATACGTAGCCTGACAGCACAAGCTGGCGGTCGCTTTATTAATCCTATTGATATGCTACAACAAAAACGTGTTATTTTCTTAGGCAATAAAATAGCTGAAAATTTATTTCCCCACAAAGAAAACCCTGTTGGTAAACGTGTCTTATTAGGGCAGTGGCCATTTACTGTCATTGGCGTTTTGCAAAAAAAGATGGAAATGTCAGGCATGATGCCGGATGCTTTTCGCGCTTGGATACCGGCGAGCACCTATGTTTCATTAACACAAGCAAAATCGTTAAGCGATATTGTTATTACCCCTAAAAATGCAAATAATAACCCACAAATAATTACTAAAATACGCCAGCTTGTTGCGCATCGGCATGGACTTAATCCCAACGATCAACAAATCATTCAATTTGATAATCTAGCCGACCAACAACAAAGAACCCAAGGGTTTTTAATTGGGCTACAAGCCTTTTTAGGTATTATTGGTATTATTACTTTGATTGTTGCCGGTGTTGGCATTGCTAACGTCATGTTTACTTCAATTAGCCGTTCCACACGTCAAATTGGTATTCGTATCGCCATTGGTGCGCGTAGCTGGCAAATTCTTTGGTATTATATTATTGAAGCAATTTTAGTCACCATTGTTGGCGGTATTATTGGCATGGTGGTGAGCTATTTGATCACTTTTGGTATTAACCAGATCCCGATTCATGCAAAAATCATGCAATGGTTGCCGCGACCAAAGCCCACCATTTCCGTGTCGGTCATTATTTCTGTCATTAGTGCTTTAGGCATTATCGGCTTTATAGCCGGCTTTTTTCCAGCAAGAAAAGCTGCCAACATCAATCCTGCGGAGGCATTGCGTTATGAATAAAGATACTGCTCTTATTCGCTTAGAAAATATTACCAAGCAATATCAAATGGGTGAGATGACTGTTCATGCATTACGAAAAATTAATCTTGAAATTAATCAAGGCGAATACATGTCTATTTTAGGCCCATCTGGCTCGGGCAAATCGACGCTGATGAATTTATTAGGCTGCTTAGATAGCCCAAGCTCTGGTCATTACTTTTTATCCGGCAAAGATGTGAGTCATTTATCACGTAATGAACTGGCTAAAATTCGCAGCCAACAAATTGGTTTTATTTTCCAAAGTTTTAATTTATTAGAATATGGCAGCGCCTTAGACAACGTAGCTTTACCCTTAGTTTATCGTGGCATACGCTCACAAAAACGTCGCCAGCTGGCTCAAGCGATGCTCGAGCGCGTGGGTTTAGGTGATCGCATTCACCATCATCCCAGTGAATTATCCGGCGGACAACAACAGCGCGTAGCGATAGCGCGTGCTTTAGTAACCGATCCCGATTTAATTTTAGCAGACGAGCCGACGGGTAATTTAGATAGCAAGGCAGGCGAGGGTGTTGTCCAATTATTTGAGGCACTTTCACAGCAGGGTAAAACGGTTATTATTGTCACCCATGATTTAGCAATGGCAGAACGCACACGCAATATTGTCACTATTCATGACGGCGCCTTGGTTGAAAATAGTAATAATAAATAATTTTTTTGGAACAAATTAGTTATGCTCAGTACTTTGTTTTGGTCAGTACGGCATTCAAATAGTAGTTCTCATCCTCCAGAAAGCGTATTATTGGCATTATTATAATGGTTTGATGATCTTGAATTTCAGCAAGCTATCGGCTGAAGCATTGATGGCCTCTTTATAGGGCCTACTTTGCCAGCCAAGAATATTTTTGGCTTTACTTGAGTCAATTTTATTTTGTTTACTCAGTTGGTATTTGATGTTGTGCATTCTCGAATCAAAAGGGCTTACACATTTTACCAGCCAGTTAGGCAGGATGCGTTTGGGTAAACGCTTCGTATAAGCGGGCAAGTGTTGTCGTAATACGGTGGCAATATCTTCAAGCCACAGGTCTTTTTCATTACAAATAAAGCGTTCCCCGGCGGCATTGGCATGGGTCATGGCTAAAAGATGCAACGCTGCGACATCTCTGACGTCGACAAGATTTAGGGATATCTTGGGCAGAACTGGAAAACTGCCATTTAATAACTTTTTCACGATGGAAACGCTAATGCCATAATCCTTTTCAAGAATTGGACCAAGCACCACTGAAGGGTTAACACAGGACAGTTCCATGCCGGACGTATCTTCTTGCATAAATGCCCATGCTGCACGTTCTGCATAGGTTTTTGAACGAGAGTAGGCCGAACATGACTTTGCGTTTGGGTTGGACCAATCTTTTTCAGTGAAGGGACCGTCTCTATTCCCGTGTCCATGAATAATCGCCGCCACTGACGAGGTCACTACCACACGTTTGATGTTATGTTTGGACGCCGCGTTTAAGACGCGCAAAGTGCCTTCACGGGCGGGGATAATCAGGTCATCTTCATGCTTGGGCTTTTCCAGTGAAAGCGGCGAGGCGACATGCAAAACATAATCACAACCAGACATAGCTTCATCCCAGCCTTTATCCTCTTTAAGGTTCGTTAAAAACCAATCAATGTTAATGATAGCGCCACCCGCATATTCATCGCTGGCCGCCGTTAAGCTTTTTTCAATGGATGCCACACGAGATAAATCACGCGTGGTGCCGCGTATTTTATAGCCGGCTTCAGCCAGCTTTAAGATGCAGTGTGAGGCAATAAATCCAGTAGCGCCAGTGACTAAAACGGTTTGTTGCGTCATGGCGTGCCTCCTTTTTGTTTCAAACGCGACCGGTATAGTATAGTTTTAATGAGTACGACGATCAAGGCTTTTGCTCGGCGCATCTTAATTAAAAAACATAACTTTCACTATAATCGCTTGTTTTTTAATTAACGGGGTGCCCTGCTGATACAGGATAAAAGCAGATCAAATGAGACAGCGCAAACACTCGATGATGCACAAACGCACAACGCTCAAGTTGAGCAGCGAGAACAGAAACTGCAAGCCATGCGTAAACTTTTTTTTATCCTCTTAGTGTCCTGTTGCTACCAGCTTCGAGCGTAGGCTTAATTTCTCAACGTAAAAAAAATTGGCCCATGTATCCAAGGTGGTGGTTGTAATGTTGCGAGGCATGCATCCGGACAGAAATTTCTCCTGGCTAGCTAACTAATTCCTTAAGCTGATAAATAAGCGCTAGCGCCTGCCGCGGACTTACGTCATCGACTTGCATATTGGTTAAAGCTTCAATTGCCGGATGCTGTTTCGGTGCACTAAATAACTCTTGTTGCGCTGGGCCTAATTTATCGCTGTGCAATGAATTTTTTTCCAATTGTTGCAGTTTTTCGCGCGCTTGTGTAATCACCGTGCTGGGTACGCCCGCTAATTGCGCCACTTGCAGGCCATAACTTTTGCTCGCCGGCCCACTTTGCACTTGATGCAAAAACACAATTTGTTCGCTGTATTCAATCGCGTCTAAGTGGATATTCTCTATGCTAGGATAAAACTCGGGCAGGGTCGTTAATTCAAAATAATGTGTGGCAAATAAGGTAAAAGCGCAAACTTTTTCTGCTAAATGCACACTGGTTGCCCAAGCTAAAGACAAACCATCAAAAGTACTCGTGCCGCGCCCAACTTCATCCATTAACACCAAACTATTTTCACTGGCGTTGCGTAGAATATTCGCCGTTTCTGTCATTTCAACCATAAAGGTTGAGCGACCACTAGCTAAATCATCGCTGGCACCAATGCGTGTAAAAATACGATCCAACGGGCCCAAGGTCACACTTTCTGCCGGCACAAAACAACCGGTATGTGCCAATAAACAAATAAGCGCTACCTGGCGCATATAAGTGGATTTACCGCCCATATTAGGGCCAGTAATCATCAACATACGTGATTTTTCTGTTAAATCACAGTCATTGGGTACAAACGGATTTTCCAAGACTTGTTCCACCACCAAGTGACGCCCCTGTTTGATTTTAACACCAGGAGTCTTGCTAAATTTAGGCGCTGTTAGACCTAGCGTTTGTGCGCGTTCAGCAAAATTATTAAACACATCGAATTCGGCCACTGCCTGTGCACAATTTTGTAAATCGACTAATTGTTTTAAAATAATATCCAACAATTGTTCGTAGAGTAATTTTTCGCGCGCCAATGCTCGTGCACGTGAGCTCAATACTTTATCTTCAAATTCTTTTAATTCAGCAGTAATGTAGCGCTCAACATTTTTTAAGGTTTGCCGGCGGGTATATTCAACCGGTGCTTTTGCGGCTTGTGCACGACTTATTTCAATGTAATATCCGTGCACACGATTATAGCCCACTTTAAGTGTGCTAAGATTAGTGCGTTCGCGCTCACGTTTTTCCAATTCCAGTAAATATTGATGCGTGTTTTCACTGACATCACGCAAATCATCCAGTTGTTCATCGTAGCCGTTAGCAATCACACCACCTTCGCGCAACACCATCGGTGGAGTTTCAAGTAACGCACGAGTTAAACACGCATGTAATTCGCTAAATGGGCCTAAGTTTTCTTTAATCGCCGTTAATTGCTTATTGCGTAATTTGCCTACCAGTTTTTTCACAGCTGGCAAAACGGCTATTGAATCGCGCAATTGCGCTAAATCACGTGGACGCGCTGAACGCAAAGCAACGCGCGCTAGAATACGTTCCATATCGCCAATATTGCGCAACTGTTGTTGTGCTGTTTGCGTATTATTCGACTTGATCAGTGCCGCTATCGCTTGTTGACGTTGTTCAATGATGGCGATATCACGCAGCGGTTGATGTAACCAACGACGTAACAAGCGCGAACCCATCACCGTTGCTGTTTTATCCAACACCCAGGCAACCGTATGCTCGGTTGAACCTCGCATATTAAGCGTTAGCTCTAAATTGCGCCGCGTGGTCAAATCCAAAATCACATATTGATCTTGCTGTTTAAGCTTCAAGGATTGAATGTGGGGCAGGGCAGATCGCTGTGTGTAAGCGACGTATTGCAGCAAACAACCGGCCGCACGTACGCCCAATTGGGCTGCTTCAACACCGAAACCCGACAAATCTTGGGCTTTGAATTGTTTGCACAACAAATCCTCAGCCGCTTGTAAATCAAATTCCCAAGGTGGTCGATGCGTTAGTGCTTTAATCCCGGATAATTGACCCTCAAGATTAGAATCTTCACTAATAATGCATTCACTCGGCTGTAGACGCTCTAATTCTGCCATTAAAGCGGCATGATCAGAGAGTTGTGTTACGTTAAATTTTCCTCGACTAATATCTAAAGAAGCGATGCCAATTGATTGTTTTTCTTCATAAATAGCCACTAAAAGGTTGTCCTCGTTTTGTTCTAATAATGCCTCATCGGTGACCGTGCCTGGCGTAATAATACGACTCACTTCGCGTGCCATGGGACCCTTAGTTGTCGTCGGTTCACCCACTTGTTCACAAATGACGACCGATTCGCCTAATTTAATTAATTTAGCCAGATAATTTTCCGCCGCATGATAGGGTACACCCGCCATAGGTATGGCTTTGCCGGCAGATTTGCCACGCGCCGTTAAACTGATATGCAACAAACGAGCGGCTTTTTCAGCGTCGTTATAAAACAACTCATAAAAATCACCCATGCGATAAAACAACAACATATCGGGATATTTAGCTTTAAGTTGCAGATATTGACGCATCATTGGCGTATGTGATTCGAGTTCAAGATTGGCAGGGGTATCAGCAACGCTCGACATGATAAGTCCTTTTTTTCTCATTGAATCTGGCCTCATAGCATAACAAAGTGAGCCCAGGAAACAATCCCTAGACACATGGCCCTACATCGCCACTTTGCAAGTGCGAAACACCTGTTATAATATAATCCCACGACTTTTTAGGCAGAAAGATGTCACTGACTGAATCAAAAGATATGGCAATGGGCACGCCAGCACCCAATTTTAATTTGCCCAACACCATTGACGGAAAACTCATCGAGTTAAAGACCTATGCGGCTAATAAGCCGCTATTGATCGCTTTTATCTGCAATCACTGCCCTTATGTGTTGCATATCATCGAACAATTTACTGATGTAGCCAACCGTTATCAAAAAAAAGGTATTGCCTGCGTGGCTATTTCAGCGAATGATATTACCAGCCATCCACAAGACGCACCGGACAAAATGTTAAGCTTTGCTAACACACACGGCTTTGAATTTCCCTATTGTTTTGATGAAAGCCAAGCGGTGGCTAAAGCCTATCAAGCGAGCTGCACACCAGATATTTATTTATTTAACCAAGCACATCTGCTGGTTTATCATGGGCAATTTGATAACGCCAGTCCCGGCAATGATGAGGCTGTAACCGGTAACGATTTACGCCAAGCGATGGATTGTTTATTGCAAAATAAACCTATGCCCGCAGTACAACATCCGTGTATGGGCTGCAATATTAAATGGCGCGAATAAAGGGAGTTTCTGTTGGAAGATGAATTAGCAAAAAAAGTTGAAAAATTGCAATTAAATCATATTAAGCATCATATTTTTCTTTGCTGTGATCAAACTAAACCGAAATGCTGCACGCACGAGCAAGGCATTGAATCATGGGAATATCTTAAAAACCGGCTAAAAGAGCTAAACTTAACCAACCAAGGCGGTATTCATCGCAGCAAAAGTAATTGTCTGCGCGTTTGTTGCCAAGGCCCTATTGCGGTAGTTTATCCCGCTGGTATTTGGTATCACTCCTGCACACCCGCCATATTAGAACGCATTATTCAGGAGCATCTTATTGGCGGGAAACCAGTTAAAGAATTTATATTTGCCCACTTAGAATCACAAGGATCCATAGATGAGTAACACTTATAACAATTTAATCATTGAACAACCGGCTGAATTTATTACCCTAGTGCGGTTAAATCGCCCGGAGATTCACAATGCCATTAACTCTATTATGTGGCAAGAATTTTGTGATTTATGGCTGCAATTTAGCCATGATAAAAAAACACGCTGTATTATTTTAACCGGTAGTGGCGAAAAATCCTTCTGCTCCGGCGCCGATTTAAAAGAACGCAAAGGATTAGACATCGCTGCTTGGCAACAAATATATCAATACTTACAACAAGCCATGCTCGCTATGATCGAGTGCCCACAACCCATTATTGCCGCTGTTAATGGCATTGCTTATGGTGGCGGTTTGGAGCTTGCCTTAGCTAGCGATTTTATCTACGCAGCCGAACACGCTACTTTTGCGCTACCAGAAGTCAAGCTTGGCATTATGCCAGGTGCCATGGGCACGCAAAATATTCCGCGCATGTTAGGCTTGCAACGCGCGCAAGAATTGGTGCTAACCGGTGAGCCCTTTAGTGCGCAACAAGCTTATGGCTGGGGCATGGTGAATCGTCTTTGCAGCGCCGAGGATTTACTGCCAGCAGCCATTGCAACCGCTAAAAAAATAGCAGCTAACGCACCATTAGCTACACGTAATGCTAAACGTGCCTTAAATCACGCGATTCAAGCGGATTTGAAAAAAGATTATGAATTCGAAGTCAGCACTTATTTAGAACTGCTAGATACCCATGATCGCGTAGAAGGTGTTAATGCCTTCAATGAAAAACGTCAGGCGGAATTCAAAGGTGAGTAAGATCAGCAAAACAATTGCCCGTGGTGGTTTGCGTAAACTGCAAAGCGAACTAGCAACGCCGGTTATTTATCACTTGCCAATTGGCGAAGAGCGTATTTTGCTCAATGATTTAATCGACAAAACCCTTACGCTAAGCACAACCGGTGAAATATTTTGCATTCAATGTGGCCGTAAAACCACAAAAAGCTTTCAACAAGGCCATTGTTATCCTTGTATGCAACGTATTTTAGAATGCAACAACTGCATCCTTTTTCCAGAACGTTGCTTGGTAGAGCAGGGTGGGTGTCCCCAAGATGACTGGGCGCACAGCCAGTGTCATGCCGAACAAATCATTTATTTAGCCAACACCTCAAATTTAAAAATTGGCATTACCCGCAAAAGCCAAGTGCCAACACGCTGGATTGATCAAGGCGCGATTCAAGCATTAGCGTTATTTGCCGTTAAAAATCGCTATCAAGCCGGTATTGTTGAAGTGGCGTTTAAAAAATACATTAACGATCGCACCAATTGGCGCACCATGCTAAAGGGTTTAACACAGGAACAAGACTTAACTGTGGCTGCCCATGAATTAATCGCGCAGGCAGAGGATGATTTACAACCGATAAAAGAGCAATTAGGCGATGACTTTAGCTCGCTAGCACTGGAACAAGCCTATCGCATTAATTATCCCGTTAACCAATACCCAGAAAAAGTCAGCAGCTTATCCCTGGATAAAACGCCTGAGATAACCGGCAAACTCTGCGGCATCAAGGGGCAATATTTAATTTTTACCCACGGCGTTTTGAATATACGCAAATTTGGCGGTTATCAGGTGAGTCTAGCGCTTTAATTTTATTGAGAAGGATTATCATCTGATAGCTGTTGATAAGCCCAACTCCACATTGCATTTGGGTTGCTGTTAGCATAGGGAAATACATTCTGATCCAATGCTACATAATTCCAAGCGCGCCCCGTATGCACGTCCCAGCCATCAGGCCCTGACAACGTTCCCATCCACATCTTGGGAAACTTTAAGGCATGCCAATCAAAAGAGGTGTGATAAAGCTCATCCCATGCATATCTTCTCGTTTCAGGAAATTGATTATAGGCTACAGTTAAAAGTTGTCTGATGCTAGACCACGATTCTTGCTCAGTTATCGCATAGATTTCTGTAGCTGGCACAGGTAAAGGTTTACTGGGATCCCAAAAAGTAGCTCCTAACTGCGTAGTATCTAGATGCGAGTGCATATAGTTTAGCAAGTTAATAGCTTGTTTTTTTGTTAAAATACCATAGTTTATTGCATTTTTGTTGGTTAATAACCACACCTGAGCCATTAAATTGATATAATCCTCACCCATACCCACATCAACAGAGACGGGATTCAATTTATTATAATCCATCCAAACAAAGTCGACTGGAAACCAAATAAGACCATCCTTGTGAACAACAGCAACCTTCTTAATAGCCTTTGCTATCTTGTGAGTGAATTGCAACATTTGTTTCTGTAAATTTGGTGCCACATCACATTTTTTTAACATATTAACCACATTCGGTAGAATATTAACAACCATCTCGCTGGCAACTACAGACTCTCCTTCTGCTTTTGTTTGGCTAGAATCAACACGGC
The DNA here is from genome assembly GCA_964527645.1 of uncultured Legionellales bacterium. GTDB lineage: Bacteria > Pseudomonadota > Gammaproteobacteria > CAZGQK01 > CAZGQK01 > CAZGQK01. Next base: position 48,679 of record CAZGQK010000008.1, on the reverse strand, counting down.
CTTTTTTGTAGCTCTCAAATTTAGTTAAACTTAAAATAGCATCATTCCAATCACCATCTTTTAATTTAATCAATCCATGGGGACCAGTACCTACAGAATCACGAAGATGATAAAAAGCTAACTTTAGATGATCTAAGGGGCTATCCGTATTCAACCCTTCAGTAGCATAGCTACCCGTAACGTTTTTAGGTTTAGGGTAATATGGTGCAACATCAGGTTCGGTCAGCCATTTTTTAAAAGAATCAAGATCACTGCTCTTGTAAAACTGATAAAAGGACCACATGAAATATTGATCAAAGTCAGATCTTACACCAAAATTTTGTACATTTGGTGCAGTGCAGTGACCTAAACGTTTGTCTCCTGCACAGCCATATCCCCAAAAACCGTTAGAGAAATTACCAACACCTTCACCTTGTTTAGGATTAGCTTCTTGCAATGACATCACCAACTGTAGCGTATCTTCAGCTAGCTTATGATCTGTTACAGATAAAGCTGGGATAGTTTGTTCAAAGTCGCGAGGTGCTTGGTCAAAGCCCACTTTATAAGAATAAATTGATCCCTGAGGAACAGAAACATCGCCATAATAGCTACGATATAATCCCCAACTTGCCAGCTGTTGTGTTTTCCAGTTATATTCGCGCTCAAGTTGAGTGCAAATTATATTACTTCGGCGCCGCGTATGTGTTCTTCTAAAAGCTTGTATACAATTAGACAGGCTAGGCTTCCTGCGCCGTTTTCGCTTCGGTTTGACCTGTATAGTATTACTTTTTTTATTTATAGTTTCTTGCAATCTATACTGATAATGTAACGTTGCTGCTTGACCGGGTTGTAAATTAATAGCCTTTTCAGCTATAAACACAGGACTCGGATTAAATAATAGCCTCTGGCGAAGGATTTCAGGAATAGAAATTTCTGCTTGTTTAATTGAGGTTGGATCAAAAAACTTTGTGTTTTGATCGGATGTGGAAAGAGATACTCGAGGTAAAAATAAATTTTTCGTCTGCGGCTTGTTATGCTTTTTGTCACCCCACAACCCTCCTGTGAAATAAGAAAAATGCGCACTAAAACCATTACCATTCTTACTGCTGCCTTCACTCACGGTGAACTTGCTTGAGAATTTTTCTCTTAATGCATTGATAATTTTGTTAATAAAGCTCCATGGCTTAGAAGGCACCACCATGCTCATTGGTGCCGTCAAAGATAAATAAGAGCTATCCCAAACTTCATAGTGCTTAAAGATCATTCGCTTATGACTTGTGTTTTTTAATGTAACAATATCTTCTACTAGCGCCTGATCTTTTTGTGGATTTTTCGAGTTTCTTTTAATACTTATATTATGCGTGATCTCTAGTCCATTTTTAATAATTGTATTCTTAACGCCATTGAGTGTGAATTTCTGCTGAAAAAAAGAATCTGTACTATCTGCTAAGCTGGAAAAAGCGGGCTTATTTTTAAACTTAATGTAGGAGTAAGCACCCTGAACATGGGACCCAAAATAGGCAAAACCACGATAACCATTAAAAACCTGTACTTGCCCCACTCGATTAGCAATGACATTAATTAGAGCATTGCCAAAGATATGAACTTGACTGGCCGTTCCAGGTTTACTTACAACATAATAAGGGTTATTTACCGTGCCGCACCACGAGCCAGCGCCATCATGCTGACAACTATTCGCATAACAAGTAGACTGAACAAAAAATAACACAACAATAGATAAAAATATTTTAATCATAGCTTTCACATTTATATTAGTTATAAAGATCCATCTAGTTAAAATTATTTTTTTATTTTTTGACCCTATTTTAAAAAATACTGCCCACTGAATTAAGCACTTTACTGTGCTTGAGCAGCAAGATAAAAGATTCGTCCGTAAGAACCGGATGAAATATTGACAATGTCCAGGTATAACCAGGCTGGGCATGATGGGTAGATTACCATATCGATTTGAAAATGACCAGCAAAAATGAATTCATACCATTGATATTTAGAATATCTCAATTTATATTCTTTATTACTGTTAAAAATAACAGTGGCTAAAAATATTTCCTGTGATATTTTATCTATAAAATCAAATAGAAATGGTATCTCGTGATAGCACACAGGGAAAAAAGCTCATGATCTTCCGTAAAAAAAAGCAGAGTAGAGCCTTGCGGGGCAACTATATTGCGACTTTGATCGAACATCAAGTACGAGGGCAGGGGCTTGATGTCGATGCATTGCTTAGCCCTATCGGACTATCAGAAGCAAGCCTGCATAAACGAAAATTTTATGTAACCACAGCACAATACCAACATTTAATCACTGAGCTGCAGACTGTCACTACCTCTCATGAACTAGCTTTTAATTTAATTGATCATATTGAAATAACCAATCATGGCGTACTGGGCATGCTCATTATGTGTAGTTTAACCATGCGCCAAGCAATTAAACAACTCTTGAGGTTTCACCATCTTCAATCAAATTTGCTATCGTTTCGTGTTACAGAAAATAAAGAGGTTACTAAACTGACTTTTGTGCCGAACCAAAATTTGGCTGAAACAGAACAATTTACTCTAGAAATAGTCATGGCTATCTTTTACAAAACAATGAAGAATCTGTTTGGTTTTCCGGAAAAAGGAACGCAGGTGTGTTTTAACTTTGCAAAAACTGCTGACATGAAACACCACCAAGACTATTATTGCAAAAATGTACTATATAATCAGCCAGAAACCTGCCTTATTTTTCCGAGCTCACGGCTAGATGTAAAATTGAAATATGCCAATAAAAATACTTTTAGCGTGTTAGAAGAACAATGTAACAGATCTTCAGCCGAACTTGATGATAATCAAGACATTGTTGCATCTGTGCGTCAATATTTACGCGATTCCAATAATACCAATATATCGCTAGAAAATACCGCACAACATTTTGCCGTTTCAGCGCGCACCTTAAGCCGTCATTTAAATAAAGTTAACAGCAGCCATCAATATTTACTTGATGAAGAACGTATTCGCCGCGCCAAAGAACTGTTTATTGATACGAAACTAACCGTAACAGAAGTTGCTATGCTGCTTAATTTTAGTGATTGTTCACACTTATCAAAAATGTTTAAACGCCATGTTGGGCAACCGCCAAAAAAATTTCGCCAACAGCAGCCTACTGCAACAGCAATTGATCGTTGAAACTAAAAAAATTAGCGTATGGATTTACACGTGATATAAAGGGATACAGAAAACCAAAATACAGTGCCGTCAAACAAAAAACCACACCGGATATGTTTAATTTTATACTGTAACATATTGAATATATGTATAAAAATAACAAAATAATTTATATATCAACACTGTCATAAATAACAGTGTACATTATGTGCCCATCCATTGTAATCTACCCATCATGCTACGAGTATAACTAAAAAGCTGTAGCCAAGGGTCAAGACATCTAAGACGCTTGGAAGCCTAACTCATAATAGGGACAT
>CAZGQK010000008.1:275-45119 GCA_964527645.1 uncultured Legionellales bacterium | reverse complement strand
AAAATTAAATAATAAAAAATCTTTATTATTTAAATTACATGGAATTTTTTTAATTATCTATATGTTAATTTTAACATATAGGGAGATTATGATGTATTTTTTAAGGAGTTTTTACGAAATCATCGCTAATTTTTAAATATTAATTATTATGCTTGTTCTAAAAACCATGGAGAATAAAATGTTTAAAAAAATAAAAATTACCCCTGTGATGATGGGTTTGCTTGGACTGGTGATGGTTCCCGCCCTAAGTTTCGGTGCTTTTCCCAACACGCCGATCGAGCCAGGACTTACTACCACGGTGAGATTCGTAGACAACGCCAATTATGCTCCTAGTAATACAAGAACGTCCGTAATGCCGGCCCAATGGAATGGGGCACCACAGGTTAGCAAGCAGTTTGTCTGCTGTGAAGATTTCGGAACGACAAGGGACAACTACCTAATGCCTGTCAATCATGTGATGGCGTATACGGTCGATCCCTCGCAGATAATGCATCCTGCAAATGGCTTTAACGCAGTGACCGTCAGTCCGGTTGCCTATGTTAACGAAACCTGCGACGACTATCACCTAAATGACCCATGCAAGGCAGGTCAGAAATATCCTAGACCCAATGGATGCACAGCACACTATAATGCCGGTGGGGGGATCGAATGGGACTCCCCATATGAGGTAGTGCCCATGACGGAGTGTGCCCAGCCGCGTATGAAAAGTTTGGCGTCAATTGTAGAACTGCAGGCGCTGATGAAAAGGCAGGTAGACGCAACAGATCTAGCCATTAATCGCAATAGGCTGAATTCGTTGTTCGTTTCTAAAGTCGACCAAATGGGCAATAGGATGATAGCTAGTGGTTCGTACAAGTTCCTTACTAACCTTAACAGGCGTTATTATCCGAAGAAGAGTAATGTAGGCTTGCCAACGGATAAAAAGTTTGCGCTTCGTGGTTTTTGGTCTACGTATACTAAGCCGTATGAACAAGCTAATACGCCAGCCTGGGTATCGAAAGAGGTGGATGGAGTAAACCATGAGTTGCCGTCGGCGAACGGTGCCCGCGACTTTACGAAATGGGACGCATACTATGGTGCAACCCCTGGCTCGCTTGTTGGCGGTCCGTTCAACGGGAAGCAGGCATTATCACAATCCAAAGTGTCGCTTTCGGTGTTGGACTATTCAAAGACGCACCCTGTACCAACATTAAAGCAGCAGGCATCGCAACGAACCTGGCAAATTGTGCCATACACCGTATTTAGCTTTACCACCGGTGGATATAGTGGGGGGCTCGGGTATGGCCAGAAGGGTGCCACCACCATCAGCAGCCAAAATTATCCAACTATAACGAAAGCTATTACTAATAGCGCGCCAACGCTTCCAGGAAATTTAAAGATAAACACAGCTGCCATCATCATGCATCATTCCTAAAGGCTAGCACGCGCATACTAAAAAACTACGGAGAAATAGAATGAACAAAATTAAACAAGCTGCACAGATTCTAGTAACGGTACCTTTAATGGTTGTCAGTGTTACTGCGTCTGCATGGTTTTTTCATCCAAAGCTAGATGGGCAAGAAAAGGCGGTGGGCTACTTTGAAATAAACCCAGTTCCCAACTTCATCCTTACTCCCCGCGCCAACAAGGTTTACTTGGGATGCGCGAGTTTTGTATTTCCGGGCGTAACTCCCGATGGCCATAATCCGGACGATGTTCAGGTATTCATGCCCACGCTGGCGTGGATGGATTCCCAGGGTGACTTGCATCCCTACAGCAGCCCGTGGAACTCCAGTAATGAACCAACATCCCTTAATGACAGCAGTCTTTTATACCGAAACCATGGGTATACGGAGACAATGGTGCCTATTAAGTTCTGTCAAGAAAGTACAACTTATCCCCAGGCTGCCCTTGACTTCGATAAATACGAAGAGGCGATTGAAGTGATGTGCGGTTTCACAAAAGACAAAAATACGAGCGATCCATTCGACGGTCGTCACTTTTCATTCGGGCCAGGGCAACGGACCTACATGTGCCAGTTTTTCTGCGAAAGCAGCGACGCCACGACATGCGCCCCAGAATAATGGTTAAGTATCGAGCAGTGGCTAGTACATGTTGTATTTAGCCACGCAGCTCATGGATGGTTGGGAGATTGCTTTGTCTGCGCCATGGGCACCAAGCGCTTAAAACCAAAATGGCGTAATTATAATAAGATGTTGTCTATTTTTAACCAGCATGCCTTGCTTATATTATATACAATATCTACCAGGCCACATAAGCCAAGGGTCAAGACATCTAAGACGCTTGGAAGCCTAACTCATAATAGGGACATTAGGCTTCCAGCATCTAGATCTTACTTCTGACGAGTTCAATTCAAGGAAAATTAAATAATAAAAAATCTTTATTATTTAAATTACATGGAATTTTTTTAATTCTAGGTTTCTAGCAACCTAGGTTTATTAGCTTAGAAAATCAGGAATAATTATTTTATCCGCGCTAGGTTTGACAGGGTCCCGCCAAACCAGCACGATTGAAAATTTTTTTATTCCGACTCAGCCACCCATTTCGTTAATGCAGCAATAATCTTGGTTGCCTGGTCATTACTGGAAATATTGAATTTCGATTTTGGCACGTATTGACCTTCGCGTTTTTGATAGCGACGAATGCTATAGCGATCCGGACCGTATTCTTTTTTCTTTTTATCCCAATTTTGATGACGAAAAATAATTGTCGCCCAAGCACCTTTCGATAAAATCTCTTTATCCAGCACTTTTAGCGTAACAATACCATCTTCTTCGTACTCAATGGTTAAATCTTCAACATTACTTGCCATAAAATAACTCCTCTTAATCAGTTGTTTGTTTGGATTCTTGATTTACAACGCCGTGCGGCACATGCCCCGTAGCGACATGTTTGGCACTGGCTGACAGACAATGACCCTTTTGATCATCAAAGAAAATATCGGCAGCAAAAGCTTGCAAAAAATCACCTTTGGCCAAACCACCTAAAAATAAAGCCTCATCAATACGAATGTTCCAAGCGCGCAAGGTACGTATAACACGTTCGTGCGCAGGGGCGCCGCGTGCCGTCACCAACGCGGTGCGCATAGGGCAACTGTTATCATCGGGAAAATGCGCCTGAATACGCTGCAATGCGGATAAAAATCCTTTAAACGGTCCACCGCTTAAAGGGGTGTTTGCCGCCTTTTGTTCGCTTTCTTCAAAAGCTGCTAAGCCTTTTTCTTGAAAGATACGCTCAGCTTCATCGGAAAAGATCACCGCATCACCATCGAATGCAATTTTGAGTTTGCCACTCGGCTCATTATGTGTGCGCGTTGGAATCAAAGAGGCCGCCGCACAACCAGCATTTAAAGCATCAATCACATCTTTGGTATGTGCCGATAAAAATAGATCAGCGCGAAAAGCGCGAACATAACGATAGGGCGAGTCACCGTTGGTAAAAGCAGCGCGGGTGATATTTAAATTATGATGTTTGATGCTATTAAAAATTCGCAAACTGGTATCTGCGCTGTTGCGCGAGAGTAATATTACTTCAACCAAATCTTCTTTCTCATTTAGTTTAAGCAATTTTTTAATTAAAGGAAATGCAGCACCAGGTTCAAGCAGTTCATTCTCACGTTCGCGCTGGTATTTGGTATAATCCGATAAACCTTTTTCGCAAAATATTTTGTCGCTTAATTCCAAGTCAAATAAGGTACGCGACGTAATCGCGATGACTAATTTATTTGATAAACTAACTGCCATTTTTTCCCTCTCTCATAGAGCGACATTCTAGCACAATTATTCCATAATCGCCCGCTCAGTCATAGACCAGCTAAGCCAATCGCCCGTCAACACAAAGTACAGGCCCAAGCGAATCGGGCACTCATCTAATAATTGCAAGACTTTAGCATAGTTTTGTAACTGATTGCTATAACTTTGTTTTTCTTGACTTAAAAACAGCTGCTTAGAGATTCCTTGGGGACTGCTGGTTTTATAATCAACAATCCAGCGTACGCCATCGGCATCAATAAAAGTACGATCAAGAATAACATGTACCCACTTATCCTGCACATGCCCCGTTAACGGATATTCACTTTGCGCCTGCGCATGCGGATGCAGCAACCAACACCCACGCTCATCGGCTAATATATTTTGCACGGCCTGCCTAACGGTTTGCCGAGCACTTTGCTGTGCTTGTGGATCTAAATCATATGCCTGTAATTGTCGCTGCCAATAGTTTTCTTCCTCCGCCAGTGTTTTTGCTTGCCAATGCGTTAATGGTTTTAGACTCAAGCGATACAGCGCCTGATGAATAACACTACCAATGATTTGAGGAGCGTCGTTAAAAAGTTCTGCCTTTATATCATCATTAATAGCTAAATTAATTGGTGCTTGCTGAATTAAAATTGATTCGTCACATGTTGGCAACTGCCACGCCAATGGCAAACGTTGCAATTTAGGCTCAACTATCACCGCAGCTTTATCGTCTTGATTGGTGTCATTTATGCTTATTTTCTGCTGCAATTTCTGCTGATACTGTGGCCATAATAAATCTAAAAAAGAACCTTTCGCTGGTAGACGCAACGTGGCTCCTTGGTTATTAGCCTGCACATTAATCATTAGGTGTAATTGATGCTTAGCGCGCGTGGTTGCCACATATAACAAACGTGCTGTTTCATATTGCATCTTCGTGTTTTCTAATTGCCGCAAATAGCTGTATATTCGATCCGGATCTTTTTGCCGCATTTTTATCGGTGCTAGAACTAAATCACTGCCACCTTGCTGGCTCGGTCTTTCTAAATACATTAACAGTTCTTTGTTATTAGCCTTCATTTTGCGCTCCAAGCTAGGCAAAATAACCGCGTCAAATTCTAGGCCTTTGGCTTTGTGTATCGTCATGATTTGCAAAGAACACGCTTGTTGCGTCTGTGTCGACGCTTTCAGCGCTGCGATTTCATCTTTTAACTGATCAATAGAAAAACACAGTTCACGCTCTTCCAGCTGATTTAATAAGGTGAAAAACACATCGGCGTTATCCAACTGTTTGGCATCGGACAAACACCCTGGACCACCCAAGGCTAACCACACACCTTCCACCCAGCGGGCGATTGATTTACGTCCACGGTTTAAGAGAGCTTGCTGCAAAATCGGTAGCATTTTTTGCAAACGCTGTTTGCCATCGGCTGATAGCGAGAGCGCATTAATGTCACAAATAGTAGGAAAAATCGCCGCATCTTTTGCCTGCTGGGTAATGACATGCAAATCAGCTAAACACAAGCCACACCAAGGTGCGCGTAAAATACTTAACCAAGCAATTCGATCACCCATATGCCATAGCGCGCTGGTTAACGCTAATAAATCTTGAATAACGCTGGCATTTGCCAAGGCTTCTATTTCCACTGCCTGAAAAGCGATTTTTTCCTCACGTAGCGTTTTTAATAAGTGCAATAAATGTGTGCGTGCACGCACCAAAACAGCGATGCTGTATTGCGGATGATCCTGTTGCAATTGACGAATAACGCTTAGCATTTCTGCTACTTGATCATTATTGTCAGCATTTAATAAAACATGCGAATAACTGTCGGCTGCATGGGTATTTTGAGTTACTGCTTGTGCGCTAGTAAAAGGCACAGCACCTGCAGCAATATCTGCTGTTTGGGGAAATAACGTACTAAAGGTGTCATTAACCCAGCCCACCAACTTGGCATCACTGCGAAAATTACGTGTTAATGTCAGAGGTAATGGCGTAATTTGGCCGATGCCTTCAGCACAAACCTGTAAAAATAAGCCTACTTCAGCATGACGAAAGCGATAAATTGATTGCATCGGATCACCGACTAAAAATAATGTACGGCCATCCTCTGGCTGCCAGGCGCTAATCAACTGCTCAATTAAACGAAAATGCGTCACCGAAGTATCTTGAAATTCATCTACCAATAAATGCTCTATTTGATAATCTAAGTGCATCGCCAAATCTGTCGGCTCACCATCACTACCCAACGCGCGTTGTGCGCACAGATTTATTTCAATAAAATCCATCATGCCCGTTTGCTGAAACAACAGATTTAATTGCGCTACTAGCAAAGGCAATAAAGTCAATAGGGCTGCCAAAATATCCCATTGTTTAGGCAAATAGTGTAGTGGCGGGCAGTTTGTGATCTGCCACAAGCTGATTTTAAAGTCTTCATTGCCATTCATTTCTTCTAGCAGACTCTGCATACGTATTTTATAATCTTTATAAAGTTGCTTTTCAGCCTGATCTTCGCCATCACCAGAGGCTGGAAATCCTAGCGTTTTGTTGATGCCACCAGGTTTTCGCCATTGGCCCTCTTTGGTTAACAAAAATTGAGAAATCGCTTGCCAATAAATAACATTTTCAATGCTGCCATTAGGGAATTCCTCTAAATCTTGCGCAGCAACCAATGGATGCTCGGGTTTTTGCGCTGCTAAATTATTTGCCGCAAAACGTAATAACTCGATTATTTCAGACTGAAAACCAACAGGGCAGCATAGCTTTGCTAAGGCTTCTTGCACAATATTGGCTAATGAATTTTCCAATACGGTTTTTAATTGCTTAGTATTTTTTGCTGCTAGCACTTCTGCCAACCATTGATCACGTTTTGCCAACATATTGATAAATAAGCGTTGTGCACTTTGCTGATTATTATTTAAATGCAACATTAATTTTTCTAACATCGGCTGCCATGTCGAGTTATCTGCTAGCGTATAAAAAAACTGTTCTACCGCTTGCTGATAGATTGCTTGACAATCCTCACGCACAATAGGTTGTGCACCAGAACGCGCTAATACCGGCATTTGCTGCGTTAAACTGCCCGCTAGCGCATCAATGGTTAAAATGCGCAAGCGATGAGGATTTTGCATTAATTGCCAATTTTGTTTTTTTGCCTGCTCTAACACTGCCTTCGCTAATTGCCACGTGGTTTTTTGATAATCAGGCTCAGGCATAGGATTATTTTTCGCAAATTCAAGTGCAACCAAAATACGTTGTCGCATTTCAGCTTGTGCTTTACGCGTAAAAGTAATAGCAATAATATTTTCCGGTGAACGTACACGCGCCAATAACACCAAATACCGCTGAATCAACAGCTCCGTTTTGCCGGAACCTGCCGGTGCCTGCACAATATAGGAATATCGTGGGTCTAAGGCTTGTGTGCGGATGTTGGCATCACTCATGTTCGTGAATCCTACATAAAGTCTGCAAATCGCAATATTGGCAGGTTAATTGCTCATCGCAAGGATCGACCTTAGCTTTGCCAGTATTAAAATCTTGAGCTATTTGTGTTAATTGTTGACGCCAATGTTGTTGTAATTGGGTCCAGTTTAAACTTGTCTCATTAATTTGGAATTCTTCAATGGCAGCAATGCCATCGATATCTGTAGCATTATTACTTAACCCTTTAAATTTTAATTTGTCATTTTTTAGCTGCGCAAAAGCAATGGCGGTAGCTTTTTCAGGACTGTATAAGCAATAAAGCGGCAATTGCGGATCGGTTAAACGTTCGCCTAACCAATAATCGTTGGCGATTTCGCCTGATTTATAATCGATAATTAAATAAGTACCATCAGCTAACTCATCAATGCGATCAACACGCAAGTTTAAATCCAAATCAGCAATACTTGCCGATAATTTAGCTTCCAGCGATTGAATGCTAAACGCTGGGCGTTTTTTCTCAAACATCAACCAATCGTACAGCAGCAGCTGCAAGCGTTTTTGTTCCACTTGTTTGGCAAAAGCCGCATTAGCCGAACCAGCGCGCAATACCCGCCGGATGGTATCGTCTAGTAACGTTTGTAACTCTTGCTCTGCGAGCGTATTTAACTGTGCTTGTGAGCCTAACGCTTGCCAAATCAACTGTAAACAACGGTGCAAATAAATACCTTGATCTTTCGCTGTCAGACCATATTGTGGCTGATTTAAGGCTTGCGCATTTAAACGATGCTTAGCAAAACCACGAAAGGCGCACAACGCTTGCTGTTTTAAAATATCACTACCACCACGACTGTGCTCATTTACCTCTCTGCGTGGCCCATGGTTATCCAGCAAGCTTTCCTGTTGGCGCTGATTAAATATCTGTTGCGCATAAGTGGTAAAGTCGGGTAGCTGTAAATCTGTCAGTGTAATTTTAGGCAATTCTTGGATTAACGCACTTGAGGCCAACACTTTATCGCCTTCTTGTTGCGGATAACTGACGATCACCTGATTGGCACAACACAGCAAGCGATTGGTTAATACTTGTGAATATTGTAATTCACGTGCCGCATTGGCGTGTGGCATATGGTATTGGTTTTGCAGCACAAAAGGAATAAAAGGGTTAGGCTGTGCTGGCGCCGGCCATTGTTGATCACTCAGTCCCATGAGCCACGCTTGATCAAAGCTTAAGCCACCGGCCTCCAAAACGCCCAAAATCTGAATGCTAGCGGCTTTGCTTTGTGGTTGAAACAGCGTTTGTCGCGTTAATTGCTGCAATTCAGTATAAGCTTGCGCCATCGCTATTTTTTCACCCATAACATTTAAACTAGCAAATTCACGTAACAATTTACGCCAACGTTGCACCACTTGATATTCTTCACTGCTTAAAGAACGTTCTCCAGGCCAACCACTGACTTGTAATAATTGCCAAAATAAATCAGCCCAACCGCGATGCGTTAACTTATCTTGACAATTTGCTTGCAATTTTAACAAGGCTTGCCAAGGAGCCAGCCAAACTTCTGCCAACTGTTCTTGCTCAAATAGGCGTACTATTTGTTGCAAGCTAATACGTGGTTGATTAAGCTCACGAAATTTAACATCCATAGCGGCAAACTGTGCTTGCGCTTCTGCTGCAATGCAATACGGTGACTGCAACAGTTGACTCACTTGCTCATAGGTTAAAAAATCCACCGCCCATTGCAAAATCAACAAAGCCATGCGTACTATTTTATAATCTTGTAACACTTTGCCAACCGAAATATTAAAGGGGAGGGCAGGCGGGCTATCACTGGGTAATTGTGCTTGTGGGCAAAAAACTTTGGTAAATACGCGCCGCACTTGCGCGTGAATAACGCTTAAATTAGGTACAATACAAGCGATTTGTGCCTGTGTATCCGCTTGCCATTGTTGTTTTGCCCAACGCGCCATAGTCCAAATTTCATCGTCAGTATCAGCTAAAGGCAAACGTTTTACTTGAGATTTATTTTCTCCTGCAGGCACAATAGTCACATTCGTTTGTTGTTGCAGCAATTGAATAAATTGTTTTTCCTGCGGCGTGAATTCATCAAAACCTATAAAATAAATTTGCTTAAGCCAAGTAATTTTCTCAGTTTGCATTTCCGTGATAATTTGATTAAATAGTTCTGCTTCGGTAATCCAATTTTTTTGACGAGTGCGCGCTTGGAATTCAACCATCCAATGCAGAAAGTGACTCGACTCCTCGTTGGCATGTCCTTGCAATTGCGCATGGGATAGCTGCCATTGATGGATCAGTTGCCAGGCTTTTTGCGCATTAACCGCACAAGTTTGGGGTTGTAATAGGGAAGGGTGGCGCGCCTTTATAATTCTTTGCCATAACAAAAAACACTGTTGCGAATTTAATAAATAGGCACTGGCAAAATTATCTTGCCACAAGTGGTTGATGTAGGTCGCCAGCGGTAAAATTTTGGGGCTTGCCCAGGCTTGCTTACCCAGTGCAAGCTGCTGCTGGTCGTAGTTTTGCTGTAAATGACTGGCTAGGCGACGGTTAACACTAAGCAGCAAACTTTGCTCATCTACCCCTGCCAACCAGTCCATTTTTCGCTCCATTTCCCCAATAAATTATGCAAAGTTTTGCACATGTGCTGCCAAACAAGCAAGCCAAAAGTCTTTTTTATTTAATTTTTATAACTAAGCTACTGAAAATATATAACTGATTGTTTTCTCATCTATTTATAGCTATGCGTAAATTCTACCCAAAGTGTTGACGGGCAGCGAACACCCACCCCCAAAGTTATTAATAAACGCTCTATTCACACACTTATCCACAGAAATTGTGGATAAAAAATAGTAACGAAAAAACACAATAAAAAATAAACCACAACATGCTTCGGTGGACATTTATCTGGCAGTGAAAATTAAACTACAATCGTCATCGTTTAGACGCTCGTGGGGGGAGAAGAGCAAGATCCTCGAATAATTCTTTTTGACCTTGGTCAATAAGAGTCACATCATACAGGTAGAGTATTATAGTAATATTAAATATATACGATGTGAGCTGATTCAATACAGGTAAAAAATCCGGACTTCAGTGTCTTTACAAAAGTTAAAAGACACATAGGAACACATTTTTTATCTAACTATACATGCTGTATTTAGCAATCAGCTCAAACAACACTATTTAATCAGTAATAAAAAGGCCAGCACAAGGATTTTAACAACACGTTATTTCCTCGCAACTGGCCACAAACAACGCCGGCGCTGGAACAAATTGTCCACAGAGCTTAGCGACACCTCCATTTAATGAATTTGGAACATTTAGCGCGGAAGAACTCTTCGCCATTCGGACACATCAGATTATGTCGCTTACCCCCCACATAGAATTTAATGTGGTGATTGGACAATAATTTCGGCTTCTGGATTAAATTATGATAGGACATTACTTTGCCATGGGGTAGTGTGAATCGTAGTATGTAAACATTGATTGTCGATGCTTTGTACACGCGCGCTGTTGATGACGGAGCCACGCGTGTAGCAGCCAATGCTGAACCAGCTCCTGCAACAGAAACGGCAACGATAGAAGCTAACGCTATATTTTTTAATACTTTCATATTTTTCTCCAGTTATTGTTTACATGATGGGTAGATTACAATAGATGATTATATTATATCCACTGTCATTTGTAACAGTGTGATCAATCAGTAATAAATGGGAAGCGGACGTTGATGTTGCTGGACTTCCACTAATAATCGGGTCGGATGTTCAGTTGGGTAGCACAATTCATGTTGGCAGCACCTCCTGAACCCAAAATTTTTATCCAAAGTTCACACCGATTGCGTATAAAAAATAAATACGGCAGGGGTGGGGATGTATCCCCCTGCATTTTTTTAAGTGCTTATTAGATTTTTACAAAGAATATTAAAGGTCAGCTTCTACTTTATTAAATAATACTTTTACGATCAATCCCGTCCCAGTTTTAGAACCATCGAGTGTAATTTCAGCATCGTGCAATTTGATAATTTGACCGACAATATTTAAACCCAAGCCACTGCCAGTTGCTTTATTACCGATAACACGGAAAAAACGTTCAAATACGCGCTCACGTAATTCCAGCGGAATACCCGGACCCGTATCGGAAACGGTTAATAAAACTTTATTATTTTTATGTTTTGACGCAGCAATGGTAACGTTACCACCGGCGGGTGTATAGCGAATCGCATTATCAACCAAATTACGAATTAAAATACTGATCGCCGTAGATATAGCTTTAATATTTAAAGATTCATCGGGTGCTTTGAATTCAAGGTCAATATCCTTTTCCAGTGCTTGTGGTGCTAGTTGAGCTGACACGTCAACAGCAAGCTTCACCAAATCAATAATCTCAGGTTCATTAATGGTAGCCTCAGGTACCATACGACTTAACGTCAATAATTGTTGCACAACGTGTGTGCTACGTTTAACCGCCACTAAAATATTTTCTAATGCAGCACGACGATCAGCTTCAGATTCTGAACGCAACGCCACTTGTGTTTGCGTGCTAACAGCCGCCAACGGGGTACGTAATTCATGCGCTGCATCTGCTGCAAATCGTTTTTCGCGATCAAACGCTTCTCGCAGTCGTCCAAATAAACTGTTCAACTCACTGACTAAGGGCTCAATTTCTGCCGGAATAGCATCGACATCCACCGACTCCAAATAGGTTGATGCACGATGGGCAACCTCATTGGCTACTTTTTTAACGGTCTCTAAACCACGACCGACAATAATCCAAATTAACAGCCCGAGAAAAGGGTAGGTAATTAACATAATAAAGATAGAATCTTGAGTTAGCTGATTTTCTAACTCTTGTCGAAAATTTGATTGTTCGGCAACAACTACGGTCAATTGATTGGTTGGATTGTAGGTTGTTTCTACTCGCCATGATTGATTATTACGCCATACCGTGGATAAACCCAGCTTACCGCTGGAGAATGGAATTTTAGGTGCTCCCTTGGAATGCAGTATCAGTTTTCCATTTTTATCCCAAATTTGAAAACTAATATGCTCTTTTTTCTTACTTAAAACGCGTTTATCTTCTGCTGCCAATTTGCCCGTTAAGAAAGAATCAGGATTCATCGCCGCTTCAATATTATGCTGCACTATATTAAACTGGCGATTGGTTAGACCATCGCTAAAAAAAGCTTGAATTTGCATGGCGTTTCGATGCAACTCAGAATCTGCTTGCGTTTGTATGTCTTTATGTTCAAGAAATAAATTACCAATAATCGCCACTGAGGTGATCAATGTCACACTCAACAGCAAATTGATCAGTAAAAAAGTACGGATCGATGGGGTACGAATCGAGGAACTCATGCTTATTCTTGCTGCGGTAACTTCTCAACCATATAACCAATACCGCGAATGGTACGAATAAACTTAGCACCGAAGCGTTTGCGTAGGTTATGAATATGTACTTCCAGGGCATTACTATCAATATTTTCACCCCAACCATACAAGGTTTGGTTCAGCTGATCACGAGAAATAACACGCCCCACATTTTCCAATAGTTTCTGCAGCAAGGCAAACTCACGACGAGAAACCAAGACCTGCTCATTCACATAAAAAACAGCGTGAGAAGCCGGATCCAGAGAAATATCGCCATAAACAATCAAGGGCTTGGCTCGTGACTTAGAACGACGTTGCAGAGCACGTAATCGGGCACAAAGCTCTTCTAGATTAAACGGCTTAGTGATGTAATCATCAGCCCCCGCATCCAACCCTTTAATGCGCTCTTCAATTGCTTCACGGGCAGTCAAAATAACAACTGGCGTTTTGATGTTGTGTTCACGCATACTACGCAAAACTTCTATACCAGGCAGTTTCGGTAGGCCCAGATCGAGCACCATAGCATCAATACTATCGTGAGAAGACAAAATAGCCTCTCTGGCAGCTCTACCATCCTTTACCCAGTCCACGGTGTAGCCAAACACCTTTAATCCTTGTACAGTGCCATCACCCAACAATAAATCATCTTCAACAAGTAATACGCGCATGTCTTCCTACCTATAGTTGGTTATGTAAATGGTCTTTGTTACACTCGGCTAACTCTAAGGTAGTATCATTTAGCTGGGAATCATTGTACAATGTTTCCAGATGCTGCATGGTTAAAAAATACTTTACTATCAATAACATACAGAAAAAACCTTGTGACACATAAATACTTAAGTAGCAGTTAACATAGACTAAATTATACTATTTGCTACAAAAAGTAAACGAAAATCGGTAAGTTAAGGTAGGGAATCACCCTTCGGGGCCGTAGGATATTGACATGGTTTCATTAGCCTACAAAAAGATACCACCGGTATTGCTAAAAGTGATAAGGATTTAGAAAGTGCCTACACACACAAGTAGTACAAAAAATCTGATTAGTGAGTTAGTTGCCTATACCAAAAAGCAATTATCACCTGATCGGGCGAGATTAATCACAAAATTCATTCGGCTTTACTATGCCAATGTCGCTGCTGAGGATTTGCAAAACTATTCGTTAGCCGATCTATTTGCCATAGCGCTATCTCACTGGCATCAGTTAACCACGCACACACAAGACAAAGCAAAAATACGTGTCTTTAATCCAGAACACAGCAGAGACGGCTGGACCTCTGAGCACACCGTCATTCAAATTGCACAGCGTGATCGACCCTTTTTGGTGGATTCCATTCAAATGGAGATTAATCGTTTAGGCTTATCTACCCACTTAATCCTGCATACCGGCGGTATCAAATTAAAACGCAATGCAAAGGGGGATATCACTGAAATCCTGCCTTTTCATAAACAAGAAGATCAATTTACCATCGATGCCCCCATTTATATTGAGGTGGCTCGCCAAAACAAAGTGAAATCTTTAAAAGACATTGAAACTAATCTACGACGCGTACTTAAAGATGTCAAAATGGCTGTCGAAGATTGGGGGGAAATATACAAATCAGTACAGCAATGTATTGACCAGCTCGAAAATAATTCCAGTTTAAAACAAGATACCGATGTTGAAGAATCTATCGCTTTTTTAAGCTGGCTGTTACACGACCATTTTACCTTTTTAGGCATTCGAGAATACAAACGCGTGACGCGCAACGGCCAGCAGGTCATGGAACTTATTAAGGGTTCTGGGCTTGGCGTTTTGACTGATGACGCGCGCAGTAAAAGTATACGTAAATATACTGATTACCCTGAATTAGCACGTGAACAAGCGCTGTCGGAAGAACAGGTGTTAATTATTTCAAAAACCAATACGCCATCTACCGTGCACCGCAATACTTATACCGACTGCATTATCATCAAACAATTTAGTCAAGACGGCAAGATTGTAGGTGAAAAGCGTCTTATTGGCCTCTATTCATCTACTGCCTATAACACACCGCCAAAAACCATTCCTTTTCTACGGCAAAAGATTGCTGCCGTATTAAAAAAATCAGGTTTCCCAGAAACCTCTCATGCCGGCAAAGACTTGATGCACATTTTGTCCAGCTTACCACGTGATGATTTATTCCAAGCACCTGCCGATGAACTATACGAGCTAGCGAAAGGAATTTCTCAACTACAAGAACGTCGTCGCATACGACTTTTTGTACGTCAAGACGCTTATGGACGCTATATTTCTTGCTTGGTTTACATACCCCGCGATAATTTCAATACCGAAGTTCTCTATCGCATGCAAGATTTACTTATGACTGCTTTTAATGGTATTGAAGCGGATTTTACCACACACTTTTCCGAATCTATATTGGCGCGCATACATTTTGTTATCCGCATCGATCGCGCAATTGATTTAAATTACAACCTTGAAGCAATTGAAAATGGCTTGGTGAAAATTGGCCGCTCGTGGTCTGACTCATTTCGTGATAATGTTATCGATAACTTTGGTGAAGTATCTGGCAATGATATCTTAAAGCGCTACAAAAAAGCGTTCCCGGCTGGTTATCGCGAAGTTTTTAAACCACAAGAATCCATCTATGATATTCAACATATCGAAAAATTATCTCCCACCAACACATTGGAAATGAGTTTTTATCGTCCCAAAGACATGCCGGAGCAATTTATTCGCTTTAAATTATTTCATCGGGAAACCACTGTTCCACTATCAGATGCATTGCCATTACTGGAAAATATGGGCTTACGTGTCATTGGAGAACAACCCTACCAAATTAATATAAATAATGAAAAAACTGCGTGGATCAACGATTTCATGATGACCACGCCACTGATGTTAAAAATTGACGTAAAGAAAATAAAACATATTTTTCACGAGGCTTTTTCTAAAATTTGGTTTAACCAGACAGAAAATGACGGCCTAAACAGATTGGTTATAGCTGCGAATATCCCCTGGCGCGACATTACCGTACTCCGCGCTTATGCAAAGTACTTGCGCCAAACTAACTTTAGCTTAAGCCTAAACTATGTTAGCGAGACTTTTTTTAAACATCCAGATATAGCCAACTTGATAATGGATTTATTTAAGCTACGCTTTGACCCTGCGGCAAAAGAAAAAGAAGATGCTTTAAAAGGAATCGAAGAAACCATAATCGCAGCCTTAGAAAATGTCTCTGTACTAGATGAAGATAGAATTATACGCCGCTATATTGCACTTATTAAGGCAACATTGCGTTGCAATTATTATCAAACTGATAAGAATGGCCAGCATAAACCCTATTTGGCTTTCAAATTCGACCCCAGTCAAATTCCAGATTTGCCACTGCCACTACCAAAATTTGAAATTTTTGTTTATTCCCCTCGCGTTGAAGGAATCCACTTACGTTCTGACAAAGTAGCGCGTGGAGGACTACGTTGGTCCGATCGCAAAGAAGACTTTCGCACTGAAGTCCTGGGATTAATGAAAGCACAACAAGTCAAGAATGCCGTTATTGTGCCAGCCGGCGCAAAAGGCGGCTTTATTGTCAAGGCACCGCTGCTCAATGCTAGCCGGGACGCCATTTTAGAAGAGGGCATTCGTTGCTACAAAGATTTTATTCGTGGTTTACTGGATTTGACTGATAATTTACACAATCAACAAACCATTCGCCCGTTAAACACGGTTTGTTATGATGATAAAGATCCTTATCTAGTAGTTGCCGCAGATAAAGGCACCGCTTCTTTTTCTGATATTGCCAATGGCCTTGCGCTAGAAAGAAATTATTGGCTGGGTGATGCTTTTGCTTCCGGTGGCTCTACCGGCTATGATCATAAAAAGATGGGGATTACCGCTCGCGGCGCTTGGGTGTCGGCACAGCGCCATTTTCAAGACCTCGGGGTTGACTTAAATAAAACTGAAATTACCGTAATCGGCATTGGTGATATGGGCGGTGATGTATTTGGTAATGGCCTACTAAGTTCAGAAAAAATTAAGTTAATTGCCGCCTTTAACCATCTACACCTTTTCTTTGACCCCAATCCAGTTACCCAAAAAAGTTATGCCGAAAGGTTACGATTATTTAATCTACCACGCTCTAGCTGGCAAGATTATAATCCTGAGCTTATTTCTAAGGGAGGAGGCGTGTTTAGGCGCGCAGCAAAATTCATTAATGTTACGCCGGAAATGCGCGAATGGTTTGCCATCAAAGGCGAACGTATTGAACCCAATCAGCTTATCGCTGCTTTATTAAAAGCTCCTGTTGATATGATTTGGAATGGCGGCATAGGCACTTTTGTCAAAGCCAGTTCTGAATCTAATGAGGACACCGGTGATCGCTCTAATGACACCATTCGCGTAAATGCCAATCAACTGAATGCAAAAACTGTTGTCGAGGGCGGCAATTTAGGTTTAACGCAGCTGGCACGTATAGAATATGAACTGCATGGCGGTAAAATAAATACTGATTTTATTGATAATTCCGCTGGAGTAGATTGTTCAGACCACGAAGTTAACATTAAAATTCTGCTTAATAGCATAGCTAATAAGCAAAAGATGACTGAAAAACAGCGCAATCGACTACTGGTGCATATGGCTGATGAAGTGGCCAATCTAGTTTTACAAACCAACTATCGTCAAAATCAGGCCCTCAGTTTAGCCGCATTGCAATCATTCCCTTATATAGAACTTTATACCCGCTACCTTGCCGCACAGGAGGAAGCAGGCAACATCGACAGAAACCTGGAGTTTTTGCCCAATGCGAAAACCTTTATTGATAGAAAAGCTAACAATCTTGGCTTAACTCGACCTGAACTAGCCATATTATTTTCCTATAGCAAAATTATACTTGATGAAGAAATCATGGACATAGATCTCATCAAAGACCCTGATTTATTTGAGTTTATGATGGTAGCTTTTCCATCACCCCTGCATAAATATAAAGAAGAAATGGAAAATCATCCGCTAAGAAAAAGAATCATAGCTACCCAAATTGGCAACCGTTTAGTATCCGACCTGGGCATTACTTTTGTCTATCAAATGTATGATGAAACGGGCGCACCCACGGCTGCTATTATTCGTAGCTACGTGGTTGCCACAAAGATTTTCCGTATGCATAGAATTATTGATGGCATTAAGTCACTTGATTATACAGTGGATTCTCAAGTGCAACTGAATATGCAATTGGAAATCATGCGATTGATTCGCCGCGCAACACGCTGGTTTTTACGTAATCGTCGCCAGGGATTTGGCATTAACCAAGCAATTGATAATTATTCGGATAAAATTGAAGGGCTCTTTAAACGATTACCTAAATTATTGTTGGGCAAAGACAAAGAATTTTATGAGCAAAGAAAACGCCATTGGATGCAATATGGCGTACCAGAAATTATTGCCGCGGTCACCGCCGGCGCGCTACCGATGTACCATACCTTAAATATTATTGAAGCAGCGACACAACACCATTCTGAGTTATTCCGTGTAGCAAAAATTTATTTTATGTTGGTCGACCGCTTAGATTTACTGTGGTTTCGTGATCAAATTAATGAATACCCGGTGGACACCCGTTGGTCCGTTTTGGCAAAAGCAGCTTACAAAGGTGATTTGGATGCTATTCAACAAAAATTAACCGTGAGCGTGCTGGATTTCGATACGCATGCTCGAAGTATCCCCGGACGTTTAAACAGCTGGTTTAAACAACACGAACATTTAATCGTGCGCTGGCAAAATGTATTGGAAGATATGCGCCGTTCTGCCTCAAAAGACTTTGCTATTTTATCCGTGGCTATCCGCGAATTAAACGATTTAGCACAAGCCAGCCTACTTGCAACCCGCAGGCATACAAGTGCACAAACTAAAAACATGGAGGAAAAAAATTGATGGGCACACAGACAACTACTTTGCAAAAGCCACGCGAGCATTCTAACTTTGTGGAAGTCGATGGCTCGCAGTTACATTATTTAGAAATGGGGCAAGGTGATCCTATTTTATTTTTACATGGTATCCCTACCTCCAGTTACTTATGGCGCCACATTATGCCAACCTTGGCTAAACATGGCCGCTGTATTGCACCAGACCTCATCGGCATGGGATTTTCAGATAAACCCGACATTGCCTACCGCATATTTGACCACATTCACTATATTGATGGCTTAATTGCAGCCTTAGATTTAGATAATATAACCTTGGTGTTACACGGCTGGGGGTCGGTTGTTGGTTTTGATTTTGCCTCTCGGCATCCAGAAAAAATTAAAGCGTTAGCTTTTTACGAATCTCACGTACGCGCCACTTTGCAATGGGATATGTTATCTCTGCCAGTGCAGGAATTGACATCTATGTTGCAAAATAAAGAACGCAGCTATGAAGCCGTTATCGAAGAAAATTATATCATTGAACAGTTATTACCTAGCGGCGCCGTAGATGGTCTAAAAACTCAGGATTTTGATTATTATCGAAAACCTTTTATAACCCCTGAGAGCCGTAAAGTATTGTGGCAATATTTACAAGATTTACCACTGGGCAACGGCCCCGATGATGTGGTTGCATTGATTCGTCATTATTCAAAATGGTTACAGGAGACACCTTTGCCCAAATTAATGTTCTACGCGGTACCGGGGTTCATTACACCAATTCCAACCGTACAATGGGCCAAAGAACATTTCCCCAATTTAACGTTAGAGTGCTTGAACGATGTTATGCATTTTGCACAAGAATCCATGCCTGAACTTTTTGCTCAAAAACTGGACGAATGGTACCTCAAGTTGGCCTAACTGTTGCTTTTAAGACAACTACAAAATGACCATTTAATTTAAGATTAAAATAAGTTAATATGCTCGTTCAGAAATGGCAGTAAATGTCACTTTCCGTAACTGAGAATATCTCAATTGTTTTTTAACAACCGTAAAGGAATATCATAATGAAATTATTAAAAATAGCTTTGATTGCTGCAGGCTTGTGTGGCGCCTTAGTTTTAGGTGGTTGTGCTAAAAAAGCTCCTCTGCCACCAGTAACTGCTGGTCAAGTAACTTATCACCACTATCAAGGTGGCAAAACTGGCAAACTAGGTGACTAATTAGAACCTAGCTCTTACACCGAAAAGAGCACTGGGCAAGGGCTGCCGAGTGTTCTTTTGGTGTTATTTAGGGAATTATCGCTTAAGATTGCTCTATTTCCTCAAACCATACCCTCTCGAGCGCTGGTTATGAGCAAGAACAACTCAATAAATTAATTATTTTTCATTAGGATGCATCTAAAAATTAATCCTAACAATAGGGCTGAATTTAGCCTTGAAATTTGGTATAGTCGATATTCTTGTCTTAAATGTAGAGAGAGCCGATGAAACCTTGCCAAAAACTACTCACCCGTTGCCTGCTAATACTGTCATTTAGCTGTTGTGCTTATGCCAGTATTCTGGCGTTTAATCAACCCACGCCACAGCAATCTTTTCATCCAATTGGGGCCATCAGCCATGAGATGCATGCTACCCATCACAACGTCAATCCAGCGAGTGAACAAAAAGGCTGGCAAGATCCGAGCACACCAATTTCCAATACCCACGCAACAACAGCAACAACAAACGTTTATCCACAAGCACAGTCCACACAAGCTACCCAGAACAGCATGACTGAAGCAGATAGCTCCGGTGTTGTTGTGCATCCACCATCTAAAAGCCAAACACAAATGACGGCGTTAACTAAAAACGAACGTGCTTTTCAGCAACTAGCCAGTCAAAAAATACTGCAATTAACACAGCAAAATATGTTGCTGCAGCAAGAGCTGAAGCAGTTACAATCCAGTGTGCAGGCGATCTCTCAACAGTTGCAACAAGTGAATCGTCCTCCAGTAAATACGGCAGCAAATTCCATCAGTAATTTATTCAAGCGCTTAGATAAAACGAATTCTACCTTATTGTTCATCTGTCTGGGGTTATTAATTTTATGGCTATTTACTTGGGGAATAGGCAAACGCTCCAAAAAATCACCCACGAGCTCAACCGATAATACAAACGTGGCTGATGACAGCGAATACGATTTTATGAACACCCAAGAAGCCACCCCAGTTAAATTGGATCTAGCACGCGCTTATCTGGCTATGGAAGATTATGCGGGCGCACAAGTGATTCTTCAGCAAGTTTTAGATAAAGGTGATCAAAAATACCACGCTGAAGCTAAAGAATTACTTAATATTATCCCTAAAACAGCATGAAGAAAAAAAGAATTTGTCTCGGAATAGAATATGACGGCAGCGCTTACCACGGTTGGCAAACGCAAACCGATTTGCCCACTGTGCAAGAGAACCTTGAAAAAGCCCTATCACAAGTAGCCAATCATCCCGTTGCCGTCATAACCGCAGGGCGCACCGATGCAAGCGTGCATGCTAGCGAACAAATCGTGCATTTCGATACTACCACCGAACGTGACAATGACGCTTGGGTGTTAGGCAGCAACGCCAATTTACCCGCCGACATCAGTGTTCGCTGGGCACAACCGGTCAGCGATGAATTTCATGCGCGCTTTTCTGCCGTTACTCGCAGCTATCGCTATGTCATTTATAACCACGCTATTCGACCCGCTATTATGCGCCATTTAGTCACTTGGCATTATCGAGAATTAAACATCAATCTCATGCAACAAGGGGCACAATATCTCATCGGTGAACACGATTTCAGTGCTTTTCGCACCAGCCAATGTCAAGCACATTCACCGGTACGCACTATTGAAAAATTAGAAATCTCACGAGAAAAAGACTTAGTCATTATCAATATCACCGCTAATGCTTTTTTACACCACATGGTACGCAACATCGCCGGCGTATTAATGCCTATTGGTGCTGGCCTAAAACCTCCTGACTGGGCACAACAAGTGTTGCAAAAGCGTGACCGATCACAAGGTGGCGTTACCGCAACAGGGCAGGGCTTGTATTTAACTAAAGTCACTTACCCAGCCAAGTTTGGCTTGCCGGAGAATTCAGTAGAATTAGCATTGTTATAATTTATGCTTACAATCTCGCGCTCAATCGATAGCAACCATCGCCACAGTAACTTAACATAAATAAATCCCAAGTTTTATTTAAAGGAGGCACGCACCATAAATGCGCGCCTCCTATCATGGCTAATCACTTAAAGTTTTTACCTCCCACCAAGCATTTTTGCTAACACAGCTTTCCTTGCTTCCAAAGTACCAACATCAACAACTACTTCAGCCACTTGGGTTTTTGGTGTTTTTGGTGCTTGTGCCCCACCTGTCGGCGCTGGTGAAAATAACCCTCCCGCCGACGTCTGTACACCATCACACTCCTGGCGACGAGCTGCAATGTCACGCAATAATGCAGCACGTGGATCTGTTGCTACCCCCGCCTTTTTTACATCTGCTTGTGGTGCTTGTGTTTCACCTGTAGGCGCTAGTGGTGGAAGTGGCCCTCCCGCCGGCTGTACAGGTGCTGTCTGAACAAGATCACACCTCTGGCGACGAGCCTCAATGTCACGCAATAATGCAGCACGTGCATCTGCTGATGACCCCGCCTTTGCTATATCATCTGCTTCTTTTGGATCTGCACCCCCCCCAGACGCACCGGCTTCTTGCAAAACTGTTTCATCTGTTTCGTGCAAAACACTATCGAATGACCCTGTCGAAGCTGTTGAATCACGTCTAGCAGCACCACCAGCGCTTTCCAAAGAACCACCATCTGCGACAGAAACATCAGCAGCTAGCAGCTGCAAATCGTCGGCCACAACTGCAGGCGGCGCTCCTTCAGCAGGTGAGCTCCCCCCAACAGACGCGACCAGTGGCGATTTGTCATAAGCCGGCCCTAGAACACCCAATTGCCCAACGAATTGACACTGTTGGCGCTGTAATTGCCCAATAATTATTTTTATCACTTGAATTTCTAAAATAGTGGCAATACGTTTTTCCCCGGTGAGTGCTGAATCTGATGAACCCCTTGGATAAAGTTGCTCAACCAAACTGCTTAATTGAGTAAAATATTTTGTTATATCTTTTTCTAATTTTCTTTTTGTAGTACCAGATTCAGACTCCAGGCCAGGTCCAGAAATATCTCTTAGTTTATTTAATAGTGTTCGTAACCCTTTATATTTAGTCTCAGCGCGAGACCCAGAACTCAGCATCTCAACAATACTGGCGCGCCTCGTTCTTGATCTCTCTTCAACTGCAGTAAAAACCTCCCGAATTTTGTCTTCAGTTATTACTGGTATCTTCAACTCTCTAAAAAGACACAATAAAACATCTTCGT
The DNA here is from genome assembly GCA_964527645.1 of uncultured Legionellales bacterium. Taxonomy (GTDB): domain Bacteria; phylum Pseudomonadota; class Gammaproteobacteria; order CAZGQK01; family CAZGQK01; genus CAZGQK01. Next base: position 22,321 of record CAZGQK010000008.1, on the reverse strand, counting down.
TAAGCCCCAAATTAGCTATTTCTGGCAAGGAAGAAACTAACGCCGCGTTTCTTTTGTCATCATCAACTGTTGGATCCATCGACAAAAATTTACCCACATTAAGTAAGTAAGCAACTTCAGCAGGATCTAAGGCTCTAATAAAATCGCTCGCACCTTGCAAAACAAAGCCTAACGTCGCAATTTCCTTTAATCTCTTACTACACACTTCTAGGCTAGTTTCCAATCGACTCTCTTCTGCAGAAAGACCCTTGTCACCTCCTAATAAGTCTGATTCAGCTGTTTGCTGCTGCGCAAATGCAATTTTTTTTTCGCTAGTTAACTCTCGCAAATATACTGATTGTCTTTCCAATCGCTCACGATCTGCAATCTTTGCTGAAAAATCCTCAAATCTTTTCTGAGCCTCTCTTTGCAAAGTTTCAAGTCCTTGTAACTTAGCTGCCTCAGCTTGTTTACTTTTATATAAAGTAAGCTCCTTCCCGATAGCCAGAGATTCCTGCATTTCCTCGTCTGCATCCGTACTTGAGTTTGCTATTTTTCTTTTTAATTCACCCCTTTTAGTATCGGCAGTTTTTATAGCCTCCACTAACCACTCGGCAATATCACCTGATGCATTGGGAAGTGCTGCCTGCAGCGAAAGTCTTAAAGCTTTACTCTCTACGCTTAATGCCTGCACTGTCTCTTCACACTCTTCAGCATTTATAGCAAGCCCATCAGATGGTAGCGTAGCTTTCAAGTCCTTCACTGCAATAGCTAACAGGCCATTAAATTTGTCATATTGTTTTTCGGCTTGTTGCCTCGCTGCTCCGGCAGCATCCTTTTTTTCCCTCACTTCCCTTAATTCTTCACTATCTTCTGTAATTCTGACTTGCAGCCCACGAACTTGTTCAACAGTCGCGCGCCTAGCAGCGAACCACTCTTCCTTTTTTGCTACAATGCCATCAATGAATTTTTGATGTTTTTTGTCTGCTTGTTCAGCCTCTGCTTTTGCTTGCATTTCTTTGAGGATTTTTTCTGCTTCCTGCCTTATAGCATCAGCTAGTTTGCGTACCAAAAGTCCATTACGCGGTTCAATTATACGCAAAACCCAATCCTCAGACAATTTTGGATCCGTGAATTCCCTGCAAAGATAAACCATTGCCATACTATCAAGTAACAAACTTGCACACTTATCAATACTAATTAAAGCATCTGGTGCTGTAAACTTTCCTGACATAGAAGATAAAAGGAGCCCCCCAGTAAAACTGTGTAATTTTTTGCGGATCGCTGCTAATTGAGCAGTTAGCTCCGCAAGACGCGTCTGCATTTCCTCTTCTGCATTTTGCCAAGTCGCATCATTATAAGCCACAGATCCTCCTGCTTCTGCTTCTTTTTTTGCGTCTGCTTTTGCTTTTGCTCTGTTTTCTTGATGATCTTTTAGCCTAGCTTCCAATTGACGATGTGAACAAAATAGCTTCATGTATCTCTCAAAGGTCTCAGGTACACCACCGCTTTCTTCCAACGCCATAAATGGATTCTCTTCCGCCGCCCTCTGCAACCTCCTTACTTCAGCCACAACGTCTTCTGACCCCAACATTTCACGCAGCTGGTCCAGCTGGGCAAGTTGGTTTTGTTCTTCTTCTTCATGAGTAAACGGTCCTCTACTTCCACCTTTCATAACAACACTCCTGTATTTTTATAATAATTAATATTTTCAATATGGATAATTTTCATAATGAATGATTTATATACCAAATATAATAAATTGGTATATTCAATGTGAAATTTATCCATAAAATTTTCGAATGTATAATGAAAAATTTTTACTTTTTGATGAAAATAAATGAGTTTACTGGAGGGGGTGTCTTAACATAACTTTGTTATTCAGATTGTTATAGATATATAATAATGTTTCAAATGCTGAAAAAAAGAATGATTTATTTGTCACTGATCGATCGACCGAAGCACAAATGAAAAACTAGTCCAACTGATCCGTGGCCACATGATAGTCGGGATCTTCCAGCATATTGACCTCCACCATGTTGCCAGCCTTGCCCAATAACGCGCGGCACTCGGCGCTAAGGTGACGCAGATGCAGGACCTTATGGTAACGAAGGTAACTGTTGGCGACATATTTAATGGCATCAATCGCTGAGTGATCAGCAACACGCGAATATTTAAAATCAATAATCACATCTTTAGGATCTGTTTTCGCCGAAAAGAGCGCTTTAAACTTAGTACTTGAACCAAAAAATAACGGCCCATGAATAATATATTCTTTAGAACCCTCGGCATTCACTTTTTCTTTCGCATGAATATCTTTCGACGTTTCCCAAGCGAATACCAACGAAGCCATGATGACACCCACAATAACTGCTGTCGCTAAATTGGTGGCAACCGTCACCGCAGTAACCACTACAATAATTAACGCATCGTGCAAGGGGATTTTATGAATAAATTCAAATGTTGCCCATTCAAAAGTCTCAATTACCACCATAAACATAACGCCAACCAAAGCAGCCAGCGGAATCATAGCAATAAATGGCCATAATAAAACGACAAATAATAACAAAAAAATACCCGCCACAATGCCAGACAAGCGACCGCGACCACCGGAGGTAATATTAATCATGCTCTGTCCGATCATGGCACAACCACCCATGCTGGAGAAAAAACCAGAAACAATATTACCAATACCTTGCGCGATACATTCTTTGTTACCACGTCCGTGTGTTTGCGTACGTTCATCGATAATCGACAAGGTCATCAATGACTCGGAAAGCCCAATAACCGATAAAATAACCGCGTAGGGCACAATGACGTAAAGCGTATGCCAATTCAACGGGGTGCCCGGCAAAGCAAAGGAGGGTAGGCCAGGCGATAGATGAGAGCCTGCCATCATGTCACTCACCACGCGTGTATGCACACCGCCCAAAAGTACAATAAGAGAAACGACAACAATAGCGGTTAGCGCCGCAGGAACCGCTTTGGTAAATTTGGGTAGATAATGCGTAATCAACATGGCCAGTAAAACCAGCCCGATCATGACATACAACGCATGACCTTGCAGCCAATGCGAACCGCCGTGTGCACTGGTTACTTTAAATTGATGCAACTGCGCGAGAAAAATAACAATGGCCAAGCCATTAACAAAGCCGACCATAACCGATTTCGGCATCATGCGAATCAACTTTCCCAGGTGCAATAAGCCGATAATGATTTGTAAAATGCCGGTCAAAATAACGGTAGCGAACAGATATTTAACCCCAAATTGACTCACCAAAGCCACCATCACAACCGCCATCGAACCAGTGGCACCAGAAATCATACCTGGACGCCCACCCAACACTGCTGTGATCAAACACATGAAGAATGCTGCATACAAACCCACCAACGGACTCACGTGCGCAACCAAAGCAAAGGCAATGGCCTCTGGAATTAGCGCTAAGGCAACGGTTAAACCGGATAAAAAATCAACATGTAGTTTAGCCCCCGGCGGCAGCAGGTAGCGGCGTATCGCTTGCATTAAGTCGTTCTTCTGTTGGTCATAAGAGCTCATGGTACAACATTCCACAATAAAAAAATATCAGCTAGCAAGCTTAACTTGCGGATTATATGGGTTCAAAATGTTTTTTATTTTTCTTAATCCCCGGGCAAGCTCGAGGATGACAGTGTTTTTTTTCCGTCATCCTCCGCAAAGGCGGGGGAACCAGAAAACTATAAAAAAACTCACCGTCCTCCACGAAAGCAGAGAATCCAGAAAATAAGAAAAAAAACAGCACTGCTCCCGCCAAAAAATCTCAAAATCCCCCCCTAGTAGCAAGCTTAAGGCTATGGTAACCTTGGGGCTAAACAATTAATCCAGGTTACGATATGAGTTGGTTTAAGAAATTGTTACCTACAATCCGCACAGCTGAAAAAAAAGGCGTTCCAGAGGGCATCTGGAGCAAGTGTCCAGCTTGTACGGCGGTTTTGTATCGTGCCGAGCTGAAGAAAAATATCGATGTTTGCCCGAAATGTGACCATCATTTGCGCCTAACCGGTCGTCGGCGCTTAGAAAAATTCTTAGATCCTGAACCGCGCAAAGAACTGGCGAAGCATGTTGAGGCGCAAGATATCCTTAAATTTCGCGATTCAAAAAAATACAAAGATCGCTTGAGCGCCGCACAAAAGAAAACCCAAGAAAAAGAAGCACTAATTGTTATACAAGGTCAACTCAATGGCATCCCCGTTATTGGCGCCAGCTTTGATTTTAATTTTATTGGTGGCTCCATGGGTTCTGCGGTTGGCGAACGTTTTACCATTGCCGCCGAAACCGCATTGCAAGAAAAATGCCCGTTGATTTGTTTTTCCAACAGTGGCGGGGCGCGCATGCAAGAAGGTTTGTTGTCATTATTGCAAATGGCAAAAACCAGCGCAGCGCTCAGTCGATTATCACAAGCAAAAATTCCGTTTATTAGCGTATTAATCGATCCCACCATGGGTGGAGTTTCTGCTAGCCTGGCAACTTTAGGCGATATTATTATTGCCGAACCCAAAGCGTTAATCGGTTTTTCCGGCCCGCGTGTTATCGAGCAAACCATTCGCCAAACATTGCCCGAAGGCTTTCAACGCAGTGAATTTTTATTAGAACACGGTGCCATCGACCAAGTGGTTGATCGACGCGAATTACGCAAAGTGATTTCATCTTTATTAGCACAATTGACGCATCGCACGTATGAACCTATCCAATCGCCAGACACATCCACAAGCGAAGAACCCGACGCAACTTAAAGAGAGCATCATGGCTGATGATTTAACTGGCTGGTTAAATAAGCTCTATAGCAGACAAGGAAGTGCGATAAAACTCGGTCTAGAACGTATTCAACCGATAGCCGATCAATTAAACATACGCCAATTCTCCTGTCCTGTTGTTATTGTCGCCGGCACCAATGGCAAAGGCTCCTGCATTCATACGTTGGCCAACATTTTATTAGCCGCGAGTTATCGCGTAGGCAGCTATACTTCGCCGCATCTACTTAAATTTAATGAAAGAGTTTGCATCAATGGCCAAAACAGTGATGACGCTGGCTGGATAAAAGCCTTTGCGGCCATTGCCAACATGGACAAGATGAATGACTTAAGTTTCTTTGAATACACAACGTTAGCAGCGCTTTATCAATTAAAAAATGAAGAGTTAGATATCGTATTATTGGAAATTGGCTTAGGTGGGCGCTTAGATGCCGTTAATATCGTCGATGGTGATTATGCCATTATCACCGGCATTGATATCGATCATTGTGAGTATTTAGGCGATGACCGTGAGCAAATTGGTCGCGAAAAAGCCGGTATTTTTCGTCAACAACAACCGGTGATCATTGGCGATGCCAACCCACCCAATAGTGTTATACAAACTGCTCTTGAGAAAAACTGCAATGTATACCGGTTAAACCGTGAATTTTCCTATAAAACTGATGAAAAACATTGGCATTGGCAGGGCCCGCAACAGCAATATCAGCAACTACCCAAACCCATGCTCAAAATTCAAAACGTCGCTACCGCCTTAATGGCACTTAATTGTCTAAAAGATGATTTACCCGTCGCGGATAAATTTATTTATGACACTTTAAAAAATACAAAATTTAATGGCCGATTTCATTTAGTAGATAAACCAAAGCCCATCATTTTTGATGTGGCTCATAATCCACAGGCGGGACATTGGTTGGCGCAACAATTGCAAGATTCGCCACCCAAAGGACGTACTTTAAGTGTATTAGCGATGCTGGGTGATAAAGCCATTGGCGAGACCACACAAGCTTTAAGCAACTGCGTGGAACAGTGGTATGTTGCCGGCCTGGCGCCATTACCACGCGCCATTAATGCAGCCGAGACTTACACACAATTGGGTCCACAAATTCAAAAAAACTGTTATACTTTCGACTCAGTAGCACAAGCGCTATCGCAGGCAATGACTGACTGCAGGGCAGGGGATCGGATTGTGGTATGGGGATCATTTCACACCGTGGCACAAGCGCAGCACTGGCTAATGCAACAAGGATGGGAGATTTAACTATGAATTTACAATTAAAACAACGCATTATCGGCCTTTTCGTCATAATCGCTTTACTGTCTATTTTCTTACCTGTACTGTTCCACAACACACACCCCTTATCAAAACTAAAATTATCTGGCAAAGTGCCAAAGGCACCTAGCACCCCAAGTGTGCAAATTCAGTTACCCCAACCCATTCCAGCCGACACGGCCAACAACGATCAAACAGCACAACCAGGCACGCAACCACAAAATTTCAACAACGCCGCCACACAAAATACTCAACCAGCTATGCAACAAAATACTCAACCAGCCATGCAACAAAATACAAATAACACACCAGCTAATACAGCAGAGAAGCAAACACCAACAACCCCAGCGACAATAACACCATCGACAAATCCAGCTACAGCTGCAAACAGTGACACTGCAACCGCAAATACCAATACCCAACAGGCTAACAACACGGCAAATACACCTACGCCGCCAACTATTACGCCGAGTACACCGACAACAGCAACCACACCCAGAGCAACAACAACACCTACGCAAACAAATGCTAGCAATGCGATAGAAAATCCAAATTTAGTGGCAAGCACGTTGCCAACACCGACTGCCTGGGTTATTCAATTAGGAACATTTTCGCAAAAGCCCAATGCTAATCGTCTAGTCAATAAATTACGGCAAAAAGGCTATAACGCGTATATCCGTTCTACCACCAACTCGGCAGGTAACCAGCTAACGCGCGTATTTGTGGGGCCGAATATCAATAAAAATAGATTACAACAAGTCAGCCAGCAACTGCGCAATCAGTTTAAGCTCAACGGAGTTATAATTAAATACAAGGTATAACCTATGACAAATATTTCCTGGACTCAATTGAATTTTTTGGATTATGCTATCCTCGCGGTTATTGCCATATCCATTATTATCAGTTTCTTACGTGGATTCATTAAAGAAGCCGTTTCATTGGCTATCTGGGTTGCAGCCTTTATTCTGGCAATAAAACTAGCCCCACCGCTGGCCAATCATCTACAATCCTATATTCACTCACCTAGCCTACGCTTTGGTATTTGTTTTATTATTATTTTTATAATTGTACTAATACTAGGTATTTTTATTAATGTCGTGATCGCTGCCTTAGTTGATAAATCTGGCATTAACCTAATTGATCGTCTGGTGGGTGTTATTTTTGGCGCCGCCCGCGGCATATTAGTTGTGGCGATTTTACTTTTACTTATTACTTTTGGTGGCCAACAACCCATTCCCTGGGTCAAGCAATCGCAGTTAGCACCACAGTTTCAAGGTCTGGTTAATTGGTTGGGTGGCTTTTTACCGCAACAAATTCAACAAGTATCGGAGTGGGTTACGGATACTTCGCAAAGCAAAGCAGATAACACGGAAAATCCCTGATGTGTGGCATTATCGGCATCATTAGTCAAAATCACCAACAAGCCGTTAATCAATCCATTGTCGATGCCCTAACCATGATTCAACACCGTGGCCAAGATGCGGCGGGAGTTGCCACCTTTGATGGCGAACAAATTCACACCCGTAAATCCGCTGGCTTAGTCCGTGATGTGGTACACAGCCGTCATATGCGCCAATTGCAAGGTTATATGGGGGTGGGGCACGTACGTTATCCCACCGCAGGTTCGGACAGTGTCGCAGAAGCACAGCCCTTTTATGTCAATTCACCTTACGGTTTAAGCATTGTGCATAATGGCAACTTAGTCAACACCGAACAATTACACCAAGATGTGATCGAAAAAGATTTGCGCCATTTAAATACGCAGTCGGATTCTGAATTATTACTCAATGTATTTGCTTATGAATTGCAACAAGCTAAAGAAAAACAGTTTTCAGTACCCGAACTTTTTGCTGCACTAAAACGCGTTTACGCACGTATCCAAGGCGCCTATTCGGTGATTATTTTAATCGCCGGGCAGGGCATACTAGCCTTTCGTGATCCTGATGGTATTCGTCCTTTGATTTATGGTAGGCGTGAACAACCCGGTGGGCCAGAATATTTATTTGCCTCCGAAAGTGTGGTTTTTAATGCCATGGGATTTACATTAACCGATGATGTGGCTCCCGGTGAAGCGATATTTGTCGATCAACAAGGGCAGGTGCATCGTGATGTTTGTGCCACTCAAGTTAAATCCCGGCCCTGTTTATTTGAATATATTTATTTAGCGCGCCCGGATTCAACTATCGATGGTATTTCCGTTTATCAGGCGCGCATTAATATGGGGCGCGCATTGGCTGAAAAAATTCAATCCTTAACCAGCAAACCCTCCATTGATGTCGTGATTCCTGTGCCGGATACCAGTTGCACCGCTGCGTTGGCGCTAGCGCAGCGCTTAGAACTACCTTATTCCGAAGGGTTAGTAAAAAACCGTTATATTGCACGTACTTTTATTATGCCGGGTCAACGCATGCGCCGACACAATGTGCGTTTAAAGCTCAACGCCATTGCCGAAGAATTTCACGGCAAAAATGTTTTATTGGTCGATGATTCCATTGTCCGCGGCACCACCAGTCGCGAAATAATTCAGCTAGCACGCAACGCCGGTGCGAAACAAGTTTATTTTGCCTCAGCAGCACCACCGATTAAATACCCCAACGTTTATGGCATCGATATGCCTTGTGCTAATGAATTAATTGCCACCCAAGGCAGCATTGACGCAGTGGGGCAGTTAATTGGCGCGGATTGGTTAGTTTATCAAGAACTAGATGCCGTCATCGCTGCTGTCCGGCGTGCGCAAGTACGTGGTCATACAAAGATAACCCAGTTTGAAGATTCCGTATTTACCGGCAATTACATCACCGGTGGGGTGGATGTAAATTATTTTCTAAAACTAGAACGCCAACGCAACGATTTAGCAAAACAACAGCGCGGCAAAAAAAGCGACGCTGAGGTGGCGGGGTGATTATTTATTGCATATATAAACCATTAATGATTTCCCATTTCCGTTCTACTGTAAAAAAAGATAAACCATTAGCATGACAAGCCAAATAGTAAACTAAAGACTAATAAATTGCTTCAAGGCGCTGGAAGTGACAATATAACGCTTGCAATGGCTGGTTAAGCAGCCCGCAGCTAATGGCTAGAATTTGAACAGCAGCAAAGGAAGAACCAGATGTCACTAAGCAGGCAACTGCAAAAGTTTATTAAAATCGAAACTGCCAGTGGCTTGTTACTGCTGTTTGCGCTAATGATTGCGCTATTAATTGCCAATTCCCCGTTAAACCATGTTTATGACACTATTTTAGATTTACCCATACGTTTCCATATCGGCAATTTTAACTTAAGCAAACCGTTTTTATTGTGGATCAATGACGGTTTAATGGCCATCTTTTTTATGTTGCTAGCACTGGAAATGAAGCGCGAAATGTTAAGCGGCGAATTATCCACCCCGCAAAAACTAGCCTCACCAGTCATCGCCGCAGTGGGCGGTATTGTGGTGCCAGCACTGATTTATTTAAGCTTTAACCGCCACGGCGCAGGGTCGGTTGCTGGTTGGCCGATTGCCACCACCACCGATATTGCCTTTGCCCTAGGCTTGATTGGTTTGCTGGGCAAACGTATTCATCCTAATTTAAAAGTGTTTTTAGTCGCGCTATCGATTGTTGATGATATTTTAGCGATCACCATTATCGCTATATTTTACACTGATCGTCTTTCGTTTTTTTCGTTTTTGCTCGCGTGCTTAGGCTTAATTATTTTAATTGTTATGAATAGATTCGGCGTTAAACGCAACGCCGCCTATATTATGGTGGGTATTGTTATTTGGGTGTGTGTATTAAAATCTGGCATTCACGCCACTTTAGCCGGTGTATTAGTAGGTCTAACCATTCCGCTGGAAGTGAAGGGCGCTAATTATTCACCTTTGCGTCGCCTGGAACAAACCCTGCATCCCTGGGTCGGTTTTATGATCTTGCCGTTGTTTGTATTTGCCAATGGCGGCATCTCATTTGCTGATTTCAAATTCAGCTCACTGTTAAATCCAGTGCCGCTGGGTATCATATTGGGACTTTTTGTCGGTAAATCCTGCGGTGTGTTTTTATTTTCCTTTGTTGCTGAAAAATTAAAACTGGCCCAGCGCCCCGAACACACTTCCTGGGCACATTTATTTGGTTTAGCTGCTTTAACCGGCGTGGGTTTTACCATGAGCCTATTTTTAGCCTCACTGGCATTTCACCAAACCGTATTTGAAGATATCTCACGCCAAGGCGTGTTAGTTGGCTCACTGCTATCGGGACTATTAGCCACCGGAATGTTTTTGTTGTTTTCGCAAAAACACCCTGGTCGTAAGGTTAATCGGTAACCTAATTTCCTTTTTTCAACTTCTTGACCACCGTTAGCTGTATCGTCATCCCCCCCTTGTATATTCTGCTCATTACCTCTATCCACAGCTGCCAAACCCAAATCAGCAAGATGAGAATTAAGACTTACAACTAGACCAAGCTCAGGAAGCAGATCACGCGGCCAGTGATTACATTCTGAAAAAATGTCATTTTTTTGACTTGCACCAAGTAAAGTACCTGGACTTCGTTCACGTTTTCCATTAACACCATTAGTCTCCCAAATTAAATACTCCATAACCAATTGATCTTTCAAGCTTATAACACTCTCAATTTTTCCATTTCCATTTCCATTTCCATTTCCATTTCCATTTCCATTATTCATTAACTTTCCCCTTTACTTTTGTAAAAAATTACCTACAACCCCCGCATGATACAACACCAATGTGGTATTATACAGGGATTATTAAATTATATTAATTTAGCAAAAGCAACCCATAGTACGCTAAACCTTAATTTACGTTGCGATGGGCAAGCCAAGATATACCTAAAGGCAACGCAAAAAAGAGCGAAGAAAAAAATTATGACGCTGCTGACCATTGGTCAATCAGCTGTTGCTTTTCCAGCTTCGACATCTCTTTAATCTGTCTTTCAACCGCCAAGGCATCGATAGGATTGGCAAAAGACCAATAAGCGGCGAGTTTCTTTGGCGGGAAACTGCGCGTATAACGACACTTGCTGCTGCCTTGTTGATGCTCTTGATAGCGTCGCTCAACATCTGTGGTGTAACCGGTGTAATAACTGCCGTTTACGCACTCAATCATGTAAACGTAATGTGGCATCTTTCAATAGCTCCGCTGATCCATAATAATCGCTAGATTCATTATAGACTACACACACAAAAAAAGCCCAACAAATCCGCTAGGCTGTTCAACAATGCCAATGGGGCTTAGCCTAATCAATGTGCATCAGATATAAGCGGAGAGGTTTTATGCAAGTACGCTTTTCTTTTCTGCGAAACGCCGTAACCCAGCAAGCAGCCCAAGGTGATGATTAATGCCGTCGTGCCAAACACAGAAAAAGCGTGCTGATAAACGTGCAAGCTATAGATTACATTGTGATTGCTATGCGGGATATCTGTCATCTTGGCCAAACGTCCTGCCAAAATACCAGCAATTGATGAGGCAAAAAACCATACTCCCATCATCACACCACGCATCGATTGCGGCGAATATTTAATAACCATCGATGCGCCCAACGCACTGACTAATAATTCGCCCAATGATAAAAACAAGTAACCTGCTACAATCCAATAGGCAGAAATGATACCTGCTGTATTAAAAAATCGGCACCCAGCTACAATAACCCAATAGGCAATAGCAATTAAGCCCAGGCCAAAAGAAAACTTTATCCACATATTGGGATTTCTTTTACCTAACTTTTTATAAAACCAGGCTAGTATCGGACTCATAACTAAAATCCAAATGGGATTAAAGGCCCAAAAAGAAGAGGCTGGCAAATTAAATCCAAAAATATGTCGATCAACATTACGTGCAATAAATAAGGTCAACGAAGTTGGCATCTGATACCAAAAAGCGAAAAAAACAATGCTTAAGGCAATCAATCCTAGCATGAACCATAATTTTTTCCGCTCTTTATGTGTTAATTTATACATATTTTTCAATACATAAGCAATTAAGCCAAGGCAAGCAATGATAATAGCAGCATCTGCTAGACGAACATGCAATAGTAATGTATCGACAGTCGCAGCCACAGCAATGGAACCTAATAATATCCAAGCGACCGCTTGCAGTCTAATTTTATTAGTTTTATTCACATAAGGTTTCAAATAGCGGAAAAAAGCACTAAAAGATATAAAAGCAACTACCATACCAAGCGCTGCAATAGCGTAAGCATAATCCCAGCCAAGTGATTTAGCAATGACACCACTAAATAATACCGCGGGAATACCACCAATATTTATAGATAAATAATACAAGGTATAGCGACTATCTAAAGATTTTTTATCATCTCCATAAACTTGTCCTAGCAATAGGTAGGGCATTGATTTAAAAAACCCTTGCCCGATAATAATGCAGCTTAATCCCATATAAAAAAATCGATTCTCAGGAAAGATAATTAAGGAATAGCCAATAATTAGAATGACAACACCTACAATCAAAGTGCTTTGATAATTTAAATAGCGATCAGCCAGATAACCACCTACGGGAGGCATAATAAACAACAAGGCAGTAAACGCACCGTATAATGAAAAAGCCTTACCATCACTAAACCCCATCTGCCGAATTAGATACAAAACAAATAGCGAACTTAAAGTATAAAAAGCAAAGCGCTCCCACATTTCCGTTGAAAACAAAACGGTAAAGGATCTTCTTTGACTTTTAGTTGCATTTTTTTGACTGTTGTTACGCGTTGACATCGAAACCTCATTTTCATTATTTCGTGAAAGAATGCTGGAAATAAGTGCTAATTTAAAGCTGGGGCACAATGAGATTGTTGCAGACACAAGCACCACCGACCAGAAAGGCCACCACTGGGAAAAAGCTCATCTTGTTTCCTTGAACCATCAAGTTAACCTGCCATACAAAACAAAGGAAAGATCAGGCTAACATTTTTATTCCTTTATTGTCAATAGGTTAGCCATGTGGGTAGGACGAGCAGGGTGGATCAGTCTACTTGTAACAATTGTTTAATAGGCGCAATAACTTCATCCGTTTCTTTTTGCTGCTTTGTTGTTAATTCTTCCTCTGCTTCAGCTATTCTTTTATAAGTGCTTTTCAGGAGTTTTTGTTTCCGATTCACTTCTTCCACACCATGGGGTAATTGTTGACGAGACAAAGTACTTTGAATGGCAAGATAGACTTTAAGCTGAATATATTCTCTAAAGTTAGCCCCGTTTTGTTTTAATTTCGGCCAAGGAAGATTTAAATCTGCATAGCGATCTTTAATTTCAGAAATAGGTTCATCGGCACATAATTGCTCTTGTTCGCTATCACTCAACGCTACTTTAACTCTTTTTGATGCCTGGCAGATATCCTTGTACCATTCCTCAATTTGTGTTTGCCAATTATCAAAGTGATCCTCCACCAGTTTATCCAAATCTTTCCTGATTTTCTGCATATTAGCTGGTGTGAGTTTTTCCAACAGCGATTTGTTTAATTGCACAGCTTTAATGGCTTCGTCAGCATCAGATAGCTCATATTTTTCCGCAGCATTTTTCAACGGATTATCTTCTTTTGCCAAAACCGCCATATTAATACGTGCATACACCGCATAGGCTGCTAATTTCTGCTGGAAAAATGTAGCATAAGGCCCAGACAGCGCATCTTCAATCTGCTTTTCAGTCAACCTTTCCTTCACTGACTCCGGCGTGGATTCCGTCTTTACTTCTCCCACAATGGGAGAAGCATGGCTTTGCATTAAGTCCGCAAGTCCTTGCCAATCATTCAGTAATACGCGCATATAGGTGGTCAAATAAGTTTGTTTTTTCATGAAATTATCCAATGTTTACTATTTAAAAAATGATAGTTAAATCAATATTAACATATGAATCAATGCTGTAACCAGTCAATCTTAATGTAACTACCATCAGTATCCGACTTATAGTTGCAAAACAGCACCCATATTCATTGTTACTGTCAAAAAAAACAGTGTACTAGCCCGGAAATGTATTATTTATATGTTGATTTAGTTAATATTCAGGTATATCATTGCCCCCGTGCAAATAAGACTGGTCAGGTCTTTAGGATCCTCTAACACATAATCATATGGAAGTATTTTAACACAACCTTTGTGGGAAAGAGTATGAAAAATATGTACCAAGTAACTTATATTTGGATTGATGGAACTGTGCCAACCAAAAAATTAAGGTCCAAAACACGCATTTTGCAACTACCCAAGACGATCTCTGGTTTATCCGATTTCCCTGATTGGGGTTTTGACGGCTCATCAACTTATCAAGCCCAAGGCACCAATTCAGACTTGATTTTACGTCCAGCTGCCTTTGTTAAAAACCCGCTGCTTGAGAGCGGCTATTTACTGTTATGCGAGGTTCTCAACCCAGATAACACTCCACACTCCACTAACAGCAGAGCACAGTTGCGCGCAGTTATGGAACTACCACAAGTACATGAGCAAGATCCTTGGATTGGCTTTGAACAAGAATATACCTTGTTTAAAGGGTCGCGACCATTGGGTTGGCCCAAAGATGGTGGTTATCCCGAGCCACAAGGCCCGTTTTACTGCGGTATTGGCGCCGATGAAGTATTTGGCCGTGATTTAGTGACTATACATACGCAGGCTTGTATCGATGCTGATCTGATGATTTTTGGCATCAACGCCGAAGTTATGCCTGGCCAATGGGAGTTTCAAATAGGTTATCGCGGTATTAAAGACGAATCTGCAGACCCAATTACCGTAAGCGATCATTTGTGGTTAGCACGTTGGTTACTTTATCGCATTGGTGAGGACTTTGGTATTTCTGCTACGCTTAATCCCAAGCCAATTAAAGGTGACTGGAATGGTGCCGGCAAACACACCAATTTTTCGACACAAAAAACACGTGAACCGGGCAGTGGTTTACAAGCCATTGAAGCGGCCGTTGAACGTTTAGCAAAAACACACGACAAACATATTAAAGTTTATGGTCATAATTTAGAAAACCGCTTAACTGGACAACATGAAACCGCACACATTTCCAACTTTAGTGCTGGTATTTCCGATCGTGCTGCCTCTATCCGCATCCCACTATCCGTTAAAGAGGCCGGTTATGGTTATTTTGAAGATCGTCGACCAGGAGCAAATGCAGATCCTTATGAAGTATCGCAAGTAATACTTGAAACTGTCTGTGTCGATAACCAATAAATAAGCTTAAACAACTCGTCTTGTGACTAACATGGTTGCAAGGCGTTTTTTTAAGTATTAATATAAAATATGACGAAAAAATCGTTGAAAATTACCCATATCATTCCATGGCTATTTTGGCTATTAGCTGCCCTATTTTATTGTTATGTTATCTCTGTTCGCATTTTGCCTAGCACTATGGCCGGTGCTTTTATGCACCATTTCAAATTAAACGGTGTGGAATTTGGTGGTTTCACCGCACTTTTTTATTACAGCTATACTGTTATGCAGATTCCCTGTGGCTTGCTGGTCGATCGTTATAGCCTGCGTCTTATTATCAGCTGCAGCTGCCTCATCAGCGCCTTTGGTTTATTAATAACCGCCTTAGCAACTAATATAGAATATGCAGGACTAGGGCGATTATTGATGGGCTTTGGCTGCGCCTTTGGCTATGTATCCGCTTTAAAAACTGCCGCCATCAGCTTGCCAGAAAAATATTTTGGTATTGCCACGTGCTGTACTGATTCGTTAGGCATGCTGGCCGCTATTGTAATTGATGTCGGTGGTGTCTATTTAAAAGATCAACTGGGCATGAAAAATACTCAGTTAATTACAGTAGGAGTAGGTATTTTATTGGCCCTCATTATTATAACCTTTCTGCGTGACAATCGTATGGCAGCTTCGACAAAAAAAATACCCCATATTGTGCAAAAATTTAAACTCACCATAAGGCAACAATTAGCAATTATTTTAAGAAATAAGCAAATCTGGTTAATTGGTATTGTTGGCTGCCTGTATTACCTACCTTCCTCAATATTTCTTGATGTTTGGGGCATCCCATACCTAGAACATGTTTATCATTTAACTGATATAAAAGCAGCGAAATTTATCTCAATGTTCACCTTTGGTTGGGTTATTGCCAGTCCACTGTTTGGCCTTTTTTCAGATAAAATGCAAAATAGAAAGATGCCGGTTATTATTTCCATCATCATGATTACTCTACTATTTTCCGTGATTGTTTTTCCACCCTACCTTTTTCAGAAAACAGTCCCCACGGACGTATTGGCATTGTTATTGTTGTTAATCGGCATCTTTACTGCCTCACACCCCCTTATATTTCCTTTAGCAAAAGAAGAATTTAGCCATCACATCTCGGGAACCGTTGTCGCCATAACTAATACCTTAGTCATGCTTGGCGGAATCATTTTTCAACCAGCATTCGGCTACTTACTCGATTTTCATAAAAAACTACATCATTTACCCAAGATTGGCGCACATGTTTTTTATAGTAATAATTATACCTTTGCCATGGCTGCATTACCCGTGCTCCTTTTGATCAGCTTAATAGTTGCTTTTTTCATTAAAGAAGCTAACCCTGGAAAACGCTAATGTGCTTCTTGGAAAAAATTAGTAATCGCTGTATATTGCTGTATATAATCAGTTAACGTATTAAAGAATTTACGAAATTCTCGCGCATGTGCGTGTTGCTGACAATACCAAGTAACGTGTTTGCGCGCAATTCTAGGTGCCAAATAATCACCATAAAAAGCATATAACGCATCCAAATGGCTTAATAAAATATTTTTAATCGTATTTTTCTTGGGTGCTTGTAAAAAACTCTCATGAGACAAATAGTGTTGAATTTGCTGAAATATCCATGGAGAACCTTGCGCGGCACGCCCAATCATAATGCCATCTGCTTGTGTTTGCTGTAATACTTTTTTTGCATCTTGTGGCGTTAAAATGTCACCATTGGCAATAACCGGAATATGAATCGCTTGTTTAATTTGCGTAATAGTCTCATAGTCTATGGGCCCCTGAAATCGACAAGCACGGGTGCGACCATGCACAGCTAAGGCTTGAATACCACAATCTTGCGCTATTTTTGCAATGTTAACGCCATTTTTATGTTCTAAATCCCAACCGGTGCGGATTTTTAAAGTCACCGGCACGTTAACGGCTTTTACCGTTGCTTGCAGAATTTGTTTTACCAATCTTTCATCTTGTAATAGGGCAGAACCGGCCGCTTTTTTACAGACTTTTTTCGCCGGGCAACCCATGTTGATATCAATAATTTCAGCGCCCTGATCAACATTATAGCGTGCGGCATCTGCCATTATTTCTGCATCACCACCGACAATTTGCACAGCCCGCGGGTGACCTTCGCCACTGTGATCCATGCGCAACTGTGTTTTGCGAGTTTTTTGCAACAAAGGGTTGGAAGACACCATTTCTGAAACCACCAAGCCAGCACCAAATTGCCGACATAATTGGCGAAAAGGGCGATCAGTAACACCGGCCATTGGTGCCAAAATTAAATTATTCTCCAGCGTATATGGGCCAATTTTTAATTTAGCCATCCGCTTCATCGTCGCTATGTTTTAGGGGTTTATTTTTTGCTGATGCGTGTCGTTCACGCAGTTCAATATCAATGTAGCGATCAGTAATGGCACTGGAACTGTGCCCAGCATCATCACGCACATGCTCGCGTGGGCGAATCTTAACATCTTCCGAAATGCCGGTGTGACGCAACCAATGCACGGTTGCTGACATTAACGTATCCGCTTCTTCTGAAAAACCATCTTTTTGCAAACGCTCCATGGTCGCATCAAAACATTTTTGCACAATTTTACGCAAAAAAGTCGTGCTGCTAATCGCACCACTGCCTTTTATTTTTGGTAATAATGGCGATGTATCCGCTGGCGAGGGCAGGGCAGACAAACCTAAATACAAACGCCAACGTTTTAGCGCCTGTAACATAGACTCACTCACAGCAATTTGGCGTTCTTTATTGCCTTTCCCCACAGTGGTAAACCACCACAAACCGTCGTGGTCACGATTAAAATCACTCATTTTTGGTGTCCAACGATCACTGGCCGCCAATTCAGAAATGCGCAAATACATAGCATATAAGGCACTTAAAATAAATAACGTGCGTTCGTGTTTTTCCGGTTGTTGTTGCGCCATTTGTGTTGCCATAGCAATTAAATATTCCCATTGCAATTCCGATAAGCGGCGAATTTTAGGCTTGCCTTGGCGTTTGCGTAAAAATTTACTTTTTTGTCGAATATGCGCGACCGGATTAACCTCGGTGAATTCTTCTTGAATTAAAAAATTAAAATAGCTGCTTAAAATAGCAAAAATTTCTTTTAAAGCGGTTTCTGACATAACGTAATTTTTTACATCCGCTAGTTTGCCTTGACGCACCGCCGCTTTACTCACGCGTACCACAAAGGGTCGCCATGCTTTGTTTGGCAGCCGCTCGCCTTGTTCTTCTTTAAAGCGTGGTACTTTTTTTAACCCAATCCAAGTCTTTGGTGGATTTTGACAGAATTGTAAATAGGCCTCAATATCGGCACGACGCAGCTGTTTTACTGGTTTATTGCCCACCAGCCAACTCCAATGCAGCAAACGCTCGACTTCACGCCGATAGGCGTTAAACGTGGCACGTGAGCCATTGTAGCTGCGTAGAAATGCAATTGAATGCGCGTATTCTTGTTTGGCATAACTGGGATATTGAGCCAAACTAGCCGTCGGCGGCTGCTGTGCTTGCTGACCAACGTGTTCTAAGGTATCAAACAACGGCAAGGGTAGGGTGGTAGTCGACATCAGGCAACGTCCATAAAGAATAAGTATTGTTATCATATCACACGTTATAACGGTAGGTTAAGACTAATAAACGTTTGATTCAAGCAAATATTGTTGGCATAATGGCAAACGCAAACTCAGGGCAATCCTCGATAAGGATATCAGCAAGCGTTAATTCGACAGCAACGGCATTATTACCGCCGGCAATGATTTATTTACATAGGAAAAAACATGCATTATTGGCTAATGAAATCCGAACCCGGTTGTTATAGCATCGATGACTTAAAACGCGACAAAACTACCCATTGGGACGGTGTGCGAAATTACCAAGCGCGCAATCTATTACGTGATACTATTAAGAAAAAAGATTTAGTTTTCTTTTATCATTCCAACAGCAAACCCTCCGGCATTGTCGGCATTGCCGAAGTAGTGAGGGAAGGGTACCCAGACCACACCGCGTTTGATCCCAATAGTGAACACCCAGATTTAAGCAGCGACCCGGATAATCCACGTTGGTTTATGGTGGATATTAAATTTAAGAAAAAATTTAATTCTATAATTACCCTACAAGAACTCAAACAATATCCAGAATTGGATGGCTTTAAATTACTGCAGCGTGGCAACCGATTATCCGTGCTGCCGGTAGAAAAAAAACATTGGCAGTTTATTACGGCACTGTAATTAATAATGTTACCAACAAGCGGCCAGGGTGCTAAAAGTGTTTGTTTTTCATGACGCTATAACAATTTAGTTGAAATAACTCTCTATCCACCTATACTTTAAGTGTTAATTGTAACTTATTGTATTTTTTTATAAGTCTATAAGAGGTATGTCATGAAAACGCTACAAGCTATGACGACAACCATTGCCGTCGCAATCGGTACATTTGGTCTCATTAGCTTATCAACAAGTGCCAGTGCTGTAACAACGGCGGTGGCAAAAAAAGGTATTGCTAATGAGTTAGCAGGTAAACAATTAGCGCGCCGCTATACCTATTGCTATATCACACATAGGGGTCGCACGGTATGCAAACGATACGGACGCTATCGTCACCCCGGTTATTGGGGCGGTTATTATTGGGCGCCTCGAAGCTACTGGTATCGTCATTATCGACGCTGCTATTCCAACGGCTACGCGGGTGTCTATTCTCGCAGTTATTACACAGCAAAACGCTCAGCTATTAGTCGTTGCAAAGTGCATTATATACCACGTCATTGGTGGAAATGCCGTAACCGTGTCAGCTGTAGAATTATTTATCGGTAAACTTTACCTGAAAAAATAATAAAGCCGAGAGCCATTTCTCGGCTTTTTATTATTGATAAATAGATTGGATCGCCTGCGGAATCTCTAAGCGTTTATTTGCTATTAGAATGACCTGAATTTCTGCGCGGGTGGCAGCACAAAATAAAATGTCTTTAACCACCTTTGGGCTTTCGACGACTTTGGGATGATCTTCGCTTAGCCGATGGCGCACCACGACGCGCTCTTTGGTTTCTTGGGGTTCGTTTCCGAGAGGATGAATTGCCACGATGCTGAGCACTGCGCATTTTAATGGGCTCTGACTTGAGGGCAGGATTGGGCTCATAACCAGGGATTGTTTCCTCAGTAATTTTATAACCTAGCAGCTTTTCAATACCCTTGAGTAGTTTGAGTTCATCGACGCATACCAATGAAACGGCTAAGCCATTATGACTGGCGCGACCGGTGCGACCTATTCGGTGGACATAATCTTCAGCCACATTGGGTAATTCAAAATTAACAACGTGAGGCAGTTTGGCAATATCCAGTCCTCGGGC
Organism: uncultured Legionellales bacterium; assembly: GCA_964527645.1. GTDB lineage: Bacteria > Pseudomonadota > Gammaproteobacteria > CAZGQK01 > CAZGQK01 > CAZGQK01. Next base: position 1,760 of record CAZGQK010000008.1, on the reverse strand, counting down.
GGCAATATCGGTGGCGACCAGTACGCGAACTTTTCCGGCTTTAAAATCCGCGAGCGCGCGAGTTCGTGCCCCTTGTGTTTTATTGCCATGAATGGCCGCGGCGGTTAAGCCATCAATTTCTAATTGTTTCGTTAAGCGATTGGCACCATGCTTGGTGCGTGTAAACACCAACACTTGTTGCCAGTTTTTTGAGCCAATCATGAAGGACAATAATTCACGTTTACGCGACCGGTCAACGGGATAAATGACTTGCGTAATTTGTTCTGCCGTTGCGGTAGAACGTGCGACCTCAATGCGGGCAGGTGATGACAAAAGTTTATCCGCCAAGACTTTAATTTCTTTTGAAATGGTGGCCGAAAATAATAAATTCTGTCGACGTTCCGGCAATAAGTTTAGAATTTTACGAATATCCCGAATAAATCCCATGTCCAGCATGCGGTCAGCTTCGTCTAACACGAATATCTCAATTTTCGAGAGATCTACAACGCCTTGCTGGATTAAATCCAGCAAACGACCGGGTGTGGCAATTAATATGTCGACACCAGCTCGAAGCTGTCTGATTTGCGGGTTAATCTTCACTCCGCCAAAAACCTTTGCTGATTTAAGCGGCAGGTATTTTCCGTACATTTGAACATTCTCAAACACCTGTGCGGCTAATTCACGCGTGGGTGTTAAGACCAGTGCGCGTACAAATCTTTTATTAGCATTGTTTTTTGTGGGAAATTTAGAAAGCTGTTGTAATATGGGTAGTGTGAAAGCAGCTGTTTTTCCGGTACCTGTTTGCGCACTCACTACAGCGTCTTTCCCTTTTAGAATAGGGGGAATTGCTTGCAATTGAACGGGGGTAGGGCGTTGATAGCCTTTTTCCCTAATAGCACGTAATAATTCAGCTAATAGACCAAGTTTTTCAAATGACATAGATAATATTCCTCAAATTGCACCCGCCTACTGGTAATAGGTCGATCCAGGCTTGATGGTAATGGATAAGTGCAGGATATAAGCTATAGACATTGATCGAAGATGAATGAGCGCACGGGCGGACCATAGCAAAAAAATGAACAAAGAGCAATGGTTGTGCGAGTAGTAACGGCAGTGATGCAGCTTGGGCCATTGGATCGCCCCCCTAATATCAGTTTTTTTGACATCACTAAAGGGTAGGAGAGTGTCAAATTATCTTTTTTCTTTGCACCGGAAAAAAATTCATAACTATTCAAAAAATAGTGTTTTTTCAGTCCTAATGCGACTCAAATAGTCCATAAATTTAGTGGGTTTTGTGTTATTGTTTGTTTTTCATGACGCTATAACAAGTTAGTGGAAATAACTCTCTATCTACCTATACTTTAAGTATTAATTGTAACTTATTGTATTTAATAATAGATCTATAAGAGGTATGTCATGAAAACGCTAGCTCTGCCGACTGCCGTTGCCGTCGCAATCGGTATATTTGGTCTCATTAGCTTATCAACAAGTGCCAGTGCTGTAACA